>NZ_LT629748.1:1993921-2658561 GCF_900105005.1 Halopseudomonas litoralis
ACCTACGCCACATATCTATCTATTTATAAAAACACTTTATCTAAAGCCCCCCATCACCTCTAGATCTGATAACTCTTGCCGGGTTACCTGCGACAACCACGTTATCATTTACAGGTTTCGTTACAACACTACCAGCCGCCACAATCACCCCATTACCTAGTGTTACTCCTGGCAGTAAAATAGCATTTGCACCAATCCAACAATCACTACCAATAACAACACTTTTTGTAATATGACCACGCAAACTTTCAACATCGATGCCAGCATCAAATACTGATACATTTCGGGAAAATACAACTCTAGACCCTACTACAACCGCGCCTCTAGCTTGTATATAAACGCCAGGATTAAAGACAACACCCTCACCTAATTTAATATTTTTAAAATTTCCAGATGTGACCTTTCCATGTGCCTTGGCTTTCACTCCGACTTTAGCAGACACCAAAGCCGAATGGAAAGCCACGTTTAAATAAGACAAAACTTTACTTATCACCTATCACCTCTAACATGTTTCTCATAAAGTATTCTCCAGCCATTTCGCTATAATCTCTTGCATAATAGGAGCTATTTATTATACTCTTCCGGCTCGCGATCCACTGCTCTATTTTGTTATGTAGATCAGATACATTGCCGACTTCAAAAAGATAACCATTAATTCCTTCTTCCACAATTTCGGCAGGTCCGGTTTCACAATCTGCGGCGATTATAGGCAATCCAGCTATGCATGCCTCGACAAGAACTGTTGGCAAACCTTCAAAGTAACTTGGCAGCAAAACAACATCGCTATTCATCATTAATAATAAGACATCCTTCCTTCTTCCAAGAAACTGAACCTTCCCATTTAAATCAGAATGATTTTTCACGTACTCAAACAATTCAGTATAGCAGGGACCGTCCCCGACAATTATATACTCATAGTCTACATTTTTAAGTTTTGCTAGTGCATCTAGAGCCAAGAACAACCCTTTCTCCCTAGATAGCCGCCCGACCGATATGAATTTTATTTTTTTCTTGCTGAAATCTTTCTTATTTAACAGGGCTAAATCTGTACTTTTATAAATAAGATTTGGGCTATACATGGCTTTACCCCCAAACCCCTTTAGAAACCCTCGCATTTCGTTAACAGCCCCCCTGGAGACACAAAAGTACGCATTTGTAAATATCGAGAAGAATTTTTTTAGCATCAAGTGCAAAAGCCAAACTTTTGTATATTCATTCTTTAGAGAACTTACTGGACTTGAGTGCTCCCATGATATAACTTTCTTTCTAAATTGTAATTCAAACATCTTCCCCAACGCTAGCCAATATGAGTTATGCGCTTGAACACCTATAAAACAATCAAAATCTTTCCTAATCAATTCTCGGGCCCATTTCAGCCTTGATTTATTTGAGCCCCTTTGTAAAAATACAACTGCGTCGGAAAACTGACTACTTACGGTCTGATCAACCTCGGTGTCAGTTGCAATAAAAACATGGCCTCCTTTATCAATCAGATAATTTACAATATTGATTAAAGGTTTGAAATTAGGATAATTATTTATCTTAGGAAAAAAGAACAGAAACTTCAATATCGCATCCACCCAAGAAAGATTGACCTTGTTCGGCAAGCTGAAGGTAATTAATCACGTTTGCTTAGCTTTCCCAATACATTTTTAGCTATATAAGCCTTCACCGTAGAAGAGCTAAAAGAAGAACAGACCAACAACATTACACCCATGATGATCACATAACCTAGACTTTGATATCGATTGTCGTACTCAAACTCAAATAGCAGGGTCATACTTCCTATCAGCGACGCAGGCATTACAATAACCAATATATCTTTCACAATCCACTTCATATGTAAACCAGGCTCTAAACGGTGATGGACATAAGCGAGCCAAACAAACAAGTACGATGCACTTGTAATTAGCCACAGCCATCCCGTCCCGACTCCTCCATATACTGGAGCTATGTAAATCACACTTGGCGTGAGCACTAACAATAAAAAAATATTACCGATTAAATTATAGCGTACATCCCCTTTCGCATATTGCAAATAATACGGGAAAGCAATCAAGCATAGAATACCATTAGTGATTGCATACAACTTCAGTATCGGAGCAACGCTCTCTGCCAGAGCTATGTCACCTGTCCATAAGAATAGAAGCGGCTTCGCACAAACGACCATTGTTATAGCGACAGTTCCCGCAAATACCGTAACCACTTGTGTCGAGTCACGATAAATCTTTATCATTTCATTTTTTCTATCTTCGGCTTGCAGCCTCGCCATTCTGGGCATAATAGCTTTACTTACCGGTCCGCTAATTGACATAATTCCACCTGCCACTAAAACCCCAAGTGTAAAGTATCCGTACTCATCTAGAGGTAATATTCCAGACAGTGAAAGCTTATCCATCTGTATTACGACAACCCATAATGCTGAAGTAAAAGCTATTGTTAATGCAAACCTCAACACTGGCAGAATTGACTTGAGAGAGTACCCAATACTCTGGGAGAGAGTTTCCTTATTAGGCAATAGCGATCTACCTTTCAATAATAATCCAAAAAACTCTAAAATCGCTACTATAAGCTGATGTAAAAAAAAGACCAACGGAGTAAATCCTAAGAAAAACATGACAGGTAACACAATAACAAATCGCAAGGTAGCAATGAGGCTGTTGAATCCACTAAGCCAGACAAACTGTTCATTGCCCGTGACAACCCCTCGATATAGCCCACAAACCCAACGGAGCGCCACACTAATAGATATGATCTGTACCGCTATTATCACATCACCCACCGGTAACTCGTTAACATTAAGCCATCGAGTGGCTATCTCGGCAGATGAGAGAAATAACCCCCCCCCCCAAGCAGAGCTGTCACTATAAAAATAAAACTTAGTGCACGAAATAACTTTCTATAATTCAGTGCAGATGTAGCTCCCCCTAGATACCTCGCTGTTTCGCGACTAATGGTAGGAGTAAGCCCTATATCAAGAAGACTAAACAATGCTTGCAGCATTGTAAAAAACCCAACCAAACCGTATGCCTCTGCCCCCATATATTTTATATATAATGGAAATGTCAAAATCCCAACAGCAGTCACATATATCTGGCTGGCATAATTGAAAACTATATTTTTCTTATACGACAATTCAAAACCTTATTTAATATGGAGTATAAGCTTTTAGCTACACGCATCCTTGTCACATCGTTCTAAGGAAGGTCTGAAGAGCAAGCTCTTCCGGCAGCCATCCTGGCCATTGTTCTCAAGAAATCATTTTCAGAACGACTTCACCGTAATCGGTCACGATTTTGGCGCCTATCGGCGTGATTTGAGCCGTTTAGGCTACCGTACCCGCAACTGCGGGCGGATTTACCCTGTGGTTAATAGCTGTTTCCTGGCCATCCATAGATTGGCCAAGGCAAACAAGGTGTGCAGCTGAGCCGTGTTTTTGGCTAAGCCTTTGTACCGCACCTTGGTAAACCCGAACTGGAACTTGATCACCCTGAACGGGTGCTCAACCTTGGCCCGCGTACTCGCTTTGGCCCGCTCAATGCGGCGCAAGCCTTTCTCGATCAGCTTGGTTTTGCTCAGCGATTTGAGTTTGCCGGGGCGCATGGCGATTGACCAGATCATCTGCTTGCGATCCTTGTGCTCATCACGCTTGTGAACGCCGGTATAGCCGGCGTCACCGCATACGTGGGTTTTTTTCGCCATGCAGCAGTTTATCTACCTGGGTGACATCAGCTGCATTGGCCGCCGTCCCCACTAGACTGTGAACCAGTCCGGTGTCAGCATCAACGCCAATGTGCGCCTTCATCCCAAAGTAGTATTGGTTACCCTTCTTGGTCTGATACATCTCGGGATCGCGTTTACCCTCTTCGTTCTTGGTCGAGCTGGGCGCGTAGATGATAGTCGCATCGACCACGGTGCGGTGGCGCAGCATGAGTCCGTGCTCGGTCAAGTAGCGATTGACTACTTCAAACAACGCCGTGGACAGGCCGAAGCGTTCCAACAATCGACGGAAGTTAAGGATGGTTGTTTCATAAAGAGCTTCTTCCATCGCCGGATCGCTGTAGCCAAACCAGTTCTGCATCAGATGCACCCGCAACATGGCTTCCAGCGGTTAGGCCGGTCGACCACCTTCACCCTTGGGGTAGCGCGGATCGATCAGAGCCAGCAGGGGTTTCCATGGAACGACCTGATCCATCTCTTTAAGAAAGCGCTCTCGGCGGGTCTGCTTAGGTTTACCGGCGTATTCTGCGTCAGCGAAGCTCATCTGTTTCATGCAGCGATCTCGAAAAATAATGCTGCGCCATTTTGACCTTTCAGAAAGTCTTTTTCAGACCTTCCCTAAAGCCTTTGCAAAACTTATATACCACGGCATTGCTTTGGCAATCCCATCTTCAATTATATACTTAGGCTTGTAACCCAATAGCGATATAGCTTTACTCACATCTGCTTGTGAATGGCGTACATCGCCAGCTCTGAAATCACTATAATTCGGTGCTTTCCTATATTTAGTACCGTTCATTTCAAGCGCCAATTGAATCGCGCAAAAAAGCTGGTTTAATGTGGTGCGGTCGCCCAGCGCGACGTTATACACCTGGTTTCGGGCGTCCGTACTCATGGCGGTTGCTGCTAGTAAATTCATTTGAACCGTATTGTCGATGTAGCAGAAATCGCGGCTGGTCTCACCATCTCCGTTGATAAATACGTCTTCGCCCTTGATCATCGCGGCGGTCCATTTTGGAATGACTGCTGCGTAGGCACCTTCAGGGTCTTGCCTTCTGCCAAACACGTTAAAATAACGCAGGCCGATAGTCTGGAAGCCATAGGTTTTGGCAAATACGTCAGCGTACAGCTCGTTGACGTATTTGGTGACGGCATAAGGCGACAATGGCCTACCGATTACATCTTCTACTTTTGGTAGACCCGGATGATCCCCATAAGTGGAGCTGCTGGCAGCGTATGTGAAGCTTTGTACCTTGGCATCGCGTGCAGCCACAAGCATGTTTAGAAAACCGTCAATATTGGTTGCGTTGGTTGTTATCGGATCGTTTATGGAGCGAGGTACTGAGCCCAAGGCAGCTTGGTGTAGCACGTAGTCAACCCCTTCGCATGCTTTGTTGCAATCATCAAGATTGCGAATATCGCCTTCGATGAATTGAAAGCGGGCCCATTGGTCCGCGGTGACGAGGCTTTGTACTTCGTCCAGATTGCGCTGGTGACCGGTGACGAAGTTGTCGAGACCGATTATGTGCTGGTCCAGTTTGAGCAGGGTTTCCAGCAAGTTGGAGCCGATGAAGCCGGCTACGCCGGTAACTAGCCAAGTCTTCGGGCTGGCTGGTAGTTCTTCAAGCAATTGTTCGTAGCGAGTCATTAGTAGTTCTTCGTGTTCGAATTGGCTGAGAGGTTAGGCCGGAAGGGGCTCGGCCTTCCTATGTATCAGAGGCGCAGATCAGACTCTTGGGAAGAAAGCAAGTATTTCAGGTCGTAGAGAACGTGCTCTGCTTTGCCGAAACGGCGGATATTTTCCGCGCCGAGCTCCCTGAATTGATTATGCCCTACGGCAATGATGATGCCATCGTAGCCGTCGATTGCAGGCTCTTCTACCGGGGTTATGCTGTATTCATGTTGAGCTTCTGCCGCAGACACCCATGGATCATACACTTCAACCTCTATATTGTATTCGCCCAGTTCTTTGACGATATCCACTACTTTGGTATTGCGCAGATCGGGGCAGTTTTCCTTGAATGTGAGCCCCATGATCAGTACCTTGGCGCCATCAACATGGATGCGCTTTTTCATCATGCATTTGACCAACTGCGATACAACATAAGCACCCATGCTGTCGTTCAGGCGGCGACCGGCCAGGATGATTTCGGGGTGGTGGCCGATGGATTGGGCTTTGTGGGTCAGGTAGTAAGGGTCGACGCCGATGCAGTGACCTCCGACCAAGCCCGGACGGAATGGCAGGAAGTTCCATTTAGTACCTGCTGCCTCTAGAACGGCTTCTGTGTCGATGCCCATTTTGTTGAAGATCACGGCTAATTCATTGATCAAAGCAATGTTCAGGTCGCGCTGGGTATTTTCAATGACCTTCGCGGCTTCGGCCACTTTGATGCTGGTGGCTTTATGGGTGCCAGCAGTAATAATTTCGTTGTACAGCGCGTCTACGAGGTCTGCCACCTCGGGCGTAGAGCCGGACGTAACCTTCTTGATGTTGGTGACGCGGTGCTCTTTGTCACCGGGGTTGATGCGCTCGGGGCTGTAACCGGCGAAAAAATCCACATTGTATTTGAGGCCGGAGACCTTCTCCAGTACGGGTATGCATTCTTCTTCCGTTGCACCAGGGTAAACTGTGGATTCGTAGATGACGATGTCCCCCTTCTTCAGGCTCTTTCCGATGGTTTCAGATGCCTTGCATAGAGGCGTCAGATCGGGACGTTTGTGTTCATCGATTGGTGTTGGGACTGTGACTATGTAAACGTTGGCTGCTTCGAGATCTGCGGGTGTTGCAGTGTATGACAGCTGAGCAGCCTCTTTCATCTCTTCGTCGTCCACTTCCAACGTGCTGTCGTGGCCTGCGCTCAGGGCATTGATGCGGGATTGGTTGATATCAAAGCCGATGACTGGGCGCTTTTTGCCGAATTCTACGGCTAAGGGCAGGCCAACGTAGCCAAGGCCGATAACGGCGAGTTTGATGTCTTCCAGTTTGAGCATGATTTGTATCCAGTTGGTTCAAAAGTTAGGTAATTGAAGTTTGGGCTATCGCGGCCAAGGCCGCTCCCACAAGAGTGGCGCGGGGCTGCGACTTATTCTACGGTGACGGACTTGGCCAGGTTTCTGGGCTTGTCTACGTCGGTGCCTTTTACCAGTGCTACGTGGTAGCTGAGTAGCTGCAGTGGAATGGTGTAGATGATGGGGGATACGGCTTCGTAAACCCAGGGCATCTTGATGTGGGTGATACCGTCACCATTGTCCAGATCGGCCCTTTCACATGCGAAATTGATCAACTGGCCACCGCGAGCACGGACTTCCTGCAGGTTGGATTTGAGTTTTTCCAGCAGGCTATCGCTTGGGGCGACGCTAACTACGGGCATGTCTTCGTCTACCAGTGCCAGAGGGCCATGTTTGAGTTCGCCGGCAGCGTAGGCTTCGGCATGAATGTAGGAAATTTCCTTGAGCTTGAGCGCTCCTTCCATGGCGATGGGGTAATGGGTGCCGCGGCCGAGGAACAGTGCATGGTGCTTGTTGGCGAAGCTCGCAGCCAGCGTTTCGATTTTGCTGTCCAACTCTAGAGCCTGCGCGACGAGAGCTGGCAGGTTGCGCAATGCACGGATGTTGGCAGCAATCAGTTCGTTGGCACGACCGCGTTCTTGAGCCAGTGCTGTTGTCAGCCACAGCAAAGCCACTAGCTGGGTAGTGAATGCTTTGGTGGAGGCAACACCGATTTCCGGGCCGGCCTGGGTCAACAGGCGCCAATCAGCTTCGCGCACCAACGAGCTGCCGGCCACGTTGCAGATGGCCAGAGTACTCAAATAGCCCTGAGGCTTGGCGTGACGTAGTGCGGCCAAGGTGTCGGCGGTTTCACCGGATTGGGAAATGGTAATAAGGAGGGTATTTGGCGGCACAGCTACCTGACGGTAGCGGAACTCGCTTGCTACTTCTACCTGACATGGCAGGCCGGCTTGTTCTTCTATCCAATATCTGGCGACAAGCCCAGCATGGTAGCTGGTGCCGCAGGCGACGATATGGATGTTTTCGATATCCTTGAGGCGGCTTTCTGCATCCGGGCCGAGGATAGCTGTAAGAACGTGGTCGTCGCCCAAGGTGCCGCTCAGGGTGTTGGTGATGGCGGCGGGCTGCTCGTAGATTTCTTTGAGCATGTAGTGGCGGTACTCGCCCTTGTCCAGACTGTGGGCGGCGTGTTCATAACGCAGCACGGCGTAATCTACAGGCTCGTTGCGTTTGTTCCAGATGTCGCGGCTTTCCACGGTCAGGCGGGCGTGGTCGCCTTCGTCCAGGTAGACGAATTGGTCGGTGACCTGCAACAGCGCCAGCGGGTCGGAGGAGATATAGCGCTCTTCGCTGCCCTCGCCTATCACCAGTGGACTGCCCATACGGGCGCAATATAAGGTATCGGGTTCGTCTTGATGAATGACACCTAATGCATAAGCGCCGTGCAACTCAGACAAGGTGGTGCGGAAGGCGCACAGTAGGTTCTTCTTTTGCGCGTAGTAGTGGGCCAACAGGTGGGCGACTACTTCAGTGTCGGTCTCGGAGGTAAAGGTATAACCCAGATCGATGAGTTTTTTGCGCAGGGAGCTGTGGTTTTCGATGATGCCGTTGTGCACTACGGCCAGGCGCTCGGATACGTGCGGATGGGCGTTGTGTTCGGCAGGTTTGCCGTGGGTGGCCCAGCGGGTGTGGGCGATGCCCAGATGACCGTAGGCTGGGGAGAGTTCCAGGGCTTTTTCAAGCTCGGCCACTTTGCCGGCGGCGCGTACGCGTTTGATTCCGTTGCCAGTGGCCAGTACGGCTACGCCGGCTGAGTCATAGCCGCGGTATTCGAGGCGGCGCAGCCCTTCGATGAGGATGGGGGTGATGTTGCGTTTGGCTATGGCGCCTACGATTCCGCACATTTTTTTGGGTTGTCCTGTTGTTGATTATTTGTTGGAGAGCAGCGTCCTTTCTGAGGGGCCTTTCCCCCTCTCCCCGGCCCTCTCCCGCGAGGGGGAGAGGGAGTCAAGGCACGCTACCGCCACAAGATTTACAGTCGGTTTCTTGAGGACGTTTACACCTATCGATTTTTGGCGCCGGTATCTTGGCGCGCGGCGGCTTTAAGACCGCTGTTATTGCAAAATGTTCAGAGCGTCGTTTTGAGCTGGCTTAAGGGTACTCGTACCTGGTGTTCGCGGTGCAGCATGGTCAACAGGATGATTGCGCGTTCATTGCCGTCTGTTTTGCAGAAGACGGCATCGAGGTCCTTGAAGGGGCCCTCGGTGACGGTCACTTTGCCACCCTCTTCGAACAGGGGTTTGCTGTCGGTGCTTGCTAGGCGTGTTCTCAAATTTTCGATGATCTCGTCCGCAACGGCCAAGGGCTCGCCTGCAAAGGTCACCATTCGCAACACACCGCGTGTGGAGCGGATGCTGTGCCAGTTATCGGTGAGCTTGCACAGGTTGATGAAAAGATACCCTGGGAAGAGTGGCTGTTTTGTGACAACTCTTCGGCCGTGCTGGATTTTTTCTATCGTATGGAAAGGGCAATAGCAGGGGAAATGCTGGTTGCGCAGGTTTTCTTCTGCGCGGGCTTCCTGCCGTGGCTTGCACTGAATCAGATACCATTGCGCTCGCGTGGAGTCGTTAGCCACAAACTTTTCCCTTTTTTGCATAGGCCACTGGATAAGGCATGGCTTACATGCCGTGTGATACCCATAAGGGCCGCGATATTACCTAGTCCGGGCCGATTGTTACAAGTCTTTGCGTTAAGTTGTAATCATCTACCACCAGCTGACAGTTAGCACAACACGACATTGGTTATATCACCTGCTCGTTAAGGAATAACGATTTCAAACGCATGTTTGTATACTTGCGCTTTTTCTTTTAACTGACTTGCCAGTGTTCGCTTTGCTTCAGTGTCTCCGTGGACCAGCCGTACCTCTGTTGGCCACTGGCGCATCCGTGTGATGAAGTTGACCAGTCCTTTTTGATCAGCGTGAGCTGAGTAGCCGCCCAGGGTGGTGACGCCGGAGCGGATGTTGAACCGCTCCCCTTCCAGATCCACATATCCGCCTGCCGGGCCATGCTGTTGGATAGCGTTGCCGGGGGTACCTTGTGCCTGGTAGCCGGTGAAGATGATGTTATGCCTTGGATCTTCAAGCATGGCTTTAAGGTAGTTGATGATGCGCCCGGCGCTGCACATGCCGTTGCCGGTGATGACGATGGCAGGTTGGCGTGTATGGGCCAACCGGTTGACCATGCTCAGGTGTTGGCTGTGGGTACTTACTGTGAGCAGCTGCTCAAAGCCGAGGGGTTTGCGGCCTTTGGCGATTTTGCTCAGCGCTTCTTTTGCCCAATAAGGTTTAAGTTCGCGGTAGAGCTTGGTGAAGCGGGTGGCCAGTGGTGCGTCTAGGATGATCGGCATTTCGCTCCAGTCGCCTTTCTGGCTGGAGATGATGTCTTCCAGTTCGTAGAGCAGTTCCTGGGTGCGGCCTATGCTGAATGCGGGGATCAGTACGGTGCCGCCGTCTGACAATGCCTGTTCGAGTGCGGCCTGGAAGCGTTGGCGACGGGTGCGGCGGTCTTCGTGCAGGCGGTCGCCGTAGGTACTTTCCAGTACGACTACGTCGGCACGGTAAGGCGTATCGGGCGGCGGTAGTAACGGGGCGTGGGGCGCGCCTAGGTCACCGGAGAAGATGATGCGGCGGCTGCGGTTTTCATGCGGGTAGTGGACGTCGCATTCGACCCAGGCGGAGCCGAGGATGTGGCCGGCGCGTTGGAAGCGTATGCGGCAGGTCAGGTCTGGCTGCTCAAGGATGGTTGTCCATTCGCGGTAAGGTTTGCCGTTGAGCATGGGTTCAACCAGTTTTATGAAACGCTCGGCTAGTTGGGCGTCACGTTGGATACCGACCATGAAGGCATCTTCCAGGACGGTAGGTAACAGCATGGCGGAGGGTTCGGTGCAATAGACCGGTCCTTTGAAGCCGGCGGCGATGAGCCAGGGGAGGCGGCCTACGTGGTCGATGTGGACGTGGGTTAGGACCAGGGCTTTTACGTCTGTTATTGGGAATTCTATGCTGAGGGCGTCGGCTTTGGCGCCTCGGCTGGAGGCTTCGGCGCCCTGGAATAGGCCGCAGTCGATGAGGATGCTGGCGGTGGGGCTGAGGTGGAGTTGGTGACAGGAGCCGGTTACGCCGTTGGTGGCGCCGTGGTGTTGGATGTGGGGGTAGGTTGGCATGGGCAGAGTCCTTTCTGTTGTTTAGTTTGTCTGGTCGTCCGGGCGGACGCGGAGCGTCCTTGCATGCGCTCCCACGCTGGAGCGTGGGAGATTCTATGGTTCATGCCAACCTCTTTTATAAGGTTTTGGGCCGATAAACCGTTTGATTCTGCATCAAGGCAAAGGCAATGCGCGCCAACTTTCTTGCCAGCTTGATTAGCGCCTGAATGGGCTTGAGTCCCTGTGACAGATAGGTCTCGTATAGCTCCTTCCAGGCAGTCGTTTTACGGGCAGCCATGGCCGCGTTGTAGAGTAGGCGGCGTAATTCCGGGTCGCCTTTCTTGGTGAGTTTTCGTCGGCCTACCTGCTTGCCAGAGTCTCGGACTTTGACATCCATCCCCAGGTAAGCGATGAAGGCGTCACTGCTCTTGAAGCGACCTCGGTGGAAGGTGTTGGCGAGCGCCATTGAGCTCAGCTCACCAATGCCTTCAATGTCCATGCAGCGTTTTGCATCTGCGTCCCAGCCTACGTCTGCCAAGGCCTGTTTCAAGCGCTGGGTAATCAGCAGTTCAACGCGACGGATATGGGTATCCAGCTGTTTTCTCACCTGCTTCAACTCAGGTATGTCCTGCAAGCTCTGGCTCAACGCCACTCGGGTATGAACCAGCGAGGCTCGACGGCGTATCAGGCTTTGGATGCGATAAAAGGCATCATGCGCAGGGATCCAAGGCTTGAGCTCCTCAAGCTCGTTGCTCAAATAACGCAGGATCAGTCTGGCATCAGACGGGTCGGTCTTGGCTCGGGTACCTACTCCATCGCGATAACGACTGAGCCGATAACCATCCAGTAAATAGAGCGGGTATGCTGCTGCATGAGCCAGTGTGGCCAGTTGCCGATGATAAATGCCGGTGGCTTCCAGCGCGATCCTTGAGCCCTGCGGCAACGACTTCAACCAGCGCTTAATAGCGCTGGGGGAGTTGCTGATCGCTTCGATCTGAGGGGAGTCACTGCGAGCGATCACCAGCTCAGCCTTGCTGACATCGATACCCACCAGGATATATTCCACAGGTTTTGTCATGGCGCGTCCTCCAAGCTAAAGTAGTCTTTGACTTGTCAGGGCTCACCAGACGCTGGCTTGCAACGTATCGTCGGTCCGAGCGGCTTGGCTCTGCCGATGGATTCTCTATTGGCGTTTATGGTGAGGGTGGGGCGAAATCTCCCACAGTCCGTACCGAAAGGTCGGAAAACGATTGAGCCCCTCCACCCTGACAGGTCCCATTTTGGACCTGCAGGAAAACCATACAAGCGATCATCTTCGAGGTGAGCGTAGCGCGAGGGAGCTATGCTTCGGGAAACTTGTTGCATAGACTGTGGCCGGGCGCACAGTTTGGAGGTGAATTGAGTTGCGTCATTAAAATGGCATGAAGCGTCATCTATTATCCGGCACTTCTTGACCTTGAATGGGGTTCTCACTAAAGTTGCGCGCTAGATCGCCCGCATACATCGGATGTCACGGTACTGCATGTTCAAATCTATTTTGGTTGTTTGTGTGGGCAATATTTGCCGGAGTCCTACCGGTGAAGCCCTGTTGAAGCACAGGTTGGCAGATAAAAATATAACGGTTAGCTCAGCGGGCCTGGGTGCTCTGGTGGGTAAGCCGGTGGATGCTACCGCTGCCGAGCTGCTTGATTCTGCGGGTTATCCTCTCCCCGGTCATCAGGCGCGACAGCTCACGCCGGAGATGTTACGTGAGGCCGATCTGGTGCTGGCAATGGAGCAACGCCACCTGCAATCTATCCATTCCCTCGCGCCTGAAGCCCGTGGTAAAACTTTTCTGTTCTCCAAGTGGTCTGATGGCCGGGATGTACCTGACCCCTACCGTCAGCAACGTCCTGCATTTGAGCACGTATACAAGATTCTTGATGAGGCTGCCACTGCCTGGCTGCCCTATCTCAAGTAATGTCATTTCAGTTTAAAGAGAGCCCCTGATGCAGAATCCGCCTGTCGCTGCGCCACAGAAAACCAGTGATGAAATCGACCTATTGGCGTTGTTGGGCGCCTTGCTGGACAACAAAAGCATCATCATCGCCTGCACGGCTTTTTTTGCTGTGGTCGGGGTTATTTATGCGGTATTGGCCACCCCGGTGTACGTCGCTAGCGCCATGGTTCAAATAGAGCAGAAGTCCTCGGGTGTGGGTAGTTTAATTGGTGACAGTGAAATATTTCCAACCAGCTCGGCTGCGGCTACTGAAATCGAGTTGCTCAAATCCCGGCAGGTGATCGGTCAGGCAGTTGACAACCTGAAATTGACCACCGTTGCACAACCTAAGCTGTTCCCGGTGATCGGTTCTTTTAAGAGTCGACGCTTTCAACCCACTACCGATAACCCGGTAGCCACTCCTTTTCTGGGCTTCGACAGCTTTGCTTGGGGTGGTGAGCATCTGGAGGTCTTTCAGCTTGAAGTCCCTCCCTCCTTCATTGGGGCTACGCTTATACTGACTGCAGGGGAAAATGACAGCTACACGCTTTCCAATGCTGATGGTGATCCACTACTGACTGGCACCATCGGGGAAGCGGTCGAGCAAGATGGTTTTAAGGTTCAGGTCGCCGCTTTGACAGCCCGACCAGGCACCGAGTTTCGAATAGTCAAACGCGACCAACTCGGCGCAATTCTGGGGCTTCAAGGTGCTATCCAGGTATCTGAGAAAGGTAAGGATTCGGGAATTCTCACCTTATCGCTGGAAAGCCCAGCCCCTGATTATGCCATCAACGTTCTGAACGAAGTCAGCCGCCTTTACTTGCGCCAGAATATTGAACGCAAATCCGCCGAGGCTCAGCAAAGCCTGGAGTTTCTTACGGATCAGATACCACAGGTGCGCAAAGAACTCGAACGAGCTGAAAATGCGCTGAATCAGTACCAGGCCAGTGCCGGCTCCGTCGATATCAGCATTGAAACCCAATCAATTCTGAGCCAAGTCGTTGAGCTCGAATCCGAGATTTCCGGATTGACACTCAAGCGCGAGGAGTTGCAGCGACGATTTACAAAGGATCACCCCAGCTATCAAGCGTTGATGAGCCAGATGGCACAATTGCAGAGTCGTCGCGACCGCATGCTTCAAGAAGTCGGCGGTCTGCCGGAGACTCAGCAGGAATTGCTGCGTCTCGCACGGGATGTTCAAGTGAGCACTGAAATTTATACTCAGATGCTGAACAAGTCTCAGGAACTGGACATCATGCGGGCCGGCACTGTAGGCAACGTGAGAATCATTGACGATGCGGTAGTTAATACCGCCCAACCGGTTAAACCTAAAAAAGGGGTAATCATAGCTATTGCCACTCTACTCGGCTTGACGCTCGGCTTAGCTATAGCATTGCTCCGCCATGCACTGAACCGCGGTATTGAAAACCCTGAGCTTATTGAGCAACTGGGCCTGCCAGTATATGCATCTGTGCCGTTCAGCAAGGATCAGGAAGTGATGGAGCGCAGTTTCAAAGGTAAGCCTGGCCATGTCCAAGGCTCGCACCTGCTTGCAGCGACCAATCCAGCAGATCTGTCGATCGAGGCGCTGCGGAGCCTGCGCACCAGCCTGCACTTCGCCATGATGGAAGCCAAGAATAATATTCTGATGATTTCCGGCCCGAGCCCGGGGGTAGGCAAATCCTTTGTATCAGCTAACCTGGCGGCCATCGTGGCCCAGAGCGGGCAAAAAGTGCTACTGATCGATGGCGACATGCGCAAGGGCTATCTGCACAAATTGATCAGCACGACCCCAGACTCTGGGCTGTCCGGATTGCTGGTGCATACTCATACGTTGGCGGATGTGATACATAAGACCGAGGTTGAGGGGATGCACTTCATCAGCCGTGGCACCATCCCGCCAAACCCTTCTGAATTGCTGATGCATTCCAATTTCCAGACGCTGCTGGATCAACTGAGCAAGATGTACGATCTTGTTATTGTCGATACACCGCCTATCCTTGCTGTGACGGACGCAGCACTGGTCGGCCGTCTGGCTGGTACCAGCCTGATCGTGACCCGCTTTGGCCTGAACCCGGTCAAAGAAGTGGAATTGACCGTACAGCGCTTCCGGAACAACGGCATTGAGATCAAAGGTGCTATCTTCAACGCTGTGGAGAAAAAAGCCGCTGCATACGGCTACGGCAATTACGGCTATTATCAGTACGAGTACAAATCGGACGCTAAATAATAGATTTGCAATACGGAACCATTATGGTTAAGTGGGTTCCCATGGGTATTCAAGTCGGTATAATCTGACAAACACGCATTTAAGGAGTCGAGTTAATGAAAAAACAAGCAATCGCATTAGTGGCCAGTGGTCTCCTGCTCGCCTCTGGTATGACTTTCGCACAGCAAGATGTTCCTGCTGAAGCAGGCGCGCCCGCAACTGCCGCCGGCACTACCGGTGCTGGTACTGGCGCTACAGGCACTTTGGGCGAATATGGTGGCGTTGCGCTGGGTGTAGCAGCTGTTGGTCTGGCAGCAGCAGCCGCTCTGGACGATAGTAGCGATGGCAGCAGCGGTACCACAGGTACTACAGGTACCACAGGCACCAACTGATCAGTGAATAAGGCTGAACAGCAAGCCACCTGAAACTTTGCTTCAGGTGGCTTTTTTTTACTTGGAACCCCACGGAAGAACACCAACCATGATCCGATTACCGCTTGTCGCTCTGGGCGCCTCCACCCTTCTCCTGCAGGCCTGCATGTTCTCCCCCGGCATGCACATGGATACCGACCGCCTGATCAGTCAGGATTCCGCTGAAAACAGCATGGTAGAGATGGTCCAGATCACGCCCAAGCTGATCGCTCAGGATCAGGCTGTCAATGACAGACTGGTAGTACCTCAGGCTCTGCTTGATTATGAACCCGAAAACTACCGGATCGGCGCTAACGATGCGCTGTTCATTACCGTTTGGGATCATCCTGAGCTCACAGTACCCGGTGGCACGCAACAAACCAATGCGGCAAACGCTCGGGTGGTCCGGGATGATGGCACCTTATTTTACCCTTTCATTGGTAACGTACGCGTTGCCGGTCTGACTCTCGAAGAGCTTCGGGAAATCATCACCACGCGCCTGGCACGCTATATCGAACAGCCCCAGGTTGACGTCAACGTGATGGAATACAATAGTCAGAAAATCTATTTCAGTGGTGCTTTCGAGAACGCGGGTATTCTCCCGGTCAATGCTCAAAGACTGACTCTGCTTCAAGCTATCGGACAGGCAGGCATAGATACGCAGCGTGCAGACCTATCCGACTTGAAAATCATCCGCGAAGGTGTCAGCTATCGATTGGATTATGACCGACTGACCAGCACCACCAGTCGGATTGGCGATGTTTATCTGCGTCCGGGCGATAAGGTACACCTTGGGCTCAATGACGCTCGTAAGGTATTCGTCATGGGTGAAATCGGCCGCCCTGGAGCGCTACCATATCGCACTAGCCAGATGACATTGAGTGAAGTCCTCGCTACCGTTGGTGGCCCTTCACCAATGACGTCAAGCGGCAAAGAAGTTTATGTGATCCGCGGTGTAGAGAGCCTGGACACGGATAAAGCCACGGTATTCCAATTGAATGCGCAGTCGCCGTCCGCTTTCATTCTGGCTAATCAGTTCGAAATGCAGCCTCAGGATGTAGTTTTCGTAGGTGCTGCGGGCATCACGCGCTGGAACCGCTTCGTCAGCCAGCTATTCCCTACTGCTAATATCTTCCGCTCCACACTCGAAATCGAAGATGATATAAACGATCGCAACAATTGAGGATCACCCGGTGAAGACCATTCTCCGCACGGTCGTACTGGGCATGGCCATGGCTGGCGTGACCGGATGCAATTCGCTGTCGGGCGATGCGCTGCAAACCATGAAACTGGCCATATCTGGACCTGAATCGCCAGTGACCATTGAACGGGTAAATGCCGTCAATGGTCCGGCGTTGTCAGTCCGCCTGGGCGTCGCCGAAGCCATGCTGGTAACCAGAGGCAGCGCGACCGGCGTTGTTGAATGGTACGGCATAACGGAAATGCTGCTGACGCAGCATGGACGTGTTACCCAATCTGCCGGACTGCCGTTTGATATCATCGCGCCTCTGGTTAGCGGCGACCCCTTCAACCAAGGGTTATTGACGGTTGCCGATGGGTTGGAGATCACCCGTCAGGTGGATTACCCCGCTCAGTATCTGACTGGCCTGCGCCAGCATGCGCACTATGAACGCGGCCCTCTGGAAGAGGTGGAGTTCATGGGGCAACGCCATATGTTGCAGCGCGTGGATGAGCATATCCGCATGCCGGAGCTGGATTTCAAGGCTACCAATCACTATTGGTTGGAACCTGATACCGGCCTGGTACGCCGCAGCACCCAGTACATAGCCCCGGATCTGCCGCCCTTGCATCTCACTCTGTTGAAAACCGCCGGGGGTCAGCCATGATCGCCCTGCGCTCTTTTTATCACGTCGCCGCGGCGGCTTTGCTCGCCGGCTTTTTGGCTAACCCTCTTGCCGCTGACACCATCACAGTGAGCGGTGCGGTACTTAAACCCGGTGAATATCAATGGCACGAAGGTGCCCGGCTGCAGGACGCCGCGGTTGCGGGCCAGGTCAGCGCCCAGGCTTGGCCGTTGGGCGCCGCCCTGCTCCGCCACAGCGCCATCGAGCCACAGCAGCGCCTGAAAGCCGGTGTTTTGTATGACTTGCGGGCCAACCGAATCCACGCTCAGAGCGAGAATAATGCGGAGCTGCAGCAGTTGCTTGAGCGTCTGAAAGTCTTTGTACAGCGCTTGCCCGTGACTGGCCGGGTGGTTGCGGAGCTAAATCCCTTTCAGTTGCTCCTGGCCAGCAAGAACGATCTATTGGAAGCGGGAGATGAGCTAATCTACCCCCTGCGTCCAGATTCCATCCGGGTGCTCGGCGCGGTAACGGCCGATTGCCAGCTGACATTCGATGCCCAGTTGCAACTCAAGGACTATCTCGGCCAATGCCCTGTTCATCGAGCGGCGGATCGTAATTACGTGCATGTGATACAACCCGACGGTACCACCAAGCGGATTGGCATGGCTCATTGGAACCAACAGCAGGCCACACTGGCCGTTGGTGCCATCATCTATGTGCCCTTCAATCCTGCCGCGCTGTCGCCGGAAGCGCAGGACCTGAACAAGGATATGGCGGCGTTACTGGCTACCCAGTACAGCCTGGGAGGCCGCTTCAGTGAATAAAGCATTTAAAAAGCAGGCGTCGGTTTTCGTACCCGCTCTGTTGGCCTTGGCCATTTTGCCGCAGCATGCTGCGGCTGATCGCTACCGCACCACCCAGAATGACTTCGGTGGTGTCGGCCTGCTGCAAACCCCTACGGCGCGCTTTGCCGAGGATGGTGGGTTCAGCTTCAACGCCAACCGGGTATCGCCCTACAGCCGATACAGTATTTCTGTCACGCCTTTGCCGTGGATGGAAGGAACGCTGCGTTATACCGCTATGACCAACCTTACCTATGGCGGCGAGAATAGCAGTTTCGGTGGAGACCAGAGCAATAAGGATAAGGCAGTCGATGCCAAGTTCCGGCTGTGGCAGGAATCCTATTGGATGCCACAGATCGCGTTGGGCTTTATCGATGCGGCCGGTACCGGTCTGTTCTCGAGTGAATATCTGGTTGCCAACAAGCGCTTCTGGGATCTGGATGTGAGCCTGGGGATGGCCTGGGGTTATCACGGTACTCGGGGGGATATCAGTAATCCGTTTGGCAGCCTGCGTGATAGCGAGCGTGCGGGCCGCGAGGCAGGTGATCGCGGTGGTAACTTTAATACCAGTACTTATTTCAGTGGCCCGGCTGCTTTTTTCGGTGGTGTCGAGTACCAGACACCCTGGGATCGGTTGCGCCTGAAGTTTGAAGTGGACGGCAACGACTATTCATCTGAGCCTGGCGACCCTGAGTTCGAAGTGGCGGACTCGCGCTTCAATATCGGCGCTGTGTTCAAGGTCAATAATGTTATCGATGTCAGCGCTGGCTGGGAGCGCGGCAATACTGCGATGATCGGTATTACCTTCCGTACTAACCTGAAATCACGCGGGCCGGACAAGTTTCTTGACCCTGATCCCGAGCCACGCCGTCCGCTACCTGCGGGTGTGTCGGGGCAGAGCGTGGATTGGGCCAACGTCAGCGACCGCTTGAAGGACAACGCCGGCTTTGAGGTGGAAGAAATCGCCATCAAGGACCGTGAAGTCATTATCACGGGCGAACAGCGGACCTATCGCAACGAGGCCGAAGGCGTTACTCGTGCCTCCCGCGTGCTGGACAACAGCCTGGGTGAAGGCACCTATGACTGGTATACGCTGGTCAACAAGCCCCGCGGCATGGCCGTCAGCGAGACCAGCATCAATGCGCAGCGCCTGCGTGATTATGAGCAGAACAGCGCCGATGTTAGCGATCTTCGGCGTGGCATGGTCAACGCCACGCCCAGCGTAGTGAGCAAGGATGTGATGCACACCGCCGAGCTGGACAAGTTCGACTGGGGCTTGTCACTGGGCTACAACCAGAATATCGGTGGTCCGGACGGCTTCATCCTGTATCAATTCCTGGCACGTGTTAACGCTGAGTACCGCTTCAACCGTAATAACTGGATACGTGGCCACCTGGGCGTCAATTTGCTGGATAACTTTGATAAGTTTGAATATACCGCCGCCAGTAATCTGCCCCGCGTACGCACCCATATCCGTGAATACCTGACCACCTCAGATGTGGTGCTGGAAAACCTGCAGTACACCCATACCCGCCGCCTGGATCGTGATGTGTTTGCCATGGGGTATGTCGGTCTGCTGGAAAGCATGTATGGCGGTGTTGGTGGTGAGGTGCTGTATCGGCCGTTTGACGCCGGTTGGGCGGTTGGTGTGGATGCCAACTGGGTGAAACAGCGCGGCTTCCGTCAGGACTTCGACTTCCGCGACTATTCCACGTGGACCGGGCATATCACTGGTTATTCCGAGACACGCTACTGGGATATTCTGGCCAAGGGTAGCGCGGGCCGTTACCTGGCGGGCGATTACGGTGCGACGCTGGATCTGTCGCGGCGCTTTGCCAATGGGGTGACTGTGGGGGCTTGGGCGACCAAGACGGATGTGTCGTCGGAAGAATTTGGTGAGGGTAGTTTTGATAAGGGGATTTATTTCACCTTCCCGTTCGATGCTTTCTTTGCGAAGTCGACGACGTCCAGCGGTACTATTGCGTGGAATCCGTTGACGCGGGACGGTGGGGCGAGATTGGCCAGACGTTATTCGCTTTACAACATGACTGGCGCGCGGAATATTGATCATTTTAATGATGGTTTTGGGCAAGTGATTGAGTGATGGGCATTGACGCAAGCGCCCCGTCGTCGAGCAGGCGCTCGATAACCCGGGACGCTTGACGTCATGTGGCTGAACCTTCTTCGGCATTGGGGCCGTTATCGTCTGCTTTACCGCATTTTGTTCTTCTCGGTGTTGTTCCTCGGCATGTACCTCGGCATGCGCCCTGGGCCGCCGCCGACGCTGTTCAAGTTCAGCTTTGTCGACTCGGTTTATCACGCCGGTGGATTGTTCGTCTGCACCTTGCTCAGCTACCTTGCCTTCCCTCGGTGGCGTTGGTGGTTGCGTGGTGTGTTGATGTTCAGCGTGGGTGTGGCGGTGGAGTTTGTGCAGTCCTTCCACCCTACCCGTTCGGCGGATATCCATGACATCTATGCCAATAGCATAGGGGTCGGCGCAGGATTGCTGGTGGTGTTGGCTTGGCAGTGTTATGCCACACGCAGGGTATGATCGCCTCGGCTTTGTTGTACAACAATGTTACTTGTCCATGTTATGCTCAAACGCCTTGATTCACTCAATGAGGCGTCATGAGTACGCGTAAACTCCGAACTGTGTCGGTAGTGGAAGCCATTGCTGAGCAACTCAGCGAAGATATCTTCAGTGGCATGTTCCGCCCCGGCGAGACGCTTGTTGAAACCCAGCTCGCCGCACGCTTCGAGGTTCCGCGCCAGACCATTCGTTCCGCCATTGTGGTGCTTATCCATGATGGGATTCTGCGCCGTGAGCCGAACAAGAGTGTGTACATTCCGCAGTTTTCCGAAAGCGATATCCGTGACCTGTTTGCGGTTCGCCGGCTGATTGAGCTTGAGGCGGTTCGCATTCTGACCACTGAAAAGACCCTGCCGAAAGAAGCCGAGAACGCCGTCAGAATCATGGAAGTGCTGTGCGATGCAGACAGCTGGAATGAGGTGCTCAAGTTCGACTTCGAGTTTCATCATGCCCTTATCGCCGCCAGCGGCAGCACTCGCCTGCAGAAGTTTTACCGCAGCATCTCTGCGGAACAGCGTCTGGCACTGACCTACTTCCGCTCCGGCCATGAATCACCCAGCGAGATCGCTCGCCAGCACCGAGTACTGCTGGATTCCATCCGCGCGGGCGATCCTGACGCGGCAGTCGACACGTTCAGAGCCCATCTGGATGAGTCCGAGAGCTTTATCCATCAGACAATACAGTCGCAGCAAGCGCGCGCCAGGGGCTGAGCTGCCGGGGCACGCTCAGCCTCTGGAGGTCAGTTGCCGAGCCAGTTGGGCAGGAACATCGAGATCTGCGGTACGTAGGCGACGACAAATAGCATCACAATCAGCGCGGCCACGAAGGGCAGCGCCGCGAGACTCACCTTCTCGATCGACAGGCCGCTGATCGCACTGGCCACGTTGAGGTTATCCCCCACCGGCGGCGTGGCGAAGCCGATCATCGAAGCCATGATCATGACCACTCCAAAGTGCACCGGGTCCATGCCCATTCCCGTGACCACTGGCACCAGAATCGGGGCGAGAAGAATGATGCCCGCGATGGTTTCCATGAACATGCCGATGAACACCAGCAGGATCAGGATCACCGCCAGAATCACCCAGAACGGCACGGGTAGCGCGCCGAGAAAATCAGCAATGAGGCCGGGGATGCGCTCGAGTGTCAGCACCCGGGCATAGGTCGAGGCCGTCGCAATGATGACCAGGATCATCCCGGAGATCAGGAAGGTCGCCTTCAGCATCACCGGGATCTGCGAGATCTTTGTCTCACTGTAGATGAGCGCGAGCACCAGACTGTAAGCCACGGCGACACCTGATGCCTCCGTGGGGGTGAAAACGCCGCCGTAGATACCGCCGAGTACCACGACGGGCATCAGCAGCGTCCATTTGGCGCGCCACAACGCCGCCCCCCGCTCCTTCCAGCTGGCCTTGGGCACATCGCCGCCATAACCATGCTTCTTGGACATGTGGCGGCTCATGAGGTACAGCAGGAGGATGATGGCGAACCCTGGGACAAATCCCGCCAGGAACAGATCGCCGATGGAGGTGTTGGTGGTAATCCCGTAGATGATGAGCGGAATGCTGGGTGGGATGACGATGCCGATACCCCCACCGGTGGCCACCAGGCCAGCGCTGAATCCGCGTGCGTAGCCCTCGCGGATCATCGCCGGGATCATGATGCCGCCAATCGCCGCGACTGTGGCCGGTCCTGAGCCGCTCAACATGGCAAACACGGCGGTGCCCAGCAAGGTTACCGCGGGCAGGCCCCCGGTCATGTGGCCGACGAAGGCTTTTGCGGCATCGATGAGCCTGCGCGAGAGCCCGCCGTATTCCATGATGACGCCGGAGAGCACGAAGAGTGGCACGGCCAGCAGTGAATAGGAGTCCACGGCGCCGAACATGGTCTGGGTGAGATAGTTGACCGGGACCACGCCGGTCACCAGCACTGAGAGTAGCGATGAGATACCCAGGGCAAAGGCGACCGGCATGCCCAGGATAAGCAGAATCAGGAAGCTCAGAAAGAGTGTGGTTATGCCCATGTGTCAGTCCACCTCGGTCTGTGACGGCGGAATGGGAGCAAAGGGTTGCCGGACAATATCGATGATGGTGCCGGCCGTGTGCTGGAACACGCGGAAAGACATCAGCAGGAGCCCGAGGGGCAGTCCTAGATAAACCAGGTACATGGGAATTTGTGACGCTGGCGCGCGTTGGCCTGTGGTGAGCTGGCGATCGACCATTTCAATCGAGAGCTTGAGCATGAAGATCAGGAAGGCGAGCCAGAGTAGTAAGACGAAAAGACGGATGATGCGTTGGGCCAGAGGCAGCTTCTTGCCTATCAGATCGACGATCACGTTGAACCTGACGTGCCGCTCGTACTTCACCGCATAACTGCCACTGAGATAGACGAACCAGACCAGGGCGTAGCGGGCGACTTCTTCTGACCAGGCGGTCGGGCTGTTGAATACGTACCGCATGATGACCTGAAAAATGACCAGCGTAGCGAAAACGGTCAATGCGACTGTCGCCAGATAGGTCTCCACGTGCTCATCGAAATGCACATAGATACGTTTGAGCATAGGCAGCAATCCCCCGGTGCAGAGACAGTAAGTGCGCCCCTGCCAGGGCTAGCTCCCTGGCAGGAACACATTCAGCAGCGATTACTGGATGGCTTCAAGGTACGTGGTGTTACCTGCCGCCTCGAGAATGGCCTTGAGTTTCTCCGTGTCGACTTTGGACGCATTTTCCTTATAGAAGGGGATGGCGGAATCGATCCACTGTTGGCGTTCTGCATCGGTCAGGTCGGTTACCGTGCCGCCTGCTGCGACAATCTTGGCGCGGATCTCGTCGCTGATGGTCGCTTTGAGGGAACGGATCTTGGCCACCATTTCATCTGCGGCGCCCTGGATGATCTTCTGGTCTTCGGCGGAAAGGCCTTCAAAGAAGTCCTTGCTGATGAGGATGACCTCAGGGTCGTAGATGTGCCGGGTCTCGGTGAGGTAGTGTGCGGGCTCGGTGAATTTGGCCGAGTAGAGCAGTTCGTAGGGGTTTTCAACGCCATCCACTACGCCCTGCTGCAGGGAGGTAAAAACCTCGGGGAATGGCATGGGGGTTGGAGCCGCTCCGATACTCCTCCAGTAGGCGATGTGCATTGGCACCTGCATGGTGCGCAGTTTGATCCCCTTCATCTCGTCAGGTGTTTTGACCGTGCCTTTGACCATCGCCAGGTTGCGGAAACCATTCTCGCCCCAGCCCAGCGCGATCAAGCCACTGTTCTGCAGACCGGCGAGCATCTCGTCGCCCAGTTCACTGTCGAGTACTTTGTAGGCGGTTTCGGCATCCTCGAAGATGAAGGGAAAGTCGAAGACTTCGAGCGATTTGTCGAAGTTGGCCAGAACGCCGACCGAGGGCGCCGTCATTTCGATGTCACCGAACTGCGTGGCCTCGATCATTTCACGCTCGCCGCCGAGTTGGCTGTCCGGGTAGACCTGCACCTTGATGCGTCCGTCGGAGCGCTCTTTCACCAGGTCAGCGAACAGTGCATATCCCTGGTTTTGCGTGTCACCGGCGGAAATGACATTGCCGAACTTGATGGTGTAGCTATCGCCTTGCGCCATAGCGCTGCCACCCCAGAGGGAAATACCGAGTGCAGCAACAACACCGACAGCGATAAGACTAGTCTTGCGAATCATCATGAATCTCCTTTTATTAGACTTGTGTCTGGAGTATTTGGTTGATGGATTCCGGATGCGGGAGATGGTTATCATCGATTTTATACCCCCAACACTGTTGTACAGTAGCACAATCCCCTAACGGGGCAACTTGCTAGTGGCCAAGCACATTGACCACCTCTGGCCCTTACTTTTGACACCTCCCCGGTGGCTCAGACCACCCTTCCCTATGGCTTCGATTACCTGGTCTCGCGCCTGGCGATATTGTAGTAACGGATCTCCTGATATTCCTCGAGGCCCTCATGACTCCCTTCCCGTCCGAGGCCGGATTGCTTCATGCCGCCGAACGGCGCAGCGGGGTTTGAGGGTACGCCGTTGTTGATACCGACCAGACCGGTCTCCAGCTGGTCGGCGACGTTCAGGGCGCGGTCGAGGTTCTCGGTGAATACGTAGCCGGCCAGGCCGAAGGGCGTGTCGTTGGCGCGCTGAATCACCTCTTCCTGTGTTGAGAAGCGGGAAATCGCTGCAATCGGACCGAAAATCTCGGTGTTGGCGATGTCGGCGTCGAGCGGGACTCGATCCAAAACAGTCGCCTCGAAGAAGTATCCGGCGCCCTCGGGGGCACGGCCGCCGGTGCGCAGTTCGGCGCCGCGCGTGACGGCGTCATCGACCAGGCGCTGGAAGTTGTTCACCGCATCCCGATTGATCACCGGGCCCAGGTCCACTCCCTCGGCGATGGAATGGCCGAGTACCATCTGCGACATTCGCTTGCTGAACGCCTCGACAAAGTCGCTGGCAATCCCGTCCTGCACATAGATGCGGTTGGCGGCGACACAGGACTGCCCGCCATTACGCAACTTCGCCAGTATGGCGCCCTCCACTGCCCGCTCGAGATCGGCGTCGTCGAACACGATGAGCGGCGCGTTGCCGCCCAGCTCCATTGAGCTCTTGACGATATTTTGCGCAGCCAGCCCCATGAGCGTACTGCCGACGCTGGTGGAGCCGGTGAAGGAGATCTTGCGCACACGCGGATCGGCGAGGACGGCCTCGCTGAACGCCGATGACTGGGTGGTGGTGACCACGCGCATCAGTTCGCGCGGCACGCCGGCCTCGGCCAGCAGGTCAACCGTGAGCAGTGTGGTAAGAGGCGTGAGTCCCGCTGGCTTGATCACCGATGCACAACCGGCCGCGATGGCGGGCGCGATCTTGCGGGTGATCATCGCCATGGGGAAGTTCCACGGGGCGATAAGGAGCGCCAGACCCACCGGCGCGCGCTTGGTCAGAATCGTCGAGCCACCGGCGGGGTTATCCCGGTAGCCGCCGGCCGGACGCAATAACTCGTCGGCGTACCATCTCACATAGTCGGCAGCGTACTGCACTTCGCCCTGCGCCTCGGCGAGGGTTTTGCCCATCTCACGGCTGATGACGTAGGCCAGCCGTTCCTTGTTGGCAATGAGCACCAGGTAGGCATTGTGTAGCGTGTCGGAGCGGTGGCGAGGCGTGGTCTTGGCCCAGTCGCGACCCGCTTGGTAGGCGATGGCGACCTCCTCGATGGCCTGCTCGGGGCTCAGGCTCGGCAGCGTGGCGATGCGCTGCTCGGTGGACGGGTCGAGCACGGCAAATTCGTTCGCGCCCGGTTCATGATTGCTGAAACCCGGAAGACTTCGCAGCGCCTCGTCCGACGCTGCGAGTCGCTCTGCTGATGGGGTAGGCAGGCTCATCGTGCTCTGTTCTCCTTGGGTTGGCTCAGGCTGTGGCCGTGGCTTTACTCGCCTTCGCTTTGGCGGCGTCCAGTACCCTACGCACCGCACCGACGAGATCGCGTACTTCCTGATCTGTGGTGATAAAGGGCGGGCTGATCTGCACGGTATTGCCGCGCAGTGGGCGAGTGATGAAGCCCTGCTCAATGGCCTGGTCTGTCACGAACTCGGCGCTGACGTCGCTGGAGAGCTCGATGCCGCCGAGGAAGCCACCGACGCGGGTGCTGGTTACAAAGTCGTGGGATTCAATCGCTTTGAGTTCGCGGGCGAGTACTCGCTCCAGTTCGGCAGAACGGGCGACGAGGCCTTCGCGCTCGAGGATTTCGAGGTTCTTCAGCGCCAGTGCGGCGGTGACCGGGTGGCCCGAATAGGTGGTGCCATGACGATAGATGGGCGAGTCGGCGCCTTGTTCAAAGAACGGATGCCAGACGCGCGGTGCGACGAGGGTGCCACCGAGGGCCCCGTAGCCCGAGGTGACCCCTTTGGCGAAGACGATAATGTCCGGCTGCAGCTTATAGCGGCTGGATGCGAACATCTCACCGGTGCGGCCGAAGCCGGTGATGACCTCATCGGCGATGAACAGGATGTCATTCTCGCGGCACAGGCGCTGGATCTCTTCAAAGTAGCCTTCCTGTGGCGGGTGCACGCCACCGGTGCCCATGACAGGCTCGGCGATGTACGCGGCGATGCTCTCCGCGCCCAGGCGCTCGATTGTGGCAGCGAAGGCAGCGGCGTCGTGCATGCCAACGCGCTCGGTGCCGGCGACGAGGGAGTCGGTGCCGTAGCCTTCACGGTTGAAGTCGAGACCGGCAATGCTGGTGCCGTAGGCATGCAGACCGTGGTAGGAGCCCTCGCGGCTGACGATGACTTTCTTGTCTGTGCGACCGACATGGTTCCAGTAGCGGCGAGCTAGCTTGAGTGCGGCATCAATCGAGTCGGATCCGCCGCTGTTGAGAATGACCTTGGCGTCGTCGATGGGCGCAATGCTGACCAGCTTCTCGGAGAGCTCAATCGCTCGGTTATTGGTGTAGCGACCGAACACATGATAGACCTCGAGCGTCTTCATCTGCTCGTAGGCAACCTGCGCCATCTCTTCGCGGCCATGGCCGATATTGGCGTACCAGAGTGACGCGGTGCCGTCGAATAGCCGCGCACCGGTATCGGTGGTGAGATACGCGCCTTCAGCGGACACCACATTGATCTGCCGACCGATAACCGAAGGCATGTGCGCCTGCGCGCTCCATAATGCCGGAGTAGTCATATTGAGCTCCTATCAAAGGAAGAACACCAGGTAAATTGTCATACAATCTCGACCTTACCAACTGTAGTACTGTCTTACAATCTGCTAAAGCTGAAGGCAAGAATTATTTTTTGTGGCGATAAGATCGTACCGTGTGAGAATGCTCCACTCTCCGATTGTTCTCATGCTCCAGCATTCCGATCGTTCCCACGCTCCCGCGTGGGAGTGCATGCCAGGACGCTCTGCGTCCCAGCCCCACCCCCGCGCACCTGCCCGCCCGGACGCCGGAGCGTCCACGGCGCGGTTCCCACGCGGGAGCGTGGGAGATTCTATGGTTCATGCCAACCCCTTTTATCAGGTTTTGGGCCGATAAACCGTTTGATTCTGCATCAAGGCAAAGGCAATGCGCGCCAACTTTCTTGCCAGCTTGATCAGCGCCTGGATGGGCTTGAGTCCCTGTGATAGATAGGTCTCGTATAACGCCTTCCAGGCAGCGGTTTTACGGGCAGCCATAGCCGCGTTGTAGAGCAGGCGGCGTAATTCCGGGTCGCCTTTCTTGGTGAGTTTTCGTCGGCCTGCCTGCTTGCCAGAGTCTCGGACTTTGACATCCATCCCCAGGTAAGCGATGAAGGCGTCACTGCTCTTGAAGCGACCTCGGTGGAAGGTGTTGGCGAGTGCCATTGAGCTCAGCTCGCCAATGCCTTCGATGTCCATGCAGCGTTTTGCATCTGCGTCCCAGCCTACGTCTGCCAAGGCCTGCTTCAGGCGCTGGGTAATCAGCAGCTCAACGCGACGGATATGGGTATCCAGCTGTTTGCTCGCCTGCTTCAACTCAGGTACATCCTGCAAGCTCTGGCTCAACGCTACTCGGGTATGAACCAGCGAGGCTCGACGGCGCATCAGGCTTTGGATGCGGTAAAACGCATCATGGGCAGGGATCCAAGGCTTGAGCTCCTCAAGCTCGTTGCTCAAATAACGCAGGATCAGTCTGGCATCAGACGGGTCGGTCTTGGCCCGGGTACCTACCCCATCGCGGTAACGGCTGAGCCGATAACCATCCAGTAAGTAGAGCGGGTGTGCTGCTGCATGAGCCAGCGTGGCCAGTTGCCGATGATAAATTCCGGTGGCTTCCAGCGCGATCCTTGAGCCCTGCGGCAACGACTTCAACCAGCGCTTAATAGCGCTGGGGGAGTTGTTGATCGTGTCGATCTGAGGGGCGTCACTGCGAGCGATCACCAGCTCCGCCTTGCTGACATCGATACCCACCAGGATAGATTCAACAGATTTTGTCATGGCGCGTCCTCCAAGCTAAAGTAGTCTTTGACTTGTCAGGGCTCACCAGACGCTGGCTTGCGACGTATCGTCGGTCTGAGCGGCTTGGCTCTGCCGATGGATTCTCTATTGGCGTTTATGGTGAGGGTGGGGCGAAATCTCCCACAGTCCGTGCCGAAAGGCCGGAAAACGATTGAGCCCCTCCACCCTGACAGGTCCATTTTGGACCTGCAGATGAACCATACAAACCATCGTATGGGTCGAGCTCTGCGTCCACTTGCCACTCCGATACCAGGTCGTGCCATATGAAGATGCATACACGGGAGCTCTACTTCCGATCGTTCCCACGCTCCAGCGTGGGAACGCATGCCAGGACGCTCTGCGTCCCGACCCCACCCCCGCGCACCCTGCCCGCCGGACGCGGGAGCGTCCAACGTCATCTGAACCGCTCTGTAGTTGGGCCCCGGCCCACGGTCTGCTAGACTCCCGCCCCTTACCAGCCGGGAGTCCGCCATGAACATCAATCTGCCCTATCATCGTTACCATTTCGCCTTGCTGATGAGCCTGTTCGACACGCTGCGGGCGGAGTCTGTGCTGATGACCCAGACACCTGAGGAAAGCAACATCCTGTTTCTGGAGCGCTTCGAGGAGTTGATTACCCAGCTTGAGGCGGGTGATCAGGATGCATTGTATTCCGGTCAGGAAATCCTCTGCCAGATCATCAGCCGCTACCCTCAGGTAGCTCATATGATCCCGCGTGACCTGCTGTGGTATTTCGGTGGGGACTGCCTGCACTACATGCCGGACGAAGAGATCGCCCAGTACCAGCTGCTGGACGAGCACCAGGCCGAGGCCGAGGCGCGCGGTGAGGATTTTGACTGGGAGCAGGCGCGGTTGTTGTTGATGAGCGAGCAGCTGCGTAACTCCTGACTCCCCACCACACCCAGCCCACCGGCCTCAAGCCCCACCACCATACCCACGCAACTCAAGATCGTTCCCACGCTCCGCGTCCCGGTTCCGATCCCCTGCAGGCGGCAAGCTCGGACGCAGGAGCGTCCAAGGCGCGGTTCCCACGCAGGAGCGTGGGAACCGCGCCTTGGGGTGGGCTCTGCGTCCCGGTTCCACCCCCTGCAGTAAGCAAACCCGGACGCCCGCCTTCACCCCAACGCCGTATCCAGAAACATCATCACCGCAAAGCCTACCATCAACCCAATAGTCGCCGGGGTCTCGTGGCCGTGGCGGTGGGTTTCGGGGATGACTTCATGGGAGACGACGAAGATCATGGCGCCGGCCGCCAGCCCCATGCTGACCGGATAGGCGACGGCGAAGGCGCTGGACATGCCGATGCCGATCATCGCGCCCAGCGGCTCCATGAGCCCGGTTGCGGCGGCGACCAAGGCCGAGCGCATGGCTGACAGCCCGGTGGTACGCAGTGCCAGGGCGACGGCCAGGCCTTCGGGGATATCCTGGATGGAGATGGCCGTGGCAATGGACAGACCAACCGGCATATCCCCTGCGGCGAAGCCGACACCGATGGCCATGCCTTCAGGGATGTTGTGCAGTGTGATCGCCATGACGAACAGCCAGACGCGACTGATGCGATCGAACTCGGGACCTTGCCGCCCGCTGACCTCATGGTGGTGCGGCGTGAAGTAGTCCAGCCCTAGCATCAGCAGCACACCCAGCCCCAGACCGAGTACCACGGTGCCGGCGGCTGCCAGGCTGTTGCCGAGAATCCCTTGCGCAGCGTCGATCCCGGGCAGGATCAACGAGAAGGCGCTGGCGGCAAGCATCATGCCGGCGGCAAAGCCGAGCATGCTGTCCTGTCGTCGAGTGGAGATGGTTTTCATGGTCAACGCCAGGAAGGCGCCTACCGACGTGGCGGCAAAACCGGCGGTGCCGCCCATCAGCGCGTGTCGCAGGTTCATGCTGTTGCCACCATTTACCGCGCTGATGACGCTGATGATGATCAACGTCAGAATGACCAGTACCGCTCCGGCCAGTCCGAAGGAGATGTAGGGGCTGCGCTGTGCCTGATCAACCCAGGCGCTGCGCAGTTCTGCTGCCAGTGAAATGGTTTTTGCCATGATCGCTTTTTCGCCGTGACGCCTGTTGGAATCCTGTCAGAAACCGCAGCTCTGGAACGTGCTCAGGCTTTCTGCGGATTGTAAGAGTCTATCAGGGGACAACACGGGCACGGTGTTGATTCATTGCAAGCGGGAGATTGAGGAGATCTATCGGTGGGGGCGGTAGCCGAATTACAGACACAAAAAAACCGCCCAATGGGCGGTTCTTCTGTATTTGGAGCGGGAAACGAGACTCGAACTCGCGACCCCGACCTTGGCAAGGTCGTGCTCTACCAACTGAGCTATTCCCGCAAATCTGACGCCGTAATGGCGTCCCCTAGGGGACTCGAACCCCTGTTACCGCCGTGAAAGGGCGGTGTCCTAGGCCACTAGACGAAGGGGACGTATCCGGACTTCACAGTGCCGAGGTGTTAACCCTGGCTACTTACTGCCAACTCCGCGTTGCGTTGTTCGCTGTAAGTGGCGCGCATTTTAGGCATGGTCCCGGGGGTCGTCAACCCCCCAAGCCAATCTTTTTTCAGGTTTTTTTCATTTCCCACGAAAACCGGGGCCTGCAGGGATGAACGCAGTCTGATGGATCAGTTGATTGTATTGAAGGGGTGGATATGGCATAACGACAGCTTGTCGCTTATGGAGAAAGCTCGTGTCGCCAACGCTTATTGCCGCCCTGGTCCTGGGCGGGCTCGTTTTACTGATCTGCATCGGCTTTCTCAATCAGGCATTTGAACGCGCACGCCTGGAACGTGCCCGCGCCCTGGCTGAGCTGCAGGCGCGGATAAACCATTGTGTCAGCATCAGCTACGACATGCCCGGCCAGTTCATGTCGGCCGAGCTCAAGACCCAGCTGCTGCAGATAGAGGCCGCTTTGCTGGAGCGCCTGATAAAGCTTGATGGCCGTAATGCCAGCCATGTCGATCAGTTGGCTGACGCGCGTCAACAGCTCGACAAGGGCGAGCCGCGGATTGCCAATGCGCCGCTGGTGATTACCAATGAAGCGGCGGCGCAGCAGGCGAAACAGCAGCTGGGCGACCTCCTGCGGCTGTTTGAACAAGCCCGACGCGATGGTTTGATGGATGGCCCCACCTTTCAGCGTTGGAGTCAGCTGTTGAATCAGCATTTGCTGCAGACCACCCTGACTCTGTATCAGGCGATGGCCACTGCGGCGATGCAGGTCGGCAAGCCGCGCGTCGCCAAGCTGCAGTATGAGCGTGCAATTGCCTATCTGAACAAACAACCGCATCCTGACAGCGCCGGGCAACTGGCGGTGTTCCGACAATTGCTGGCCAACGCCGAGCAGACAGCGCTGCGCGCGGAGCTGGCCCCCGATAACCGCTCCAACAGCGAGCTTGGAGCCGGTGTTGAGGCTCTGGAGGAGGATGACGAGGCGTGGAAGAAGAAATCGGTATACGACTGAAGACCCAGATGGAGCTTATTGCATGTCCCTGACTCTCTACGGGGCGATCCTGTCGCCCTTCGTTCGTAAGATTCGTATTCAGCTGGCCGAACAGAACATCGCCCACGAGCTGGTTACCCAACCGCCTTTCAAGCAGCCCGACTGGTATTACGAGATCAGCCCGTTGGGCCGCATTCCGGCGCTCAAGGATGATGATTTCAGCCTCGCGGACTCCAGTGTGATCGCGCAGTATCTGCAGGACACTCGCGGTGGTGCTTCCCTATACGGCAGCACACCCCAGGAAGCCGCACGCGTGCGCTGGCTGGAGAAATACGCTGATTATGAATTGGGCGCACTGGCGACCCTGACGGTATTTCGTAATCGTGTGGTGAAGCCGGTGATGGGCGAGGCCTGCGATGAGGCTGCGATCCAGCGTGCGCTGGAAACCGGGTTACCGCCGTTGCTTGATTATCTGGAGACGCAGCTGGATAACGGACGGTACTTTCTCGGTGAGCAGTTCAGCATGGCGGACATCGCTGTGTGCTGCCAATTGATCAACCTGGCCCACGCCAGCGAGTTGATCGACGAGGAAACCTGGCCGGGCTTGTCTTCGCTGCTGAGCCGAGTGACCGCACGCAGCAGCGTCAGCACCTTGCTGCCGGCAGAGCATCAGCTGGTAGCGAAGATGACGGGGCGAGTTTAGCGCTGTCTGAGATGGGACGCAGAGCGTCCCGGCAGGCGTTACCACGCGGAGCGTGGGAACGATCTTGGTTTGGTGTGGTGACGACAATCAAACCCTGCTCAGCAGCTCCTTCCCCACCCACGAGCGTGCAAACTGCCAGGCACAGCGTCCGTTGCGGTTGCCGCGGGCTTGTGCCCAGCGGATGGCTTCTTTCTGCAGACCTTCGCTCCACTCCCATTGCAGACCATACTCATGCGCCATGACCGCCAGCCAATGCCGCACCACATCGAGGTAGTGATCCTGGCTGAAGGGATAGAACGACACCCACAGCCCAAACCGGTCCGACAGCGCAATCTTCTCCTCGATGGCTTCACCGGGGTGTAGCTCGCCATCCACCATGCTGGCACCGAGGTTGTCGCTGCGCTGCTCTGGCAGCAGGTGGCGGCGGTTGGAGGTGGCATACAGCAGCAGGTTGTCCGGTGTCGCTTCGACAGAGCCGTCGAGTACGGTTTTCAGGGTCTTGTAGGCGCTGTCATCCGCCTCGAAGGCCAGATCATCACAGAACAGCAGGAAACGCCACGGCTGCTCACTGATCTGTGCGACCAGCGCTGGCAGGTGGATCAGGTCGCTCTTGTCTATTTCGATCAGACGCAAACCCGCTTCCGCCCATGTCGCCAGCAACGCCCGTACCAAAGATGACTTGCCCGTCCCGCGCGCGCCCCATAGGAGGGCATTGTTGGCGGGCATGCCTTTGACGAATTGCTCGGTATTGGCTTCGAGCAAATTTTTCTGCCGGTCTACACCGACCAGATCGTTCAACCCGTGCCCGGCCGTTAGCTCCAAGGGCTTGAGCCACCCTCCATCACCCTGCCCGACCCAACGCGCGGCGTGGGTCTGGGCCCAGTCGATAACGGGCGGCACAGGCGGCAGGTTCTTCTCGTAGCGGTCGAGAAAATGGACGACGCGCTGCATGAAGTCGGCGGTGGTGATGTCGGGCATGAGTGGTTCCTGGTTGGTGGTTGAATACTTCTCAAAGCGCAGGTTCTGGGGCGCAGCTCACTCACCCCCTCGGCTCCAGCCTCAAACACACCGAGTTGATGCAATAGCGCAATCCCGTCGGTGGTGGGCCGTCTGGGAAGACATGGCCCAGGTGCGCGTCGCAGCGGGCGCAGAGCACTTCAGTGCGGTGCATGCCGTGGCTGTAGTCTTCGCTGGTGTTGATCGCGTCCTCGCTCACGGGCTGGTAGTAGCTGGGCCAGCCGCAGCCGGCGTCGAACTGGGTGTCTGTGTCGAACAGCGGCGCATCGCAGCATACGCAGTGGTACAGGCCAGGCTCACCCTTGAGGTGATACTCCCCGGAAAATGGCCGTTCGGTACCCTTGAGTCGGCAGACCTGGTACTGGGTGTCGTCCAACTGGGCGCGCCAGTCGTCGTCCGATTTGATTACTTTGTCCATATTTCCTCCGCAAGTTGTGTGCTCGGGCTTTCTTCGCCGGAACCGCAGCCGTATCATGCTCGTTTTGCTTTCGCGGTTACAGCCCCTCTCACCATCCGATGATTTACAGGTAAGTATCATGCAGGTTAGCAAGTCCAACAAATTGGCCAATGTCTGCTACGACATTCGCGGACCCGTTCTGCGTCATGCCAAACGCCTCGAAGAGGAAGGTCACCGGATTCTCAAGCTGAATATCGGCAACCCGGCGCCCTTCGGGTTCGAAGCGCCCGAGGAAATCCTGCAGGACGTGATTCTCAACCTGTCCACTGCCCAGGGCTACAGTGATTCGAAGGGGCTGTTCTCGGCGCGCAAGGCGGTGATGCATTACTGCCAGACCAAGAACATCCAGGGCGTTGGCATCGAGGATATCTACCTCGGTAACGGCGTGTCCGAGCTGATCGTGATGGCGATGCAGGCGCTGCTGAACAATGGCGACGAGGTGCTGATCCCGGCGCCGGATTATCCGCTGTGGACGGCCTCTGTGAGCCTGTCGGGCGGTAAGCCGGTGCATTATCTGTGCGACGAGCAGTCGGATTGGTATCCGGATATCGAGGATATTCGCAGCAAGATCACCCCAAACACCAAAGCCATGGTGCTGATCAACCCGAACAACCCGACCGGCTCGGTGTATCCGCGCGAGGTGCTGGAGCAGCTGGCCGAGGTCGCTCGGGAGCATAAGCTGTTGGTATTGGCGGACGAGATCTACGACAAGATTCTGTACGACGGCACCGAGCATGATTCCTTCGCCGCCATCGCGCCTGATCTGCTGTGCCTGACGTTCAACGGGCTGTCGAAGTCTTACCGGGTAGCGGGTTTCCGCTCCGGCTGGATGATCATCAGCGGCCCGAAACAGAAAGCTGCCAGTTATATCGAGGGGCTGGAGATTCTGTCCTCCATGCGCCTGTGTGCGAACGTGCCGTCGCAGCATGCGATTCAGACTGCGCTGGGTGGGTATCAGAGCATCAATGATCTGATATTGCCCGGTGGCCGCCTGCTGGAGCAGCGCGATCTGGCCTGGGAGATGCTGAACGACATTCCCGGGGTGAGCTGTACCAAGCCCAAGGGCGCGCTGTACCTGTTCCCGAAACTGGATCCGAAGGTGTACCCGATCCATAACGACGAGAAGATGGTGCTGGACCTGCTGCTGCAGGAGAAGATCCTGGTCGTTCAGGGCACCGCCTTCAACTGGCCCTGGCCGGATCACTTCCGCATCGTGTCGCTGCCACGCAAGGATGATCTGGAAATGGCGATCGGGCGGATTGCGAACTTTCTGCATGGGTATCGGCAGTAGGTTTTGTTGAGCCCTGGAACACTTACGACGCGGTTTCCATGCCACACCTGATCGTTCCCACGCTCCCGCGTGGGAACGCATGCAGGGATGCTCTGCGTCCCTGGCTTGGCGCCGCTCTCCCGACACGCTTTGATACAGACTGCCGATTGAATCCCGGCCGGTCAGGCCCAACTATACGGCTAGCTATATCATCCCGAGGAGTTTCACTTAAATGATGCGTATTTTGCTTTTTCTGGCAACCAACCTTGCCATTGTGCTGGTTGCCAGTGTCACCCTGAGCCTGCTGGGTGTTGGCAGTATTCATGATGGTCAGGGCGGCATGAACCTGACGTCGCTGTTGATTTTCTGCGCCGTGATCGGGTTTGCCGGCTCCTTCGTTTCCCTGTTCCTGTCCAAGTGGATGGCCAAGCGCGGCACCGGTACCCGCATCATCACCCAGCCACAGACCCGTCAGGAGCAATGGCTGGTCGATACGGTTGCCGAGCTGGCCCAGGCCGCTAATATCGGTATGCCGGAGGTCGGTATCTTCCCGTCGCGGGCGTCGAACGCCTTCGCTACCGGGTGGAACAAGAACGCCTCGCTGGTGGCGGTGTCCGAAGGCATGCTGCAACGCTTCAGCCCTAACGAGATCCGCGCGGTCATGGCTCACGAGATCGGTCACGTGGCTAACGGCGACATGGTGACCCTGACACTGATTCAGGGCGTGGTGAATACCTTCGTGATGTTCTTTGCGCGCATCATCGGTAACTTCGTTGATCGCGCTGTGTTCAAGAACGAAGGCTCCGGCCCGGGCATCGGTTATTTCATTGCGACCATCGCTGCCGAGCTGATTCTGGGTATCCTCGCCAGCATCATCGTCATGTGGTTCTCGCGCCAGCGCGAATTCCGCGCCGATGCGGCCGCAGCGCAACTGAGCGGCAGCGGCAACATGATTGCGGCGCTGGAGCGTCTGCGTGCCGAGCAGGGCATTCCGGTTGAGATGCCGGGTGAAATGACTGCCTTCGGTATCAACGGCAACCTGAAGAACGGCCTCGCCGGCCTGCTGATGACCCACCCGCCGCTGGAACAGCGCATCGCTGCGCTGCGCGCCGGGAACTATCGCTAAGGTTGTTCAACGGCAGCCCCCACCTGGCGGGCTGCCACTCTCTCCAAACCATTGATTGCCCCTCCCCCGGAAACTTTCTGTCATCCTGTGGTCACAACATTGGTCTATGCTTCGTTTATGTCAGGCATCGCAGAGTTGCCGGCATCTACCCGATTAGAGCTGATTTGGAGAAAAATCAATGAATCTACAGGTACAGCAGAAACAGCGTTCCCTTACCGAGCACCTGCCTCGCCCGTCTCTGCAGGCACGGGGCTTTCTGGTGGATGAGCATGGCCGTGAGATTGCCATAACCGAACGCATGATCCAGCAAGCCTGTGAAGCACTTGATGAACATTGGGTAACGCCCCGCGCTGCCAATGCCCGCTGAAAGCGGCCAGGTCAGCCGAGCTGCAAAAGGATGGTAGGAGCGGCCTCCCACAAAACCGGCCCGCTCGGCCATGGCCATTACCTGGCTTCGCGTTCTCTCAGAACTCACCGCCCGACACAAACCCCGCGGCAATCAAGCGCCGAGCCACCTGTGGCTCGGATGCGGCGGTGTTGATACGAAGCAAATTGCATTCCCGCCGTAGAGGATAATCCTTGCGCAACCGATCAAAACCTTCCCGACTGGCCTGTTCCGATGGTGCAGCCGCCAGCATGGCGCGCAGACGGGCGTCATCATCACGTACGTCGTAGACCTGTCGCAGGGCTTTGCTCAGCAGCCAATCGGCTGGGGTGCCGGCTTCCATCGCCCATTCCCCCGCGCCTGTACGCGGCGCCAGCTGTTCCAGAGTCAGCGTGGCAGGCGAGTCGAGAAAACGGCATAGCGCCTGATAGATCTGTGCGGTGCCGCGCAGCTTGCCATCGAGGCTGTAACCCGCGATATGCGGCGTAGCCAGGGCACATCGGGCGGCAAGTTTGGGGTCGACCAGGGGTTCGGTTTCCCATACATCCAATGCGACCAGCAGGTCCGCGCGCTGCGCCAGAACCGTTTTCAGGGCGGTATTGTCGATCACCGGACCACGGCTGCTGTTGATCAGCCAGGTACCGGGGCGCAGTACGCGCAGGCGTTTTTCATTGAACAGGTGATGAGTCGCATGTTTGCCGTCGGTGGTCAGCGGCACGTGGCAGCTGATGACGTCACAGCGGCTGATCAGCTCATCAAGCTCGACCAGTCCCTCGGCGCCCCGCTCGGCACGGGGCGGATCGCAGAGCAGGGTTTCAATGCCGAGCGCATCGAGTGTGGTGGCGAGCCGCCCGCCCACCTCCCCTACCCCGACGATGCCGACCATCTTGTTCTGCCAGGCGGTGGCACTGCGCTCGGACAGCGTCAGCAGGCAGCTGAGAACATACTCCACCACACCGCGCGCGTTGCAACCTGGCGCGCTGGCGACTTCGACGCCCGCCGCTGCCAGTCCCGGCAGGTCGAGGTGATCGGTGCCTATGGTGCAGGTGCCAACGAAGCGCACCGGGGTGCCGGCGAGCATGGCGGCACTGACCTTGGTCACCGAGCGCACCAGCAGCACGTCGGCGTCACTGACCGAGGTATGATCAATCAACCGCCCCGGCAAACGTGTCAGACGGCCGAAATCGGCGAGAAATTCGTCAAGCAGCGGAATGTTTTCATCAGCGACTATATGCATGGTTCGGGTCCGTGAGGGGCGATGGGGTTATTGTCGGAGTGGTTCCGGCATCTGTCCAGCGCGGGAACCCCGTTGGGGCGGCTCTGCGTCTGAGTTTTGACGCTCTGCGTTCCAACTCCTACCGCCGTGCAAGCTGCCGGTTCGGACGCAGGAGCGTCCAGGTCGCGGTTCCCACGCAGGAGTGTGGGAACCATCGTCTGGGGGGCGAGCTCTGCGTCCCGGTCACCCACCATCGTGCAATCCCCAGCCAAGAAACCGGAATGCCGACTCAGGACCCAGATCGTTCCCACGCTCCTGCGTGGGAATGCATGCGGGATGCTTCTGCGTCCCAACTCTCATCGCCGTGCAAGCTGCCGCCTACAGCCGCTCGATGCTGAAGTCCTGCACTTGCAGCGTGTCGCCGGGCCGGTAGTAGGTTAGTAGTGCGTTGATGAATCGGGCCGGGCGTTCGGGGATGCCTTGGTTCAGGTAGCTTCGCACTTGCTCGACGACGCGCGTCTTGAATGGCGTCGGGTCGGTGGCGTCGCCGCTGAGGTTGTCCAGGCTGACACGAAAGGGATGTCCGGCCGCTTCGCAGAACAACCACTCCAGTGCCTGGGGTTTGACTTCAACCTGCTCGAAGGCGCCCTGCTGCTCGGCAGTGCGCCCATCCGGGGCGTACCAGTAGCCGAAGTCGGCCAGCTGCCGGCGGGCGGCGCCAGCGACGCACCAGTGTGCGATCTCGTGCAATGCACTGCGGTAATAATCATGGGTGAAGATGATGCGGTGCATCGGCTCGTCGGTATCTGCCGGCAGGTAGACTGGCTCCGGCGCTCCGCCCACCAGACGGGTGTTGAATTCGCTGGCAAAACAGTCCGCAAACAGTCGGACCAGATCCTGGCAATCGTGTGTCATTGAGTGATGGACAATATTCGGCAAATTGATAGGATGGGCTGCTTTTCCCTCTTATGCAGTAACGCTAAATGACTCGAAGAAGCCTCTCCCGCGGACGCCGCAGTGTAACAGAACTGCGTGCGCTGATCTGGCTTGCGCTGCCCATCATTGCGGCACAGATGTCGCACACTCTGCTCGGCTTTGTCGACACGGCCATGGCCGGTCGGGTGAGTGCTGTTGATCTGGCTGCGGTGGCGCTGGGCAATTCGTTCTGGGTGCCGACGTTCCTGTTTCTGACCGGCGTGCTGATGATCATCACCTCGAAGGTGGCCGCCAGCAGTGGTACCGGTCGTCTGGAGGAAACCGGGCCGCTGGTGCGTCAGGCGGTCTGGCTGGGTCTGTGTATCGGTCTGGTCTGCGCGGTGTTGCTGTTTTCCGTGGAGCCGCTGCTGTATTGGGCCGGCGTGCAGGAGGAGCTGATTCCCAAGTCCATCGGCTATATCCAGGCGGTGGCACTGGGCTTTCCGGCGGTGGGCATGTATCAGGCGTTGCGCGGGCTGAGCGATGGTCTGTCGCGCACCAAGCCGACCATGGTCATCGGCTTTCTCGGGCTGATTCTCAACGTGCCGGCCAACTATGTGCTGGTGTACGGCAAGCTTGGCTTTCCGGCCATGGGCGCAATTGGTTGCGGTGTCGCGACCACGCTGGTGATGTGGTTCATGCTCGGCTGCATGCTGGTCTATCTGAAACGCTCGACGATCTACGATGCCTGCCGACTGTTCGAGCGTTTCGAGTGGCCGCGCTGGACGGTGCAGCGGCATCTGTTGGGGCTGGGTCTGCCGGTCGGTATATCGCTGTTTTCCGAGACCAGCATGTTCGCGCTGATCGCCCTGCTGATCGGCAGTCTTGGCGCCGTGGTGGTTGCCAGTCACCAGGTGGCGCTGAATCTCACTTCGATCATCTTCATGGTGCCCTTCAGTCTTGGTCTGGCGATCACCGTGCGGGTCGGTCACAACCTTGGTATGAGCGGTGCGCGGGCCGGGCTGTTTGCCGCGAAGGTGGGGATTACCGTGGCGCTGTTGTTCGCTGTGGTGGCTGCCAGCAGTATTTATCTGCTGGCCGATTGGCTGCCGTATCTGTATACCAGCGATCCCGAAGTGCTGGCGCTGTCCACCGCGTTGTTGTTCTATGCCGCGCTGTATCAGTTTTCCGACTCGGTGCAGGTCGCCTGTGCCGGGGCACTGCGCGGCTATCAGGACACCCGCGTGCCGATGCTGCTGACCATGGTCGCCTACTGGCTGGTGGGTCTGCCCAGCGGCTACGTACTGGGCCTGACCGACCTGCTGGGTCCGCCGCAGGGGCCGGCGGGGTTCTGGAAGGGGTTGATCATCGGGCTGAGCGTAGCGGCGACATTCCTGTCAATCCGCCTGGCGATTGTCGGCGGCAGACGCAAGCGGCGTTTTCCGCAGGATGAGAGTCATCTGAAACTCACGGGTTAGTCGCTACCCGTTCTTCAGATGACTTCCACGCTCCGGCGTGGGAACGCATGCCGGGATGCTCTGCGCCCCGGTTTTAACGCGATGCGGGATGCGGGATGCTCTGTGTCCTGGTGTAGGCCGTTTACCGTCATCGGGTTTCGAGTATTACTCCGCATCCCGCTTGCGAATCAGGTAATGAAACTCCCCTTCCCGCTCCTGCTGCTCCAGCAGCTCATGCCCGAGGAAACTGCAGAAGCGCGGGATGTCCCGTTGTGTTGACGGGTCGGTGGCCAGGACTTCCAGACATTGCCCGGCGGCAAGGTCGCGCACGGCGTTGTGCAGCAGCATGACCGGCTCAGGGCAAAACAGCCCGCGGGCGTCGAGTTGGGTTGGTGAGGTCGGCTCGGTTGTCATATAACATCGGACTCTGAAACGTAATGCTGGATTATCCGTAAATCGACCGTCACTTGCCAGTCGCGGCTTACGGGGTAACACTGAGGCTATTCATCACAATATCAAGGAGTAAACATGATCAAGGTACTGATTGAGCGCATTATCGCAGAAGGCCTGGAAGAGCCTTACGAAGCCGCCGCGCGTAACATTCTGCAAAAGGCCATTCAGTCTCCCGGTTATCTGTTCGGAGAATCCTTCATTGATCTGGAACGCCCTAATTATCGCTATGTGATAGTCACCTGGCAGAACCGCCATTCATGGGAGCGTTGGGAAAACTCACCGGAGCGCAAGGAATGCCTGGTCTCGTTTGCTCCGATGCTGATGGAAGAGGAAAAGATCACTCTGCTGGAGCCACTGTAACGCCCATACAGCCGGGCTCGGGCATTGTGCCGGGACACAGCTCGGACGCAGGAGCGTCCAGGGCGCGGTTATCACGCTGGAGCGTGGGAACCATCGGAAATCGAGTACTGGCTCCCCACCAGATCGTTCCCACGCTCCGCGTGGGAATGCATGCAGGGACGCTCTGCGTCCCGGTGTCAGCGCCCGTCTGTTACTCCGGAACCTGCTTCGCTATCTGATAGCTCCCGGCATGCAATATGCGCACATGGCAGGTCACTTCTTCCCTGTCGCTATATAGCTGCTTGCAGGATATGGTGGCGCGGATGTTTGCTTCGTCCAGCGCGTCCTGCACATGCTCCAGACACTGGATGACTTCGCGATAACGCTGTTTCATCGGCAGTTTGAAGTTCATGATGGCTTCCCGGCACCAGCCGCGGGTCAGCCAGCGGGCGAGCATGGCGCTGCTGCGCGCGGGCTTGTCGACGATATCGCAGACCATCCACTGCACCGGCTTCTTCGGCTTGAACATGTAACCATCGGCTTCGATATGCTCGACCTGACCGGTGTCCATCAGGCTCTTGGCCATGGGGCCGTTGTCTACGGCGGTCACTTTCATGTGCCGGTTGACCATTTGCCAGGTCCAGCCACCCGGTGCGGCGCCGAGATCCACGGCGGTCATGCCGGGGGCCAGGCGGCTGTCCCATTCATCCCGCGGGATGAAGTGGTGCCAGGCTTCTTCGAGTTTCAGGGTTGACCGGCTGGGGGCGTCGCGAGGCACCTTGAGACGTGGAATACCCATCGGCCAGGGCGCGGCGTTGCCGGCCCAGGACCAGCCGACGAAGATTCGCTGACCGCTCTCGAAAAACACGTGCAGCCGTGGGGCGTCGGTTTTTGTCGGGCGTACGAAGCGGGTTTTGGTCAGAGCTGTTTCCAGCGGGCGACCGAGTTTCTTGGTCAGCGCGGCGAGGGCTTTGCCATCATTGGTGTCGGCCGTTTCCAGCCACATGCTGGAGGCGATGGGACCTTTGGAACAGGCGGTGATGATGGGCGAGATACGGTCTTCGGCGGGAACATCAAGCCAGGTGCCGACCGCCCACTGGCGGACAAAGATCAGCTGACGGAAGTCGAGCTTTCGCATCAGGCGGCCTGCATCGCCGTCCTCTGGGCAGACAAAACGCACCACGGCGGTGCTGTCGCGGGTAACGGCATAACCTGCGATGCCCTTTTGCGCGGACAACTCCTGCATTTCAGCGGCGGCTTCACTTTCAAAGCCCGGACGGCAATGCAACAACAATTCCTGCATGACAAACCCCAGAGTCAAGATCGGGCGCTACTTTAACGCTGCCAAGGGGTAAGGTGCCAGTGACATTGGTCGCGGGGGAGGCTTTTCGGGTGGCGCGTCCTTAGATGGCGAGGTTTATACGCTTGTCTCAGGTCCGCAGGGCGGGGCGTATATGGTCAGCCCCGGCAAATAGTGAATCCAACTCATCATGTTAATGATAAACTTCGATTTTTCTCATGATAAGGAATAAGGACCATGCTCGAACTCCGCCATTTGCGTACGCTCGCCACGCTTCGTGAGGCCGGCAGTCTGGTGGAAGCCTCCGAGCGACTGCATTTGACACAGTCGGCGTTATCCCATCAGCTGAAGGATCTTGAGCAGCGGCTCGATACCAGCCTGTTTGTGCGCAAGACCAAGCCCATACGCTTCACTACTGCAGGCCTGCGATTACTGCGTCTGGCGGATAATCTGTTGCCGCAGGTGCGTCAGGCGGAACGGGATCTGCAGCGGCTGTCGGGTGGCCAGGCGGGTCGGTTGCATATGGCGATCGAGTGTCATAGCTGCTTTCAGTGGCTGATGCCGACCATTGATCAATTTCGCAATGCCTGGCCGGAGGTGGAGGTGGATTTTGCCTCGGGCTTTTTCTTTGCGCCGCTGCCGGCGTTGGCCCGCGGTGAGCTGGATCTGGTGGTAACTTCTGATCCTCAGGATATTGCCGGGATCAGCTATGTGCCCCTGTTCACTTACGAGGCGATGCTTGCCATCGGCAATCAGCACCCGTTGACCGAGCGCAGCTATGTCGAGCCCCAGGACCTGGCGCGGGAAACGCTGATCTGCTATCCGGTGGAGCGCAACCGTCTGGATATCTTCACCCAGTTTCTGGAGCCGGCTGGGGTCGAGCCGACCGATGTGCGCAATGCTGAATTAACCATCATGATGATGCAGCTGGTGGCGTCGGGTCGGGGCGTGTGCTGTCTGCCGAACTGGGCGATTACCGAATACCTGCAACGCGGCTATGTCAGCGCCCGACCGTTGGGCAGCAAGGGTTTGTTCGGCACGCTGTATGCCGCGGTGCGTGAGGACATGTTGGATATGTCCTACATGCAGGACTTTCTGCTGACCGCGAAGGATATTTCCTTCGCGACGCTGGAGGGGGTCACGGCCAAAATGACATGAGACTTGTGTGAGGGCAACCATGCAGAACATGGGAATCAGCTGCCAGGTTGCGCCCCGCCCCACTGTCATGCGAGTCCAGATCGTTCCCACGCTCCTGCGTGGGAATGCATGCCGGGATGCTCTGCGTCCCGACCCTCACCATTTGTGCAAGCTGCCAGTTCGAACGCTGGAGCGTCCAGGACGCGGTTCCCACGCCGAGCGTGGGAACCATTGTTTGGGGGCGGGCTCTGCGCCCCGCCCCTCCGCCGTGCAAGCAGCCAGCTCGGAAACGAGACGTTGACTCACAACCCGATCGTTCCCACGCTCCTGCGTGGGAATGCATGCCGGGATGCTCTGCGTCCCGACCCTCACCATTTGTGCAAGCTGCCAGTTCGAACGCTGGAGCGTCCAGGACGCGGTTACCACGCGGGAGCGTGGGAACCATCGTTTGGGGGCGAGCTCTGCGCCCCGCCCTCCGCCGTGCAAGCAGCCAGCTCGGAAACGAGACGTTGACTCACTACCCGATCGTTCCCACGCTCCTGCGTGGGAACGCATGCCGGGATGCTCTGCGTCCCGACCCTCACCATTTGTGCAAGCTGCCAGTTCGAACGCTGGAGCGTCCAGGACGCGGTTACCACGCGGGAGCGTGGGAACCATCGTTTATGGAGGGCTCTGCGCCCCGCCCCTCCGCCGTGCAAGCAGCCAGCTCGGAAACGAGACGTTGACTCACTACCCGATCGTTCCCACGCTCCTGCGTGGGAACGCATGCCGGGATGCTCTGCGTCCCTACCCTCACCATTTGTGCAAGCTGCCAGTTCGAACGCTGGAGCGTCCAGGACGCGGTTACCACGCGGGAGCGTGGGAACCATCGTTTGGGGGCGGGCTCTGCGTCCCGGTCCCCACCGCTGTGTGAGCTGCAGCTAGTTCTGGATCCAGGGTTGTAGATCGATTAAGCCCTGTTCTCCTGCATAGTCCCGGGCACTGGAGTAGCGCCAGTGCTCAGGTCGGTCTACATAGCCTCGCTTGACTGGGTTCTGGTGAATGTACTCGAGCTTTTCCTGCATTACCCGTTCACTGCAGACCAACTCGGCATGCGAGCCTTCCTGCCATAGCTGGTAGACCCGATCCTGTTTGTGAGCCCGCTTGGCAAAGCGCAGCTGGCGCAGGGTGCCGGAGGAGTTTCTCTTTTCCAGGTAACTGATGATTTGCCGTGCTGTGAAGGATTTGAAGTTGCGGACTGCCGCGGCCAGGTCTGGCGCCTGGGCAACGTAGTGCAGGTGGTTTTCCAGAATTACGTAGCCATAGAGCCGCAAGCCATGTTGTTCCTGCTGGTAGCGCCAGCTATCGAGCAGGATATCAACCAATGCCGGTTGAGCGAACAGGGGTAGCCACTCCAGCACTGTGCAGGTGAGAAAGTGTGGTTGGTCTGGTGTCGTGATGAGGTAACGGTTGCGTCCCACGCTGCTTCCCTGGAGGCCTGATTCTGGTGAGCTACAGCATAGCGGTGAGCTGTGTGTCCGTCGGCAGGACTGGTCGGATCTGTGACGTGTTGCGCGTTTCTGTGGACGCGGTGCGTGTTTGCCGGCTCGGACGCTGGAGCGTCCAGGGCGCGATTATATGTCCTACATGCAGGACTTTTTGCTGACCGCGAAGGATATTTCCTTCGCGACGCTGGAGGGGGTCACGGCCAAAATGACATGAGACTTGTGTGAGGGCAGCCATGAACATGAGAATCAGCTGCCAGGTTGCGCTCCGCTTCGCTCTGGGGCGGAGCGGCGGGTTCGGACGCTGCAGCGAGCTTTCCCACAATCGTTTCGGCATGGCACTTTGATATGTAACGAGACTGAGACTGCAAAACCGTGAATAAGGTCAATATGTCTAACTATTCACCCTTATAGGCGAGTGTCGCCTTCATAAACAGAGTCTAGGGTTTGTCTCGGACTGGCTTGATGTCGGTCCGTCTATCCCTATCAAGAAAACAACAAGAGACTTCATTATGAAAGCACCTGTATTCAAACTCACCGGCCTTACTCTGGGCATGCTGCTATCTGCTGGCGCCATGGCGGTCAACCCGGGCGATCCCGCCCCAGGTCCAGGCACGGGTACCGGCTTTCCCGGTGTTTCTGATTTCGCCGCTGATGGTCCCTATTCGGTAACCAACAGCAACGTCAACAGCACCTGCGCCGTCTATCGTCCCCGCACCTTGGGCGAAGCCGGTGTGCCGCACCCGATCATTCTGTGGGGTAATGGTACGGGCAGCTCGCCAAGCACCTATCGCGGGCTGTTGGAACACTGGGCCAGCCATGGTTTTGTCGTGGCAGCGGCGCGTACCTCCAACGCCGGTTCCGGTGAAGAAATGATCGACTGCCTGGATTACCTGGTTGATCAGAATGGACGCAGTACCGGCACTTTCTCCGGCCAACTGAACGTCAACCGTGTTGCTACCGCGGGTCACTCCCAAGGTGGTGGCGGCAGTATCATGGCCGGTCAGGACAGCCGAGTGACGGTGAGCGCACCCTTCCAGCCCTACACCATCGGCCTCGGTCATCGCAGCTCTTCGCAAAGCAACCAGAGCGGACCGATGTTCCTGATGACCGGTGGCGGCGATACCATTGCCTCTCCGACGCTGAATGCCCAACCGGTATACAACCGCGCCAACGTACCGGTGTTCTGGGGTGAGCGGCGGTCGGTCAGCCACTTCGAGCCGGTCGGCAATGCCGGTGAGTATCGCGGTCCGTCCACCGCCTGGATGCGCTACCACCTGATGGATGACCAGAGCGCCGAAAGCGTTTTCTATGGCAGCAACTGCGATCTTTGCGGCGACAGAAACTGGGATATCCAGCGCAAGGGTATCAACTAAGAGCGCGGTAAGGCGTTATGCAGAGCCAGCCACTTTCGGGTGACTGGCTTTTTTTATCCCATCTCCAACCCGCTCCGATACCGTTTCGCCACATGGCAATTTGTCTCATTGCTCGCTCTGACTGGCTGACCGATCAGTCCGCCACCTCTTTACCATGGACGGGACACTTTATTCCTTGGTATCATCCCGCCACTATATCTTTCAAAAGTACAATACCAAGGCATCAATTCTATGAGCACCCCAGCTACCCCTCTGTCCATGGCTCTGTCACAACGTCAATCCGACGAGCGAGCCACTCCCATCAGCGCCTTCCGCATGGCTCGCCGCTGGTGGCTTGAAGGTCGCCGCTTGAATCTGTCTTTGCTTGCCGAAGAACTGGGCATAGGTCGCGCAACGCTGATGCGCTGGGTCGGTAATAAGGATCTGTTGATGGGCGAGATTCTCTGGTCGTTGTACAAGGGCATTTATGATCAGGCCATCGAAAAAGCCCGAGCTGATCACCCGGAAAAAGGCATCGACTTTCTGGGTCAGATCTACACCGATGTGAACGTCGCGCTGATCAACGCCAAGCCGATGCATGACTTTCTTGCTGCCGAGCCGCAATGGGGCCTGCAACTGCTGACCTCGAATGTCTCCGGCCTGCAGAAACGGTTGATGGATGAATGGCAGGCTCTGTTCGAAGAGGAGATTCAGGCTGGACGAATCAACCCGGAAATGGATGCCGAAAACCTGGCTTATTTCATTATCCGCATCGGTGAAGGCGCGATTTACTGCGATCTGATCTGCGGCCGCACACCCGTTCCGGAACGCGCCGGCCAGGCGTTTCGCCTACTGGTCAACGGCCACTCTCGCTGAGTTTCCTGAGGGCGGCGCTGCCCTGCTTCAGCGCCGCCGCAATGGCCATTCGATGATGAAGCAGGCTCCACCGAGAGCTTGCGACGCTTCAGCCTGCGCCCTGCCGCCGTGCCAGAACATGATGCGGCGTACTATCGATAACCCGAGGCCATAGCCACCCGACGAGCGCGTGCGGCTCAGGTCCATGCGCATGAAGGGGGTGAAGATCTTTTCCCGGTAGGCTTCGGGAATACCTTGGCCGTCATCCTCGATGGATATCCGACACATGCCGTGCTGTATGCGCGTGGTGATTTTCACCTGGCTGCTGGCATGGCGCATGGCATTGCCGATCAGGTTGGTGATCGCCCGCTGAATGTAGCGCGGCTCGGCATCCACATGCCGCCCCAGCCCCCATGAATTGTCGACATGCTCCAGCTGGATATTGCTGTCCAGCGGTGCCAGCTCGGCCATGACGTGCTCGACCATCCCTGGAATATTGGTGCCTTTCATGGTGATGGCCGGTGCGCCCTGCTCCAGTCTCGCGTAGGTCAGGATCTCGTCGACCAGCCGGTCCAGCTCGCTGAGGTCGCCATCCATGCCGTCGACAAAACGTTTGCGGTCTTCGTCGCTGGTGGCGGTTTCGAGCATTTCCAGCCCGAACCTCAGCCGCGCTACCGGAGTACGCAATTCATGGGACACCGAGCCGATGGTTTCCCGTTGAATGCGCATGAGGCGCTGCACGTGCCCGGCCATTTCATTGAAGGCGCGCGCCAGCCGACTCACCGAATCCTGGCTGTCCATGTTCACCCGGAAATCCAGATTGCCGCTGCTGATATGCACCGCGGCGGCCTCCAGTGTCATCAGACGCTGTTCCAGCTGGCGCACCAATAGATAGATCAGCAGTCCGGTCAGCGTCAGCGCCAACAGCCCCATGATGATCAGCAGTTCCGGCGGGTAGGCGCTCATCTGGTACAGCGGGCCCAGATGCAGAATCCACTCAGTACCGGGGATTTTCAGATACAGCAGTACCGAATAGCCGTCCGGGCCGAGCGCCATGACGGTGTCACTTTCATCCAGGCGGCGGATCTGGTCGGCATCCAGATCCGATTCGTGCTGACGGGTCAGCTGCAACGGGTAACCGAAGCCCTTTTCTCGACGCAGTTCGTGCAAGCGGGCTGGCATATCCGACTCGGGCCGTCGGACCAGCTCGTCGGCAATCAGAAACAGCGTGGCCCGGCCCAGCTGCTCGGAAATCCGCTGGATAGTCGCCGTCAGGATCGCTTCGTCCTGCATATCCACCAGCGCCAGCGCAAGCACATCCTCACCCGCAGGCTGCACCAGTACCCGTCCCTTGATCAATTTCGACCAGCTGGACGAGTCCAGATGCAGGGATTCCAGCGGTTGGATAGCCAGCGGCACGCCCATCAGCCGTTGCCAGACATTCATCGCCTGGCGCCGCTCGGATGCATCCATAGGTTTCAGGTTGTCGGCCATCAACCGGAAGGTACCGCTGGCGATACGCTCGCGATAATCTTCGGCACGGACATCATTGATCAGATGCACACTCAGCAGCGTCACCAGTGACACCGTGACCAGCACCAACAGCATGCCGCCATAGATGCGCAGAAAGATCGAGTTCACGGCAGGTCCAGTTCGGGGGCGACGAACAGATAGCCTTTGCTGCGCACCGTTTTGATCAGTCGCGGCATGTCGGGATCGTCACCGATCTTCGGGCGGATGCGGGAGATGCGGACATCGATGGAGCGGTCCTGACCGTCGTATTCGATGCCTCTGAGCGCAACGAAGGTTTCTTCACGACTGAGAATACGCCCGGCGTTGCTGGCCAGCAGCCACAACAGGTCGAACTCGGCGCCGGTCAGGTCAATCAATTCATTGGCCAGCCAGGCTTCGCGGCGGGTGTTATCAATGACCAGAGCGCCAAAGCTCAGACGGGTAACAGGTATCTGCGGCGCCTCCGCCTCGGTGCGCCGCAGCAAGGCACGAATACGCGCCAGCAGCACCTGGGGCCGAACCGGTTTGTTGACGAAATCATCCGCGCCCAGATCAAGGCCCTTGATATGGTCCTGATCGTCACTGCGAGCGGTCAGCATCAGTATGGGCCGGGCAAAACCGGCGGCACGCAGGCGGCGGCAAATGGACAGGCCATCTTCGCCTGGCAGCATCAGGTCGAGCACGACCAGCGCCGGCGGATGGGCCAGAATGCTGTCGACGGCCTTGGCGCCATCTTCGATCAAGTCGATCTGCAGCCCCTGCGACTGTAGAAACTCACCAATCAAGGCGGCCAGTTTCGCGTCATCTTCGACAATGACAATACGTTCTTTTTCTGCGTGCATCCCGCTACCCTTGGGTTACGTCCGGAAGGAGCCGCAGATTGTATCATCGGCATAAAAAAAGGCCGGCTAAATGCCGACCTTTATCTGTGTGACGGATCAGGCCTTGTCGATCCCATCCTTCAGAGCGTCTTTGGTCCGCCCCTTCACCTGCTGGGCTTCACCCTTGCGCTCCTGCATTTTGCCTTCGGCCTTGGTGCTCGGCTTGTCGCTCATCTGCTTACCTTTACCAACGACTTCGTTCACCTTGCCTTTCATCTTGTCTGTGGTGCTGGTCATGATCTGAACCTCTTTTATGGGTACAGAACAATTGACCGGAGGAAGCGACAGAGGTTGCAATTATTTCACCAGCAGGACTGGTACCGTGACGTCATGCACCACCCGGGTCGCGACTGACCCCATGACCAGATTACCCAGGCTGCCCATACCGCGGGTGCCCATCACGACTGTATCGCAGTTGTACTTTTTAACCGCGGCGACAATGGTCGAGACCACTTCCCCCACGGCTTGGTGCGCCTCATGGCGAATGGCGGCCGCCTGCAGCATCAGCACCGCCTCGGCATTGACTGCTTCGGCATGCTTGAGCGCGCCCTGGCGCAGATCTTCCAGCATGGTTGCAGGTACATAGTTGCCGTAGAGGTTGGCTTCGCGCTGCACGTTCAGCACATGTACGAGAATGTCGGGATAGGCCTTGGAAGCCTCAACCAGATAGTTGACCGCGCGCTTGGCGGAGTCCGACCCGTCAAATGGAACCAGTACGTTTTGCATAGCTACTCCCTCGTGGTGGTTGTTCTGTACCCTGAGGATAGCTGCTATATGACCGCTACGCATTTGATCTGGGTCAAGCCCTCGTCAATACATCAGGTGCGCGGCAGGGTTACGCCACGCTGGCCCTGATATTTACCACCCCGGTCCTTGTAGGACACCTCGCATTCTTCGTCAGATTCGAAGAACAGCATCTGGGCTACGCCTTCGTTGGCGTAGATCTTGGCCGGCAGTGTGGTGGTGTTGGAGAATTCCAGAGTGACGTGGCCTTCCCATTCCGGTTCCAGCGGGGTGACGTTGACGATGATACCGCAGCGAGCATAGGTGCTCTTGCCCAGGCAGATGGTCAGTACGTTGCGCGGGATGCGGAAATATTCCACGGTGCGCGCCAGGGCGAAGGAATTCGGCGGGATGATGCAGACGTCGCTTTTCACGTCGACGAAGCTCTTCTCATCAAAATTCTTCGGGTCGACGGTAGCTGAATGGATGTTGGTGAACACCTTGAATTCGTCAGCGCAGCGTACGTCATAGCCGTAGCTGGACACCCCATAGGAGATCACCCGCTCGCCTTCGTCACCACGCACCTGGCGCTCGACAAAAGGTTCGATCATCCCCTGTTCCTGGGACATGCGACGTATCCAACGGTCCGATTTGATGCTCATGGGTTTGTCCTGATCCAAGCGTGGTTAAAGGCCTGGATCTTAGCATTGCATGGGTATGAAAGTCTTCTGGTTCGGGGCTGCGTAGGTGCTCAGCTCTGGGCGCCCTGCGAGCGCCCTCTCTCAATCGTCGCTGATGCTGATATCCGGCATGGCGCTCTGTCCGGCGCGGGCGGCGATGCGAGCGCCGACGTGGCGGGCCATGTCCTGGTAGATCATGCTGATCTGGCATTCCGGCTCGGCGATGACCGTGGGTTTGCCGCCGTCGGCTTGTTCGCGAATCATCATCGATAGTGGCATTGAAGCCAGCAAATCGACGCCGTACTCATCCGACAGCCGCTCACCACCGCCTTCACCGAACAGATGTTCGGCATGGCCGCAGTTGGAGCAGATGTGCACGGCCATATTCTCGACCACACCCAGCACCGGAATGTTGACCTTGTGGAACATCTCGACGCCCTTGCGCGCATCCAGCAGGGCGATGTCCTGCGGCGTGGTGACGATAACCGAACCGGTGACCGGCACCTTCTGCGCCAGGGTCAACTGGATGTCACCGGTGCCCGGCGGCATGTCGACCACCAGATAATCCAGCTCATCCCAGGCGGACTGGGTGAGCAGCTGCATCAGCGCGCCGGAAACCATGGGCCCGCGCCAGGCCATGGGGGTGTTGTCATCAGCCAGAAAGGCCATGGTCATGACCTGCACACCGTGGGCGCGGGGCGGAACAAAGAACTTCTCGTCACGCACCTGCGGCCGGGTACCCGAGGGTACGCCCAGCATCATGCCCATGCTCGGGCCATAGATATCCGCATCCAGCACACCGACGCGCGCGCCTTCGGCGGCCAGCGCCAGCGCCAGGTTGACGGCGGTGGTGGATTTACCCACGCCACCCTTGCCGGAGGCTACCGCGATGATGTTCTTGACGTTGGCCAGGGCCGGGATACTACCCTGCGCGGGGGCGGCGGGGACTTCCCAGCGGACCTTGATATCGGCCGATTCCACGCCCGGCACGTTCTCGACGGCCACTTTGAGCATCTGAGCGATGCCGTTGATGATGTTGTTGGCCGCATAGCCCAGCACGATGTCCGCGCTGACCCGGGCGCCATCCACTTGCAGTGACCGAAGACAGCCCGCGGCCAACAGGTCGGTCTTGAGATAGGGGTCCTGATAACTGGCCAGGGCCCGTTCTACAGCGGAGCGGTCAATCTGCGTCATGGTGTAATCCTATGGGGAACAAGATCCCCACATGCTACTGCCTGTGACGCCGATTGACCACGTCCTGCAACCTACTCCTGCGGCGTTACCGACTCAGCTGCGTCGTCGCTGGCGTTATCGGTGTGGTCCAGGTCGCCCGGTGTGGGGGATTCGCCAGGCTCGATGCTGTCGTTGGTCTCGGTGGTTTCTACCGGTTCGCCCGCGGACTCCGGCTCACCTTCATCGACCAGCTCCAGCAATGCGTTGAGCAGGTTCTCACCGCGGTCACCGACCATGTCCACAAACACGTCACGGACCGGCAGGCTGCGCTCACGGAACGCCGCGCGCTCTTCCGGGGTGAGGCGGATGATTTCGATGTCGCTGTTCTCGGTGATGATATCGAGGCGCTCGGCATTCAGGCGGGTCTGGACTTCATGGATATAGGGCACCAGCTCCACCACCGCGTCTTCGATGATCTCTTCGTGCTCGTCGGACAGGTTGTCATACCAGTCGCTGTTGGCCATGACGGTGGCGACGAACTGCGCCTGGTTGGCGAAGATCATGTAGTCCTGCACCTGGTAGAAGTCCATCTCCTGATGGGCAAAGACCGGCTGGATGTTGCCATCCAACTGCCCCAGCTGCAGGCCGCTGTACAGCTCGCCGTACTCCATGGTGGTCGGGTTGGCGCCGTAGGCGCTGTAGGTTTCACGCAGCAGGCGATTATCCATGGTGCGGATGGCCAGACCGGCGAAATCCTCGGGGGTGCGTACTGCCTTGTTGGCGGTCCAGACCTGCCAGCCTTCAGGCACGATTGCCAGCGGGTGCAGGTTGCGCTCACGGAAGGCATCGACCAGGTCGTCATTCTTGCGGAACTGCTCGTCGTTGAGAATCTGCGTGTTGCGCAGCTCATCGTCGGTCAATACGAAGCTCAGGCTGAAGAGCTGGGACTCGGGCACAGTGCCGCCGAGAAAGCCCGACCCAAATGCCAGCTGCACCGAACCGGCCTGTACCTGGTCATAGATATCGGTGAGGCCACCGAGCTGACCGTACGGGAAAAGTCGCACTTCGACTTGCCCATCGGTTTTCTCGCTGACGATCTCCGCGAAGCGGTTGGCGTATTCATACTGCACGCTGCCCTGGATTTCTTCCAGGCCGAAACGCCAGACTTCCACCTGTCCGGTTGCCGGTTGTTCGTCGGCTGCCGTTTGTGCCTTCTGCTGCTCGTCATCGCTGCCACAGGCCGCGAGAATCAGCGCCGCAGCGCCTACCCATCCATTTCGCCATTTCATGGAACTTTCCTCTTCGATTGTTCTGATTAGCACTGAAACAGTATCACAGGGTCCGGAGATGTCCATGTGACGGCCCGTGCAATTGGAAAAAAGATGCTGTATTTTGAAAAAAAGCGAAAAACGCAGCGGTATGGCGGCTATATTCTTCGTCATAGAAAGAATCAGGAAGGAAATATAATGCCCGAGCCCGCAGCAAGGCAGGCAAAGCATTCGAACACGAACGCGCTCATCAGGATGCTGAGCCTGGCTGACCGGCTGATCGAGCGGGTGGAGAAATTCATCCTCGGCGGCAGCGTGTTGTTTCTTACCGGCCTGCTGACTCTGCATGTACTGGGCCGACAGCTGCTCGACAGTGGCGTTACCGGCCAGGTCGAGCTGACTCAGTTCAGTCTTGTGATCATGACCTTTGCCGGCCTGGGATACGCTGTGCGCCGGGCCCGCCACATCGCCATGTCGGCGTTCTATGATCAGTTGCGCGGCTGGCCACGCAAGGCTCTGCTGGTCTGTATCTGCATTACCTCGGGTACGCTGATGTTGTTTCTTGCCTGGCATGCCTGGGCTTACGTGGATTCCATCCGCGCCATGAACCGCACTTCCTCCGCACTGAGCATTCCTCTCTGGATTCCCTATCTGATCGCGCCGATCGGCTTTGTCCTGGCTACCATCCAGTATTGGCTGACGGCCTTGCGCAATCTGACCTCGGACAAGCTCTACCGCTCGTTCACCGAGCTGGAGCGCTATGACGAGGTGCCTGTCGATGACAGCAATCAGGAATAACTCATGCTGACGCTGACCCTCATCATTACTGTCCTGTTGCTGCTGCTGGGCTTCCCGATGATGTTTCCGCTGCTAGCAGCCAGCCTCATGCTGCTGTTTCTGGTGTTGCAGATGGACAATGTCGGTTTGCTGATCGGGCAGATGATCAGTGGTGTGCAGACCTGGGCGCTGGCGGCTGTGCCGCTGTTTATCTTCGCCGCCGACCTGATGACCCGCGGGCGTACCGCCAACAGGTTGCTGGATCTGGTGCAGAGTTTTGTCGGGCATCTGCGCGGCGGCTTGCCCATAACCACCGCCGCCAGCTGTACCCTGTTCGGCGCGGTATCCGGTTCGACCCAGGCGACGGTGGTGGCCATGGGCGGGCCGATGCGGCCGAAGCTGCTGGAAAAGGGTTATTCGGACAAGTTCAGCATCGCGCTGATCATCAATGCCAGCGACATCGCCCTGCTGATTCCGCCGAGCATCGGTCTGATTATTTATGGCGTGGTGTCCGGCGCCTCCATCGGCGACCTGTTCATTGCCGGCATTCTGCCCGGCCTGTTGCTGCTGCTGCTGTTCTCGGCCTATTGCTGGATCGCCTCCATTCGCATGGGCATCGAGCCGGAGCCGAAGGCTACCTGGCGGTACCGTTGGCAGGCGCTGAAAAAGGCTGCCTTGCCGCTGGGCTTTCCGCTGGTGGTGGTCGGCGGCATCTATGGCGGCCTGTTCAGCCCGACCGAGGCGGCGGCGATCGCGGTGCTCTATGCGGTGGTGCTGGAGATCGTCATTCTGCGCTCGGTCAAGGTAACCGAGCTGTGGGATATAGCATTGTCCACCGGCCTGATCACCGCCGTGGTGTTCATTCTGGTGGCGGCGGGCAACGCCTTCACCTATACCATTTCCTTTGCCGGCATCCCGCAGGCGATCCTCAATCCGATCATTGCCGATATCGGCCATAGCCAGGTGATGGTGCTGTCGCTGATCGCGGTCTCCTTTTTCATCGGTTGCATGTTCGTTGACCCTATTGTGGTCATCCTCATTCTCACGCCGCTGTTCAAGCCGGCGGTTGCCGCCGCCGGGCTGGACCCGGTGCATGTGGGCATCATCGTCACGCTGCAGGCCGCCATCGGCTCGGCGACTCCGCCCTTCGGCTGCGATATCTTCACTGCCATGGCGATCTTCCGCCGACCGTATTTCGATGTGATCCGCGGTACACCACCGTTTTTCGCTCTGCTGGTACTGGCGACCATCATCCTGATCCTGTTCCCCTCAATCTCCCTGTGGCTGCCTTCACTGGCCAGTTGATATTACAAATAGTTACTATTGTTTGAGACAGTTCTGCCGATAAGCTAGCAAGCAGCACTTTGAGACTCCTGTGTCTCAGGTGACTCACGGATGAAACACAACAACGCCCCGGAAAGGGGCACCGGGGGAACCATGCAGGCAATTTCCACACCCAACGATACCCAAACCGCGTTACCTTTTTCCCCTGCCGGCACCCGCACTGGTACGGGTCTGGCCCTGTCCATCTGTATTCTCGCGCTGGGCGGCACACTGCTGTGGCTGGGCGACGGCTTGATCCGCATGCTGGCGCTGGGTTTGACGGCGGTCTCGCTGTTCTTCATCTGGCAACTCATCCGCGAGCAGCAACAGGCCTCACCGCTGATCAGCCGGCTCGATCAGGCGAACGCGCTGCAGATCGACCTGTCCGCAACAGTCGGACAGGACACGAGCGCCGTCAGCCAGACATTCGACAGCTTCAGCACCCGACTGCGCAGCATGATGCTCGATCTGCAACAGCAGAGCCTGAGCATCGCGCTGGCTTCGGCACGCAACCGGGTTCTTACCGAGCGCACGGAAACCGAGGCCAAGGCACAGCAACAGCTGTCCGAGCTGATCTTCCAGGCCAGTGACCAGACCACCATCGCCCTGCAGGACATTGCTGCCCGCACCAGCAATATCACCGGCATGACGGCACGCAACCTGGATGGGGCAAAGGAATCGCAGACGCAACTGACCGAGGCGTGTAATCGGATGCAGCAGATCAGCGAGGCGATGTCCGGCTTCAAGGGCAATATCGAGGCGCTGGATGCCAGTTCCGGACAGATCCGCAAGATCCTCACCACGGTCCAGGACTTCTCCGCTCAGACCAACATGCTGGCGCTGAACGCGGCCATCGAAGCCGCCCGGGCCGGCGAGCAGGGTCGCGGCTTTGCGGTAGTGGCTGATGAGGTGCGTAACCTGTCGATTCAAGTGGGTAACGCGGCGGATCAGATTGATCGGCTGATGGAGCAGATGCTCGGCGCCATGACCGGGGCCGAGGAGCAGACTCGCCACATGCAGGAGCAGTCGGATAATGCCGGTGTGGCGGTCCGCGGTGCGGCGGATCAGTTTGGTGTGATGGTCGAGGATTTCCAGCTGACCAATGATGATCTGTTGATGGTCAGCAGCGCGCTGGAAGAACTGGCGGTGGGCAACCAGGAAACCCATCAGCACAGCAGCCAGATCCGTGACAGCAGCCTGACCATCAGTCGGAACATGGAACAGAGCTTTGTGCTGGCCGACCACCAGCGCGACGAAAGCAATGTGGTGTTGCAGACGCTGAGCCTGATCCGTCTGGGCGAAGGTCGTCTGGAGCAGGTCAGTGATATATTGCTCACTCGCCGGGGCCGCCTGGAGGCCGTCCTGCAGGAGCTGGATCAACGTGGCGTGGATATGTTCGACCGCAGCTACCAGGCCCTCAAGGACCAGCCGGGCAAACATCGGGTCAGTTGGACCGATTCCTTCCGCCAATTGGTGCAGCCGCTGCTGGATGAGTGGGATTGCGGAGGCGAAGATGGCGTGCTGTATATGACGGCCATTGATGATCAGGGCTACATGGCCGCCGCGCGCACCGCCGCCTCTCAGCCGCTGAGCGGAGACCCGCGCAAGGACGCCATGCGCAGTACCCATATGCGCTTCACCATCAGCAACCCGGTGGAGCTGGAGAACCTGCGCAGATGTACTTACATAAGCATGGGTACCTTCATCCTGCCCGACGGCCGCCCGATCTATGTGCTGTTCGTGCCGCTGATGCTCAAGGATCGCCGCTGGGGAACCCTGACCGCCGGGGTTCTACCGACAGCGCTGGGGCTTGAGTAGAGCGCGATTACTCCTTGACGAGCTGCATGAAGGCCACTGCGCGACCTGCGGCCTGGTTGATCAGATCTGTCTGGGTCAGGCCGCTGCTTTTCAGAGGTTTGAGGTCGTGGTCGCCGGTGTCCAGCCAGCTGACTTGCAGTTGCTCGGACAGCACATACTCAGCCACCTCATCGGGCCTGCCGAGGGGGTCGCGGGTACCTTGGATGATCAGGCCACGAGTGCGCAGCGGGGCCAGATGGTCGGTGCGCAGCTTCTCCGGCTTGCCGGGCGGGTGGAATGGGTAGCCGAAACAGATCAGCCCAGCCGGCTGCAGCTCGTCAGCGAGCAGGCTGGCAACCCGTCCACCCATGGATTTACCGCCGATATACAGCGGCGGCTGGCAAGAACGGTAATGCTCACGAAAGCTGTCCTGCAACGCCGGCATGGGATTGGGCGGCCGCTTGCCGCCCCCTGTCCGCCTGTCGGCCATATAGGGGAATTCGAAACGCAAAACGCGTATGCCGCGCGTGGCCAGAGCGTCGGCGAGCTGGTTCATATAGTCGCTGTCCATCGGTGCGCCGGCGCCATGAGCCAGCAACAGCGTTGCCTGCGTCTGCGTGGAAGGTCTGGTTTCGAGAAAAGATGACGACACGGGTGCTCCAGATATTGTTGCCCTGGGGGTCAGGTAGCGATGCGCTGGCCTCTACCTTACATCGACTACCCGGTTTTCCAACCAGACACCTTGATTCAGGCCATGTGCGACATCATGCCACATCAAGGCCGGAGGCCATCTCTTCACAGCGGCACCCACGGGGACTATCCTTGTTCACCCGGTCATTCGGCCCATGGCCGGCACCGCCCGGCCTCCGGGCAGGCGTCAGGGTACCAACGCGATTTCGCCTTGTCGCGGAAGCTTTCATCGATCAAAAACCTTCCTCGACAAACATCAGCGAACCGCTGTGAATCCCGCCGCGCTGCCCCCTGAAGTGGCCATTACATTGACACGTGTCATTGCAAACAGTATGGGCATTCCTCATACTTGCCGCCGCTTTGACCCCCTTTAACCATTGCTATCCGTGGAATCTCTCGCATGAGCACAGCTACCACTCCGACAGCCTATAACTACAAGGTGGTACGCCAGTTCGCCGTCATGACGGTGGTCTGGGGTATCGTAGGTATGGCATTAGGTGTCTTCATTGCGGCCCAGCTGGTCTGGCCCGCACTCAACTTTGACCTACCCTGGACCAGCTTCGGACGCTTGCGCCCGCTGCACACCAACGCGGTCATTTTTGCCTTTGGCGGTTGTGCCCTGATCGGCACGTCGTTTTACGTGGTGCAGCGCACTACGCAGGCTCGACTGATATCAGACAAAATGGCCGCCTTCGTGTTCTGGGGCTGGCAGGCTGTTATCGTGCTCGCAGTGATCACCTTGCCGCTGGGCTATACCAGCACCAAGGAGTACGCTGAGCTGGAGTGGCCGATCGACATTCTGATCACGCTGGTGTGGCTGGCTTACGGTCACGTGTTCTTCGGCACCATTGCCAAGCGCAAGATGAAGCACATCTACGTAGCCAACTGGTTCTACGGGGCATTCATCATCACTATCGCGGTGCTGCACATCGTCAACAACATGGCGATGCCGGTGAGCATGTGGAAAGCCTATTCCATGTATGCCGGTGCTACCGATGCGATGGTTCAGTGGTGGTACGGTCATAACGCCGTGGGCTTCTTCCTGACTGCAGGCTTCCTCGGCATGATGTACTACTTCGTGCCCAAGCAGACCGAGCGTCCGGTTTACTCCTACCGCCTGTCGATCGTGCACTTCTGGGCACTGATCGGCCTGTACATCTGGGCTGGCCCGCACCACCTGCACTACACCGCCCTGCCTGACTGGGCTCAGACCCTGGGTATGGTGATGTCGCTGATTCTGCTGGCTCCAAGCTGGGGTGGCATGATCAACGGGATGATGACCCTATCCGGCGCTTGGCACAAACTCCGCACCGACCCGATTCTGCGCTTCCTGGTCGTGGCACTGGCCTTCTACGGCATGTCCACCTTTGAAGGCCCGATGATGGCCATCAAGACCGTGAACGCCCTGTCGCATTACACTGACTGGACTATCGGCCACGTACACGCCGGCGCGCTGGGCTGGGTTGCTATGATCTCCATCGGCGCGATCTACCACATGCTGCCGAAGGTGTTCGGTCGTGAGCAGATGCACAGCATCGGCCTGATCAACGCGCACTTCTGGCTGGCCACTATCGGTACTGTTCTTTACATCGTATCCATGTGGGTCAACGGTATCACCCAAGGTCTGATGTGGCGCGCAGTCAACGTTGACGGCACGCTGACCTACTCGTTCGTCGAGGCGCTGGAAGCCAGCCATCCGGGCTTCATCGTCCGCTGGATCGGCGGCCTGTTCTTCCTGATCGGCATGCTGCTGATGGCCTATAACAGCTGGCGCACCATCCGTGCCGCCAAGCCGGCCGAAGCCCAAGCCGCAGCCCAGATCGCCTGAGGAATTGATTGATGAGACAGCATGAGATTGTTGAAAAGAACGTTGGCCTGCTGATCGTACTGATTGTTGTTGCGATCAGCTTCGGTGGCCTGACCCAGATCGTGCCGCTGTTCTTCCAGGACGAAACCACCCAGCCGGTTGAGGGCCTGCGGCCCTACACCGCGCTGGAGCTGGAAGGCCGCGACATCTACATCCGCGAAGGCTGCGTCAGCTGCCACTCGCAGATGATCCGTCCGTTCCGCTCTGAAACCGAGCGTTACGGCCATTACTCCGTCGCCGGTGAAAGCGTCTGGGAACACCCCTTCCTGTGGGGCTCCAAGCGTACCGGTCCGGACCTGGCCCGTGTTGGCGAGCGTTACTCTGATGACTGGCACCGCGCGCACCTGATCAACCCTCGTGACGTGGTACCTGAGTCGAAGATGCCTTCGTACCCCTGGTTGCAGGAAAATGTCCTGACTGGTAAGCACACCGCCCGGAAAATGGAAGTGCTGCGCAAGCTGGGCGTTCCATACACCGATGAAGACATTGCCGGAGCCACTGAAGCGGTCAAGGGCGCAGCTGAAATCGATGCGCTGATCGCCTATCTGCAGCATCTGGGCACTGTCATCTCCGACCGCCGGTAACTACCCCAATGGATATCAACACTCTACGCGGCATCGCCACCATCTTCGCCATGGTGGCCTTTATCGGCATCGTCTTGTGGGCCTACAGCTCATACAAGAAGAAGGATTTTGATGAGGCCGCTCAGCTGCCCTTCGCCGACGACGATGAAGACCAGAAAACGCGTGAGCAGCAAGACACCAGGAGTAATGAAAAATGAGCAATTTCTGGAGCGGGTACATCATTACCCTCACCGTCGTCTTCCTTCTGTTGGTCACCTGGATCCTGTTTGCCACGCGCAAGGGGCAACGGCCGGACCAGACCGACGACACCACCGGCCATGAGTACGATGGCATCGCCGAACTGGATAACCCCCTGCCCCGCTGGTGGTTCATGCTGTTCGTCGCCACCATCGTGTATGCGGTGATCTATCTGATCCTGTACCCCGGCATGGGCAAGTTCCCCGGCGTGTTGGGCTGGACTCAGGTTGGTCAGTACGAGCGTGAAGTCGAGCGTGCTGAAGCGCAGTTTGCACCTATCTTCGCTCGCTACATCGATATGCCGATCGAAGAAGTGGCACGGGATGAAGAAGCAGGCCGCATCGGTCAGCGTCTGTTCGCCACCAACTGCTCGGTATGTCACGGTTCTGATGCGCGGGGCGCCTTCGGCTTCCCCAACCTGACAGACAATGACTGGATCTGGGGCGGGGAACCAGAGCAGATCATGACCACAATACGTGAAGGCCGTCAGGCTGCCATGCCGGCATGGCTGGCGGTAATCGGTGAGCAGGGTGTGCGCAACACGGCAGGTTACGTGCGCAGCCTGTCCGGCCTGGAATCGGACGGCATGGACATCGAGGCCGGCAAGCAGGTGTTCAACACCAACTGCGTGGCCTGTCATGGTCCGGACGGCAAGGGCAACCCGCTGCTGGGCGCGCCTAACCTGACCGACGATGTATGGCTGTACGGTTCCAGCATGCTGCAGGTTCAGCACACCATCCGTGCTGGCCGTAACGGCAACATGCCTGCCCAGGCTCACCTGGGTGACGACAAGCTGCACATGCTTGCCGCCTACGTCTACGGCCTCTCGCTGGAAGACAAGTAACCCTCAGCGACGCCATGTCGCATGGTGCCCACCGCCCGGCCCGGTTATTCTGGCCGGGCGGTGACGCACGTCTCCTGACCAGATCTCTCCTGGCCAGGCTATCCCTTCTTTTAACGATATGGCCAGCCTGATATGAGCGAGAAAATACCCGTTAAAGATGTCTCGGCGAACAAGATCGAAACAGTCGATCTGTATGCCAAGCGCGAAAATATTCATACGCGCTCTTACCAAGGGCTCTTCAAGAACATCCGCCTGATAGGTGTCGCTGCCCTGTTTCTGCTGTTCTTCGGCACCGTCTGGTTGAATATCGGTGGCCAGCAGGCCGTGCTGTGGGATCTGCCAGCGCGCCAGTTCCACATCTTCGGTTCGGTCTTCCACCCCCAGGACTTCTTTCTGCTGTCCTTCCTGCTGATCATCTGCGCCTTCGGCCTGTTCTTCATCACCACTTTTGCCGGTCGTGTCTGGTGTGGTTACACCTGCCCGCAGACAGTCTGGACCTGGATCTTCATGTGGGCCGAGCGCGTCACCGAAGGTGAACGCAACGCGCGCATCAAGCTCGACGCGGCGCCCATGAGCGTCAACAAATTCCTGCGCCGCAGCGCCAAGCATGCATTGTGGATAGCCGTATCGCTGGTGACCGCGCTGACCTTTGTCGGCTACTTCACCCCTATCCGCGGGCTGGTCGTGGACCTGGTCACCTTCAATCTGAATGGCTGGGCCGCGTTCTGGATCTTCTTCTTCACCGTAGCGACCTATGTCAACGCGGGCTGGCTGCGTGAGCAGGTGTGCTTCTACATGTGCCCCTATGCCCGCTTTCAGAGTGTGATGTTCGACAAGGACACCATGGTCGTCACCTATGACTACCATCGCGGCGAAGACCGTGGTCCGCGCAAGAAAGGTGTCGAGCCGGCCGAACTGGGTCTGGGCGATTGCATCGACTGCACCATGTGCGTACAGGTCTGCCCCACCGGCATCGACATCCGCGATGGTCTGCAGCACGAATGCATTCAGTGCGCCGCCTGTATCGATGCCTGTGACGAAGTCATGGACAAGATGGACTACCCGCGTGGCCTGATCCGCTATACCACCGAGAGCAACATGGCCGGGCAGAAAACCCGTATCCTGCGTCCGCGCCTGATCGGCTATGGCATAGCGCTGGCAATCATGATCGGCATGTTCATCCTCACCATCGGCAACATGGCCCAGGTGAACCTGGATGTGCAGCGCGACCGAAACGTTCTGTATCGGGAAGCGCGTGGCGGTGCCATCGAAAACGTGTACATAATCAAGGTCATGAATAAGGGTCAGCAAGCCCGCACCTTCAATCTGACGGTGGAAGGCCACCCGGAGCTGACCCTGCAACTGGCCAATGACCGTCTGACCATCCAGCCCAGCAGCCTGCTGCAGGTGCCGGTCAACGTGCAGTTGGATCCCGAGTTCATGCAAGGTACCAACATACCGATCACCTTCATCGTTACTGCGGCAGATGACGAAAGCATCTCGGCCACATCCGAGAGCCGTTTCATGGGCCCGACAATCAGGTAAACGCATGCAAAACGACGAGAACATACCACCTTGGTACAAGCAGTTCTGGCCCTGGTTTCTGATCGGCATTCTGGTGTTTGCCGTGGTCATCGGTCTGGGTCTGCTGTACGTGTCCATCCTCAACCCCGACAGCATGGTGCGTGACAACTATTACAAGGAAGGCCGGGCGATCAACATGCACATGGGCCGCGACCATCGGGCCAGCGAGCTGGGTCTGAGCGCCCGGTTCTCGGTCGACGAGCTGACCGGTGACCTCAGCCTGCAGCTGGATGGCGAGCTGGAGCAGCAGCCGTCCCAGTTGTTGTTGGAAATCATGTCGCCGACCCACGCCGAGCGGGACCGGACCATGATGCTTCAACAGATTTCCGGCAATCACTACACCGGACAGCTGGAGCGTGGCATTCAGGGCCGCCATTACATCGACCTGAGCGATCCGCTCCTGACGGGTGAAGACGGCTGGCGCCTGACCGGCGAAATCACCTTGGTCATGGGGCAGCAGCACCAGCTCTCCGCAAAATGACCCAACCCACGCCTTGTTATCACTGCGGCGAGCCGGTTCCGGCCGGTTCGTCGTGGTTCAGCGCCATTCTGGGTGAACAGCGCGCTATGTGCTGCCCCGGCTGCCAGGCAGTGGCTGATGCCATCGTCGCTGGCGGGCTTGAGTCCTACTACTCGCACCGCACGGAAAACTCCGCCAACCCCGAAGCCTTGCCGCAATCTCTGCAGGATGAGCTGGAACTGCTCGACCGCAGCGACGTGCAACAACGCTATGTGCACAGCGACGGTGATCAGCAACAGATCCAGTTGCTGATTGAAGGCATCAGTTGCGCCGCCTGCGGCTGGCTGATTGAAAAGCGCCTGCAGCAGATGCCCGGGGTCTTGGAGGCCAATCTCAATCTCGGCAACAATCGACTGAACCTGAGCTGGGACGCCACTCAGAACCGCTTGTCCGCCCTGCTTGGCGAGATCAAGCGCATCGGCTATGTCGGCCATCCCTACGAGCCGGACAAGGCCAGCGAACAGATCGCCCTGGAAAACCGCCGCTACCTGCGCCGCCTGGGTCTTGCCGGGTTGATGTTCATGCAGGTGATGATGGCAACCATGGCGTTGTGGGATGGCTTCAATCAGGACGTGACCCCGCAGATGGCCGTCGCCCTGAGATGGGCGGCGTTGCTGATGACCACCCCGGTGGTACTTTACAGTTGTGCGCCCTTCTTCCTTGGCGCCTGGCGGGATATGAAAAACCGCCGGCTAAGCATGGACGTGTCGGTGTCGCTGGCCATTGGTGGCGCTTATCTGGCCGGCATCTGGGCGACCCTGACCAGTTCCGGCGAAATCTATTTCGATTCCGTGGTCATGTTTGCCTTCTTCCTGCTGGCTGGCCGTTATCTGGAGCGCCGCGCGCGCCAGCGTACAGTGGAAAGCACCGCCAAGCTGGTCAATCTATTGCCGCCCAGCACCATCCGCCTCGATGAAGCAGGACAGCCGCAACGCATCATGCTGGATGAAGTACGCCCCGGCGATCTGCTGGAAATCAAGCCCGGTGAAAGTATCCCCGCCGACGGCATCATTACCCGTGGTCTGAGCAGCATCGATGAATCGGCCCTGTCCGGTGAGTACCTGCCGCTGGCCAAAAAGCTGGGCGATCGCGTCACTGCCGGCACCCTGAATGTGGAAGGACCGCTGCAGATTCAGGTCAGTGCCGTGGGTAACGAAACACGCCTGTCGGCCATTGTCCGGCTGCTGGAGCGGGCTCAGGCCGATAAACCCCGACTCGCGCGTCTCGCCGATCAGGTCGCTCAGTATTTTCTGGTCACGGTCCTGCTGTCCATTGTGGTGGTAGGCGGACTCTGGTGGTGGCAGGTCGATGGGGACACCGCGTTCTGGATCATCATCGCCATGCTGGTCGCTACCTGCCCCTGTGCGCTGTCGCTGGCCACCCCTACCGCGCTGACCACCGCCACCGGAAGCCTGCAGAAGCTCGGCCTGCTGATCACCCGCGGTCATGTACTGGAAGGCCTGAACAAGGTCGATACGGTGATTCTCGACAAGACAGGTACGCTGACTGAGGGCCGCATGACCCTGGAGCGGATTCTGCCCTTCCCCGGCCATGACAGCGATCTGGCGCTGCAGCAGGCACGCATGATCGAGTCCCGCTCCGAGCATCCCATCGCCCGCGCCTTCGGTCGCAGCGCCGCCCAGGCCGACAGCGTCACCAGTCATCCGGGCCTGGGTCTGGAAGGCCTGGGCGGCGAACAGCTGCTGCGCATTGGCAAGCCCCGGTATGTCGCCGAGCTGGGCAACTGGATGGCCCCAGAGGCGCCCGAGCAGACCGGCCAATGGCTGCTGATGGGCGACAGCGACGGTCCGATTGCCTGGTTCGTGCTGAATGACCGACTGCGAGCCGATGCAGGCGCTTTGATCAGTAACCTCAAGGCCCGCGGCATGCGCGTGGTCCTGCTGTCCGGCGATCATGCTCCGGTGGTTGAACGCATGGCGCAGACGCTGGGCATCGAGGAAGCAATCGGCAACGCCACCCCGGCGGACAAGCTGGGCTTCGTTCAGCAATTGCAGAATGAAGGTGCCAAGGTGTTGATGCTGGGTGATGGGGTGAATGACGTACCTGTGCTGGCCAGTGCCGACATTTCCGTGGCCATGGGCGAAGCATCCGACCTGGCCAAGACCAGTGCCGATGCGGTGCTGCTCAGCAGTCATCTGCATGTACTTACGGATTCCTTTGTGGTGGCAGCCAGCACCCGTCGGATCATGATCCAGAACCTGTTCTGGGCAGGCGCCTATAATGCCGGAGTACTGCCACTGGCTGCCCTCGGCATGGTGTCCCCCGCGCTGGCGGCGGCTGGCATGTCGGCCAGCTCGCTGCTGGTGGTACTCAACGCGCTGCGCCTCAATCGCTTGCCCCGTAGCCCGCGGCACTTGAAGCCCACTCCTCGACAGGAGCAGACAGCATGACCATTCTCTACATTCTGATACCGGTCGCCATTGTGCTGGTGATCATAGCCATCTGCGTATTCAACTGGGCCGTCAACAGTGGTCAGTACGATGATCTCGACAGCCCCGCCCACAGCATTCTGTTCGATGAAGAAGACCCTGCGCATCTGGCCGCCCGCAAGTCAGACGATGCAAGATCGGATGCTGCGACGCCGCAGGATGACCAGCCGGACGAGCGCACCTGAACATGGAACTGTTACCGCTGTTTCTCACTGCGCTGGCCCTGGGGTTGTTGGGTGGCGGTCACTGCATCGGCATGTGCGGCGGCCTGATGGGCGCATTGACCCTGGCCATCCCGGTTGAACAACGCCATGGCTGGCGGCTGTGGCGCGTATTGCTGGGCTACAATCTTGGCCGCATTGCCAGCTACAGCCTGGCCGGCGCGCTGGTCGGCAGTCTTGGCTGGCTGATTCAGGATCTGGGCCTGGGACAAGGGCTGAGGGTTCTCGCCGGCCTGCTGATGATCGCCATGGGTCTGTACCTGGCCAGCTGGTGGTCCGGCCTGACACGGATCGAAGCGCTGGGCCGCGGCCTGTGGAAACACATTGAGCCTCACGCCCGCAAATTGCTGCCGGTCAGCCGTTTGCCGCAGGCGATACTGCTGGGCTCGCTGTGGGGCTGGCTGCCCTGCGGGCTGGTATACAGCACGCTGGTATGGGCCAGCAGCCAGGGCGACACGGCGGTATCCGCCGGCCTGATGGCCACTTTTGGCCTGGGTACACTCCCCACCCTGCTGGCCACCGGTCTGTTCGCCAACCGCATGATGGCGATCCTGAAAAAACGCGTCGTGCGCATCACCGCCGGGCTGCTGATCATCCTGTTCGGTATCTGGACCATTCCCGGCCCGCATACGGCCTGGCTCATGGGTGGTCACCACGGCGCCGAACCGCATCATGCAGCGCCCCATTCCGGGCATTGAACCCAATCCAGTGATAGAATCCGGGTTTATACGAATGACGGTTCTGCTGCTGTTCTTTCGCCTGCTCGCTGTAGATAGTTGAGGATCTGCCCTACATGACCAATGCGACGCCATTGCTTGCCCGCGAGCCACACTGCAAGGATTGCAGTCTGGCCTGCATGTGCCTGCCCATTTCGCTGCATGCAGATGAAATGGACGCACTCGACCGTATCGTCAAACGTGGACGGCCGTTGAAAAAGGGTGATGTGCTGTTTCGCCAGGGTGACGAGTTCACCTCGATCTTCGCCCTGCGCACCGGTGCGCTGAAGACCTACAGTCTGTCTGATGGAGGTGATGAACAGATCACTGGTTGCCATCTGGCTGGTGAGCTGATCGGCATGTCGGGCATGGACAGTGGTCGCTATACGGTCACCGCTACCGCGCTGGAAACCACCTCTGTCTGCGAGATCCCCTTCGACACCCTCGACGAGCTGACCGCCGTCCTGCCGCAACTACGCAAGCAACTGATGCGGCTGATGAGTCGGGAATTGCGGGAGGACCAGGAAATGATGCTGCTGCTGTCGCGCAAGAATGCCGATCAACGTATTGCCACCCTGCTGATCAACATGTCGGCACGCTTTCGCATGCGCGGCTATTCGGCCAGTTCTTTCCGCCTGGCCATGTCGCGCGGCGAGATCGGTAATTATCTGGGCCTGGCGGTGGAAACCGTGTCACGGGTATTTACCCGCTTTCAGCAGCAAGGGTTGATCACCGCTGAAGGCAAGCAGATCGAGATCGTTGATTATATTCAACTCTGTGCTCTGGCCGGTGGCCAGAACGAATGAACTGAACCAGGACCCGCTATCCCATGATTTTTGACGAATTCACCATCAAATCGCTGATCCGTCCGGTGCCGGGCTTTCCCAAGGAAGGCGTCACCTTTCGCGACATCACGCCGCTGTACCAGTCTCCGCGCGCCATGCGCATGGTGGCCGACAGCCTGATCCAGCGTTACGTGGAATCACCGATCACCCATATCGGCGCCATCGATGCCCGTGGTTTTCTGCTGGGCGCGGTATTGGCTTACGAGCTGAACAAGCCGCTGATCCTGTTCCGCAAGGCCGGCAAGCTGCCCGCCGACTGCCTTCGCGAAGCCTACTCCACCGAGTACGGAGAAGCGCATATCGAAGTGCATCGCGACTCCCTTAGCGAGGGCGACCAGGTGTTGCTGCTGGATGATCTGATCGCCACCGGCGGCACCTTCCTCGCCGCGGCCCGCCTGGTCACCCAGCTCGGCGCCGAGGTCTACGAAGCAGCTGCGATCATCGACCTGCCGGATCTGGGCGGCTCGCGGCTGATCCAGGATGCCGGCATCGCCACCTTCACTCTATGCGCCTTCGAAGAGGCCGAGTAACTCGATGCCCCAAGAGGCAAGCGCCCCCGCTGTAATCGAGCGGGGCACAGCTGCGTACCGCCGAGCCAGTCTGGCGCTGTTTCTCGCTTCGCTGGTCATCTTCGGCAACCTCTACGCCATCCACCCATTGCTGCCGCTGATCTCTGCGGAGTATCAGGTCAGCACGCTGCGGGCCAGTAATGCTTTCACCCTGAGCAGTCTGACGCTGGGGCTTTCACTGCTGTTGCATGGTCCGTTGTCCGACGCTTTCGGGCGTCGCGCGCCCTTGATAACAGGCATGACGGTAACCGCGCTGTTGACCCTGGGCATGGCGTTCGCCGGCGATTTCGATACCCTGCTGTGGCTGCGTGTGGCCCAGGGCGTCGCACTTGGCGTGCTGCCGGCCACAGCCATCGCTTATCTGGGCGACAGCATGAACCGCCAGGCACTGATTGCCGCTGTTGGTCTGTATATTGGCGGCAACACCCTGGGCGGCGCCGGCGGGCGCGTGCTGGGCGGCTTCATTGCCGACCACTTCGGTTTGCAGATGGTGTTCCTGATTATCGGCGCCAGCAGCCTGATCTGCGCTCTGGCGGTCGCCCTGCTGCTGCCTGCGGCCAGTGTCTTCAAACCTCAGCCGTTATCCCTGGGCGGCAGCCTGCGTACGTTCCGCAGCCACCTGAGCAACCGAGCCCTGCTCCCGGCCTATCTGGTCGGCGGGCTGGGATTCATGGTGTTCATCAACCTCTACACCTTCATCACCTTCCGCCTCAGTGCCGAGCCATGGCAACTGGGCGCCGGCAGCCTCGGCCTGCTGTTTCTGACCTATATGGCCGGCACCTTTTCCGCCGGCATGTCCGGACGTGTCGGAGCGTCCCGGGCTCCCCAGGGTATGGTGCTGGGTGTGTTGGTGTTCATGGTCGGCTGTCTGATTACGCTGTCGGACCAGCTGTGGATCATCATTGCCGGCCTGCTACTCAACTCCTTCGGTTTCTTCCTTACTCACTCGCTGGCCAACAGCTGGGTCAATCAGCATGCGGCCCACGGCAAGGCCAGTGCGTCTTCACTGTACTCGGTGTTCTATTACCTGGGAGCGGCGGGAGGCATCTATTATCTCGCGCCCTTCTGGAAAGCCGCCGGCTGGCCGGCGGTTATTGGCGGCAGTCTGCTGATGCTGCTGATCAGTCTGGCACTGATCGGTTACCTGTACCGCGGTCAACAACGACGCTCGCAGAAAGCCTGACTGGACGTACCCGTCGCGCTTGCCTATCATCAGTCGAAAAACAAGACTGAATCCTGTCTCAGGATATGACAAGCCAAGGAAATGTCGGCATGCCCATAGCTACCTTGCCCCCCGATACGCGACTACTGCTCATTGATGACCATCAGATTTACCTCGATGGCCTGACTCTCACCCTGAACACCTTGTGCAAAGGCATCCAGCTGGACCACGCGCGCAATGCCAGCGAGGCGGAACGGCAGGTGCAGCAACATACCTATGACCTGATTCTGCTGGATCTGCACCTGCCTGACAGCAGCGGCCTGGCGGTGCTGGAAAAGCTGCGCGTGATCGATCCGCTGACGCCGGTGGCAATTCTCACCGGCAGCAACAACCCCAGCGACATGGACGCCGCCCTCCGCCTCGGCGCGGCCGGCTTCATCAGCAAGACCGCCGACGGCCAGATGCTGGTCAGCGCCGCGCTGCGACTGCTGTTCGGCGAGCAGGTGGTCATGGCCAACGAACATCAGCCGCTGGACCGCCAGACCAACGCCCGCTCGCTGGGTATTACGCCACGGCAGCTGGAGATTCTCGACCTGCTGGCCGAAGGCCTGCCCAACAAGGTGATCTGCCAGCGCCTGTCGCTGTCCGAAGACACCGTCAAGACCCACCTCAAGGCCGTCTTCTCCGCTCTCAACTGCCACAACCGCACCGAATGCGTGAATACGGCCCGCAAGCAGGGCTTGATCAGTAGCTAGACTCCGCCCCGAGCCACCCGTCAGCACAGACCGGTAACTCGAACGCAAAGCATGGGAGATCCCATGCTTCATGCCAGGGAGCGGGCTTTGTGGAGCTTAGAGTCTTCCACTCATAACCAGCTGACTAACCGGCATCAGATAATTCTGCCCCGCCTTACGCCTCTGCTTTCTGCAGCAGTGTTTGCACCATCCGCCGCAGGCGTGCGGGAAGGACGGGTTTGTAGATGACGGATACGCCGGCCTGTTCGGCGGCGGCAGGCAGGGTGCTGCTGGTGTCGGCGGTAACCAGCGCTGCCGGACCGGTGTAGATGCCCGCCTCGCGCAGCGCCTCGATCAGTTCCAGGCCGGTCATGTCGCCTTCCAGATGGTAATCGGCGAGTATCAGATCCACCTGTTCATCGCGTTGTCCACCCTGCAGCAACCGGTCGCCCTTTTCATGACACTCGACCTCACAGCCCCAGTGGCGCAACAGGGTTTCCATGGCTTCGCGGTTGACCAGGTCATTTTCAACCAACAGCACCCGCCCTTGCAGCGTTGTGCTGCCGAGCATCGGATTGAGCGTCGCTTCCTGCTGCCATTCACCCATCGGCACCTCTATCCAGAAACGAGCACCCTGCCCCGGTTCGGACTCCACGCCGGAGGGATATTCCAGCAGATGCTGAAGCTGTCGGCAGATCGACAACCCCAGTCCCACGCCCTTTTCCAGAGTACGCGCGGGGTTGCGCAGCTGGGTAAACTCCTCGAATATCCGCGCCTGCTCGTCGCGGCTCAAGCCGCAGCCGTCATCCACCACCGCAATTCGCATCTGCTCGTCTTTCTCGGTTACCACCACCTTCACCTGGCGGGCGCTCGCATGCACCAGTGCGTTGTTCAGATAGTTGCGAATCAGCCGCTCCAACAGCATGGGGTCGGTGTAGACGGCACTGTGCGGCGGGCACTCCAGCAGCAGCTCGATATCCCGCTCCCGCGCACTCACCTCAAAACCGGCGAGCAGGCGCTGAAACCAGCCCTGCAGGTTGATGTGCCGCAGTTGCGGACGCACCATGCCCACCGATAGCCGCGATATATCCAACAGCGAATTGAGCATGGCCTGCAACAGATGGGTCGACTCGGCCAACCGCGTAACACTTTTGCGCGTGTCCGGCTCGACGACTTTTTCCTCCAGATGCCGAATGAACAGACTCATGGCATGCAGCGGCTGACGCAGATCATGACTGGCCGTGGCGAGAAAGCGCGTCTTGCTCTGGCTTTCCCGTTCGGCGCGGACCCGCGCTGCCTGCAGCAGCCGTTCATTGAGGTAGCCGCGGCGCAACATGTGCTCATAGGCATAGGCGCCGATGCTGCCCATCAAGGTGAAGCACCCCAGAAACAGGCCGTTACCCAGTACCAGCTGCCGCGATGAGCCTATCAATATCTCTCCCACCAGATAACTGACCACGATGAACCAGGAGCCCAGTACCGAGTTGCGCATCGGCAGACCCAGCAGGAAGCAACCCGACAACAGGATCAGATACAACCCGTCATGGGTGACCGTCACCGGCACCTGCTGCACTCGGCAGACCAGAATCACCATGACCACCATCAGTCCGGTGCATATATAACTCAGGGTCGCGGTATTGAAAGCCGTCCGCGGGACCACCCGGCCCGGGCGATTGGAGTACCAGATACTGAAACATATCAGCAGCAACACCAGCACCCGTACGGTGATACTCAGCCTATACAACGACTCGGGCAGGAAGGCGTAATCCACCCAGATGAATAACAGCATGAAGCCGATAGTGGAAACAGCGACCGGCAACACCCGACTGCACATCTTTCGATGCATGAAGTCCTGGAAGTCAGCTTCTATTGAGCTCGGAAACCGCAATCGCCCAAGGCGACGACTCTGTACCAGCAGTCCTGGCTCGTCCAGACCAGGGGTAGCGTTCATCATTATTGTTGCCCTGTTCATTGCACTGCTTCCAAGCCTACGCCGTTGTGAACAATCGACCAACCCCGCCTATGGGCAAAACCCCGCCGCGCCGGCGGCAGTTTTGCCAACTGACTCACAACCCTGATTCTCAAGGGCGGTCTTCCCGGTCCCGGTCTGCTATAACGACCACCTTGTTCGTCAGACAATGGAACACAGGATGTTCGCCCCGGCCAATACCGCGCATTTCACGCTCGACATTCCCCGCCTCGACCACGACTTCAAGGTGCTGTCCTTTCAAGGCACCGAGGCCATCAGCCAGCCTTATTGCTTTGAGCTGGATCTGGTCAGCGAACGTCCAGACCTGGATATCGAAAGCCTGCTGCACCAGCCGGTGTTTCTCAACTATGCAGGCCCGGGCAAGGGTATACACGGACTCATCCACAGCATCGCCCAGGGCGAATCCGGCAAACGCCTGACCCGCTACCGGGTAACCCTGGTACCGCGCCTGGCCTACCTGCAACACGCGACCAACCAGCGGATTTTCCAGCACAAGAGCGTGCCGCAGATCATCACCGAGGTACTCAAGGGCCACGGCATCTTCACCGATTCCTTCCGCTTCCAACTGCGTGAGGAAGGTTTCGAAAGAATCTACTGCACCCAATACGGCGAAACCGACCTGCATTTCATCCAGCGCCTGTGTGAAGAAGAAGGCATCCACTACCACTTCCAGCACAGCCCAGACGGCCATCAACTGGTATTCGGTGAAGACCAGACCCTCTTTCCCACACTGCCGCCAACCCGGTTCAATCAGGGCAGCGGCATGGTTGCCGACGAACCGGTCATCAAACGCTTCAATCTACGCCTGCAAACCCGCCCCAGCCACGTCACCCGCCGCGACTACAACTTTGAAAAACCGCGCCTGCTGATGGAAAGCGCAGCGCAAAGCGAAGCCCTGCCCACCCTGGAAGACTACGCCTACCCGGGCCGCTTCAAACACCGCGACCGAGGCACCCATCTCACCACCCGCACCCTGGAAACCCACCGCAGCGACTATCGCCTGATCAATGGCAAAAGCGACCAGCCCTTGTTGATCAGCGGACATTTTCTGGCGTTGACCGAGCACCCTCGTCAGGAATGGAATGATCTCTGGCTACTGACCTCGGTAACCCACGAAGGCAAACAACCCCAGGTACTGGAAGAGTCTGTCACCAGTGATGTAAATCCAGAAGAGGGTTTTACCCAAGGCTACCGCAACACCTTCACCGCCACCCCCTGGGATGTGATCTTCCGCCCCCAAACAGTCCACAAAAAACAAACCATCGCCGGCAGCCAATCCGCCGTCATCACCGGCCCCGAAAACGAAGAAATCCACTGCGACGAATACGGCCGCGTCAAAGTCCAGTTCCACTGGGACCGCCACGGCCAGGCCGACGCCAAAACAAGCTGCTGGCTCAGAGTGGCCAGCAACTGGGCCGGCGACCGTTACGGCGGCATCGCCATTCCAAGAATAGGCATGGAAGTCCTGGTCTCCTTCCTCGAAGGCGACCCCGACCAACCGCTGATCACCGGCTGCCTGTACCACAAGACCCACCAGGTCCCGTACAGCCTGCCCGAACACAAAACCCGCAGCGTATTCAAAACCCTGAGCACTCCCGGCGGAGACGGCTTCAACGAACTGCGCATCGAAGACAAGGCCGGCGAAGAGCAGATCTTTATCCACGCCCAACGTGACTGGGACCAGAACATCCAGCACGACCAGACCACCCACATCGGCAACGAACGCCACGACCGCGTCGAGGCCAACAGCTACACCGAACTGCTGGCCGAAGAACACCACACCACCCACGCCGACCGCAAAACCGAAATCAAGGCCGACGACCACCTGACTATCGCCAATAACCAGCACATCAAACTCGGCACCGCCCATCTACTCGCCGCCGGCCGCGAAATCCATCTCAAGGCCGGCCAGAAAGTGATCATCGAAGCCGGCATGGAAATCACCCTTAATGCCGGTGGCAGTTTCATCAAGATCGACCCCAGCGGTATCACCGTCGTGGGCCCTCAGGTGCGGATAAACTCAGGCGGCAGTCCGGCAAAAGGCAGTGGCAGCGCGCCAGTCCTGCCGGGCCTTGTCCAGGCAGCGGATGCAGATCATGCCGGTGAGGTATTGATCCCTCTGCCCAAGCTGCTGAACGAATCAGGCATCACTCCTCTGTGCGGAAAACAAGCTGACGGCGATTGCAGTCGTGGAGATTGCCCATGTCGATAACCGCCATGGAGTCACTGCTGAGCAGCTCCCGCATTCGCCTTGATGATCTCGACTCTGCCGGACAATCCCTGTGCTTCATCATCGATCAGAGTCGTCAGCCAGAGGCGCTGAAGCGCCTGTATGGCCTTGGCCATCCCCTGGACCAGCACAATCTCTTCCTGGGGACCGAATTCGCCGCGCTCGCTGACAAAGGCCCGATCTGGATCAGCGCTCCGGAAACCGCGGAGCTGAAAGCGCTCGCCGCCGAGCTTTGCCAACAACGTAACGCCGGTATCTGCCTGTTGACGAGAGATGTGCAGCAAGCTCTCAAACATGCGCGCTGGCTGCTCAAGACGAATGACGGCTCCGGTGGCCAGAGCCTGCTCAGTTATTACCGTGCCAGCCTCTGGGCCGCGCTTGTGACTGCCGCCGAACGCCCGTCCGCCCACCTGTTGGGACCATGGACCAGCGTCTTCAGCCCGGCCCCCCGGCATTTTGGCGACGGCAATGGTGACTGGATCGCCTGGCCTGCCAGTGAGGAGCCTCTGGCCCCAACCGCTTACGCCATGCACTTCAACCTGCCACCTGAAACCGCCGCGCGGCAAGGCCACTTCGGATGGTTGTACTGGCTCGACGAAGAGTATACCGCCTTCGGCTCGCCGGAGACCCGATCACTGCCCTCCATAATTGACCACCTGGAGCTACTGGCCCGGCACGGCATTCATCAGGCACGCCATCTACGGGAGCTGGCAGCACTGCTAACCGGCCCACCGCTGGAAGACAGCCCCGACGCCATGGCGATATTGGCCAGCGACCTACTGGCTTATCAGAAAACGGATCAGTTGAAGAAGTTGACAGCTGCTGCCCCGCTACGTGAACAGGACAACTGGAATCATCATGGAATTCGATAACTACCTCGTCGTTACGGGAGACACGCTCGGAGATATCGCCCAACAACACGGCACCACCGTCGAGCGGCTGCTACAGCTCAATCCCTTCATTCGCAATGCTGACCATATCCAGGCAGGATGGAATCTCAGCGTACCCAGGCAGGCCGCCGAGGCAGTTACAGCTGGCCCCGACACGCAACCAGCAACGGCATCGGGGTCAATGATGCTGGAGCTCGGACCGGAGGCACCCATTGACGAAAGTTGCGATGTCACGTTCGATGATGGCGCCCCCGCCTGCAACACCCGGTTTGCCGGGATTCTGTACGCCACCGAGGAGCGGCAGTTCTGGTTGTTGCCAGAGCCGGCACTCGATGCGATCGGCGAAGCCACCTCGACCCTGGCAAATAGAATATCGCCAGACAAGCCCGCTCATGAGCGTCAACAGGGCCTGGATGAAAGCGGTCTGTTGGAGTATTTCCTGCAGCCGAAGTTGACCAACTTTCTCAGCGGGGACGACCTCACCCGCGCTTTGCAGATCGAAGCTCAGGTCCCCGATATCGATAACTGGTATTACTGGTGGTCGCTCAAGGCGCAGGATCTGAACCTACCGCGCAACCCGTTTGATCGGCCGCAGATGCGTCACCCTTACTCAGAAGAAAACAGAGAACATAACCGGCAGGCAGAGGCATACATACGCCAGGCGAAATCACGTCAGGCTGAGATGGAGGCACTGCATCGAGAGCGTGCCGAACTGCAACAACTCCATGAGGAGTGGGCAACACTGCAGAAGAAGGCGTTGGCGGTAGCCAGGAGCGAGGGCTACGCCTACGAAAATGGCGCGCTGTTCTCACCCGACGCCCTGGAAGCGCGCAAACGGGTACAGCGCTATCTGGACGAGCGCCAGCAGGTAATGCGCAGCAATCTGAATGCAGACGCCATAGCGGAGATTCTGGCTGAAGGAAAGGCGCTGGAGCAGGAGTCACGCTTATGTCTGCAGCCGTGCTATGGCCAATTGGACAAGCTGCACCGGTGGCGAATGTACAACCTGCCAAAACTGGAACTTTATCAGGATTACATCGATGCCATTCTCGATGTGGCCGATTATGGCCTGGCCGTTCCTGAATATGCCCTGACACCGAACCCCAGCAGTGGGTTGGCTGCCGGGGAGAGAGCGCTGCAAGTCTATCTTGAAGCTCAGCGCCACCAGGCCGCGGTCACCGCCCGGCTGCAGAAGAAATATCAGGATTGGGTCCGAGCGACGGGCACCAACGCCCCGCCACCTGCTGGGCTGGTCGATGCCGAGCAGCAGGAATGGGATGAATTGCAGAAGCTACTTGACGACCTGCACCAGCAGGCGCACCGCAACCTGAAAGCCAGCCCGATTCGCAGACATTTACTGTGGGACCCTGAACAATTCACCCCGCGCCCCGTCGAGAGACTGGTCCGAGGCGACTTCCCGCTGCGGGAAGCCAGCCTGCTCGGGACCGGCAACAAGGTGGTTGAAGCGCTCAGCCTGTTTGATCTGAGCAATATCGGCGAGCAGCTGAAAGCCAATGGCAAAAAAGTCGTGGATGACCTGGGCAAAGCGATCAGACGCATTCCGATCAACGACAAACGCGGTCTGAGCACCACCACCAGCCTGTTTCAACAATGGCTGGAAGGTCATGGCGCCATCGCCATTCATGACCAGGCGGGAGACTGGTTTGATAAGCACGGCTGGTTCGAAGTCGACCAACTCAGTTCATATCTGCAGGCCCGCTCGATCAAGGTCGCCCAACTGGAAGACGCTGCGGCGCGTCAGGCCTGGGGACAGAATCTGCGCCAGATGCTATTTCGTGCAGATATTCGTGACCACATGCGGCTCTTCGACCCCAGCCCGTCTGCGCAACTGGTGCGCTGCCTGACGCCACCGCAGGATTCGCTGCATAACGGCGTGACCGTGAAAGGCCCCAGCCTCAGCCTCGCTGGCGGACTGCAGACCTCGGTCAAGGCGAACATCGGCATTGACCTGGCGCAGGGGGTAGTCGAGCTGTTCAGTGTCAATCTGCCGGCCCGCGCGGAGGCCAAAGATCTCATGCTGACTTACCTGAACCACAGCGGCGAACAGGTTCAGTTCAGCCTCGGTCGCTACTCGATGCATCTAAGTGCCCTGGCCTGGGGTTATGCGGGAGCGGCCATGCTGCTGTCTGCCAGCATCAGCCTCGCACCCAACCACCCCGCATGGGGCAAACCCGGGCTGACTGCGGAAGAACGGGCCCAGCGGCGAGGCGCCGACCTGAAAGACCGCATCGACATCCGCAACGGCGCCGGTGCGCAGTTCAGCGTTTTCGCCGGCATACAGGCGGGAGTCTCCCTGACCGGCGCACTCAATTGGGCACCGCCGTCACATATCGCAACCCTGCGCACCCTCCCCGCCGGCCGACCCGGCGCGCACAGCACCAGCCCGGACAATCACTGGCTCAGCCTGGCCAGCCTTAACGCCGGTGTAGCCGCAGCCGCAGGCGTAGGCGCCAACGCCCAGATCAATCTATCCCTGACCGGTGGCCAACTGATGCTGAGCATGAAAGCCTCACTGGTAGCCGGCCCGGGAGTCAAAGGGGAATACAGCTTTGCAATCAGCTATGCCGGCGTGGTCGACCTGATCAACCTCTTCCGCCGCGAACTACACCGAAACCACGGCAACCCCCTGGAATGGGTAACCGACGATGCGGCCAGCTTCATGTCCAAACTCATCACCCTCGGCGCAAACGGCCTGAGCGTGCCGATGCTTTACTTGATGGGTCTGGATACCATCATGTCCTTGTATGAGGCGCTGACCGATGGGGCGCGGGGCGGGCCGATAGCCTTGGCCATTATGGAATACGAGAACACTGCGGAGCTCGCGCAATGGTTTATCGAAGCTCCCCCTGCAGCGTTGGGGCCAATTCTGATGACACTTACGGCAGCCCCGCGGAGTTTTAGCGTGACGAACACAACCGTTACACAAGACGCTGCGATACGACATGACCAAGAGGAGATATCCCGGGAGCAATGCCGTAGCATCCAGCAGCGCGCTATCGATCGAATTTTCAGCTGGATCACGGTTGTTGCGAAAGCGTCTGACACGAACCTTGAACGCGCTCAGCAGCAGTTTGGCCACGCTTGTATGCACATGAATCGCTTTGGTGTTCCAGAGCCAAACTTATCGCGAATTTATCGCAGAAATCGGTTGAAACTAGACTTATTTATGGCGGCAGCTAGTAGCACAATGGCACCTGGCATGGTTGGAACGCAAGAACGTTACAAGTCTAATATCGCTATACTTGCCGCCACTCACGACTCCACACACGAATACCATCCTGACACTAATTATGTATGGGCGAGAGGAGTAGGCCCGTTTTAGTTTGTGACGGGAGTCTAGAACAAAACGCGATGAAGTTTAACATCAACTCAGAAAGCCACAAAATGGAAGGCCCCATCCACCCGTCTCTTACTCCCAGACAAGCTGAGTATCTACTGAGCAGCTCCGGGATTCATAACACATTGAGGATGACTAGAACCAATGTTTAAAAAAGCAGCGTTCGGCCTGTGCTTGCTGATACTTACCTGCACAGCCGTATGGAGTGGAACCCTGACGCCTGAGCAACGGGACGCGCGTGAAACTGGCATCCGATTATATAACCAATACAAAGCCATATCCGCTACGCCGTTCCTTGAGACCGCAGCCCAAGCCGGCGACGCTGAAGCTCAGTATTACTTGGGAGAAGCCTTGCGAAAAAACAATCGTTTCATGACGCATGAGTCCCATAAATGGCTGGAGGCCGCAGCCAATCAGGGCCATATCTACGCCATGATTCGGCTAGGTCGGAGCGGCAATGACCTTTGCGCAGTCATGGGGAATTGTCCCAGCGGCAGCAAATCCCCGGGGGATTGGCTACGGCACGCCTATCGGGTAGCCCTCCCCCTCGCTGAACAGGGTGATCCTGAAGCGATGTTTTTAATGTACAAAATCACACTTGATACCGACTGGCGAGCCAAGGCTGCAGAGGCCGGTTATGCCTTGGCTCAGTATGGTGAGGCAATTTCCATTAAACAGGGTCGCGGGTTTTATTTATTTGGCAACCGGAAAAAAGCCGTTGAGAAATGGTTCAAGGGTTCCGCCGAAGGCGGCTACCCGCTGAGCATGCAGTATTATCAGGTCATACTGGCCGAAAGGGATGATTGGGAAGGCGTGCGCTATTGGCAGTATAAGGCAGCAGAAACGGGGCATGCTGACAGCATATATACGTTGGGAGCCTACTTGTCGCATGAGCCGGAGGGCGCTGGGCACAAGCTTGATCTGGTCAAGGGATACGGGTTGATTTCATTGCTTCTGGAACTGGATGGTGGAGGTTGGCTGCTAACTACAGTAGAAGAAACATTACCTCTAGTCGCCGCCAAAATGACACCCGAACAAATCGAACAAGCTCTGAAGTTCGCCGAGGAATGGAAAGCCACCCATCCGCCGGTATCTTATTTCCCCGATAAGCTCAGCATTTATTGAGTCAGTACAGCCATCCCAGAGCCTCCCGCTTACTTGAATGCTCTCCATTAAACGGGGCATTTACTGACGCCAGATCACTTGGCTACGCCCTCCCCCTACGCAAGATGATCCCGGAGCGTCCGTGGGCTGATTGCCTCGGGAGCATTGGCCTCTATACTGGGTGACTCAGTCATCTGTTTCACACCGGGGAAGTCTCATGCCGCAAACCACCACTATCAACCGCCAGATCCTGCTCGCTTCACGCCCAGTGGGCGCACCGGTGCCGGATAACTTCAAGCTGGTCGAATCCGCCGTCCCCACGCCCGGCCAGGGCCAGATGTTGCTGCGCAACCTCTGGATGTCGCTGGACCCCTACATGCGCGGGCGCATGAGCGATGCCAAGTCCTATGCCGAGCCGGTAGCTGTCGGTGATGTGATGCCCTGCGGTGGCGTCAGTCGGGTGGTCGAGTCAAACCTCGATGGTTTCGCCGCCGGGGATCTGGTGATGTGCTATACCGCCGGCTGGCAGGATTACAGCCTGTCCAACGGCAGCATGGTATTCAAGCTGGACCCGAACATGCCCGAACCCTCGCAGGCCCTCGGCGTACTCGGCATGCCCGGGTTCACCGGCTACATGGGTCTGCTGGATATCGGTCAGCCCAAACCTGGCGAGACCGTGGTGGTCGCCGCAGCCACCGGCCCGGTTGGCAGTGTGGTCGGCCAGGTGGCCAAACTGAAGGGTTGCCGGGTGGTGGGGATCGCCGGCGGGCCGGAGAAGTGCGCTTATGCGGTGGATGAGCTGGGCTTTGATGCTTGCCTGGATCACAAGCTCGACAGCCTCGCTGATGATCTGGTCAATGCCTGCCCGGATGGCATCGACGTGTATTTCGAGAACGTAGGCGGCAAGGTGTTCGATGCGGTCATGCCGTTGCTCAATCCGCATTCGCGGGTGCCGGTGTGCGGTCTGATCGCCCAATACAACGCCACCGAGCTGCCAGCCGGTCCTGACCGTCTGCCGCAGCTGATGCGCCTGCTGCTGAGCCAGCGCATCCGCATGCAGGCGTTCATCATCTTCGACAACTACGGCCCACACTATCCCGACTTCCTCAAGGAAATGACGCCCTGGGTGGCCGAGGGCAAGGTGAAGGTAAAGGAGCACCGGGTGGAAGGCCTGGAGAATGCACCACAGGCCTTCATCGGGCTGCTTGAGGGACAGAATTTTGGCAAGATGGTGGTCAAGATCAGCGACTGAGAATACGCATGACGCCAGCAACCAAAATGCTCGACAAGGCCAAGGTGGCTTACAGCCTGCATCGTTACGATCATGATCCGCAGGCTGAGTCCTATGGTGGCGAAGCCGCTGAAAAGCTCGGTCTGAATCCGCAACAGGTGTTCAAGACGCTGCTGGCCTGTACCGAAACCGGTGAACTGCTGGTAGCCGTGGTACCGGTTGACGGGATTCTCGATCTGAAGCTGCTGGCCAAGGCGGCAGGCGCCAAGAAGGTTGCCATGGCAGATCCCGCCGCAGCCCAGCGCAGCACCGGTTATCTGCTGGGCGGCATCAGCCCTCTGGGGCAGAAAAAGAACCTGCGCACCTTCATCGACAGCAGCGCTACCCGCTGGCCACAGCTGTTCGTCAGCGGCGGGCGCCGGGGCCTGGAAATAGAACTGGACCCGCAGGACCTGGCCCGCCAGACACGCGCCACCTTTGCTGAGGTCGGTAAAGCCGGCTGAGCATCCATTGGAACCAAGGGCAACGCCTATGCCAAATCATCTTCTTGCCATCGACCAGGGCACCACCAGCAGCCGCGCCATGGTATTCGATGCGCACTGTCACTCTGTAAGCGTGGCGCAGCAGGAGTTCGCCCAGTACTTCCCCCATGACGGCTGGGTAGAGCATGATCCAGAGGAAATCTGGCAAAGTGTGGTGACTGTGGTGCGCGCGGCGCTCGAGCAGGCCAACCTGAGCGTCAGCGACATCCTGGGAATCGGCATCACCAATCAGCGGGAAACCACCCTCCTCTGGGATGCCGAGACCGGTGAAGCGGTGTACCCGGCCATCGTCTGGCAGGACAGGCGCACTGCGGCTTTCTGCGATCTGCTGCAGGCCGAGGGCCATGAGTCCCTGGTCAGCCAGCGCACCGGCCTGCTGATCGATCCCTATTTTTCTGCCACCAAACTGCGCTGGTTGCTGGACAACGTGGACGGTGCACGTGAGCGCGCTGAACGGGGCGAGTTGCGCTTCGGCACGGTGGACAGCTTCCTGCTGTGGCGCCTGACCGGCGGCCGGGTACATCGCACCGACGCCACCAACGCCTCGCGCACCATGCTGTTCAATATCCATGATCAGCAGTGGGACCAGGAGCTGCTGCAACTGCTCGATATCCCACCCAGTCTGCTGCCCGAGGTGCTGGATAACGCAGCGGATTTCGGGCATACCGATGCAGACCTGTTCGGCGCCAGCCTGCCGATTTCCGCGATGGCCGGTGACCAGCAGGCGGCTCTGGTCGGGCAGGCCTGCTTTACACCCGGCAGCGTCAAGAGCACCTATGGCACCGGCTGCTTCATGGTGATGAATACCGGCGACCAGCCGGTGACGTCCTCCCACCGACTGCTGACCACCGTTGGCTATCGACTGAACGGTCAGACCACCTACGCGCTGGAGGGCAGCATCTTTGTCGCCGGAGCGGCGATCCAGTGGCTGCGCGATGGCTTGAAACTGATCCGCCACGCCGACGAAACCGAAGCCCTGGCCGAACAGGTGGGTGATCAGAGTGGCGTGTATCTGGTGCCGGCCTTCACCGGTCTGGGCGCGCCCTATTGGGACCCGCAGGCGCGCGGTGCCATCTTTGGTCTGACGCGGGATACCGGCATCGCCGAAATCGTCACCGCAGGCTTGCAATCGGTGTGCTTCCAGACCCGCGATCTGCTTGAAGCCATGACCGCCGATGGCGCCATCGCCACCGCATCGCTGCGCGTGGATGGCGGCATGGTGGTGAATAACTGGATGGTTCAGGCGCTCTCCAACATCCTCGGTGTGCCGGTGGACCGCCCGCAGGTGACAGAAACCACCGCCTTGGGCGTGGCCTTTTTAGCGGGTTTGCAGCAGGGATTGTTCGACAGTCTGGAAGACTTCGCCGCGCGTTGGGATTGCGAACGCAGCTTTCACCCAGCCATGCCCGAACAGCGGCGCGAAGCGCTGTATACGGGCTGGCTGGATGCGGTGCGACGGATCAGGAATCAGAGCCCTTGAGCGGGGGCTCCGGCGGCGCAACGACCCCGACCTCAGGCGCACAGACGATATCCTCCATCTCGTCGATCGTCGCCACTTCCTCGGTCGGCACTGCCACCATCTGATGCTCTTCCCGCGCCTCGGCATACAGACTCCAGGCAGCAATGAACAGGGCCGCGATCAGCGGTCCGATGACAAAGCCATTGAGCCCGAACAGGGCCATGCCGCCAAGGGTGGAAATCAACACCACGTAGTCCGGCAGTTTGGTGTCCTTGCCGACCAGAATCGGGCGCAGCACGTTGTCCGCAAGGCCGATGACCACAGCGCCGAAGGCCGTCAGCACCGCCGCTTGCCAGACCGCGCCAGTGGCCAGGAAGTAGATCGCCACCGGTCCCCAGATCAGGCCCGCACCCACCGCCGGCAGCAATGACAGCACCGCCATGATCACGCCCCAGAGCAACGCGCCCTGCAATCCGAGTGCCCAGAAAATGAAGCCGCCGAGCGCGCCCTGTATCACCGCCACGGCAATGTTGCCCTTGACGGTCGCCTTGACCACAGTAGTGAATTTGCTCAGCAGATGCTGTTTGTAGATCTCCCCCAGCGGAATCGCCCGACGCACCCTGGCCGCCACCTGACGCCCGTCGCGCAGCAGGAAGAACAGGAGGTAGAGCATGATTGCGAAGCTGATCAGGAACTGGAAGGTGTTCTGGCCGATGCTGAAGGCCTTGGTCGCCAGGTACTGGCTACCGCTCATGGCCAGGCTGGAGATGCGCTCCTGCACACTGGAGATATCCGTCATGCCGAAGCGCACCAGCAGATCCTGGGCGAAACTCGGCAAGGCATTGATGACCTGTTCCAGATAACCACCGAAATCCAGCGTGCCCGAATCGATGCGCTGATAGATGGCTGCCCCTTCCTGAACCAGCGCCCCGGCCAGCAGACTGACCGGCAGAATCACGATAAACAGGATGATCAACAGTGTCGCCAGCGCGGCCATGCCGCGCCGCTGATTGAAACGTGCCTCGAAACGGCGCTGCATCGGTTGAAAGATCAGCGCCAGGATGGTGCCCCAGAATACCGCGCTGTAGAACGGCAACAGCAACCACACGAAGGCCACTGAAACCAGTGCCAACAGCAGAAGAAAGCTCTTGTTCTCGAGATTGTCGTTAGTCATGACCAGCGGGCCACTCCTGATTCCATAGAAGCAGTCGAGGATACCAGTGGCGGGCAATCGCAGATAGCACGCAGGCGACTATTTCCGCTGACTATGTGCCCTGGTGCGAAAGATCAAACCCTCCAGCCAGGCTACTGTCACAGCTGAAGAGACATTTCATTGCAGATGGGAGAGACAATATGAAGACCGCTTCATTGATCATCGCCACCGCCTTACTCGCCAGCCCGATCGCCTTCGCCGAAGACGTCACCTGCCAATCCAATATGCAGGAGCTGGCCAGATACTCCTCCGCCCCACTCGACCAGCTCACCGACGACGCGCGCACGCAACTGGAAGATCACATCCGCCTCGCCGGCGAAGCTCAGACAGATGGCGACGAAAAGGGTTGCATCGTGCATTCCAGCAAGGCATTGCAGGAAATCAACAGCATTGGTCAGGAGGATGAACAGGGGCAGCGCAACAGCAATAACTGATCAGTGCAGGGCAAAAACAACAAAACCCGCTTATGGCGGGTTTTGGCAATTGGTCGGAGCGACTTGGATAGAACTCGACCTATAAGCTATTGATCACAATGCAATTTACCTAACTCAATAAATACAGGCATACACGCTGGCATACAAGGTTCACAGCCCTGATGATTCTGCGCGAACTCTGATCCAGTGCTGAATGTCCTGCAGTCTGTACCCCACCGGCGCATTTCTGGCTGTGCTATCGCTGAGCATCACCGGCTTCGGGAAGTGCGGGTCACTCTTCGAATACCGGTAGGCTGTGGCCCTGGACAGGCCGGTCAGTTTCAGCAGCATTGGCAGGCGCACCAGGGACTGCATCTGAGCTTGCTTATTGGTTGTCATGTTCCAGCCTCCACTTGGTGTTGTTGCTCTGGCTGCGGTCTGCTGTTACCAGCCCGTCGCGCTCCATGCGTTCCAGCTCTTGCCGGATCACTTTGGTGGCCCTGGGGATCTTGAACTTGAACCACCAAGTGCAATAAGCAAACGTCTTGTCATGCCAGCTCAAAGCATCTTCGCCATGCTCTGCCCATCGCTCGCGGCCCTCTGCTTTCCCCCTGCCTATCTCCGCGATGATGGCGGCGCGCAGCGCTGGATCGTGCGGCTTATTGGTTGTCATCAATAATCTCCTCAGCCGAATCAATTCTCACAGCCCACGCGCTATGGCGAGTCGGGTTGCCCATCAGCGTCCTGACTTTCTCGAAAGCCTCGTCGTGATTGTGTGCAATAACGGATACAGACTGCGCCCTATCCCAGCGCGTCATGTAGTAGCCGGTGGGGTCAGATTCGACTACCCGAGCATTGAAGCGGAACAACGGCTTATTGGTTGTCATGGCTGGGCTCCTTAATCACTTTCAAGAAATCCCTAATTGTTGCCTCCATAGATGCCGCAGCGGCGTTGCATTTTCCGTCCCGTTCGCTGCTGTATATCTTCTCTAGTTCGTCCAAGCGGAAGAATGCTTTCTTCAAGAAATCAAAGTCGCTCATGAGATACCCCCTTTGCGGTGGGCGGCAATAAATTGCTCGCACCGATCCCAGAACTCGGTATCCAATGGACGGCCATCCAGCACACCTTCCAGCGCCTCCACCAGCCCCGAAACGTCCGGCGCGGGCTGCGGTGTTTCTCTGGTCGCGCACCGGTGTTGGTGGATGTGTACGAGGACTATCGGGCCGTCCTGCCCCTGGGCCATGACATTGAGGGTATAAACTCCGTCGGTTAAGTCTTCGCCCACGGCTATATCGACTCCGTTGATTGTCGTGAAGTCCATACCGTCTCGACAGGTGCAGCACTTCGGTTGCTGGCTTTCGGGCTGCTGGGCTTCCGCTGCGCATTTGCAGTAGGTGCCGTAAGCGCCGCATTCCAGATCGCAGTCTGCGTACTTGTCGGGCTGCTGCTCTGCGGGCTGCATGGCCTCCGTGGCGACATGCAATCTTCCAACACCCCTGCAATCAGGACATTCGACAACGAAAGCATCGGCAGCATCACATGGGCGCGGATTCTCGTACCGCTCCCAGTCCGTGATGATTTCGCCGTTTCCTTGGCAGCGCTCGCACTGAACGCAGCGGCATGGGGATGACTCCCCCTGCACAGCAGGCGCTGCATTGAGCAATGCCTCCCGGTACTGTCTCACACTCTGAAACGACATTGCGAAGGCGTCATTTCCTATCAGGCAGACCAGCGCTTCAAGCTGTCCGATATCGCCCGTGGTAATCTCTGTCTGGCTACTGCCGTGTGCTTCATGTTCTTGCATGGGTACTCTCCTTTGGTGATAACAACAGGGCGTTGCCGCGCCCTACTTCTTGAAGATCCAGCACTTGATGGTGCCGGGTTTGGGTTTGTCGAAGGCTTCGACGCGGGCACTGGCGCGGATGACGCTGTGCACGGCGCGACTGCTTTCGATGAATTTGTGGCTTCGGCTCTCTTTCAGCAGCTCGCGCAGCAGGGTCAGGTCGGCGATGTTCTGACGGTTGTTGGCCGCGACCTTGGCGAACTCGTTGAGGTTGATGGCAATGAGCTTGGGGTCGGCGCTGTGGTTGACCACCGGGCCTTCTTCCAGCGATTCCAGGTACTCGTACACCTCCCAGAACTCGGCCACGGCCGGGTGGTCTGCGTTGACCGCCTGCTGGCGAGCCACTGCCATGCCGCGCAGCACCAGTTCCACTTCGGCGCGCTGGGCTTGGGTGATCGGCATCAGGTGTTCCAGGCAATCGACCAGGGCCATCATCTGGGCATGGTTCTTGGCGATGCGCTCGATGCGGATCTCTTTCAGGCCGCGCAGCTCCTTTTCGTACACGCCGACGCGGCTGCCAAAGGTGGCGACCATCTGGTCTTCCAGTCGCAAGGCGCGGACCAGGAATTGGCTGACGTCCTCGGTCTGCATCAGGTTGAGGTTGTCCGCCGCGGCGCGGCTGGCATCGGTGGCCACCGGACGCTGAAAGTGCAACTTGACGATACGGGTCAGGATCGCCTCGGACGCACTCACTGCCGCGTTCTGGCTGATGGCGATGGTGCCGCGAAACGGTGGCTCATAGGTCTCGTTGCCGGCGGTCTTCACGCCCCGCGTGCGCAGCGTGCCTCCGCCGTAGAAGTCCTTGAGCTCGTCCCAGTCGAATGACTTGGCGTGGGCTTTGTCCGGCTCGTTGCGGTCACCCTCGATCAGCACCACCGGCATGCCGGATACCTGCCCCATGGCCCGGGAACGACCCGCTACTGACGACTTGGATGGGTCAAAGCCCTCGTAGTCGCGGCCGAAGAGCTTCCACAGAAACTGGATCAGCGTTGACTTGCCCGCGCCCGCCTCGCCGGTAATCTCCAGAAATGGAAAGGACTTGTACTGGGCACGGATCTGCTCGGCGTACAGCGAGCCGACCCAGAACGCCAGGGCGATGACGCCCTTGGCGCCGAAAGCGGTCCACAGCCAGCCCAGCCATTCCTCACGGTACTTGTTTTCACTGAGACTGATCTCCAGCGGGATGGTTTTCAGCAGGCTTTTCAGGCGCAGCTTGCCGAACTCGAAGAAGTCTTCCTCGTTGACCTGGTACAGCTGGCCGCCCTTGATGGCAATGTCGCCGAGCACATAGCACTGGTGCTCCTTGCTGTAACCGATGTAATCGATGGTCTCGACGGTTTTGATGCCGAACAGCTGGTCCTGCATGATCCTGTCCAGCTGCTGGCCGGACCCGGTGAAGTAAGCGCCTGCACCGGTCGACACCAGACGCTTTTTGAACTCCGCCGCCGCCGACACCTGGCCGCCGGTGAAGGTGCTCTTGACGCTGCCGCCGTCATGGGGGAAGTCGATCCGAAAGTAATACCACGACTCGTCAGTAATCTCGTTGCGCTGGAAGTAGAGCGCCTGCGGGTAGCAGTTGGCGATGCGGATCACCGCGCCGGACTGCTCCAGGGCCTTTTCGCGCAACTCAAAGTCAGACATGGTGCGCACGTCCACGCTCTCTGACTCGCTCAGCTCGGTCAGGACCTTGTTGTACTTGGTCATGTCCAGCTTGAACCAGTACAGGTTGCTGTTGAACCCGAAATAGAACTCCTGCCGCTCGCGCCAGGTGTACATCAGCAGGCCCTTTTCACCAGCGGTCTTGGCCGTCAGCAGGTCGCCGTGGTGGCGCACCTCCTTGATTTTTTCCTCGGTCAGCTGCTCCAGCTGGTGCAGGTCGTTCCAGTCGTGCTTGCGCTGGCCCTGGAGAATCTGCGCAGCTGAGCAGCGCCAATCGTCCTGCTCGGCACGGTCTACCCATTTGCGGGTGTAGCTCTGGCCTGCGTGGTCGCCGTCCAGCGCCCAGACCAGCTTGGGCAGCTTACTGCCATTGGTCTTGCAGTCAGCGGCCAGCGCTGCCAGAGCCTTTTCCGGGTAGTTGTTGCAGCTCATGATGGACACGGCGCTGATGCCGTTATGCACCAGGGCGATGGCATCGAAGATGCCTTCCACAATCCACAGCTCATCAACTGCAAGCAGGTCGACGCAGGGCGGGCACCACCAGCCGCCTTTGTGGCTGGTGCCGTAGGAGAAGCGCGCCTTCTTCTTGCCAAACCGGTGCGGCTGGTCGATCAGCCGCTCCCAGTAACCGCCGCCGGGCAGCTCAAAGCGCACCGTGGCAGAGCCAATACCCAGCTCGCGGTCGTGGTAGTACTCCTGGGTATACCAGCCGCCGATCAGCTCTTCTTTGAAGCCGCGGGCATATTCCAGGTACGCCCGGGCCGTTGCCTTGGGCTGCTCGGGCGTAGCCTTGTAGCGCTCACTCCAGTCGTTGAACAGGTCGTCAAACAGGTCTTTTACGTGGAAGGTGTCGCCGCATTTGCTCTCACGGCCGCAGCGCAGTACCCAAGGGTTCTGGGCGTGGGTATACAGCTCCTTTTTGCCACAGGATGGGCAGATGCCGCCACGGATCCACTCGCCAGAGACCTTGCTCAGGCTGTAGTTCACCGCGATGCGGTTGAGCACTTCACGTTGCAGTTCGGCTTGCATTTATTCCGCCCCGCCTGCGCTCTCGCGCTCAGCCATATTCAGTGCCGCCACCAGCTTGACGCTGGCGGCCATGTCTGGGCAGCTGGCGACGATGTGCCCGGCCCGCATTGCGTGAGGGATGTACCTGTACCGGTCACACCAGAATTCATCCTGCAGGCGCTGGCGATGCATGACCTGCAGGGTGCCGCGCAGTGCGGCCGCCTGCTTCTCGGTCAGTTCCAGATTGATGCTGATAGTGCGCATGACGGCTCCCCTTGCCTTGGCGAATGGATCAGTTGACGGGCCGCAAGTGGCGACGCGCCGGCGTATCGATCAGCCGCTCGAAGATCATCTTCACTGGGACGGCATGGCAGATGCCGGAATTGGGATCAACCAGCATGGCCACCCTGCCGGTGCTGCCGCTGATGTCCATGTAGCGGCTGTCTTCGCCGGAAACGAGGTCGCCGTAGGCGTAGGAGGTTATGTTCTGAGCGGTCGCCTCAGAACACTCAAAGCAGCCCATCAGGTAGGCAACGCAGCGGCTGAACAGGCACTGATCGTGGCCCAGGTGCTGAGCCTGGTGGCGAGCCATAAAACCCAGCGCGGCTTCCTGAAGTGTTTCCTGGTAGTCCTTTTTAAATGCTTTCATCGGTCAGTTCCTCGTCGTCAAGCAGATCAAGTTGTTCTTCTTCTGAAGGGGGCATTGCTTCGCGCCGGACGCGGCTGGGAGCCGGTGGGAGCACCGCTGCTGGATTGGGCATGGAGCTGGGGCTCAGCTCATAGGTCATCTCGAACCGGGCGTAACAGGACCAGCTGCACACCTCGTTAGTGCATTGCAGGTAGGTGTCACGCAGGAAGATGTGCACGCCCTCGCTGGTGCGGATCCGCACTTTGCTGCGGCAGTGGGGGCACACCAGTTTGTAGGTGCTCATCGTTCTCAGTCTCTCCCGTTATTGATTGGGTACAGCGCCCGGCCACGGCCGGTTAACTTGATGGCAGCCCGGCGCAAGCGGGCCTTGATCAGCCATTCCGCTGCCTGCTCGCAGCTCTGCAGGCCATAGCGCCGCTGGATGCGTTCAAGCAGTTCGCGGTCGGCTTCGTCGAATTCAAAATGGGCTTCGGGCATAAGTAAGTAACTCTGCTGGCACTGGGTTCAGGCGATCGCCCGTTCTACATTGGGCTCTGCCAGAAGCAGGTCCCGCGCTTCACTCAGGGCAAGACGGCGCAGCAGCTCGGCCTGGCTCAGCCCGGTGTAGTTCACCAGGGCGTCGATCAGGCCTTGCTCGTAGTCGTCCAGGTTCAGCGTGGCGCGGTGCTTACGAATGCGTTTTGGGTCGGGATACATGTTGGCGTTCCTTATGCCTGAGCCTGATAACGCTGCATGCCCTGCACAATCAGTAGGCGGGCCATTGCAGACATGGAGCGAGCCTCTTGGTCGGCCATCTTGACCAGCTGGGCGCGCTCTTCCGGCGTGAGGTGGGTCATCAGCGGCACACTGCAGCCGCGCGGCGATGGGGAACGGGGAATGGTCTTTGTGGTCATGTCTTACAACCTCTTATAAAGTGATACAAAATGACGGATGGCTGCAAAGCGCTATGTGCTCTGCTCTCCGGTCAGGCATTCGCGCATCAAGTTGAGCGGCACCATCATGTCGCCGATGGCGAACCGCACGGCAATTGACTGAAGCTCTGGGTCCGTGGCCGGGTCTGGCTCCAACTCCTGCTTGAGCACAGGAAGCGCGGCCTCAAGCTTGTCGAGCAAAAAACGAAGTTCATCAGCGTGTTCAATAAGGGGGTTATTCATGGGGTTTCACTCCAAGGGTGAGGTCAGGAGGCTGCAGGGCCGACTAACCGAGGCTTACGAAAAGGTCATCGCGGTCATGGATGGAAAAGACACCAACCCGGATGACCCCGCGCACGACAGCCGGGTCGAGCGTTGGATTGACAGTCAGGACCTGCGCTTTGCATTGGCTCACCTGGAGGTCGCCATCAAAGAAATCCGGGGCGATCTGGGGAAGCGATAGATCCCTGGTTACCGCATGAGGGCGCTTGCCGGCGCACTGCTCTTTGCTGGGGTGGTTGGTCATTGGGTCTCTCCTTTGGATATACATTGGTAACCACTCGGTTACTTAAACCGTTAAACAAACTGTAAGACGAGATAATAATGGTACCGAACGGTTCTTTTGTCAACATGGAAAATCACCGAATGGTTTCTATCGGGAGTCGGCTGCGGGAATTAAGAAAAGAACAGGGGCAAACGCAGGAGGCGCTGGCCGAGGCAGTGGGCGTGACAAAGAAGACACAAGGAGTTTACGAGCGAGGAGAAAGGAGCCCCGACGCGATGTATCTGGCAGCCATGGATCGCCTCGGCTTCGATATTCTTTACCTGGTAACCGGGGTGCGTCAGCTACCGCCCGAAGCCTCCCAGGCCGACCACGAGCAAGCTCTGATCAATAGCTACCGAACCCTGAGCGAGCAGCAACAAGATTTCGTCCGGGAAACCGTCGCCGCCCTGGCCGCTGCTGCCGAAAGGCAGCGGAAGTGAAAAGGTAGACGCCTGGATTTCAAAACAAGCAGCAATTCGACCTTATTCCCCCGATGACACGGAAAAAAGGTGTAGAGAATAGGTATCCAACGCTGAATGGCCACGGTGGCCCAGCATGGATGGAGCAGTACCGATGTCTGACCTACCTCACAACCCTCGACCCGACAATCCCAAATTAAGCGCCAAGGAAGCGGTGCTCATAGCAGCATTCCGGCGACTCACCCGCCAGCAGCAAGCCTCCCTGCTGGAAGCCGCCGAGGCCCTGGCCAACTACCCTGGCTGACCCCCGCCACCCATGCAGCCGCTGAGCGGCTGCATACCTACCCTGCCTATATAGTCCTTAAGTCGGTTGTCCCTGATGGCCAGAAGATGGCATTATCGGAAGCCTTACAACGTCTTACAGGATCGGGAAACATGGAAGGCTTCGCTTCTCTATTGGCATTGGTCGCGCTAGTTGCGGCGTGGTGGCTGGCTGCAAAAAAGCTGAAAGGCAAAAACTGGTTTCTACGCCACCTCACAGGCTCGACCGTGGGAGTGGTTGCCCTGATAGCAGTGATGCTGTTCTTTGTCGCTACCGGCCTCGTAGATCCTGAAGACAGCACCTCGCCAATAGCTGCCGACGCTCGAGAGGAAGATCTCGCCCCAGAGATCGTCCTTCCTGTTAAGACCGATGCACTGCCTGAGCCCTCCAACCAGGCGGCCGAGACAGAACTGGCATCGCCTGCTGAGCCTGAGCCTGAGCCTGAGCCTGAGCCTGTAGAGGATACCTTCGCCCCCGAATCCCAGGCCATCCTTGACGAGTTCACCCCGCGCATGGCCGCTCTGGTCGGTGCCGGCATGTCCATGGAGTCAGCAAGAAACAATGATCTGGGCCAGTGCGGCGACATGATGCGGCAGAATCAGGCCGAGCTGTCCGCCTTGAGGGAAGAGCTGTCCGCAGCGTACAAAGCGCTACCTGCCGGCCAAGGCGCCTGGCACCCGAGCTTCGAGCCACTGCACAACGCCAGTGCCAACCTGCCCCGCTGCGTAACCTGCCTGCCCACGGCGCTGCCTGACTGCAAAGAAGCGGCTCATGCGCTGGCGATTAAAGAGTGATGAGCCAGCTATTCATAACAGTAAAAAGGAACTATGCATGAAAATACATGCCTTCAAGGTAGAGGCAAGCGACCAATCGGCCGCCTTAGAAGATGTGCTCGCGCTGGTAGCGAAAGAAAAAAAGCTAAATAAAAGAATACGGTTGGTCGCAAAGGCTGAAATCAGAATTGACGCGATAGAAAAAAGAGACGGGCTGTGGTTTATGGAGTTTGCTAAGTTCAGAGCAACTCAAGGTCCTGGACGCGGAAAGAAAAACGCGAGAACCGAAGGGTTCGACTTCAAGAAGGGAGAAACCTTTGCGGAAGAAACCTGTGCCCTTTATGACCCAGCGACTGGGTATATCCTGATTCAATATAACCACTCAGGCGTGCGTTCAGGCGCGATCTGCAACTACCTTAGCGACTACGACCAAGCCGCCAGTAATGTTTATACATTCAACCCCAAATTCGATCCTGACACTGAAAGACGCCTGTTGAAAAAGGCTATAAAGAAAAGGTTGATGTTCAAGCTCGATGTCAGCGCAATGACTGCGGATGATATAAAGCGCGGAGTGGCCCTACGGGATGCGGTAGCCCTTGGGCAAAAGTGCGAGGCAGGCATCATTGATATCGAATTGTCTGCGGGCGGTGATAAAACGAATGGCCTCAGAGGCACAGTTTCCAATGTCATGGGGGCTCTGCGAGATCTATCGCAACGAAATCCCGAGGCAGTGAAAAGCCTGAGGGTTGCAGGCAAAACAGATGAAGACGATGCGATAGAGGTCCTTGACCTGCTAACCCAGCGACTATATGTTGAGCTTGAAGACATCAAGCCAGGGCTTGATCTCAGGCTGCCACTGGAAGATCGCTGGAAGGGCTTGAGCCGGGCACGCAACTCTTGGAAGAAGATATTAAAGTGAAACTCCTTTTTGAACGTTTATACCCATATTTTTTTATGTGTATGGCGTTCTATTTCTGGAGTTTACTGAACATATCGCTACCAAAAAATGATTCCCTACTGTCCTCTACTCTGGGTGTTTCAGGCGTGCTGGTTGGATTCTTGGCCACCAGCAAAGCTATTCTGATCGCGATGAATTCAAAAATTATCGACGACTTGCGCAGTAGCGGCTATATGCTCTTTCTGGTTTCCTATATCGGCCAGGCCATATGGATCAACCTGACATTCTGCACCATAAATGTCATCGGTTTTTTCCAGGACCACACACAACCTTGGTATTCCGGCATCTGGATAGTTTTGGCAGTCGGGTCGCTCCTTTCATTCATGCGAGTTGCCGATACCATGCTGGCGATTTTCAGGCACCACTGACAAGCCTCCCCATTTCCCTCTTCACCGCCCTCTCCGCACTGTGCTTGCTCGCATACAGATGGCTCAGCCGCTTCGGGTTGGTCTGGTCGCCTTCGGTGACCTTGATCTGTTTGCCAGTCTTTTCGTCCCGGTACCAGGCGAGAACGCCGGTATAGCCCCCCTCCACCAGCGCCGCCAGATCCGGGTCGTCGGCCAGCTGGTTTTCCAGCTCCAGACTGGTGAGGTAGCCGCTGTCACTGAGTGAGTGGGTGACGCTCTTGGCCAGCCAGACGGTGTCTGATATCTCCTGCTTTATGCCGCTTAGGCTGTAGGTCATTTCCGGGATCAGATCCGGCCTGCCGAGGGCCAGCGTGTAGCTGAGCGTGGCAGCGCCGCGCTGCAACCGCTGCCACTCCGCCCGCGCGGCCTGCAGGGCGCTTTGTTCGTCGGTGTAGACATGCCGCAAGGTCTTGATGTTGTCATCGTTGCCGATGATGGCGTCCAGGCGTTCGGCGCTGTTGTCGTTGTAGTAATGGGCGCGCACGCCGGTGTAGGCGTCCCGGTCGGCTTCCATCCAGCGGTGGCCGTCGCCATCGCGGCGGGTCAGGGTGATGTGCGGCAGATCAATGCCGCTGGCGGTCTTGCTGGCTCCCACCGGCATAAGCAGCAGGTGGCCGGCTTTGACGCTGCTGATGGCGTCGTGGTCGCCGGCCAATCTGGTCAGCAGGTTGGCGTCGGATTCATCGGCCTGGTCCAGGTGCGGCACCGGGATTTTGCCGAGCACTTGATCAATGACCGGCTTGAGGCTGTAGGCGCTGGCCACGGTGTAGATGATGTCTGCCAGGGTGACGCTATGCCAGCTGCGTTCGCGCTTGCGGGTGAGGCCTGCGCGCAGGTCGGCGCTACTGGCGCGGATGCTGATGATGTCCGGCGCGCCGCTGTGCTCAACCTCGTCGACGATGTAGCTGCCCTTGTACACCAGCCCGGTGTCCTGCCAGCCCAGCCAGAGCTGCACGGCGGCCCGGCGCGGCGGGATGGCCAGTTGACCGTCGTGGTCTTCCAGGGAGAAATCCAGCTGGTCGGCTTCAAGGCCGCGGTTATCAGTCAGGCTGAGACTGAGCAGGCGCTTTTCGATCTTGGGCGTGATGTCCTGGCCATTGACCACCAGCCGGTAAATGGGCCGGGGATGGTGGGTGGCACGGTTGTATTGGTCGGCGGCATTCTGCGCACCGTTTTGCAGGGCGCGCGCGGTGTTGCTGGCCAGCCCGGCCAGTCGCTCGATCATCGGAGCAGCCCGCCTACGGTTTCCAGCAGATTGCCGAGCAGCTCGATACGGCTATCATCCACGCGCTGCAGGGTGATGCTGAACTCGATACGCCGCGGGGCGCCGTCTTTGAAGAACAGGGTATTGGTTTCGCTCAGGTTGTCGATGACCCACAGGCCGTAGATACGCCCGGTACCCTCTACCAGGGGCCAGGCTTTGCCGCTGTCGCCCATCAGGCGCAGGGCATCCAGTGACAGGCGCTTGCCGGACAGCTCGGGCACGATCAGGCCGGACAGAGTGATGGTGTCTTCGCCTTTGCCGACGAACTGGCGCACCGGGCCGGCGCCGACCCGGTTGCTGCTGGGATGCCGCCAGGCGGTTTGCCGCTGAAAGTCCTGGTAGGCGGCGGTGGGCAGGCTGAATACGAACAGCCCCAGGGCCATCATCATGCGTAGCACCTCATTCGTTGTCGTACAGGGCGGAGCGGATACGGGCCGCTTTGCCGCGTTCGCGCTGGTCCATTACGCGGTTGATCATGCGCTCCAGCTCAGCAGAGTCGGTACCAGCCGGGGCGGTAAGCTGGATGGTGATGGTGTCGCCCTGCACCACGACGGGGGCGCTGCCGCTCTGCAGGGGCGGGCGGCCATCCACGGCCAGTGCCTGCCCTGCCCCGCCGATGCCCAGCGCCAATGCACCGGCACCGGCCATGGCTTTGCCGGCCTTGAGGATGGACGCCAGCGGGCCGTCCTGACTGCGATCCAGCCCAGCCTGCAGGCCGGCCATGGTGTCATCGCCCAGGGCGGCGAAAACGCGGGACGGCGAGCGAATGCCGAGCTTGTCCTTGAACCAGCCGATGGCTTGGTCGCCGGCACCGGTGACTGCATTCTTGACGGCGCCGAGCCCATTCTTGATGCCGGTGACCAGGCCACTCATGAGCATGCCGCCGAACTCGGTGAACTTCCCGGGCAGGTCAACACCGAAGTAACCCATCACGCCCGCGAAGGCCTTGTAGAACAGGCCCAGCGGTGACCAGTTGATGATCAGGGCGCTGACGCCGAGGATGCCGCCGTCGAAGGCGGCTTTGATTTCACTCCAGATGCCAGTGAAGAAGGTCAGCAGCGCATTGAAGGCGCTGTGCGCCACGGCGACCATGTCGGCCCATAGCGCTTTGAGCCCGCCCACTACGCCATCCCAGTTGCGCCAGAGCATCCAGGCTGCCACGCCCAGCAGAGCGATGGCGGCGATGACGGCAAGTATCGGCCAGGTGGCTGCCCAGGTAGCGCCGGCGAACGTGACCATGGCGAATTTGATCATTGCCAGCGGGCCGATCAGGCTGGCCAGCACGAACGTGAGCGCGCCCATAGCCGCAACGAATGCCAGTGTGTAGCCGACTATTTTGGCAATGGTACCGGCCAGCTCGGGGTTCTCCTGCATCCACTCACCCACGCCGCGTACAACGCCGGTCAGGCTCGTTATCAAGTTGCGGAGGGGGCCTTCGTTGGTGTCGGAAATGCTGATGCCTATTTCTTCCCAGGCGCTCTTCAGCCCCTTGAGATCGCCACCGATATTGTCAGCCCGGGTTGCAGCCATGCGGGCGTTCTCGCCGGCGACTTTGTGCAGCTGGTCCAGCAAGTCATCCAGCCCGCCATCGGACATCTGACCGACCAGCTCCGCCATACCGGAGCCGGCCTCGGCACCGAATATATCGGTGAGCAGCGCCTTGCGCTGGACGTTGCCCATGTCCTTAGTAGCGCTGTTCAGATCGCGCAAAATGTCCGGCATGTCACGCATCTTGCCGTTGGAATCAGCCACTTGCAGACTCAGCGACTCCATGGCGTCGCGTCCCTTTTTGGCGGGGCCAGTCAGGCGATTCATCATGGCTCGCATAGCGGTACCGGCCTGGCTACCCTGAATACCGATGTTGCCCATGAGGCCTGCCATGGTGGCGGCCTGCTCCAGCGTCAGGTTGAGGTCTTCTGCGCCGCCCAGGTACTTCATTGTGTCGCCGAGCGATTCCAGGTTGACGTTGGCGCGCGCGGCGGTACCAGACAGGACGTCCGCCACGCGAGTGATATTGCCTTCTGTCTCAGGGTCGATCTTGAAAGCGCTGCTGATGTTGGATGCAATATCGGCGGTGCGCGCCAAGTCGGTGCCGTTGGCCAGCGCCAAGTTGAGAATGTCACCCATGGAGGCACTGATTGCTTCGGGCGTGAAGCCTGCGCGCGCAAGGAATGTTTGGCCGCCCCCCACTTCGGTGGCGCTGAAGGCGGTGCTCGCACCCAGCGCCCGGGCCTGATCCTTGAGCATCGTCATTTGATCGTCATCCTTGCCCAAGCGAGTAACCGCCTGCAGCTCGGACATCTGTTCCCCGTAGCTGATACCTGGTGCGAGCATGCGACTGGCACCGAGCAGGCCGGCACCGCCCACAGCCATGCCACGCATACCAACCCCGGCCATACTGCCAGCGAATTGCTGGCTGCCGCGTAGATTGCCCAACTCTTGGTGATAACGCCGATGCTGTCCAGTAAGGCGTTTTAGCTTTGTGCCCTGGTTGGTAATCGCGGTATTGGTTTCGTTTATCTTGGTCTTTAACTGACGCTCATGCTCGCCCAGGTTGCTGGTGCTTACACCGGTCTCTCGGAGCTTGTCACGGAGCTTTTGCAGTGAGGTGCGGTGCTCGCCATGCTTGGTTTTGAGGCTTCTTGCTTTGCGAGCTGCAGCGTCGAACTCGTCGCGAAGCCCCTTCGATGCGGTCTCGGTTGAGCCCATCTGCCGCGCCAGCTCTCGCACTTTGTCTTGCTGCTGTTTAAGCTCATCGCCACTCTTGCGACTAGCCTCTTTCAGCGTCCTGAAGCTGCTGATGTCCTTTTGCTGAGACTGCAAGCCCTTGAGGGTATCGCGGGTTTCCTTCAGAGATTTGGCCAGACTCCCGCTGCTGTCCATGATCCCACGGATCGGCTTGGTGGCCTTGTCGATCGCGGCCAGCACTACTTCCAGTTTAAGATCGCGCGCCATGCTTGGTATCCGCTCGCTTGCGGGCGCGTTCGCGCCACTCCATCAATTCGGCCAGGCCCAGCGGGTCCATGTCCGCCGGGGCCCAGTGGAAAACCATGGCCAGATCGGCCATGGCGTCTTCTACATGCCTTGGGATGCTTCCGCTTTCGCCGACTTCTGCAGCAAAAAACCGGAGACGGCGACCCCGCACTGGACCAGGTCGGCGGGGTCCATGCGGCCGATCTCGATGTCGGTGATGGTGGGCGTGGTGATGCGCGGCAGGACTTTGCGCAGCGCCAGTACGTCCATCTGCATCAGCTCGATCAGGGAGACACCGCGCAGCTCGCCGGCCATGGGCTTGCGCAGGGTGAGGCTGTCAATGCTGTGCTCGCCACGGACGATGGGGGTGTCCAGCTCGACGACTTCCATGTTGGGGTTCTTGGCGGCTTCGGCTTCAGGCGCTACAGCTGCCGGCTCGGCTTTCTGGGCGGCCTGATCGGTTTCTGGCTTGCTCATGGGGGTGGTGCTCCTTGGGTGTTGGTGTGCCGGCGGGCGACTGGCACCGCGCCGGTCTTGGGGTAATCGTTACAAGCCGATGGCGGCGCGCTGTTCAGCCAGGCGGTCTTCGCCGTCGACGATTTCGACCATGTTGAGGATGTCGATTTCGACCAGCACTTCGTTGTCTACGGTCAGCTTGTAGTAGCTGCAGGTGGTGGTGACGGTCTGCTCGGTGTCTTCGCCAACTTCTGCGTCACCCATGCCGATCTCTTCATGGCGGCCGCGCACCACCAGCTCGACTGCGCTGACTTCGCCGGTGTCGTCGCGCTGGTAGGCGCCGGCAAAGCGCAGCAGCACGCCGTCGGCACGGGTGATGCCGAACTGGCGGAAGACCTGGACGTCGAGGCCGCCGGTAGTCCATTCCAGCTGGATGCCATCGTCGCCTAGGCCCAGGTCGACTTTCACGGGGCCGTTCATGCCGGCGGCGCGGAAGGCTTCCATCTTGCGGGCAAGCGTGGGCAGGGTGACTGTTTTGGCCAGGCCAACGTAGCTTTCGCCGTCGTTGAACAGGTTCATGTTTTTGAGTTTGCGGGGCAATGCCATGGCTGTTCTCTCCGGTTAGGCGTTGATGCGGCTGGCAAAGTCCACCAGGTAGCGGTCGGTGATGCGCTGACGCAGGCTGAGATCTTCCAGCGGCGGCACGGGGGTGTAGTCGTAGTCAATGCGCAGTTTGCCGGCTTTGAGTGTTTCGGCGGTGTTGGCGCTTTCGTCATACCAGGCGCTGCCGTCGATGATGTAGCCCAGGGCTTTCCACTCGCGGAATTTGGCGTTGATGCCTTCGATGATGTCTTTCACCAGCGAGGGGTGCATGGGCTTGTCGATGGCCCACAGGTGCGCTTCGGCCATGGTGTCGGCGATGACATGGGCGGTGCGGGTGTAGTTCTCGAAGGCGAACAGCGGATCTTCGCTGCAGGTGCGCGAGCCCCAGAAGCGGTAGCCGCCCTGCTGGATGAGCGTGGTGACGTCGTTCTGGTTGAGGTAGCCGGCGTCGGTGGCTGGGTTCTGCAGGTCCCAGAACACGTCTTTGTCGATGCCGGTAACGCCGTTGACCGGGACGTTGGACAGGGTTTTGTGCCAGCCGACGGTCTGGTCGATCTTGGCGCGCAGGCCGAGGGCGCGGGCGACGGCGTAGGCTGTGTCGGTTGCGCTGGTGGCGGTATTCCAGGACTCGAAGTCCGGCCAGATCAGCATCAACTCGCGTCCGCCGAAGCTGTCGCGGTAGGCAACGGCCGCTTCTTTGTCGGCACACTCCCAGGCGCTGGCGTATACGAACGCGCGCAGCTGCTGTGCCAGCGCGACCAGGGCGGTGGTGACGGCTTCGCTGTCGAGGCCGGGCACGCCCAGAATACGCGGAGTGACGCCCAGTCGGGCCTTGGCTGCGAGCAGTGCTTGCATACCGGTGTATTGGCCGCCTTCTACGCCGCCGATGATGTTGGTGGTGGTGGCGGATTCGTCGTCGCCCTCTTCCACGCGCACAACAATGGTGAATGGTGCGGTTTGGTCGGCAATGGCCCGCAGGCTGCGCGCCAGGGTGCCTTGGGTGCCGGCGTTGCCAATGGCGCCGTGCACGTTGGTGAGCAGGACGGGTTTGTTCAGCGGGAATACCGCTTCGTCGGCGTCATCGCCCGTGCACACCATGCCAACCACGGCGGTGGAGATGGTGCGGATCGGGCGTGTGCCTTCGTTGATCTCGATGACGCGGACGCCGTGATGGTATTGATCGGGCATGGTGGGTTCCCTGCAATGGGTGGGTTACTGTCAGGGGTTCATGCTGTCGCGTGGGCGCGTGGATTGGGAGCAGGGGTAGTTGTAGCGGTGCGTTCTACAGGGCAGAAACCCCGCGATGGCGGGGTTCTTTGTGGCATGCGGGTCAGTCTTGGCTCAGCAGCGCCGCCACGTCCGGGTTGTCTGCGAGGAACGCGGCCAGCTTGGCGACAGGGTCGCCGCCCTTCGGCCGGGGCTGGTTGATCAGGTCCCACCTTACGCCGTTCCATCGAGGCCGATGCCCTTCGGGCACATCATCCGGCGGGGCTACGGCAGTAGTGCGGGCTGGCATAAGCCAGACGCCGGGCTCCAGCGGGCTTTCGTCCGCCTCGGTCTGGCCTTGGTAGATGCCTGCTGCGTCGTACTGGTAAACGATCATGGGCGCTCCTTAGAATTTTATGCAACCGAGCATGGCCATGTTGCGCGGGCGGGTTTCGGAGCCGCCAGTGGCCTCCACCTCGATGCTGTGGTTGTGGGTGCCGGCGGAGCCGACTGATACCGTGTGGGTGTGCGCTCCGCCGGTGCCGATGGAAACGGAGTGGGTGTGGTTGCCTGCAGCTTCAATCCTGTCGCTACTCCACCCTGAGCCTTGGCTCTCGTCATCCAGGCCGCGACCGCCGCCGCCGGCGGCTTGTCCGCTCAGCCGGTGATTGTGATGGCCTGATAACCCGGTGGTTGCCCCGTGGCTGTGACTCCCCGCCGTGGCCGCTGTCCCCGTGTGCGCGTGAGCGCCTGCGCTGCCAGCCGAGCCTTGGTGCGCGTGGGATTGGAGCTCGCCGGCCTGGCTGCTGCCGAACTCACGCCCACCGTCCGCGCCACGCCCATCATCCCAGCCGCGCAGGAACTCGCCGCGCAGATCCGGAAGGTTGAACGTTGTGAAGCCGTTACCAGCACCAAAGGCCGTGCCTATCGCGGCGAACAGATCAGCGTAGGCGGATCGGCTGACGGCCGCGCCGTTCGCCTTCAGCCAACCGGTGGGGGCTGTGTTGCGGGCGAAGTGGGCAATCATTCCTGATGGCGCCATGTGGCGCGTTTCTGCCTTGCTGAAAACGTCCAGATTGGCGCGTGCCGCTGGTCTGCTGTCCAGGTCGGACAGGTTCTTGCTGCGCTCCAGTGGTGACGGGGCGAAGCCGGTTGGCTCGTTCTGGGCGGCGATCAGCTTGGTGCCGCCAGGATAGCTTTGCCCCAGCACGATGCGGGTGACGCTGTCAGGTTCCGGCGCCTTCTGCCAGCGGTTTGCGCCGGCGCCCTCATACAGGCGCAGACCGTCGACGTAGACCGCCAGCCCGCGGGTGGTCACTACGGCCAGATCCACCAGCGTCTGGCTGTCGGCCAGTGTCTGCTCTTCGTCGATGGTGTTGACGGTGATGTTGATGTCGTCCGGGTCGCTCCAGACGATGTCGCCGTCGGCGTTGCTGGCCTTCTTGGCGATCTGACCGGTGGTGCCGCCGGGCAGCAGTGTGGCCATGGTGACGTTGTTGATTATCCAGGTGTGGGTCGCTACGGCAACGTTCGGGTCTATCTGGAGGGTGACAACGCTGGCGTTGGTTACCAGGAACTCGAAGCGCACCACGGTATCGGCAAAGGCGCCTTCGCTGTCAGAGGGCTTGTAGGTTTCAGGCAGGTTGCCCACGGCAAACAGGCCGCCCTGCTCGTCGAAGATACCTATCTCGCGCAGAGTGAAGCCGCCGACGCTAGCCGGGATGATCAGTTCGGCGGAGTACCTGTTGTCGCGCTCGGGGTCGGCGTACACGCGGTTGATCTCGGCGCGAAAACGCTCGCGTACCAGGCCGGTTGCGTCAGCCTGGTCATCGATGTCAACCGGGTTGCCATTGCCATCGCCTACGGCCATTTCGACGATGTTGATTGGCTGTCCTGCAGCCTCGGCCGCAGCCATGCGCTGCAGGCCGTGAGCGGTGTGAATCGATTTGAATGTGGGCATGTAGTGCTCCTTTGTGCTTTACGTCAGCTGAGGCCCAGCGCCTTTCTGGCTTCCTTTTCGCTCATGCCCAGGCCGTACTTGGTCATGAGGGCGTTCACTGCGAATTGAGGGCTGTGGTAGTTGCCCGTTTTCAGCTGGATGCGGTATGCGCGGATCTCGCCCCACTTCCGGTAGTACTTGTTGCTGCTCAGCCTGCTGTGGACGAAGGGTCCAAAGAGGGCGATCAGGCCCCAGCCGGGCTGCACGAACACGCCCAGGACGCCAGCAATGGCAAAGGTGGCAAACATTGCGTAATACCACTGTCGAACGTGGAACTTCTCGTGCTCAAGCAACCCTTTGTCATGGCGGTACTTCTCCAATATCTGGATCTTCCACATGCGGGCCTTGCCGCCCCAGCCGTCCAGATCGCGCTTGAATTTCAGGGAGTAATATTTCATTTCGTGCTCCTGGTGCCGGGCTTACGCGCCCGGCCATGGATACATGGACTTGATCTCTGTGTAGCGAGCCAGGCCGGCAGCGCGAGCCGCTTGGGCTTCGTCAATCAGGCCTTCGGCCTCCAGCCGATTGGCTTCTGCAAAGTGGCGATCTGAGCCGATCTCTGGGTGTGCGTAGGCGCACAGGCGGCGCTGCTCAGTGATGCGGATAGCCCAGTCGCTGTGGCTTTCTTGCGGGGCTTGCTGGTCGTTGGCTTCAGTCATGATCTTCTCTCCGGAATGGTCGGTCTTTCAGGTACTTGCTGATGGCGGGTATCGCTTCGCCATGGCGGGCATGTGCTATCCAGCTGGATAGCTGTTGATGAATGTCAGGGAAGCCGATTGTGCGGTTGGCGTACTGGCGCTGAAGGCGCCGGACGCGGCGCTTGAAACGCTTCAGGCTAGCCTTGCGCAGCCGCCGCTTGTGCGGCCACAGGTGATAGCCGAGGAAGTCGAGCCCGCGGCCGTGGGTGGTGGCGATCGGGAAGATGACCGTTTTGTGGTTCAGCTCCAGGCTCAGGTTGCGATCAAGCCAGGCTTCAATATCCAGCCGTAGCGCCTGCAGGTGCCGCTTGTCTGGGTGCAGGACAATGAAGTCATCCATGTAACGGCAATACCACTTTTCGCGCAGCCGGCATTTGACGTGCTGGTCGAGCGCGTCCAGGTAGACGTTGGCCATCAGCTGGCTGGTTAGGTTGCCGATGGGGATGCCGCGACCCGGCGTGCTTGGCTCGCTGTAGCTGTCGATAATGTTGTCCAGCAGCTGGAGGATGCGCTTGTCGCTGATCTTACGGCGGATCAGGCGCTTCAGGGCTGCATGCTCGACGCTGGGGAAGTACTTGCGCACATCGGCCTTGAGCGCGTAGAGACTGCCGTGACGGCGCAAGCAGTCGCGCATCATGGCCTGGGCGTAATCAGCCCCAGCGTGGGCTCCCTTGCCGTCCCGGCAGGCGTAGCTGTGCGCAATAAAGCTGCGTTCCCACAGCGGCTCCAGCAGCTCCATTAGGGCGTGCTGGACGACGCGGTCGCGGAATTCGGTGAGCGCGGTGATGGTGCGCACCTTGGGCTCGCTTACCTGGAATGACCGGTAGCCGCCGGTGCGGTACTGGCCCCAGATCAACTCGTTCTGCAGCTGGATCAGGTTGCCTTCGAGATCCCGCTCGAAGTTCAGGCAGGGCCATGACTTGCGCTTGCCCTTGCGGGCTCGCCTGTACGCACGGTAAAGCGCGTCAAAGGTGATGATCTGTTCAAACAATCCGTTGTGGGTTTTCATGCTTGTCCTTGGGGGCGCAGCCGACAGGCTTCCCGGTGCGGTACCACGCGCCGGCTGCTGAGGTTTTTTCGCCTTGCGGCGGGGATCTGACATCCTTTCGATCGAGCACTGGAGCTGTCGCCGTAACGGCAGCACTTCTGGCTCGTCAAGGATCGGAAGCGGAGACGGAAGCCACGATTCGAATTCGAATTCGTGCGGTCGTTGTTGAGGTTCAACGCGGCCAGGCCAGCATTGCCCGCGTTATTCCAATTCCCGCCGCGATTCGGCATGCGCTCACTGTTGACGCCAGACCCTTCTCTCATGACTGGGCCTTCGCCCAGTTCAGCCATCCACCGATCATGCGACCGAGTTCCGCCAGTTGGCGGGACCAGATCTCGTACTGGCGGAAGGGTAGAAAGGTGAGTTCATGCGATAGCCGGACGTATGAGCGCAGCAGATCCAGCTCCGCGTCCAGGTCTTGCATGGTGGTTTTCTTGTGGTACCGGCGGTTGACGACTACCACCAGGCGCAACAGGCGGAACATGCACTGGCGGATTTCCGCCGACAGCACGTGCTTTTCCGCCTTCGGAAAGTTGCGCAGCGGTGAGTAGGCATAAAGGATCATTTCTTCAACCTTCAGTCTGATTTGCAAATCTTGCTGTGACACATAAAACCCTTAGGCCCGGCTATCGCCGGGCCAGACAGACGGCAGACCGCAGATTACTGAGCGCGAAAGCGGAGACGGAAGCCACGAGTCGAAGTCGAATTCGCGCGGTCGCGGTTGAGGCTCAACGCGGCCAGGCCAGCAATGCCCGCGTTATACCAATCCCCGCCGCGATACGGCATGCGCTCACCTTCAGCAGTGACGTACAGGCGGCCTTCAGGCGACAGTGCCGGGGTTGCTGGGGCGATCAGCGACTGTTTAACCAGCATGCTTGCGCCTTCGCTTGAGTGAGTTGCCCACTGGGTGGCATTCGACAGGTCAAACCCGGTGTCGATCAGCGAGGGTTCGTCGGTCAGGCCATTGTCCGGTGCCAGCCAGACGCGGCCGTCCTGTAGCGTCATGCCGGTTATCCACTCCCAGACGTTGCCGACCAGGTCATGGATTCCTGCAGGTGTACCGTCGTGCGACCAGGCTGCAGGCCCGGATCCGGTGAGCGTGCGAGCGGTGCCGCTGCCGCCCGGCGCAAAGCCGTCCTGACGGCGCGCTGCCTCCCATTTGTTGGTGTGATGCCGACCGTAATCGGTGTTGCCGTTCGGCTGGTAACCATTGGCCATGCACCAGAGCGCGATAGCGGCCCAGTCCAAGTTGCTCATCATGTCCCAGCCCGAGCCATTGGCTTTGCACAGGCCGCGAGCGCTGTCGAAGTTGATGCTCGTGCGCGGATCGGCCATCGGCAGGCTTACGGCTTCGCTGCCCATCATCGATGACAGATAGGCGCCGACGAAGATTTCCGACGCGGGCTGGCCATTGAAGATGAAGGCTGGGTGTAGGCCGCTGCCCAGCTCGCCGCCGGGGGCGACATCCTCAAGGTTAAAAGCTGGGAACACATGCATGTGGCACGGTGCGCCGTTGGCGGTGTACAGCACGGTCATGCGGCCGCCGCTTGCGGCTTCGACTGAGGCGCGCAGCTGATCGACGATGAACCAGTCCGGTGAAATGTGGCCTTTGCTGTTTGCCAACGGGATCTTTCCGGCGGCTGGCTCCAGTGTCGCGGTACCCCCGGTAACGATGGAGGCTGCGGTGTCTGCGCTGGCGGCGGCAGCATTGGCTTTCAGGGTTGCGGTTCCAGCGGATCCGGCGGCGGCGCTGGCCGAGGCCTGGGCCTCGCTTGCGCTGGTTGCGGCTTCGTCAGCGGCGCCGGTTGCTGTGTCGGCTCGGTCGTCAAGCACTTGCTTCTTGACGTTGACGGCCTCGGTGAGATCCGTGGTTGCTGCGATTAGATCGCTGATCTGGACGTCCAGGGACATGGGCTGCTCCTAATTGAATCCGTGGTGGTTGATGATGATGGTCTGGGTGCGAACAATATCTGTGGCCATGCCGGCGAAGGCCGGCAGGATGGCGCTGGCAATCTGCGCCTGCTCGGTGGCAACGCCTGCTGCAGTCTCGGACTTATTGGCATGCTCAATAGAGACATCCCGTGCCAGCGATGCTACGGAAGCGCTGCCCTGGGCTGCGGAGGCGGCGCTGCTTGCGGTGGTGGCGCTTTGTTCTGCCAGCACTTTGCTGCTCAACGCAGACTGGCGTGAGTTATTGGAGGACAGGGCGCTGTTGGCAGCGGCGTCACGGTCATTCTTTGCTGAGTCAGCAGCATCTACTGCAGTGCCGGCGGCGATGGCGGCGGCCTGTGAGGCGCCCCGAGCAGCCTCCTCAAGGGGTTTGACTTTCCCCAGCGACTCAGTGGCGGCGGATTCTGCAGCCTCTGCCTTTTGTGCAGACTGGCTGGCAGCCAGCTGACTGGCGTGCGCGTACTCCTTTGCTGTAACGGCTTCTTGCTTGGCCAGCTGGCTGGCGTGGGCGCTTTCCTGAGCCTGTACAGCTGATGGCGCGGCGCGCTCGATCAGGTCTACCCATTCCGGCTCGGTGCCTTGGTATCCGTTGCGGACAGCAACCTGGTAAGCGGAAATGCCGGGGATGCCCTGGCTGGTATTGCTGGTCACTTCAATCGGCTGGACCACCGGTTTGGTGATGACGGTTGTATCGTTCATGGCTACCTGGTTACCTCTCGATCAACTACAACGATGCCCTTTGCGAAGCGCAAAACTTCACCGCCGGAAAATTCGACTTCTATGTCGTGTACGCCGGAACGAAAGGCCAGGGCGGCAGTGACGGCTGGCGGCAAGTCGATAAGCATCTCGCCTTGCAGTGGATCGGTGATGCGGATGTAGCTCGCAGCGCCGAGATCGAGCTCTACGGCGGGCGAATTGACGCGCCGACGAAACTGCATGCGTACCGAGCAGCCGGACAGGTCCACGGGGTTGCGTTCACCGGCTTCATCTTCGGTGTGCCAGCTGATGGGCATGGTGAAGCTGGCCCCTTGGTAGATCGGCAGGTCGATCTGTGCCGGACCGGTGCGCAGGATCTCTTCAAGCGCGGTCGGATCAACAGCCATGGCGGTCTCCTTCATTCAAAGCCATTGCTCTGCACCATCAGGGTTTGTGTGCGCACCAGGCCGGTGGCAATGCCTGCCATGCCGATGCGGACGTTCTCGACTGCCTCCGCGCTGGGGTAGAACTTGATTCCTCTGGCGACGCCGCCTTCGTTGCGATACAGGGCCAGGTATGTCGCTGCCTCATCGGTGGGTACCGAGAAATAACGCTCGTTGGCGGTCTCGCGCAGCCCTTCGGCGACCGTGGTGTAAACGCCGCCAGATAGCCAGGCGGCATCCGCCGCGGCATCCGCGCGTATCGCGTCAGCGCGGGCTGCAGCGCTGGCGGCTTCAACTGCTGGCAGGAGGAACGGCAGTGTTGGTACTGGATCCCCATCAACCGTCAGGTAAACCGTCTCGGCCGCCGGCGCGTTGATGAATACGTTGAGGCGCTGCTCGTTGTCCTGGAAGCGCTGGGCGGCTTGGTCAAAGGGTAGGTTGGCCATTTCAGTTCCCTAGTGTCTGCGCGAGTGCATAGTTGGTGACGTTGTTGATCAGCGCTTCTGCGGAGAAGAAGCCGGGCAGAATGGAGATCTCCTGCTCGATGCCTGGCGTCAGCGTCAGCTCGCTGCCCAGGCCGGCGACGGATGCGGTGCGCGGGCCTGCCTGGGTTTGTATGATCGGGGCCATGTGGGTCAGGTGCGAGCGCAGGTTCTTGGTGTTGTCAACCATCATCAGCAGCAGGTCGATATCGGAGCGGCTGAATCCGGTCTGGCTGGCCTCAAGGATCAGGCGGTAGGTGTATTCCGGCGCCTGCGGCACCTGGTTGAACCACTCCTGGACTCTCGCTTCAAAGCCAAGGGCGCGCAGCGCTTCGAGCACGGCGCCGATGGTGCCTTTGCGTCGGTGAACCTCGATAGAGGTTTTTATCGCAGCGCGCTTCTGCTCGGATGACCAATTGGTGTCCCATACGTCGACCGATACCGCTCTGGCCAACCACGGCAGCAAGTTCTCGGGGCAGGTGTCTGCGTTCCAGATCTGGCGGAGCGGTACCGGGATGCCGTCGAATCGAGTGGCGACCTTTTCAAGTGCGCTTTCGAGGGCGGTGGAGCTGGGAGGCAGCAGACTAGACATCATAATTCTCCGCCACGGTCACCGCGATCGAGGTGCAGTAGGATGCTTGGCCTTCGCCGTTGACGATGGTCGCGGCGGGCTGGATCAAGTCCACTCGCTGCACGCCTGCCTGATGTAACGCTGCATACAGGCCGGACAGGGTGACGTCATAGGCCATGCGGTGCATGGCGTCGACATAATCTTGCGCGGCGGCCTGTGCTGCGGCGCGCACCACTTCGCTATCGGGGCCTGGGTAGGTGGTGATAACGGCTTCGATCTCGTATTCGTTCACGGCCGCCGACAGCACGGTGACCTTATCGGTCATCGGTCGGACTTTTTCAGCATTGACTGCCGCCCGGACAGCTTCGATGAGCTGCTCAGAGGCTGTCCCGTTTCCTTCTCTGCTGAGCACGTAAACCAGGACTTCTCCCGGCACCAGGCTGTCAGCGTTGGCGTCTCGAACCATGCCGCTGGCATTCAGGGCGGCAAAGACATAGCTGCCCTGGCTTCCGGCCGTGGTGAAGCCTTCAAACGAAAGCTGCACTCGGCGGCGCAAATCTTCGTTGCTTTCATAAGTCTCGGGCACCGGTGGAATCGCGCTCGGGTCCCCCGAGGCTGCAACCAGGCGCTGCACTCCGAAGTTCGCGGCGATCTGATCCAGGTCAGCGTCTTGGGCATAGGCCAGCATGAGCGCACGGCAGGACTCGTTAATGCGTTGGCGCAGCATCATCTCGTCGTAAGCCGATAGCTGCAGGATCTTGTAGGCCGGGTCTGATTCGACCAGGGCATTGAACTCGGGGTCCAGCTCGACGAGTGTGGCCAGCTTGCGCTCGAAGATGACTTCGTAGTCCAGCGCTTCGACGATGTCCGGCGGATCCAGCAGGGTAAGGTCGACCGTGGTGAAGCTGCTCATGATGCGGCCCCCATTTGTATCGCTACCTGCAGGCTGACTGGCTCATTGGTTTCTGTGCGCTCGCCTTCCAGGTCAATCAGACTGCGGCCGGCGGCGGTGCTCTGGATGCTGACACGTGACAGGCGAATACGAGGCTCCCAGCGCAGCAGTGCGGCGCAAGTGGCGGCGTACAGCTGCACTGTGGTGGATGCGTTCTGTGGCTGGTCGATCAGCTCAGGCAGCAATGACCCGTAATCGCGGCGCATGACGCGTGAGCCGATCGGAGTAGTGAGAATGTCGGTGACGCTCTGCCGCAGGTGATCAATGCCGGTCAGGCGCTTGCCGGTAATGCGGTCCATGCCGATCATTGCGGGGCCTCTGTTCTGCTGCTGCCGCGCTCTACGCCACCGTGCGTGTGCGTGACCAGATCCACGCCGCTGGCAACCACGTCCTTATCGGCTTTAACGGAGCCTTTGACGGCAACGTCCTCGCTGACGGTAACGGTGCCTGTGATGGTGACGTCGCCATGGATCGCAACGCCGCCGGGCGCGTAAGCGGTAATCTTTCCGCCGGTCGTCATGATGACGGTCATCTCTTTGCTGCCCATGTCATAGCCAAACCACGTGCCGTCGGCATAGGTGGTGCTATCCAGGGATGGGCTGACGCTGGGAGCCGGGAATTGATCGCTGTTGATGCCTACCAAAACAAATCCGGTGGCCATTTCCCCGCTGGGGCTGAACACGGTGCACTGCTCCCCCAGGCTGGGGGCGCTATGGCGGCGAACGGATCCGGCGCGGCCGACGAAGTAGCGCAGCCAGCCGGTCAGGAGGTCGCCGGTTTTCACTCGGCATCGGGTTTGGGCATGGTCCACGGCGTAAATGGTGCCAGGGCGGATCATGTTGTCGAGGCGGCGGCGTAAATCGGCGATTGGGTTCATGCCGTGGATGTTGCCGCGTTATGCGCGCGCGGGCATGGGTCTGGGTTTGTAGGATGGCGGGCTACAGCTCGGAAAGATGGTCGAGCAGGCGATCGCGGACCATATCGAGGTCGCTGGCACTGAACCCAAGCAGTTCGCGCTTGGAATACCGCACCTCTGGCGAGTTACGGGCGGGCCTATCTCGCAATCCGTACTGATGCACTCTGGCCAACCGTGCTGTGCGGCTCATGAAGGCGATACCGATGCTGCTGGCGTTGCTCTGCAGCTTGAGGTGTTTGACGGTACGCAGCTTGGTGAACATCTTGCGCTTTACCCTGCCCTGTTTGCCGCGCAAGTTTTTGGCCTTGCGCGGGGCGTAGGGGGTGCCGTCGGGGTTGCGCTGGGCGGTAATACGCTGCTGCTGGCTTTTGCGCAGGTCGCGGGCGATGCCTTGGTTTAGCTTTCGTCGCTCTCCAGGCTCCAGCTTGGCCAGTAGGGCGCCGGCCCAGTCTTCAAGGGCTTTCAGGTCGTCACTCACGGCGCAGGGCTGTCCCACTCAGCAAGTACGTTGCCAGCCGCATCAGTCGTTTGCCAGCGCCTGGCCTCGAATGGCTGGTCGATCTGCGGCTCCGGTGGATGTGTGGCCTGTAAGGTGCCGTCTGCTTGCTGCTTTACGATGACCCTCTCGGTTAACGGCAGTGTGATCGATAGATCCACTTTCTTGTTGTCGAGAATGTCGGCCTCGAACTGTACTGATTCCTTTGCCCGGGCCGGGTTTTCCATCAGCTCTCGCTGGTTGTCCAAGAGCCATGCGAACAAAGGAACAGCGATGCTGTCCGGATGGGCGGCGAAGTCGGTGAAGATCAGGTTCAAGGTGTAGCTGTATTCGAATGACAGGCCCGGCGCTGCGGTGCTGCGCATGGTGCCGTTGTCGATGAATACCAGCAGGCGGTCAGGGTTCTTGCGCAACTCAGGGATGGCTCGCGTCAAGTGCTCGCGGAGTGAATCGGGCTTGTTCATGGGTCACCTGGTATTGGTAGATGATGTCGACCTGGGCGGCGCATTCAGCCCAGGCGGCCTCGATGCGATCGGCGTCAGTCAGCAGGTCGCCGTTCTGCGCCGGGCTGGTCGCGGGCAGAATGCAGGGCGTCACTGCGGGACAGCCAAGCCTGATAATCTGCGGCGCCGGTAATGGCTGGACGGGTGCGCAGGCGCTGAGCAGTGCCAGGCAGATCAGTAGCAGACCAGTCGCGTAACAGTTGATTTTCATGGGTGAGCTCCCTAATTCGTTGTTGTCGCTGCTGCAGCTGTTGGCGGATCCCGGCCTGCTGGTTGCGGAGTGCAAGCTGGGCAGCCCGCTCGACAGCCAGCTCCTGCTCCAGCTGGTCTATCAATTGCTGGTGCCTGGCGGTCTCTCGCTTCGCCTGCAGGGACTGCCCTTGGGCGGTGGCCCGCTCTTCGATGGCGCGCTCGATGCGGCTTTGCTGGCTCCAGATCAGCAGGCATAGCGCCGCGATAAGGCCGGCGCCGTACAGGGCCTGCCGTAGCGCGCTCATGCGGCAGCCTGCAGGTGCTCAGCATGCCGGGCATAGGCGCGCTGCAGCTTCACGTCATACAGGTTGCGGGCGTAGGCCGGGCCGTTATAGATCCGCGCGAAGGCGGTCCACTTGTGCGCTTTCAGTGCTTTGTGCAGGGCTGGGTCGGCCTCGATAAACCGCACGAACGCATCAAGGTGATTGGCTTCGCTGGCCTGCATTGCTGCCTCGAAGTCGGGGGCGCTGTCATACCCGAGGTTTTTCCAGTGGAAGCCCATGATCTGGAATAGCCCCCAGCTCGCCGACTCGATCGCGCACGGTGTATCGATCATCTTTGCGCGGGCCAGTCGCGGGTATTCCGCCAAACCGCCAGCGTAGCCGCCGGGGCGTTTGTTGATCAGGCCGGGGTGCGCCTGCTCCAGTGATGCGACCCGGCCTTTCAGATCCTCTTCGCCTTCGTCCAGCAATAGCCGGCGGCGCATGATGTGGCGTTCAAACAGGATGGCTGGCTTGCCTGGAGCGAAGAACCCCTCGCCCCGGCTTTCGACTTCGTTGACGGCTTTGACTGCGGCCAGGTCGGCGCCAAGGCGATCGGCTGCGCGGACCAGGTCGGCTTCTTTCAGTAGGGCGCTGCAGTCGCTACCGGCCAGCGCCTGGAAGGTCTTGGTGCCGGCCAGGCCGTCGACTACCAACCCGGCGCGTAGCTGGAACGCCATCACTGCCGCCTCGGTCTTCTCGCCGAAGTCGCCGTCGACATACAGGCTCGCGCCGGCGCGTTTCAGTCCTGCCTGCAGGTCGCGAACCGCGTGGCCTTTATCGCCGAGGCGGAGTGTGCTGGTCATAGGATGTCTACCTTTTTCCTGATGAATTTGGCAGCAGCGGCGCGGCTTGCCTCGACGCCGAACAGACCGACCATGCATGCGAAAAACACGCCCGCCTCCGCCGGTGCGCCTATGAGTGACGGCCCATAGGAGACGCCAACGCCGAGCAGGCCGCAAAGTGGGGCTTCAAGTGCCAGCTGGCGGAACCGTCCGCCGCTGTAAATGATTCGCCAGATGGCCACCAGCATGGCCAGTGCTCCGGCATACAGCGCCGGGAAGTTGTGTTCCAGCCAAGTGGCAAGCCACAGCCAGGTTTCCGGTCTATCAGGCATGCGCTTCATTCCTTTGTCCCCGCGGGGAATTGCTGGTGTCAGTCCCATAGGTTCACTGTGCCGGCCTGCTCGGCCTGCTCCTCGATCTCTGGAAGGGCGACTGGATAGCCGGCGGGCAGAAAGGTGCCCATATCCGCCAGCCCGTGGTTTGCCTCTAAAACAGCCTCAGTAACACCTGCGGTGCGGCCGTAATGCCGCCAACAGATCGCGTCTACGGGCTCGTTTTTGTTGGCGCGGACGATGTCCATCAGATCAGTTCAACCGTGCTGCGTGCGCGGCCGGCAAGGTCGCGGATGGCCCACCAGGCGTCTCGCCGGAGCTCGTCAATACTGGGGGTCAGCGCTTCGGCGTTTCGGTCGCCATCGGCGCTAGTGTCGTAGCTGCGGTATCGCTCAACCAGTTCAGCGCCGGCGATGCATGTCACGGCGCGGTTATACAGAATTACAAGGCGGCTGACGCCGTCGATTTCGGAACTTGGAATGTCTTCCAGGGCGTGGTGCTGCGCTGCATGGCCTGCTTTGTAGGCGGCAAGCTCTTGGTTGACGCTGAGCATGGCATTGACCAGGGCGGCCTCCAGGCGTGTGTCGGTGACGGCGCCGTCCAGTCTCAGTCTTTCGCGGGCAATGTTCGCGTCGATGTCTGGGAACCAGTCATCGTTGGTTAGGGTGAAATCTGCAGTTTTTCCGCTAGCGACGAATGCGCTCATGATGCTGCTCCAAGTCGCCGGTGGGCGGGGTGCGCAGCAAGGGAGAAATCAGCCCTGCTTTGCACCCCGCGCCGGCGGGCGCTGGGGGGACGCTCGGTTAGCCGATAGTTTCGGCGTGTTTCTTCAGCAGGCGATCGACCTTTTCCAGGTCTTTCTTTCCGCCGCAATTACTGTGCAGGTCAATGGCGCGGACTAGGTTGATGCGGGCCTGATCCAGGGTGACTGCATACAGCTCATCTGTCGGGTTGGCTTCGGCATACACCAGCAGCGCTTTTCCGATGGCCAGGTGCAGCTTGGCGCGCGCCTCATCTGGCATATCATGTTTGGCTGTCAGCTCCATTGCCGTGTAAAGCACCGAGCTGTCGAAGTCCTCGCTGGCCTTGAGCTTGTTCAGCGCGCCATTGGCCACTTCTTCAGCGAGTAGGCAACCAGTGGTTCGTGCAAAGCGGTCGGGCATCTTCAGCGAGTGCTCAAGCACATAGGCGCCAATGGCCAGAGCCTGGGCATAATCACCGGCATCGATGCACCAAACCATCAGGGTGGTCAGTACTTCATCCTGAGCACCTTTGCCGGCAGCCAGAACGCCTTCGATATACGGGGCGTACGCAGGGATCAGCTGACGCTTCAGCTCCGCCTTACCCTGCTGCGACTGCACCTGCTTTAACCGCAAGCGGTCCTGATTCAGCGCCATCAGTTGATGTTCGTACGCCGTCGCCCCTTCCATCGACATGGCAGGCTCGACTGCTGCGGACTCCAGAGCTGCGCGTTTGCGCAGCTGGTTGCGTTGGGCTGGGCTCAGCATGGTTATACCGCCTCGATGTTTTCTACCAGGGCCGCCAAGCCGAAGTCTTCGATGACGTAGGCGTCGTTGGATGACTGGTAGTCACCGATACGATCGTACTCTGGCTCGTCTTTGACATGGCGGCGGCGCGCACCTTCCTGCCAGTAAAGGGACAGGTTCGACAGGGTGGTGACCAGCACGGTGCCATCGGGGAAGAAAGGCGCGTCGACAATCGGCAGGCCGCCCAGGCGGGCCTTGCTGATGATCTCGTCGGTCGCGTTTTCCTCCTGGTTGGAGTTGGCGCCTTTCTCGACTGCGGACAGGAGTTTGCTGTGGAGCAAGCCGCGATCGACCAGCACCACCAGGTCGGGGTGCTTGCGGTGCCATGGGTCCAGCATCTGCACGGCGTCAAAGACCAGGCCGTCCAGGGTTTTATAGTCCCCGGCAGCGCCAACAGTGACCTTGCCAGCTACATCGCCCTCGTCCATGACCCGGTCTGGCGCGCCAGTGCGCATCTTCTGCAACCAACCGATATTGACGTCCTGCAGCAACTGGTTGGTAGCGCGACTGGTTGTCGTCGCAGCCGACGTGCCGTTGAAGCCGACCATGATGCGGTCCAGCGCTTGGCGCTGTGCTACTGCGCCGGATAGCCGGGTCTGGAAGTCGGGGAACTTGGCCCAGGCGTCAAGCAGCGCATAGGGGAAGGCGATGTCGAAGTCGGTTTTTTTACAGGCGTAGCTGTCTTTCGACAGCGCGTGAACGTCGCGCGGGTGGCGGCGCTTGTTGTCGGATGTGTCGGTGCGGCCGGCGATAGTGCCGTTCACGCCAAGCAGCAGCGCTTCGCCGGTCATATCGGTAACGCCGATGACGTTGACCCGCTGCAGTAGCCCGCTGGCTTCCTGAATGGCTGTTTCAAGGCGCTGCTGAACCGTCGGCTCGACTGCGAACTTCTCGGCGGCCGATGCGACGCCGTTGACCTTAGCTACCTGCCCCAAGTATTGGGTAAATGCTATCCGTGTTGTGTTGCGCATAATGTTCTCCGAAGGATCCGTATCAGTACTGGGTCAGGACGGTATCGCCGCCGCCGGTGGCAGGGGGGCGCTGGGTTTGATTTGGGTCAGCTTGGTTGCTGAGCTTGGTGGTCAGCTCTGTCAGCTGGCTGCTGAGCTTTTCAATTTTCTCGGCAGCCGCCTTATGGCTTTCTTGCAGGCTGGAGAAATCGTCGTTCTGCTTGCTGGCATGGTTGGCCAGCGCCTCGACGGCATCAGTCAGCTCGGAGAATTGGGCGTCATCCTTGACCGTTTTTTCCTTGCTCTTGCTGAGGAGATCAGCGACACGCTTGAATATGCCGGTGGCCTTAGCATCGTTTTCGCTGGTCTCCTCAAATTCAATTTCCGCCTCTTCCGCGGCGGTGAACAGGTTGTCTTCGTGCGTCTTGCGTTCTTTCAGTGTCCCGTGCTGCGCGCTGAACGCCAGGGCTTCAGTGCCCAGGCTGGCGGGGGAATCCGTGACAGCCATGCCGACCAGGTAGGCCTTGCCGGTGTCTGCGAACTTTTCCCGGACTTCGATTGAGGTGTAGATCTTCTGTCGATCCTTATTCAGCGCGAGCAGCGCTTCGTTGGGCTCGATCTGAGCGTACAGGGCCAGCTTTTTCTTGCCGCCGATTTCGACTTCTTCAGCTTTCAGTGCCAGCACGTCGCCGTAAGCGCCGAACTCCCCGCCCGGCCAGGACCACTTGATGTGTTCGCAGTTGATTCTCGCGCCATAGGTCTTTGGGTCGTACTGCGCGGCCATTTCTTCGATCCATGAGCGCTCGATCTGGCGGCCATCCGTGGTGGCGCCTTCAGTGGCGACCTGGAACCATTTGGAGCGGAATTTCTTCTTCATGCGGCAAACCTCAATGTGGCTACGTGGTGGGCGTAGGAGTTGAGGCCATGGTCGGCATGCAGCGCCGCGCGGGCAATGGGGTCGGTTTGTAGGGGCGGGCTATACAGTGGCAATGCCGTGTAGCTATCGCGCGCGGGCGTCAGCATCTGCGGCATGAATACATCAATCGAACTTTCTTCTCAACGTGATAACCGGCGCCAGTCCAAATTTCTGTACTGGATGGGTTGGCGCGTTACCGATATCGCCGACCTGCTTGGCGAGAAAGAAAAAACGCTGCACACCTGGAAGAGTCGCGACGAGTGGGATCGAGCCGACTGCGTCGAGCGGATCGGCGGGGCCCTGGAGGCTCGGCTGGTTCAGCTGATCCTGAAGGACGGCAAGTCCGGTGGCGACTTCAAAGAGATCGACCTGTTGCATCGACAGCTGGAGCGGCAGGCACGAATTCAGCGCTACCAGGAGGGCGGTACCGAGGCAGATCTGAATCCGAATATTGCCAAGCGCAACGAGGGGCCGAAGAAAAAGCCCCGGCGCAATGATTTCAGCGAGAAGGACATCGAGACGCTGACCGAGGCGTTCACCGACGGTTGTTTTGGATACCAGCTGGACTGGTTTCGCGCGGGAAATCAGCGAACCAGGGCAATCCTCAAGTCGCGCCAGATCGGTGCGACCTATTACTTTGCCAGGGAGGCGCTGCTCGATGCCCTGGCCACCGGGCGCAATCAGATCTTCCTGTCAGCATCAAAGAATCAGGCACATATCTTCAAGGGCTACATCCAGGCGTTCGCCCGGGATGTATGCGGTATCGAGTTGACCGGCGACCCTATCGTTTTAGGCAATGGCGCTGAGCTGCACTTTCTTGGAACAAACGCGCGCACTGCCCAGGGCTACCACGGCAACTTCTACTTCGATGAGTTCTTCTGGACCCACCGTTTCGACGAGCTCAACAAGGTGGCCAGCGGCATGGCGATGCAGAAGCAGTACCGCCGCACCTACTTTTCGACCCCGTCGAGCATGGCGCACGAAGCGTATAGCTTCTGGACGGGTGAGCGATTCAATAAGGGCAAGCCCGCGGCACAGCGGCTGTCGATCGATGTGTCCCATGATGCGCTGCAGCAGGGTCGGCTTTGCGAGGACAAGCTCTGGCGGCAGATCGTCACCATCCTTGACGCCCAGGGGCGCGGCTGCGACCTGTTCGATATCGAGGAGCTGCGCCAGGAGTACAGCGCTGACGCTTACGCCAACCTGCTGATGTGCCAGTTCGTTGATGACGGGGCCAGTATCTTTCCGCTGGCCATGCTGCAACCGTGCATGGTCGATAGCTGGATCGAGTGGGCGGAAGATTACAAGCCGTTCGCCATGCGCCCGCTGGGTGATCGGCAGGTGTGGGTGGGTTATGACCCGGCCGAAACCGGCGACAGTGCCGGACTGGTAGTCGTCGCGCCTCCCTTGGTGCCTGGCGGGAAATTCCGCGTACTGGAGCGGCATCAGTTCCGCGGCATGGACTTTGCCGCGCAGGCCGAGTCGATCCGGCAGGTAACGATGCGTTACTGGGTAACCTATATCGGTATCGATATGACCGGTATGGGCTCGGGCGTAGCGCAGCTGGTCAAGAGCTTCTTCCCAAATCTGACCACCTTCAGCTATTCGCCTGAAGTAAAGACCCGCCTGGTGCTCAAGGCCTATGACGTCATCCACAAAGGCCGGCTGGAGTTCGATGCCGGCTGGACTGATCTTGCCTCTTCGCTGATGGCGATCCGCAAAACCACCACGGCCAGCGGCCGGCAGATGACCTATACCGCCGGCCGCACCGATGAAACCGGGCATGCAGATCTAGCCTGGGCCCTATTCCACGCACTGCACAACGAGCCGCTGGAAGGCATGACCTCCCAGAACACCAGCTTCATGGAGACATTTTGATGACTAGCGAAACACCTGCAACCGCCCCGGCCAGCAACGCGGGCATCGAGGCATTCACCTTTGGCGATCCGGCTCCGGTGCTCGATGGCGGCGACATGCTTGATTACTTGGAGTGCTGGTGGAATGGCCGGTGGTACGAGCCGCCGATCAGTCTGGACGGGTTGGCCAGGTCCACCAAGGCCAGCGTCTACCTGCAGTCCGGGCTGACCTTCAAGCGCAACATGCTGAGCCGCACCTTCATTCCTCACCGGCTGCTGTCCCGGGCCGCGTTTGAGCAGTTCGCTCTGGATTGGCTCTGGTGCGGCAACGCCTATCTGGAGCGTCGCCGCTCGATGATCGGCACATCAATCACGCTGCAGCCGGTGCTGGCCAAATACATGCGCCGCGGCGTCGATCTGGACAGCTACTTCATGGTTCGCGGCTGGAAGGATGAACACGAATTCGATAAAGGCACCATCTGTCACCTGCGCGAGGCTGACATCAATCAGGAAATATATGGTCTTCCGGAATGGCTGGCGGCTCTGCAGTCCGCTTTGCTGAATGAGTCGGCCACACTCTTCCGCCGCAAGTATTACAACAACGGATCCCACGCCGGATTCATTCTCTACATGAACGACCCGGCGCAGAACGAGGGTGACGTCAACGCTCTGCGTGAAGCACTGAAAAACGCCAAAGGCCCGGGCAACTTCCGCAACCTTTTCGTGTATTCACCGGGCGGCAAGAAGGACGGCTTGCAGGTGATCCCTGTCAGTGAAGTGGCTGCAAAGGATGAGTTCAGCAATATCAAAAACATTACCCGGGATGACATGCTGGCGGGACTGCGGATCCCGCCGCAACTAATGGGCGTGGTGCCGACCAACGCTGGGGGCTTCGGATCAATCCGGGATGCCGCCCTGGTCTACGCAGCGAACGAACTGGAGCCTATCCAAACCCGCATGCTGCAGGTCAATGACTGGCTTGGTGAAGAGGTGATTCAGTTTAAGCAGTACGAGCTGCCAGGAGGGTCTGACAGCTAAAGCGTTGCTCACCAAGAAGCCGCCTTCGGGCGGTTTTTTTGTGCGTGTGAGGCTTGAAAGTAATGTGCTATAGACCGAAAAGGCCCCAGTTAATCATAGCATTCGCGGGTATCAAGCGCTACCGAAACCGCGCTGCTCCAGCAAATTCAGGGCCTGCAGCCTAATCCGCAACTGGTAAATGACGGGCGCCTGCAGCTTGGGTCGGCAGCTGGTCGGGCGGCCAGCCCCGGAGGCGCATCACCTGGCGCGCGCCATCTTCCCCCCACCTCACCTGCGGGCTAAATAGGGCGCTTTTTCTTCGCCCCTTCAGGCGTGCCAGGGCAAGGCCCGACGCGGGCTGGGTGCAGCCGATCGGCTTGCTGGCTTTCCTCGGAACCCTTCAGGAGCGGAGGATTTCAAGGCAGCGCAAAGCAGCTGGGCCGGCGTTTTTTCAGGTCGCCATCGGAAAAGGGTAATATGGTAATGCGGCGCTTGAAATCAACTATATCTCTTTGATTTTATTGAAGTTTCCGCATTACCATGCAGAGGTAATAATGGGTAATTTAGAAGGTAATATTTATGTAACTCGTTGATTCTATTGATGTTTGTTTTTGTCAGATATTACCCTCTGTAAAGGTAATGCCATTACCTTTGTATTACCAATAAATTACCTTTCTTAAATACTTCTAACCGTTTGATTTCATTGGGTTACAGAGCGTTTCGGCGTCACACCTTACCGATATTACCCTTTTCCGATGGCTCCATGGAAAAACGCTAATAGCGCTAACGCGGGCGCATATGCGCGCATTTCTATGTAAAAAGCACAGGCGCTCACACAAAAAAGGCCGCACACTGGCGGCCTCTCAGCATTAAAACTCGCTCACTCGTCCGGCTCTACCAAGCTGCCGAGCAGATCGGCATACCATTGCATCATGTGCCTGCGCTGCTCCAGGTAGATGGCTTTGTTGTAGACCCCGGCGACACCCTGTTCAACGTGCGCAAGTTGCGCCTCTACATGCTCGCGAGCGAAGCCGTTTTCACGCAGCACTGTGCTGGCAATGTGGCGGAAGCCGTGCCCGGTCTGTCGGCCGCCATATCCGAGCCGTCGCAGGGCCATGCTGAACACCATGTTGCTGCGCGGCTTGGCTCTGTCGTTTCTACCAGGGAAAAGTAGAGGACGAGCCCCGTTCAAATAATGCAGCTGCTGCAGCAGCTCGACCGCCTGGGCGGACAGCGGCACAACGTGGTCCCTGCGCTTCTTCATCCTCTCAGCCGGTATGCTCCACAGCCGAACAGCGAGATCGAACTCTGCCCAGGTCGCTTCGCGCAGCTCGCTGGGGCGAACACACGTCAGCATCAGCAGCTGCAGGCCTATCGATACATCAGTTGCATGGGGGTAGGACTTGATGGCAGTGATCAGCTCCGGCAGTTCTGCCAGGGTAACGTGGGCATAGTTCTGCGCAGGCCGGGTGGACAGGTACTTATGCAGCCCTTCTATAGGGTTGTGCACCGCGCGCCCGGTGACTCTTGCCAGGTCATATATGTCCCGGCAGTAGCGCCGGACGTTGCCGGTCTGATCGATGATGCCCTTCTTCTCCATCTGGCGGAAAAAGTCCATCCATTCGATCGGCATAATATGGGTGAAGTCGCGCGCGCCCATTTTCGGGAAAACATGAAGCTCCAGCGAGCCGATGATGCGGGTTGCAGTGCCTGGCTGCCATGAGTGCTTTCTGGCGGCAAACCATTCTCTGGCCAGCGCCTCAAAACTCTGGCCTGCCGCTATACGGGCCTCCGCCCTCGCCGCCTGGCTGGTGACGATCTCCCTGCCGGCAGCCAGTGCCGATCGATGTTCCGCCGCTTTCTGTCGAGCCAGCGCTCCGCTGGTTTCCGGATATGCACCCACGCCGGCCCAGCTCCACCTTCCGTCTGGCCGCTTGTATCTGAATTCCCAGCTTTTATGGCCGTTCGGCTTCACCCGGAAATAGAGCCCGCCGCCGTCATGCTCGCGATAAACCTTTGACTCCGGCTCCAGGCTGGCCAGCACCGTATCAGCCAGCGGCCGGCGCTTGATCTCACTTCTTTTCATCCGTGTATGCCCCAGTTCGAAGAAAGCACGGGCATACACGCTGGCATACACGGCTGAGTGGGCTGGAATGATGCAACATGAGACGACCTGAAACAACAAAGCCCGCACGGGGCGGGCTTTGTAGGGTGGTTATGATGCAACTTGAGACTACCTGAAACATGCAATTGGTCGGAGCGACTGGAATCGAACCAGCGACCTTCTCGTCCCGAACGAGACGCGCTACCAGGCTGCGCTACGCTCCGTATTCGTGATGCGGCATTTTACATAATCGTTGCTTTTTCACAAGAGGATTATGGAAATTTTCTTTTGCTGCCCGGTGCTTAGCCGGATTTTCACCCTGCCCGATCAAGCTCTCAGCCAAGTCAAAAAAAACCCGTCGCGGCAACACCGGGACGGGTTCTTGCCGTGCCGCTGGACTCAGTCTTCGACTGCTGCCGAAACCATGGTCGCCAGCTCTCCGGAATCGAACAGCTCCTGGATGATATCGCTGCCGCCGACCAGCTCACCGCTGATCCACAGTTGCGGGAACGTTGGCCAATTGGCGTATTTCGGCAGTTCGGCACGGATGTCCGGATTCTGCAGAATGTCCACGTAGGCGAACTTCTGGCCGCAGCTCATCAGCGCCTGCACCGCCCGCGCGGAGAAACCGCACTGGGGCGCGTTCGGCGCTCCTTTCATGTAGATGAGAACCGGATGGGTAGTGATTTGCTCTTGAATGGTTTCAATGGTGCTCATGGAGGGTCCTCAATGACGTTGGTTGCCCGAAATGCGGCCAGTGTACCGCAAACTCCGGCGCCTTGCGCAATGACTGGCGCCGGGAAACTGAGCTGATTTGCGTTGCAGCGGATTTTCCCTATAAGATCCCTGCTTCTCACTTTTTCGGATATGGCTTTTACCGGTCGTCAGGTCACGGTAAGGCCCACTGTTTCCGGTCGACAGCCGACCGATGTAACCAGGTAGCACAACATGACTGTACGGCATTTTCTCTCGTTGATGGATTGTACCCCGGCAGAACTGGCTGGACTGCTGAAACGCGGCATCGAGCTCAAGTCTCTGCATCGTCAGGGGGTCATCTACGAGCCGTTGAAGAACCGTGTGCTGGGCATGATCTTCGAGAAGGCCTCCACTCGTACTCGGGTGTCCTTTGAGGCCGGCATGATTCAGTTGGGCGGTCAGGCCATCTTCCTGTCGCCGCGCGACACCCAGCTGGGCCGTGGCGAGCCGATCGAAGACAGCGCCCGGGTGCTGTCGCGCATGTGCGATGCGGTGATGATCCGAACCTTCGCCCATGCCACCCTGGAAACCTTTGCTGCCCATTCCCAGGTGCCGGTGATCAATGGTCTGAGCGATGACCTGCACCCTTGTCAGCTACTGGCCGACATGCAGACCTTTCTGGAGCATCGCGGCAGTATCAAGGACAAGGTCGTGACCTGGATCGGTGATGGCAACAACATGTGCCACAGCTACATCCATGCAGCCATCCAGTTCGATTTCCAATTGCGCATTGCCTGCCCTGAAGGCTTTGAACCGGATCAGGTATTTCTCGACAAGGCCGGCGAACGGGTTACTCTGGTACGCGACCCCAACGAGGCAGTGGCGGGTGCCCATCTGATCAGTACCGATGTATGGGCATCAATGGGCCAGGAAGACGAGGCCGAGGCGCGCATGCAGCGCTTCGCCCCCTATCAGGTCAACCCGGCGATGCTGGATCGCGCCGACGAGTCGGTGCTGTTCATGCATTGCCTTCCGGCCCACCGCGGCGAGGAAGTCTCCGCCGAACTGATGGATGATCCGCGCAGCGTGGTCTGGGATCAGGCGGAAAACCGCCTGCATGCCCAGAAAGCACTGGTTGAATTCCTGCTGACTGCTTGACGGTAACCCGATGTCCGATATTGTTCTAGAGCTGAATACCCTCGCCTGCGGCTATGGCGGACACAAGGTGGTGCAGGATCTGAGCATCCATCTGCGCGCCGGCGATATCGGCTGCCTGCTCGGCCCTTCGGGCTGCGGCAAGACCACCACATTGCGCAGCATTGCCGGTTTCGAACCGATCAGCGATGGGGAAATTCGTCTGGGCGGCAGGTTGCTGTCGAGCCAGACGCATAACGTACCGCCGGAACAACGGCGGATCGGTATGGTCTTTCAGGACTACGCCCTGTTTCCACACCTGACGGTGGCGCAGAACATCGCCTTCGGCATCAATAAGCATCCCAAGCGCAAACAGATCGTGGGCGAATTGCTGGAGCTGGTCAAACTCGGCAAGCTGGGCCAGCGTTATCCGCATGAGCTGTCTGGCGGCCAACAGCAGCGGGTGGCCCTCGCCCGGGCTCTGGCGCCTGAACCCGAGCTGCTGTTGCTGGATGAGCCCTTTTCCAATCTGGATGGCGAGTTGCGTCGCCGCCTGTCCGGCGAGGTGCGCGATATCCTCAAGGCGCGTGGAACCAGCGCCATGCTGGTGACCCATGATCAGAGCGAGGCCTTCGCCGTGTGCGACCAGGTCGGCGTGCTGCGCGAGGGCCGTCTGCAGCAGTGGGATACGCCCTATAACCTGTACCACGAGCCGGCCACGCCTTTCGTCGCCAGTTTCATCGGTCAGGGCTATTTCATCCGCGGGCAGTTACTGACCCCGGACACGGTACAGACCGAGCTGGGTGTGATTCGCGGCAACCGCGCCTATCAACTCGCGGCCGGCAGTGCGGTGGATGTGCTGCTGCGTCCCGACGACATTGTCGGCCAGGAAGGCAGCAGTCTGACGGCGATCATCACCGGCAAGGTATTCCTCGGCGCCAGCACCCTGTACCGCCTGCAGTTGCCCACCGGCAGCACGCTGGAAACCATCTTTCCCAGCCATGACGATCACCCCTTGGGCGAAGTACTGGGTATTCGCATCTCCGCCGACCACCTGGTGGTGTTCGCCGCGCAGGGCAGCGTCAATGTCAGCGCCCAGTTGCCGCTCGAACAGGTGCTGGAGATCAGCTCTTCGTCCTGAATGCCTGGATGCCCGCTTGGCAAGAGCCTGATGGCCCCGGATAATGATCGCCCCAACCAACCTGACGAGTCGCTTCATGCAGATTGCAAAAAATTCAGTGGTCGAATTCCACTACACCCTGTCCGATGCCAGCGGAGAAATTGAGAGTTCACGCCAGCATGATCCTGTCCTCTATCTGCATGGTCAGGCCGGCCTGCTTGATGGTCTGGTCGAGGCGCTGGAAGGTCGCGAAGCGGGTGATGTGTTCAGCATCGATCTGCCAGTCGACAAGGCCTATGGCCCGCGTCAGGAGAATGCCACGCAGAAGGTTCAGGTGAAGCATCTGCAGGGCGCAAAGAAGTGGAAGCCAGGCATGCTGGCAGTGATCCAGACCGAACAGGGTCCGCGCCAGGTCACTGTGATCAAGGTTGGCCTGTCCCAGGCCGTGGTGGATTCCAACCACCCGCTGGCTGGCCGCGATCTGACCTTTGACGTGGAAATCCTGTCGGTCCGCGCAGCCACCGAAGAAGAGCTGGCCCATGGTCACGCCCATGGCATTGGTGGCCACCAGCACTGATTAGCGCTGGCAGGCATCTTCTACCCGTTTCCGCCCGTTTTTGTACAGGGCGAAAACGGGTAGAAAAAAGCAACCAAGCATTATTGACAGATAAAGTGTATTATGGTTGTTTTTCCTGCCCAAAGGTGCAATTCATGTCGACCAAACCCGCCGCCAAGATCGTAGCCAAACCCAAAACCGCCCCCGCCAAACGCAAGGCCGATGCCGCTGTAGCCACCAGCGAATCGATCAATGATCAGATCAGCGCGTTCCTCGCTTCCGGCGGTGAAATTCAGAGCATCCCCAACGGCACCAGCGGCCAGACCTATGGCAAACCTGCCAGCAAGGCGCCAGCCAAGACCTGAACAGTCTGATCTCGGACGCAGAACCTGACGGCGGTCTCCACGGAGCTTAGCGGCGATTATTGCCCAGCAACTCCAGTTCCTCGCTATAGAGTGAGGTGAGCAGCGCAGTGCCGTCAGCTGCTACCCGAAAACCACCCCAGCGCGCGTTTTCATACAGCGCCGCCTGCCCCTCCTGAAAGAAGAATGCATTGGGCCCGAGACTAGCTCCACGCACTCCCGGCCGGATCCGCATGGACACCCTGCCCGGCTCAGTGGTCAGCGCATCGCCCATACCGGCAAAGCTTGTCCGCGATCCCGCGCCCAGTTGCAGGTAGGCATATTTCGGCCACTTGCCGTCTTCGGCACGCAGCTGCGCGTCCACCTCGAATCGCAATGCCATGTAGTCTCCCTGCATCAATGAACGCGGGTCCACCGGGGCCAGACGCAGCAGCACCAGTTGACCGTCGTGCAGAGTCTTTTCATGGTCCTGCACGGCATATACAGCCACTGCCATCACCAGCAACCAGGCGGCGATAATACCCACACGCGCCCTGCTCATGACGCTCTCCTCAACGGCGCTATCACCGCTGCGCGCAACACCAGCAGCAACAGACCGCTGGCCGCCAGCAATACGGATTTGGCCAGCAAGGTGATATGCAGGCTGTAATACAGATCCCCCAGATACAAGACAACACCCATGCCTACCAGCACACACCATAGGCGGTCGCAGGCATGAAATACCGCCAGCCACAAGGCTGCACCTATCAGCAACCCGGGGGCCTGAATGCATAACGCAATGAGGACCAAGGCGCCAGCCAGTGCAGCCACCCGAACCGCTAGCTGCACGTCCCGCAGCAACCGGACCAACGTCGCCAACAGCACGATCGCAGCGCCGGCAGGGTACAGCCACACCAGACGACCGGCGTCCGTTGCCACTGTACTCAACCAGGATGCAACATGCGCATAAGGCTGCCCGATAACACCGAGAACCAGCGCCACGAGTGTCGACGCGCCGGCCACAGCCCGAATCAATGCAGCTCGACGGGACGCAGCCCAACAGGCGCGTGCGAGCCACAAACAGACAGCGACCGCGGCCAGGGCTACGCCGTACAACGACAGCAGCGGGTTGTTGCCTACCAGTACTGCCAGGCTCACCAGAGCGATCAATGCACAAAAGAATCGATGTGCGGCACCGGCGATGGCCATTAACATGCCGCAGCTCAGCAGCAGGGCCGCCACTGCCGCGCTTCGCTCATTGGCACCCGTGTGCGGTCCCAGCTCGATAATGGCAAATACCAGCATGGCCTGTCCGAGTAGAGACAACGCCAACCCCAGCTGCATCACGAAGGCGCCCGAGCCACGCAACAACCAGATAGCCGACAACAGCAGGATGGCCGCAGCGAGCATGCTGGGGAGCGGGCTGGCGTCCGTCATGATCGTCCAGGCGCCCAGCAGCATCATTGCCGCAAACCAAGCCGCAATGGCGGACAGGATCATCACATACCACGGCGCATCTTCCTCAAACTGCAGCCGGGCCTGTGCGTCTGGCTGCAGTACTTGCCGTTGCACCAGCTCGTCCAGCAAGACCTGCTTCCATGGGACGCTCATACGCCCTCCTCCCGGTGCCAGCGCTGCAAGCAGACCGAAACCACGGCACTACCCAGCAGCAGGAACAGCCCCAGAGCCCAGAACTGCACGAAGCCATCGGTACCGTCCAGCAGGCGCGCCAATCCCGCGGCAAGCACGCCGACCAATGAGTACAGCTGCAAGGCAAGCATCAGCAAGTCGCGCCGCAGCCGCCGATAGATAGGTATGCCCAGTAGATAGGTGGCGCCCAGCACGCCCACCGGATAGATCTGCTCTGGATGCCACCAGGCAATCATCGCAGCCAGCGACAGAGCACTGAGCAACCCAGCGCCGGCCAGACGCTGCATGACCCGGGCTGTCTGCGGTAACCAGCTACTGCGAATCTCGAACAGCAGCAACAGCGCGATATTGAAAACAGCGATACCCATCAACGCCACCAGAGTTGTTGCGCCATCCCCGCTGAACCAGCCATTGCCCATCGCCAGATAACGCACCAGCGCCAGGTTGGCGACACCCCAGAACAACACCCAGCAGGCAACCGAGCGTGACAGCCATGCCCATGGCAGGATCAGTACCGCCCAGACCGCGAACAGTTGCCAGATATCGGCACCGGTCTGATAGGTCTGTCCGATCAACGCCAACAAACCACCGGTGGCCAGTGACGCCCCGAGCAGCGCGGCACGATAGGCCAACGAGCCGCTGGTAACAACCAGCGCTGCGCCGGCAAAACCGCTGAGGGCGAGCATTGCCAGACCCAGCTTGGCAAACCGGTGCAACTGCTCCCAGTTGAATGCAAAGAAGAAAATCACGCCGAGCGCCAGTAACAGGCAGCCGAAGAAAGCCAACACTCGATCAAGGACCTGCAGCCAATGCTGCGCAGTCGGTTGCGGCTGCTCGGGGGCCAGCGCACTATTCAGCTGGCCGGGCGTCAACAGCCCTCGCTCGGTCCAGCTGAGCAGTTGGTCGCGCCGACGTATCTCGTTCATCAGTTCCATTGGTTCACCCATACTTTCAGGCGCTCGGTGAATTCCGGCACAGCCAGGAAGAGATACAGACTGACCAGTACGTTCAGCACAGAGACCACCAGGAACAGCTGCGGAATACTGATCCCCACCACACCCAGCATCAACATGGCGAACACCGCCGATATCACCATCAACAGCGAATTGAGAATATTGTTTGCGGCGATGACTCGCGAGCGTTCACTGTCCCCGGTGCGGGCCTGAATCAAGGCGTACAGCGGCACTATATACAAACCGCCGAACATGCCCAGCCCAAGTATGCAGACCATGACTGCCCAGGCGGCCGGCTGCAGTAACAGCTGCAGCCAACCAAGCTGCCCGGCCTGCATATCGATGAAGCCCGCACCTCCCCATAGTAATAGCCCGAACAGCGTCAGGCCACAGGCGCCAAGCGGCACCAGACCCAGCTCCACAGTCTTGCGGGACAAGCGCTCGCAGAGCAGCGAGCCGGCGGCAATACCGATGGAAAAGACGGCGAGAATCAGCGTCACCACGGTTTCGTCACCGCCCAGGTAATCCCGGGTGAAGCCGGGAATCTGCGCCAGATAGGTCGCTCCGAGAAACCAGAACCAGGAGTTGGCCAGCAACGAACGGGAAACCGGTCTGGATTGCTGCACCAGCCCGAGATGAAGAATCCGTGCCGATTGACGCAGGATATTCCAATCCAGCTGCAGTCTCGGCAGCGCAGCGGCGGTTGGCGGAATCGCCAGACTGGCGAAAAAACCCAGCAGGGCCAGGCTGACGACGGCAATAGACACCCAGCTCGCCCACGCCTCGCCCGCCATCAACACACCAGCGAACAGGGTACCGCCGAGAATCGCCAGAAAGGTGCCCATTTCCACCAGCGCGTTGCCGCCGATCAGCTCCCGCTCCGCCAGATGCAGCGGCAGTATCGAGTACTTCACCGGACCGAACAGTGACGATTGCGCGCCCATGGCAAACAGCACCACCAGCATCATCGGCAGGCTACCCAGCAGCACGCTGGCGGCGCCCGTCAGCATGATGATGATTTCAGCGAACTTGATCAGGCGAATCAACACGTGCTTGGGAAATTTCTCCCCGAACTGACCACCCAGCGCGGAAAACAGAAAGAACGGCAGGATGAACAACAGCGCGCTGAGATTGATCAGCACATTGGGGTCGGCAGCCACCCCGATCTTGAACAGGATAGCCAGTACCAGCGCCTGCTTGAACACGTTGTCATTGAACGCACCCAGAAACTGGGTGATGAAATATGGCAGGAAACGCCTGCTGCGCATCAGGCTGAACTGAGACCGCTCAGACATTGCTGTCACCCTTCCCTTAACCTTCGCTGAAGAATGACAGCATAACGGAACAGGCCTTAATCCGCCTCGACGATCTGCAAGCGCACGTTGCGCCGCTGGATCCATTGGCGGATGCGTTCCTGCCGGTCGGAAGTCAGAGGGTACTTGCGAGCCAGCATGAAGGCGGTCATGTACATGAGCACCGGGCCGACGATGTAGAGCACCCGCAGGGACATCAGCTGTTGCTCGGTATGCACCGTCTGGGTGGCATCGAACCCGACCAGCGACAGCATGCCCAACGACAGTCCGAGGCCGATAGCCATGGCCATCTTCTGCGCCATGCCGGACATGGCGAAGAACAGTCCGGTGCGGTGCTCCTTGCTGCGCGCCGTATCCAGGTCAACGATATCCGCCAGCATCGACAACGGCAGAAACTGGAACGCAGCGAAGCAGAACCCCTTGATTGCGAACATGATGGCAAACGGCAGCAGCTGACCGGCCTGCAGGAAAAACATGCCGAGAATACTCAGGCTGGACAGGCTGACCGCCACACAGAAAGCCCGATGCTTGCCGATCTTGCGACCCAGCGCCAACCAGAACGGAATACCGGCAATACCTATACCGAAATACAACAGGTACATCATGCCGATGTGCGCCTGAATCTGGATGACATGCTGCATGAAGAACACTGACATGGCATTGCGAAACGACTCGCCGGTGATTACGATCAGCAGAATCAACATCAGCCGCTTGAACGGGCCGTTGTTCTTCATCACCCGCCATCCCTTCTTCCAATCGGTACGCTGTACCGATCGCGGCGGCGCCTCACGCACCCGTGTGACGACCAGCAGCACGGTAATCGGCAATAGAATCAGCAACAGCCAACCCATGGAAGCCAGAATCGGGCCGTAACCGATACCCAACTCACCATCACGCCCCACCAGCCAAACAGCGACACGCATCAACAGACTATCGGTGTCACCCGCGGCATAACGCGCGCCCAAGGCCTGGACGACCGCCGGTGCCAGCGCCGCAATGAACAGTCCCAGCAGAATGAAACCTTCGCGCGAGGCGGTCACCCGGCTGCGTTGATGATACTGCGTTGACAATTCAGCTCCCCAGGCGCCGTAGGGCAAGGTCACCATGGTCCAACCGAAGTACATCAACACAGTCCAGATCAACAGATGCAGGATGCCGGCCCCGTCCGGCGGCATGAAAATCATCACCGTGCCCAATAACATCAACGGCGTGCCCATGACCAACCAGGGCTTGCGCCGGCCAAAGCGCGTCTGCCAACGATCACTGAGCATACCGATAAGGGGATCGGTAAACACATCGGAGAACCGTGCGAGCACCAGCACCAGCGCCATCAACGCCATGTTCAGGCCCATTTCCTGGGCATAGAACGGCGGAAGATAAACCGCCAGCGGGTACCCGATGATGGCCAGGGGTATGCCCACCGAGCCGTGGATCAGGATGGTAGAACGCTTCAAAACACCGGACTGACTCATGGGGCGACTCCATTGGTCACGCAGGGACTCAGCCCCCGCCTCTGTTCTTGTAATTGTCGATTCGAGTCTATGCCAGTGGACTGCCGATATCCGAGCGCGATTTCATCCAGATGTAACCACAAATGACCAGCCCGCCGACCAGCACGCTTGCGCTTCAGGCACGGTGCGGCGTCCAGACATCATCAGGGTGGAAGATAGCGGATATTCAGCGCGCTGATGACCTTTTGATCAGCATCGCAGCCGGGAGCAAGCGGACCATTCGTCCCCTTGATGCGAATAACATCGATAGTTGTTTGACAACTATTCTCGTTACGATTAGCGTATAGCCATTCCTGACCGATCTTGGAGTGGCGCCGATGTATGTATGTCTTTGCAAGGGGATTACCGACACCCAGATTCGCGATGCGGTGACTGATGGCGCCTGCAGCATGCGTGATTTGCGCGAGCGCCTGGACGTGGCCAATCAGTGTGGTAAATGTGGCCGAGACTGCAAATCCATCATCAGCGAATACCGCGTGGCCGCTTCTGCCAGTTTCATCAACGCCGGTCAGTTCGCAATGGCCTGAATGCGTCTTGTATTCTGCCGAGAAACGTTTCTATCTATTTGATTTTCAAGGGCTGTATTTGACAGTCCGCCTTTCAAATAGCAAACTCAGTGGATTGATCCCGCACTGAGGAATTCCGTCATGAAAGGCGACGCACAGGCAATCCGCCATCTCAATATTCTGCTCGGTAACGAGCTGGTTGCCATTAACCAGTACTTTCTGCATGCGCGTATGCTGCAGGATTGGGGTCTGGATAAGCTCGGCGACCACGAATACCATGAATCCATCGATGAAATGAAGCACGCCGATGCCTTGACCAAGCGCATCCTGTTTCTCGAAGGCCTACCCAACCTGCAGGACCTCGGCAAGCTGATGATCGGCGAGAACACCCGCGAGATCCTCGAATGCGACCTGCGACTGGAAATGCAGGGCATCCCCGACCTCAAGGAGGCCATCGCCTACTTCGAGAGCATCGGCGATTACGGCAGCCGTGAGTTGGCAGAGGACATCCTGACGTCAGAAGAAGAGCACGTCGACTGGATCGAGACTCAGCTGGGCCTGATCGACAAGGTAGGTATCGAGAATTATCAGCAATCGCAGATCAGCTGATAGGTTTATGCTGGCACTGACTCAGGCCGCTTCACGTTTTGAGCTACCTTTGCAGCGGGAGCGGCCTGCGGGTTTAAATTCATCAGCCACACAGAGCATCGCAGAAGAGGTTGGCCGGCAGGGCCGTGCCGACCGTCGTGTCGCCATGGATGGCGACCGCGAGCTTACATGGATGTACTTGCAGCGTGTCGGCACGGACCTGCCGGCCAACCTGTTCCCAGCAGGCACCAGCAGACCCCAACAATCTTCTATCGCTTTCAGCTATTCAAACTTTCCAAAATAGCGGATAACACCGCAGCCGGATCCTCAGCGCGAGTGATGGGCCGGCCGATCACCAGATAGCTGCTGCCATTGTCCATCGCCTGACGCGGCGTGACGATACGCTTCTGATCATCGGCACTGGCATCATCCGGGCGGATACCCGGCGTCACCAGTTTGAAATCCTCATTCAGTGCGCTTCTGAGCGCCTTGGCTTCACGGGCCGAACAGACCACACCATCCAGTCCACAGTCCTGCGTAAGGCGTGCCAGGCGCTGTACCTGCACCATGGGTTCGATATCAATACCTACCTCCTGCAGATCCTCCTGCTCCAGGCTGGTCAGCACCGTGACCGCCGTCAGCAAGGGGCGCGGGCCCGAGCGGCGCTCGAGGATCTCGCGGCAAGCCTCCATCATGCGCCGGCCACCACCGGCATGCACGTTCACCATCCACACACCCAGCTCCGCAGCTGACCGCACCGCATTGGCCGTGGTATTGGGAATATCATGGAATTTGAGATCCAGGAAAACCTCGAACCCTTTGTCCTGAAGCGCCTCCACAACAGCCGGACCCGTTGCGGTGAACAACTCTTTGCCCACCTTGAGGCGGCACTGTGCCGGATCGAGACGGTCGGCCATCGCGACTGCTGATGCTGCGTCGGGGAAATCCAGAGCAACGATTATCGGGGTATTGCAGGGCATTTATCTTTCCTGTATCAAATGGGTCGCAGCGACGGATTGGCCACAGCCAAATCCCGCCCCTTTAAAGGTCGTATCGTCGACCATCCATGGCAAGTCGGGCATTGCCAGTGCAACTGCTTGCCGGAAAAGCCACAGGCCTGACAACAGAACCTGGGTTTATCGATCAACAGCGCTTCAACAATCCCGCGCAGAATCATGAGATTGGCATGACCTCGCGGCTCGACATTATCCTTGTGCAGATCGATCAGGTACAGCAATCCGCTCAATGATGGTTGCTGCTGCAGATGGGCAAGCACATATTCGCTGGTCGCAGCGAGCCCGGCACGCTTGTACAACTCATCGGCGCGCGCCAGCACCGTCGCCACTACCGGCGGATGTTTATTTGCCAGCACATCGTCAAGATAGGCCAATAGATCCAAGGCTCCGCTCTTGGCCAGCTGCCGGAGCAACGGCAGCGCCTGTGAAACGAAATCCGCATCGTGCGTTGCCAGCCGGCGCAACCACTTGAGTTCTTCCCGCTCACGCCCCTGCCCCGCCTCCAGCTCTGCCAACATCAACATGGCGCGGACACTGTCACGTTGAATGGCCAGGGCGTCCAGCAAATGGCGGCGCGCCTGCGGCCACTCCTTGCGTGCCTGCGCCTCGCGAGCCAGCTCGCAGTGATAATGCGCCAAGGTGACGGCGAAGGCCCCCCGCTGCTTGACCAGGCGCTGCCCGACGGCCACAGCACGCTGCCAGTCGCGCTCACGCTCATGGATGCGGACCAGGTCGGCCAGCGCGTCGGCGCCCAGACTTGACCCTGAATCTACCAGCTCATCCAGCAGGCGCTCGGCGCGGTGATGCAGACCCACTGCAAGATAATCGCGGGCCAGCTCGAACTGTACCCGGTCCGCCTGCAGGGAGGTGAGATTAGGCCGCGCCAACAGGTTCTGATGAACCTTGATGGCACGCTCCACATCACCGCGCTGACAGAACAGCTTGCCGATGGCTATGTGCGTTTCGACCGTTTCAGGGTTGACCTCAAGGGCCCGGATAAAGGTTTCGATCGCCTCGTCCGGCTGCTCGTTGAGCAGGTAGTTGAGACCGATGAAGTACTGCTTGTCGAGGGCACTGCCATGGGGAGCCAGCATGAAACCGACCTTGATGGCTTCCCGTCGCCCGAGGAACCAACCAATACCCAGCGCCCCCATGAATAGCCCGAGGAACAACAGCTCCTGCATAGTAATCAGCCTTTTACAGCCTGGGTACGCAGCTTGTCGACTTCCTTGCGATAGCGATTGAGCTCATTGCTCTGAACCATCATGCGCAGTCGCAGACGGGCCGTCAGCAGCCAGCCTATGAAGATCCCCAGCAGACTGCCGAGAATGAAGGCAATGACGATGAAAAGAGACACAGGCAATTCGGGGGAGGATATTTCGAGAAACTGCAACGCGATGTTCTGCTGATTCTCCAGCATGAAATCAATGGTTGCCAGTGCCACCAGTAATAGAACGATGATCAGCACCGCGCGTTTCAGCCATTGCATGCCACCACTCCCATCATTAAGCAGAGGGGCAGTATAGCGCAGCCTGACGATCAGTCATACCGCTTGAGTCAGGCGGTTTCCAGCGAGTCGTTGACCCGGTCGCGCAATTCCTTGCCTGGCTTGAAATGCGGAACGTATTTACCTTCCAGCTGTACCGAATCACCGGTCTTGGGATTACGGCCGATACGCGGCGCACGGTAATGCAGTGAAAAACTGCCAAAACCCCGTATTTCGATACGCTCGCCCGTCGCCAGCGCAGTAGACATGTGCTCCAGCATGGTCTTGATGGCCAACTCCACGTCCTTGGCTGATAACTGGCCCTGTTGCTCGACGATGCGTTCGATCAACTCCGACTTGGTCATGATTTTTCCCTTTTTATTCAATCGGCTAGGATCCGTTTTTATTGTTTGTACCATGCAGTCGCAGGGCGGGGCAAGCGGCACGCTCAAGCGGTTTTTACCAGGCAAAAAAAAGGAGCGACCGAAGTCGCTCCTTTTTCACTGCAAGGGCTGCTTAGTTGCCCTTGTTTTCCATCTGCTGCTTGATCAGATCACCAATGGTGGTCGGACCAGCGGCCAGCATTTCCTGCTTGCGCAGGTCCTGGATGGCTTCTTTCTCGTCTTCAACATCTTTCGCCTTGATCGACAGGCTGATGACGCGGCTCTTGCGGTCAACGCTGATGATCTTGGCTTCGACTTCGTCACCGACGTTCAGCACGTTACGCGCATCTTCAACGCGGTCACGGCTGATTTCGGAAGCTTTCAGAGTACCTTCGATCTCTTCAGCCAGGGTGATTACCGCGCCCTTAGCGTCAACTTCCTTGACGGTACCAGTGATGATGGTGCCTTTCTCGTTCAGAGAAACGAAGTTGGAGAACGGATCGTCTTCCAGCTGCTTGACGCCCAGGGAGATGCGCTCACGCTCTGGATCAACAGACAGGATGACGGTTTCGATCTCGTCGCCCTTCTTGAAACGACGTACGGCTTCTTCGCCAACTTCGTTCCAGGAGATGTCGGACAGGTGAACCAGACCGTCGATGCCGCCGTCCAGACCAATGAAGATACCGAAATCGGTGATCGACTTGATGGAGCCGGAGATCTTGTCACCCTTGTTGAACTTGCTGGAGAACTCTTCCCATGGGTTCATCTTGCACTGCTTGATGCCCAGGGAGATACGACGACGATCTTCGTCGATGTCCAGAACCATGACTTCCACTTCGTCGCCAACCTGAACGACTTTGGAAGGATGGATGTTCTTGTTGGTCCAATCCATTTCGGACACGTGAACCAGGCCTTCAACACCCTCTTCCAGCTCGGCGAAGCAGCCGTAGTCGGTGAGATTGGTGACCTTGGCGTTGACACGAGTGCCTTCTGGGTAGCGACCAGTGATGGCGACCCATGGATCTTCGCCCAGCTGCTTCAGACCCAGGGAAACGCGGTTGCGCTCGCGGTCGAATTTCAGCACCTTGACGTCGATTTCGTCGCCAACGTTGACGATCTCGGAAGGATGCTTGATGCGCTTCCAGGCCATGTCGGTGATGTGCAGCAGACCATCTACGCCGCCCAGGTCAACGAACGCACCGTAGTCGGTGAGGTTCTTGACGATACCTTTGACAACCTGGCCTTCCTGCAGGGTTTCCAGCAGGGCTTCGCGCTCGGCGCTGTTCTCGGCTTCGAGGACGGCACGACGGGAAACGACAACGTTGTTGCGCTTCTGGTCGAGCTTGATGACCTTGAATTCCAGTTCCTTGCCTTCCAGGTGCGCGGTGTCGCGAACCGGACGAACATCGACCAGAGAACCCGGCAGGAACGCACGGATGGTGTTGACGTCGACGGTAAAGCCACCTTTGACCTTGCCGTTGATGACACCCTTGACGATTTCTTCTGCGGCGAAAGCTGCTTCGAGGACTTTCCAGGATTCGGCGCGCTTGGCCTTCTCACGGGACAGTTTGGTTTCACCGAAACCGTCTTCAACGGCTTCCAGTGCAACGTGTACCTCATCACCCACGCTGATGGTCAGCTCGCCCTGATCGTTCAGGAACTGCTCGCGCGGAATGACACCCTCGGATTTCAGGCCGGCGTGAACGGTGACCCAGTCGGAGTCGATGTCCACAACAATACCGGTGATGATGGAGCCTGGCTCCATATCAAGGGTTACTAGGCTTTCTTCAAAAAGTTCGGCAAAGCTTTCGCTCATTTGGATTCCTGTCAATGTTTAATAAGGCAGTAACCGCCTGGCCGCTCTACTGCGCGCCCTGCAGCCAACTTGCCCGCCACGCCACCAGCTTGCGTGGGTTGATTATAAATACACCTTTGCCGGTGGTGCTGGTTACCCGGCAAAAGACTCGCCTGATCAGCCCAGCAGGTTGCGTTTGCGCGCTTCCAGCTGAACTGTTTCAAGTACATTTTCGATGCTCATATGCGAAGAATCGATCAGGATGGCGTCCTCAGCCGGCCGCAATGGCGCGATGCTGCGATTCATATCCCTTTCGTCCCTGGCGGTAATCTCATCGAGAAGACCCGCAAGATTAGCAGTTTCGTCCTTTTCGAGCAACTGCCGGTAGCGGCGCTCAGCACGGATTTCCGGGCTGGCGGTCAGAAAAATCTTCAGCTGGGCATCCGGAAACACCACGGTACCCATGTCACGCCCATCCGCCACCAGCCCGGGCGCCTCGCGAAACGCCTGCTGGCGTGCCAGCAACGCCTGACGAACGGCAGGCAGCGCAGCGATCTGGGAGGCGCCGGCACCGGTGGCTTCGGTACGGATTCCCCGCGTCACATCCTCACCTTCGAGAATGATGCACTGCTCCCTGTCACTGTCCCCGGCAATAAAACGCACATCCAGATGCGCCGCCAGGTTGGTGAGGATTTCCTCGTTGGTCAGGTCCGCTCCGTGGTTGCGGGCGGCGAAGGCCAGCACCCGGTACAGCGCGCCGGAATCCAGCAGATGCCATCCCAGGCTGGCAGCCAGCATACCGGTCAGTGTGCCCTTGCCGGAGCCACCGGGGCCATCGATGGTAATGACCGGGGCTATCTCTATATCAGCACTCACGCGTTATCCTCCTGACGGATATTGATGCCCACCGAACGCGCCAGGTCGATAAATCCGGGGAACGAGGTGGCCACATGGATGCAGTCGGTGATGCAGATGTCGGCGGTGGCGCGCAACGAGGCGATGGCAAAAGACATGGCGATGCGGTGATCCATATGGCTGTCGACGGTAGCGCCGCCCATGACGCCACCCTCGATGATGATGCCATCGGAAGTCGGCTCGGCCTTGATGCCCAGCAGCTGCAGACCATCGGCCATGACCTGGATACGGTCGGATTCCTTGACCCGCAATTCTTCAGCGCCGCGCAGAATGGTGCGCCCTTCGGCGCAGGCAGCAGCAATAAACAGGACCGGGAATTCGTCGATCGCCAGCGGCACCTGATCTTCTGGAATCTCGATCCCCTTCAGCGGCGCATAGCGCACTCGCACATCCGCGACCGGCTCACCGCCCACTTCGCGTTCGTTGCTCAGGGTGATGTCACCACCCATGGCCCGCAGGATGTTGATCACGCCGATACGGGTGGGGTTGATGCCTACGTGTTCCAGGGTCAGATCCGAGCCTTCGGCGATGCTGGCGGCGACCATGAAGAATGCCGCTGAGGAGATATCTGCCGGCACGTCGATCTTGCAACCGGTCAGCTTGTGGCCGGAGTCAACGGTGGCCGTGGCCCCCTCGACCTGTACCGGGTAACCAAAACCCTTGAGCATGCGCTCGGTGTGATCGCGCGTCGGCGCCGGCTCGGTCACCGAGGTGCTGCCTTCGGCATACAGGCCAGCCAGCAGCAGACAGGATTTGACCTGGGCACTGGCCATGGGCATGACATAGTCCATACCCTTCAAATGGCTCTCGGCACCCTTGATATGCAACGGCGGACGACCCTCCTCGCCGGTATCGATATTGGCGCCCATCTCGCGCAACGGATTGGCGACACGACCCATGGGCCGCTTGGTCAGGGACGCATCACCGGTCAATTCGGTGGTGAACGTCTGCCCCGCCAGCAAACCGGCCAGCAGACGCATCGAGGTGCCCGAGTTACCGACGTAGATGGGTCCCGGAGGAGCCTGCAGACCATGCAGGCCGACACCGTTGATGGTGACGCGCCCATGGTCCGGCCCCTCGATAACCACGCCCATGTCGCGAAATGCCTGCAAGGTGGCCAGGCTGTCCTCGCCTTCCAGGAAACCCTCCACTTCAGTCACGCCTTCGGCCAACGAGCCGAGCATGATCGAACGATGGGAAATAGACTTGTCGCCAGGTACACGAATACGGCCTTGTACGCTGGCACCGGGATTGGCAATGAAGTTGATCGATTGAGTCTGCATGGGTTCCATATAAGCCCTGCGGGCCAAAATCTTGCTGAAATGCTCGCGTGCGGATCGGGCTCGGGTGAAGACGCCCAGCAGAGCGTTGGCATCACCTTCCTCAACCGCCGCACGCAAGCGGCTTAAATCATGGGTGAAATCATCCAGGCTGCGCAGTACCGCATCACGGTTGGCCAGGAATACATCCCGCCACATGACGGGGTCGCTGGCAGCGATCCGGGTGAAATCTCGAAAACCACCGGCAGCATAGCGGAATATCTCCAGATTTTCGCTGCGCGAGGCCAGCGTATCCACCAGCGAAAAGGCCAGTAGATGCGGCAGATGGCTGGTAGCAGCCAGGACCTCATCGTGATCAGCCAGTCGCATATCCTCGACATCCGCGCCCACCGCCTGCCAGGCACGACGCACAAGCGCCAGCGACGTTTCAGCGGTTTCTTCCAGCGGTGTCAGGATTACCTTGTGATTGCGAAACAACCCGGCGTCCGCCGCTTCAACACCACTGCGTTCAGAGCCGGCAATCGGATGCCCGGGCACGAAGTGTGGCGGAATCCGGCCGAAGGCGTTGCGCACCGCATCCACTACTGCACTCTTGGTACTGCCGGCGTCGGTGATCACCGCCTGCCCGATATCCAGTGTCGCGAGCTGACCCAGCACCCGTTCCATGGCCAGCACCGGAACCGCCAGCATGATCAGATCTGCGCCCTGCACTGCCTCGGCCAGGTCATCGGTCATGATATCGACGATACCCAGCGACACAGCCACTCGGCAAGTCGCCGGGTCGGGATCGCAACCCACCACCTCATGACACAATCCCGACTGGCGCAGCCCCTTGGCAAAGGAGCCGCCAATCAGGCCAAGACCGATTACCGCCAGGCGACCAATTATCGGCGCCTTGGATGACATCGTGGTTACATCCCTATTCACCGGTCAGAACCCGCCCCAGGGCTTCGAGGAAGCGCTTGTTTTCCTGGGGCAGGCCGATGGAAACGCGCAGATGGTTGGGCATGCCGTAGCCCGCTACCGGACGAACAATCACACCTTCGCGCAGCAAGCCCTGATATACCGGCGCGGCTTCGCGCCCCAGGTCCACCGCGACGAAGTTGCCGCGGGAAGCAATCCAGCCCAGCCCCAGCGCACGGAAACCCTGCTCCAGCTGCAACATGCCTTCGCGGTTGGCGCGCCGACTTTCCGCCAGATAGGCGTTGTCCTGCAGGCTGGCTACCGCAGCCGCCAATGCCAGACTGTTGACGTTGAAGGGCTGACGCACGCGATTGATCACATCGGCTACCTGTGGATGGCTGATGCAATAGCCGACCCGCAACGCTGCCAGGCCATAGGCCTTGGAAAAGGTACGTGACACGATCAGATTGGGGTAACGCGCCACAAAGTCAAAACCATTGAGCGCGTCTTTGGCATCCACGTACTCGGTGTAGGCCTCGTCCAGTACCACCAGCACCTGCGCCGGCACGCGCTCCATGAAGGCCTCGAAATCAGCCCGCTCGATCCAGGTGCCGGTCGGGTTGTTGGGGTTGGCGATGAACACCAGCCGTGTCGCCGGGGTAATGGCCGCCGCCATCGCCTCCAGATCATGCCCCCACTCCCGGGCGGGCACTTCCACTGCGGTGGCGCCCACCGCCTGGGTGACGATGGGATAGACGGCAAAGGCGTGCTGACTGAACACAACCTCATGCTCAGGCAGGACAAAAGCGCGCGTCAGCAGTTCGAGAATGTCATTCGAGCCGTTGCCCAGCGTGATCATCGTCAGGTCGAAACCGAAGTGCCGGGACAGCGCCTGCTTCAGGGTGAAGCCGTTGCCATCGGGATAACGGGTCAGTTCCGGCAGAGCTGCCTGAATGGCCTTGAGCGCCATGGGTGCTGGACCGAGGGGGTTTTCATTGCTGGCCAGCTTGATGATCTCATCCGGATCCAGGCCGAACTCCCGAGCCAGCTCTTCCACCGGCTTGCCGGGAACGTAAGGGGACAGTTTTTGCACACCCGGCAGCGCCAGGCTCAGAAAATCGCAACTCATGACAAAGCCTCAAGCTTCGAGCACAAGCCACAAGCAACACCTACTCTGCTGAACCGCTTGCAGCTTGCCGCTTGCAACCTGTCGCTACAGTTAAAGAACCGCCTTTGGGTAAGAACCCAGTATCTTCAGCGCCACCGCTTCCTCGCGAATCTTTTCCAGCGCGCCTTTGATCAGCGGATCATGCTGATGGCCGAAGAAGTCGATGAAGAATACGTAGGTCCATTTGCCGCTGCGTGAAGGACGGGTTTCAATACGGGTCAGGTCGATGCCGTTCTCGTGGAACGGCTGCAACAGATGGTGCAGCACCCCCGGACGGTTGTTCATCGAGACGATGATCGAGGTCTTGTCGTCGCCGGTCGGCGGCACTTCCTGGTTGCCGATCATCAGGAAGCGCGTGGAGTTATCCGGGCGGTCCTCGATCTTCTCGGCAATACGGGTCAGGCCATAGAGCTCGCCGGCGATATCACCGGCGATGGCTGCGGAGTTCCACTCGCCTTTGACCCGGCGCGCCGCCTCGGCGTTGCTGGCCACCGCGACCCGCTCGACGTTGGGATAATGCGCATCCAGCCACTTGCGGCACTGAGCCAGTGACTGCGCATGGGAGTAAACCCGGGAGATTTTGTCGGTACGGGTATTCTCGCCCACCAGCAGATGGTGATGAATACGCAGCTCCACCTCGCCGCAGATGGCCAGGTCGTGTTCGAGAAAGCTGTCGAGGGTATGGTTGATGGCGCCCTCGGTGGAATTTTCCACCGGGACCACACCGAAGTGCACCGCACCGGCTGCCACTTCACGGAAGATTTCGTCGATCGCCGCCATCGGCACGCTGACCACCGAGTGGCCGAAATGCTTCAACGCAGCCGCTTGGGTGAAGGTGCCTTCCGGCCCCAGGTAGGCCACCCGCAGGGGCTCTTCCAGCGCCAGACAGGCGGACATGATCTCGCGGAACAGTCGCGCCACCTCTTCGTTGTCCAGCGGCCCCTTGTTCAGCTCCATGATGTGCTTGAGCACCCAGGCTTCCCGTTCGGGCCGGTAGAACACCGGCTTCTCGCCCTCGGCCAGCGTCTTCTGCTTGACCTCGGCCACCGTCTGGGCGCAGCGGGCGCGCTCGCTGATCAGCTCCAGAACCTTCTCGTCGATCGAGTCGATCCGGTTGCGCAGAGCTTTGAGTTGCGCTTCATCTGACATGATTGTTCAACCGTGCTGTTTCTCGAATTCGGCCATGTAGGCCACCAGCGCATCCACTGCCGCTTCCGGGACTGCGTTATAGATGGAGGCACGCATGCCGCCCACCGAACGATGCCCCTTGAGGTTGAGCAGTCCCCGTTCCTCGGCACCCGCCAGGAAAGGCTTGTCCAGACGATCATCGGCCAGACGGAAGGGAATATTCATCCACGAACGATCTGCGACGTTGATCGGGTTGCTGTACAGCTCGCTGGCATCGATCGCCGTATACAGCTTGCGCTGTTTGGCGTCGTTAATGCGCTCCATGGCATCGAGACCACCCTGCGCCTTGAGCCACTTGAACACCAGCCCGGACAGGTACCAGGCAAAGGTCGGCGGTGTGTTGTACATGGAGCCGTTCTTTGCCGCGACGCTGTAGTCGAGCATGGTCGGACACTTGCTGTGTGCCTTGCCGAGCAGGTCTTCGCGAACGATAACCACGGTCAGGCCGCTGGGGCCGATGTTCTTCTGCGCACCGGCGTAGAGCAGACCGAAGCGCGACACATCCAGCGGACGCGAGAGGATGTCGGATGACACGTCCGCCACCAGCGGCTTGTCACCCACCTCAGGGATCCAGTTGAATTCCACACCACCGATGGTTTCATTCGGTGTGTAGTGGACATAGGCCGCATCAGCGGACAAGGTCCATTCGTTCTGCCCGGGAATGGCGAAATAATCGTATTCCTTGCCCGAGGCAGCCGCATTGACGTGGCCGTAACGGGAGGCTTCTTCCATCGCCTTGCGTGACCAGATGCCGGTATCGATATAGTCGGCACGGCCATCCTCGCCCAGCAGATTCAGCGGAATCTGGGCGAACTGCTGGCTGGCGCCACCTTGCAGGAACAGTACCTTGTAGTCCGACGGAATATTCAGCAGCTCGCGCAGGTCCTGTTCGGCCTGCTCGGCGATGCCGACAAACTCGTCACTGCGGTGACTCATTTCCATGACCGACAGGCCTTTGCCATGCCAGTCCGTCAGCTCGTCCCTGGCCGTCTGCAATACTGCCTCCGGCAATGCGGCCGGACCTGCACAGAAGTTGAACAGTCGCTTGCTCACCTTAACCTCTACTCTTGATCGTCAGTGGTCCCGGTGCTGTCATCAGCCGCCCCGGTGTCGGTCTCGCCAGCCTCATCGGCGTCGTCTTCACCTTCCTCGTCGGAAGGCTCCTGCACCCGCTCCAGACCCACCAGCTTCTCGCCATTGGCCAGCTTGATGAGGGTCACACCCTGGGTGTTGCGGGACAGGCTGGATACTTCGGAAACACGGGTACGCACCAGGGTGCCCTGGTCGGAAATCAACATGATTTCCTCGCCATCGACCACCTGCACGGCGCCAATCAAAGGCCCGTTGCGCTCGCTGGTGACCATGGCGATAACGCCCTGACCACCGCGCTTGTACTGCGGGAAGTCTTCTACCGGTGTGCGCTTGCCGTAGCCGTGCTCGGACGCCGTGAGGATCTGGCTGCCCTCCTCGGCAATCAGCATCGACACCAGGCACTGCCCTTCGCCCAACCGCATGCCGCGCACACCCCGAGCGGTACGACCCATGGCACGCACGTCGGTTTCATTGAAGCGGGTTACCTTGCCACCATCGGAGAACAGCATGACCTGCTTGTTGCCATCGGTCAGGGCGGCGCTGATCAGCGTATCGCCCTCGTCCAGATCCAGCGCGATCAGGCCGACACTGCGCTGACGACTGAACTGCGGCAGCGGGGTTTTCTTCACGGTGCCGTTGGCGGTGGCCATGAAGATGAACCAGCCTTCGGTGTATTCCTCGATCGGCAGCATGGTGGTGATGTACTCACCTTCATCCAGCGGCAACAGGTTGACCAGCGGACGGCCGCGCGCGGTACGCGAGGCTTCCGGAATTTCGTAGGTCTTCAGCCAGTACACCTTGCCCTTGCTGGAGAACAGCATCAGCGTGGTGTGGCTGTTGGCGACCAGCAGATGCGATACGTAATCTTCATCCTTGACGCCGGTGGCGGCCTTGCCGCGACCGCCGCGACGCTGGGCGTTGTAATCGGCGAGCGGCTGGCTCTTCGCGTAACCACCGTGGGAAATGGTCACCACGCGCTCTTCTTCGGTAATCAGATCGGCAATGCTCAGATCCATACGTGAAGCGACAATTTCGGTGCGCCGCGCGTCGCCGAAATTGGTTCTGATGTGCTCCAACTCCTCGACGATGACTTCCATCAACCGCTGTTCGCTGTTCAGAATCCGCAGCAGCTCGCCGATCTGGGTCAGGATCTCCTGGTACTCGGACAACAGCTTTTCGTGCTCCAGACCGGTCAGGCGGTGCAGACGCAGATCCAGAATGGCCTGGGCCTGCTCTGGCGACAGATGGTATTTACCGTCGCGCAGACCATACTGCTCGGGCAACTCGTCCGGGCGGCAGCTGTCTGCCCCGGCGCGCTCGACCATCTCGATCACCGTACCCGGCTCCCAGGCTTCGGCCAGCAGACGCTCGCGCGCTTCGGCTGGTGATGGCGAAGCCTTGATCATGGCGATGACCGGATCGATATTGGACAGCGCAACTGCCTGACCTTCCAGAATATGCCCGCGCTCACGCGCCTTGCGCAGCTCATACACGGTCCGGCGGGTAACCACCTCGCGGCGGTGGCGGATGAAGGCATCCAGCAGCTCGCGGAGGTTGAGGATGCGCGGACGACCGTCCAGCAAACCCACCACGTTGATGCCGAACACGTTCTGCATCTGGGTCTGGGAATAGAGATTGTTGAGAATCACCTCGGCCACTTCGCCGCGGCGCAGCTCGATGACCACGCGCATGCCGTCCTTGTCGGACTCATCGCGCAGCTCGGAAATACCCTCGAGCTTCTTCTCCTTGACCAGTTCGGCAATCTTCTCGATCAGCCGCGCCTTGTTCACCTGGTAAGGCAGCTCGTGGATGAGAATCTGCTGGCGACCGCCGACCTTGTCGATGTCTTCGATGGTGCAGCGGGCACGTACATAGATACGGCCACGACCGGTCTTGTAGGCTTCGACGATACCGGCGCGGCCATTGATGATACCGGCGGTGGGGAAATCCGGGCCGGGGATGTGCTCCATCAGTTCTTCGATGGTCATATCCGGGTTTGCAATCAGCGCCAGACAACCGTTGACGACTTCGGTGAGGTTGTGTGGCGGAATATTGGTGGCCATGCCCACGGCGATACCACTGGAGCCGTTGACCAGCAGGTTCGGCACCCGGGTCGGCAACACCTCAGGGATCTGTTCGGTGCCATCGTAGTTGGGCACCCAGTCGACCGTTTCCTTGTCCAGATCGGCCAGCAGCTCATGGGCCAGCTTGGTCATGCGGATTTCGGTGTAACGCATGGCCGCGGCGCTGTCGCCGTCGACCGAACCGAAGTTGCCCTGACCATCCACCAGCAGATAGCGGAGCGAGAACGGCTGCGCCATACGTACGATGGTGTCGTACACCGCGGAGTCGCCATGCGGGTGATATTTACCGATAACGTCACCGACCACACGGGCGGACTTCTTGTACGGTTTGTTCCAGTCGTTGTTGAGCTCGCTCATCGCGAACAGCACGCGACGGTGCACAGGCTTGAGGCCGTCGCGCACATCAGGCAGAGCCCGCCCGACGATCACGCTCATGGCGTAGTCAAGGTACGATTGCTTCAGCTCATCTTCGATATTGACTGGAAGAATTTCTCTGGCCAGCTCACCCATGAAACGGCATTCCTTTTATTGTTGGCAACCTGACGGCGCCAAGGCGTACGCAACGCGGAACGGGCCCCGGTTTCGGGGCCGGATCAAAGCCGGGAATGATACCACACCGCAGAATTCCGCGGGAGCGGAAGAACAGACCCTGGTCACACTTCTCCGTGCAAACACCGGCGACACATCTCAGTGCAGCCGACGGTGACTGAGCAGCTCTGCGAGCCGGGGTTGATCGGGGCGCTCGACGATACCCTTCTCGGTGACGATCACATCAATCAGATCCGCTGGTGTCACATCAAACAACTGCTGCCCACCCTGCCCTGGCGACGGCTGGCCGAGATCAACCTCATCGGCCGTCTCCAGGCTCAGATCGACACTGGAACTCGGCGCCACCACCATGAACCGCAAGCCGTGGTGCATCGCCAGTATCGCCAGCGCATAGGTGCCGATTGCACTGACCACGTCGCCGTTGGCGGCAATGTATTCGGCACCCACCACCACCCAGCTCAGATTCTCCGATTTCATCAGATGACCGGCGGCAGCATCGACGTGCAGCTTGACGGGTAGCTCATCCTGGGTCAGTTCCCACAGGGTCCGCTGTCCAGCGCGCCCGGGACGGGTTTCACAGGCATGCAGCTCGGCGACCAGTCCGGCGGCATGGGCGGCGCGAATAACGCCCAGCGCGCTGCCGTAACCGCCACCCGCCAAGGCCCCGGCATTGCCGAAAGTCAGCATATTCTGCGGCTGCCGATCATGTCGACGGATGACCTGCATACCCAGCTTGCCCATGGCAAGGTTGGCCTCGCGGTCGCTGACATGTATCGAAATGGCCGCCTGGGCCAGCAGCTCGGGTATATTCGCAGCCACACCCAGAGGGCGACGCAACCGCTCACGCAGCATGCGCAGCGCCCAGCGCAGATTGGCTGCCGAGGGGCGAGCGGCGCTCAGCAGGGCAAAATCCGCCTCCAGCGCCGCCGTCCAGTCTTGCGCCTGGCCAATGCGCCTGGCGGCGAGAGCAATACCATAAGCCGCGGCGATACCCACCGCTGCCGCGCCCTGCACCACACCAGTGCGAATGGCCTCGGCAACCTGCACCGCGTCCTGACACTCGACCCAGTTGCCTTCCTCGGGCAAGCGCCGCTGATCAAGAAGGCGCAAACTGCTGCCGCACCACTCCATGGCCTGAACACCGCTCAGGTCGGCGGCTTGGGGTTGAAACTGCATGAACGACTCCAACGCGAAAACGCCATTATACCCAGACGACTTCACGGCGTGATCAAATGTCGCTGCAAGTGGTGAAAACCAAAGGGTATACTGCCGCTCATGACACATATGCCAAGGTCCGGACATGGGCAAGGCAGACTCAACGAGGGGATCATGATGACGCTTAATGTCGACCGGGCGGAAGTCGCCAAATTCGAAGCCCTGGCCAGCCGCTGGTGGGATCGCGAAAGCGAATTCAAGCCGTTGCATGAGATCAACCCGCTGCGCACCAACTGGATTGACGAGAAGTCCGCGTTGGCCGGCAAGGAAGTGCTGGACGTCGGTTGCGGCGGCGGCATTCTCTCCGAGGCCATGGCCCAGCGTGGCGCGCGCGTCACCGGCATCGATATGGGCGAAGCGCCGTTGGCTGTCGCCCGGCTGCACCAGCTGGAATCCGGCGTCGAAGTGGAGTATCAGCAGTGCACCGCAGAAGAAATGGCCGAGCTGCACCCGGGCCGTTTCGACGTGGTGACCTGCATGGAGATGCTGGAACACGTCCCCGACCCGGCGTCGGTGATCCGCGCCTGCGCCACGCTGGTGAAACCGGGCGGTCACGTGTTTTTCTCGACCATCAACCGCAACCCCAAGGCCTTCGCTCTCGCCATCGTTGGTGCGGAATACGTACTGCGCATGCTGCCGCGCGGCACCCATGAATATGCCAAGTTCATTCGCCCAGCCGAGCTCGGCACCTGGACCCGCGACGCCGGCCTGGACATGCAGGACATCATCGGCATGACCTACAACCCACTACTGCGTCATTACAAGCTGGCCCAGGATGTAGACGTGAACTACATGATCCACTGCCAGCGCGGAGCCTGAGCATGCTCGACAGCGTACTCTTCGATCTGGACGGCACTCTACTGGATACCGCAGACGATTTTCTCGCCATCATCCAGAGCATGCGCGAGGAGCGCGGCCTGCCTGACTCGTCGCTGCACCTGATTCGCTCGACGGTGTCCGATGGTTCCGCCGGAATGCTCTGCGCAGCCTTCTCCATCACACCCGAACACGCCGATTTCGCTGAGCTGCGCGATGATTTTCTGGACCGCTATCAGGATCAATTGGCAGTGCATACGCGTCCCTTCCCAGGCATTCCCGAGCTGCTCGACTGGCTGGATGCCGAGGGACTGCCATGGGGCGTGGTGACCAACAAGATGAGCCGCTTCAGCATTCCCTTGCTGGAAGCCACCGGCCTGGCCGAACGCTGCGCCAGCCTGGTCTGCCCGGATCAGGTTCAGCACGGTAAGCCGCACCCCGAACCGCTGCTCAAGGCCTGCACGGAAATGGGCGTTGACCCGGCGCGCAGTGTCTTTGTCGGTGATCACCTGCGCGACATCCAGGCCGGACAGGCTGCCGGTATGCGCACCGTCGCCGCACTTTACGGCTACCTGCCGACGGGCGATGATCCGCAATTATGGAATGCCAGTTTCAGTATCGAGAATGCCGCTGCTCTACGCCCCTGGCTGGAGCAGCAACGGACCCAGGAGTTTTCCCATGTTTAACTACAGCGCCCCCGCCGACCTGCTGCTGGGACGAGTGATTCTGGTAACCGGTGCCGGCGATGGCATCGGCAAGGCATGCGCCCTGAGCTGCGCCGCCCATGGCGCGACCGTGGTATTGCTGGGCCGGACCCTGAGCAAGCTGGAGGCGGTCTACGATGAGATCGAAGCCGCCGGCCACCCTCAGCCCGCCATCTGCCCGCTGAACCTGGAAACCGCCGTGGAGAAGGACTACAACGACCTGGCCGACCAGCTGTTCGATACCTTCGGCAAGCTCGACGGCCTGGTACACAACGCCGCCCAGCTCGGCCCGCGCACCCTGATCGACAACGTCAAGAATGAAGCCTGGCTGGAGCTCATGCAGGTCAACGTCAACGCGCCTTTCTTCCTGAGCAAGGCGATGTTCCCGCTGCTGCGCGCCGCACCCGACGCCTCGGTGGTCTTTCTCTCATCCACCGTGGGCCGCAAGGCGCGCGCCTATTGGGGCCCCTACGCCGTTACCAAGTTCGCCATCGAAGGGTTGATGCAGGTGATGGCCGACGAACAGGATGGCACCAGCGAGATCCGCGTCAACAGCGTCAACCCCGGGGCCACCCGTACCGCCATGCGCAAGGCCGCCTACCCCGCAGAAGAACCGGAGAAGAACCCGGTGCCCGCGGATATCATGCCGGTGTTTCTGTACCTGCTCGGACCGGACAGCAAACACATCAACGGCCAGGCGCTCGACGCCCGAGGCTGAGGCGGCGCCCGATACCGTATCGGTAGGAGCGGCCTCGGCCGCGAGGCTTTCTGCCCGCCCCTTCGCGGGCAGGAGACACGCGTTATTTGCGTGTGCGGTCGCTGCCTTTGAATTTGTTCTGGCGAACGACGCGGGCCTGGTGCATGGAGGGCTTGCGGGCCTGGCGCTTCTGCTTTTCCTTCTGCGCGACCGTGACTTCCGGCAGGCGTATTGGCGTCAGGCCGACCTCTTCGCTCAGGATATCCAATTCCTTCTGGTTCATATCCCGCCAGCGACCGACCGGCACCTCGGCACCGAGAAACACCGGTCCGAAGCGAACCCGCTTGAGCCGATTCACGCGCACGCCCTGGGACTCCCACAGGCGCCGCACTTCGCGATTGCGGCCTTCCATCAGACAGACGTGATACCAGCGGTTGATACCTTCGCCACCGGAACTGACTACATCGGTGAACCTGGCCGGGCCGTCGTCCAGCATGACACCCGTCTTCAGTCGCTCGATCATGTTCTCATCGACTTCGCCCATGACCCGTACCGCATATTCGCGGTCCATCTGCCAGGACGGATGCATCAGCCGGTTGGCCAGCTCGCCATCGGTGGTAAACAGCAGCAGGCCGGAGGTGTTGATATCCAGGCGTCCGACATTGACCCAGCGCCCCTGCTTCAGACGCGGCAACTGCTCGAACACGGTCGGCCGCCCTTCTGGATCGTCACGGGTGCAGACTTCACCTTCGGGCTTGTTGTAGATCAGGACGCGGCGGACCACTTCCGTGTTCAGGTCACGCTTGAGCGGACGGCCGTCGACCATGATCTGGTCCAGGCTGTCGACCCGGCAACCCAGCTGCGCGGCCTCGCCGTTGACGGTGACGCGACCGGCACCGATCCAGCCTTCGATCTCGCGGCGTGAACCAAGTCCCATGCGCGCCAATACTTTCTGCAGCTTTTCCCCGGCGACCGGTACTTCCTGGGTCTCTGGGTTTGTGGGTTGATCTGTCATGCGTGGCACCTCCCGGTGTGGTAAAAAATGATTTGAGAATCTGGTCGCGCAGAATAGCACCGACCTCGCCTGTCAGCTAGTCGGCAACAGAGCCAGAACATCACGTATCTGCGTCCGGCTCCATATCATCGACGGACGGCGGTAACAGATCATTGAAATCGGTTTTCAGATCGGTTTCCATGGCATTGAGCTCTTCCAGCAATGCCCCGAAATCACCCGCACCGACCTGATCAGTTGCGGCCAACGGCGTCACTGGCATCCATTCCGGTGCTGTTTCCCCGGCGGCTTCACCAGCAGCTGCCGGCGGCAAGTCATCGCTGATTTCACGCAACTCAGCCAGCGGCGGCAGATCCGCGAGGCCGCACAGATTGAAATAATCGAGAAATTGCCGCGTGGTGGCATACATCGCCGGACGCCCCGGAACCTCTCGATGCCCAACCACCCGTACCCATTCACGCTCGAGCAAGGTGCGGATAATCTGGCTGCTGACCGCGACACCGCGGACATCCTCGATTTCACCGCGGGTGATGGGCTGCCGGTAGGCAATCAGCGACAGGGTTTCCAGCAGCGCCCGGGAGTAGCGTTGCGGGCGCTCTTCCCATAGACGGCTGACCCAGGGCGAATGTTCGTCACGTACCTGCAGTCGCCAGCCGCTGGCTACCTCGCGCAGTTCCACCGAGCGCTCCGCGCAATCATCTGCCAGCCGCGACAGGGCCTTACGCAGCGTGTCCAGCGACGGTGCCGGGTCATCAAGCAGCTCACGCATGCGCTCCAATGACAGGGGTTTGGTGGAGGCCTGCAGCAGCGCCTCGAGAATCCGTTCAAGCGGTGGTCGGGTCATCGCTTTTCACCTTGACGTGAATGGGAGCAAGAGGTTCGCTCTGCACCAGATCGATCAGTTGCTCCTTGACCAGTTCGAGTACCGCCATGAAGGTGACCACCACTCCGAGCCGGCCTTCGCTGACCTGGTAGAGACTGATGAACGGGACGAACTGCCCGCCCTTCAACCGCTCCAGCACCTCGGCCATGCGCTCGCGGGTGGACAGTGTCTCGCGGCTGACCTGGTGACTCTCGAACATGTCGGCGCGCCGCAGCACCTCGGTGAGCGCCAGCAACAGTTCGTTCATGCTCACATCCGGGTGCGCGGCGCGTGCCTCCACAGCTGGCGGCGCCGCAGCCGCCAGGGTTATATCTCGCCCAACCCGCGGTAGCGCATCGAGATCTTCCGCCGCCTGACGAAACCGCTCATATTCCTGCAGCCGACGAATCAGCTCGGCGCGCGGATCGTCGTCGTCAAAGTCACCACCATGGTCCTCCTCATGGCGCGGCAGCAACATGCGCGACTTGATCTCGGCCAGCATGGCGGCCATGACCAGGTATTCTGCCGCGAGCTCCAACCGCACTGCCTGCATCAGCTCGACATAGCCCATGTACTGGCGAGTGATTTCAGCGACGGGGATATCGAGGATATCGAGATTCTGCCGACGGATCAGATACAACAGCAGATCCAGCGGCCCTTCGAAGGTATCGAGAAAGACTTCGAGCGCCTCGGGAGGAATGTACAGATCCTGAGGCATCTCGGTAACCGGCTGACCATTGACAACGGCCAGCGGCAATTCATGCTGTACGGGACCCGGCAGCTCGGCAGCCGACTCGCTCTGCGCCAACTGCTCTGGTTCCCGGGCGTTCATCAGCCGCGACGGTAGTTCAGGCCGATGGCCTGGCGTACTTCGGCCAGGGTATCGCGCGCCGCATCGCGGGCGCGCTCGGCACCTTCAGTGAGGATCAGGCGCACGGCATCCGGGTTGTTCTCATACTCCACAGCCCGCGCCTGCATCGGTGCCAGCTCGGTGCAGATGGCATCGATAACCGGCTTCTTGCAATCCAGACAACCGATACCCGCGCTGCGGCATCCCTGGTTCACCCAGTCATGGGTGGCCTTGTCGGTATAGACCAGATGCAGCTGGTAGACCGGGCACTTGTCCGGGTCACCCGGGTCGGTACGGCGTACCCGTGCCGGGTCAGTCGGCATGCGTCGAACCTTCTCGCTGACCTCATCGGTGGTGTCACGCAGAGTGATGGTATTACCATAGGACTTGGACATCTTCTGCCCATCAAGACCGGGCATTTTCGATGCCGGGGTCAGCAATGCCTGGGGCTCGGGGAGGATAACCTTGCCGCCGCCTTCGAGGTAGCCGAACAGCCGTTCCTTGTCACCCAGAGTGATGTTCTGCTGCTCCTGCAGCAGCGCGCGGGCGGTGTCCAGCGCCTCGGCGTCGCCCTTTTCCTGATAGGCGGTGCGCAGATTGCTGTACAGTTTGGCAGCCTTCTTGCCCATCTTCTGAATGGCGGCGCGTGCCTTGTCTTCAAAGCCCGCCTCCTTGCCGTACAGATGGTTGAAGCGGCGCGCCAGCTCACGGGTGATCTCGACATGGGACAGCTGGTCGGCACCGACCGGCACCAAGCCGGCACGGTAGACGAGGATGTCCGCACTCATCAGCAACGGATAACCGAGGAAGCCGTAGGTGGCCAGATCCAGGTCGCGGAGTTTTTCCTGCTGATCCTTGTAGGTCGGCACCCGCTCCAACCAGCTCAGCGGCGTGGACATGGACAGCAGCAGATTCAGCTCGGCGTGTTCGGGCACTTGCGACTGAATGAACATGGTCGCGGAGGTGCCACTGACACCGGCAGCCAACCAATCGATCATCATATCCCAGACGTTCTGTTCGATATCCTGCGGGGTCTCGTACAGGGTGGTCAATGCGTGCCAGTCGGCTGCAAAGAAGAAGCACTCATACTCATGCTGCAGCTTTACCCAGTTCTTGAGCACGCCATGATAATGACCTAAATGCAGGCGGCCGGTGGGGCGCATGCCCGATACTACCCGGCGCTGGGATTCAACGGAACTCAAAGGTAACTCCTGATTGTCTGGTGATACGTCATGTTGGCAATGGGGTATTTATTATGTCATTCACGGCTGACGCCGAAAGGTTCCGGGTCGCCGCGACCGATGCGGCGCACTTCGGTTTCGCCATTGAGCAGCGCGACCACTGTGGTTGGTTCGATGGTGCATGCGCCGCTGTCGATGATCAGATCGACATGCTTGTCCAGACGTTCGCGAATATCGTCGGGATCGGTCAACGGCAAATCGTCGCCGGGCATCAGCAGGGTCACGCTCATCAATGGCTCCCCCAACTCTTCAAGCAGCGCCAGGGTAATCTGGTGATCGGGAATGCGCAGCCCTATGGTCCGCCGCTTGGGGTGCAGCAGGCGCCTGGGCACTTCACTGGTGGCGTGCAGAATGAAGGTATAAGGCCCCGGTGTGTTGCCCTTCAGCAACCGAAAGGTGGCATTGTCGACCTTGGCATAGACGCCCAGCTCCGACAGGTCACGGCAGACCAGAGTGAAGTTGTGCTTGTCATCCAGTTGACGCAGGCGACGAATACGCTCCAACGCGCTCTTGTCACCCAGATGACAGCCCAGAGCGTAGGCCGAATCGGTCGGGTAAGCGATCACTCCACCGTTGCGCACGACGTCCGCCGCCTGACTGATCAGACGCGATTGCGGATTGTCCGGGTGAATCTGGAAATATTGGCTCACGGCTGCATTCTCGTTCAGTTTCCCGGCAGTCTAGAGTCTGTGGCCGCCATATCGCAAGCTGCGTCGCCGGGGAACCGCGCATCATGCCACACCGGCGCACAGTCCGCGGGCAAGGGCGTCATTTTACCCAGCGCCATCCACGGCGAATCAGGATGATGGAAGTCGCTGCCACAACTGGCCAGAAAACCGAATTCGCTACTCATCCGCGCCAGCACCGCCACCTGTTCCGGCGCCTGCTTGCCATTGGACACCTCAATGCCACGCCCACCGGCCTGGGCAAAGTCACGCAGCAGCCGGCGGATACGGGTGCGAGTAAAGCCGTAATGCCAGGGATGCGCCAGCACCGCAATGCCGCCAGCGGCACGCAGTTGTTCCACCGCTTGCTCCAGTTCCGGCCAGTGCTGTTTGATATCTCCCAGCTTGCCCGCTCCCAACCACTTGCGAAAGGCTTCGGCGCGATCGCGCACATACCCGGCCTGCACCATCCAGTCGGCAAAATGCGGGCGCGCCGGAGGGCTGCCCGGATCACTGCCGGTCGCCTGCTGCACTGCCAGTGCGCCTTCCAACGCACCGGGCATGCGCTTGGCGGCCAGCCGGGTGGCAATCTGCTCGGCACGCTGCCAACGCCCATCGCGCACAGCGGCCAGCGCTTCCAGCAGCGTCGGCGACTGCATATCAAAGCCGTAACCGAGAATATGTATAGTGTGGCCCTGCCATTGCGCGGACAACTCGACGCCACTGACCCAGCGCATGCCATGGGCCACCGCAGCCTGCTGCGCTTCAGCCAGGCCATCGACACAATCGTGGTCGGTCAATGCCACCAGATCGATCCCGGCCGCCGCTGCCCGCGCCATCAGCTCTGCGGGCCCAAGGGCGCCGTCCGAGGCCGTACTGTGCATGTGCAGATCCGCTAACAAGGTGTCTCCCGGGTCATCAACTGAAAGAATTTGGTTATTATGCCGTCTGGGCGCTGACAATGCCTAACCGATGGCATAACTTACTGCATTGTTTACCGCCCAAAGTCATCATTCCCAAGGAACCGACATGTTATACGCCATCATGGCCAGCGATGCCCCCGGTACGCTTGACGCGCGGCTGGCAGCCCGCTCCGAGCACCTTACCCGTCTTCAGCAATTGCAGGATGCAGGCCGCTTGCTGCTGGCAGGGCCACATCCGGCGATCGACTCGAATGATCCCGGCAGCGCCGGGTTTACCGGCAGCCTGGTGGTGGCCGAATTCGCTTCCCTGGAGGACGCGCAAAGCTGGGCTGACAGCGATCCTTATATTGCCGCCGGGGTTTACGATCAGGTTCTGGTGAAACCTTTCAAACGTGTCCTGCCGGCCTGACGAGGAGAGTCCCGAATGTCGATCCGCACTCTGATGCTACCTTTGCTTCTGCTACTGCCACTGGCATCGCAGGCCCAGCAAGCCGACGCCCCGCCTGAACAGGACGCCGCTGTTGTCGAGCTGGATGCCGTGCAGGATGTCGGCACCCTGCAAGCCGAGTTGGCCAAGGTGGAAGCCGAGCGCCAGCGGCTGGCCGATGAACTGGCCAATACCGTCGATCATGCCGAGGTCGAACAACTCAACAGACAGAATCTGGCCCTGCGTGATCGTCTGTCGGCCATGGAACAGGTTGCCGACAATAACCAGGCTGAACAACAGCGCAAGTGGTTCATCATTGGTGGCGCAACCGTCGCCGGCAGTCTGATACTGGGCTGGCTGCTGGCCCAGCTCGGTGGACGTCGCAAACGCAACGAGTGGCTGAATTGAGTCAGACCGTACTGATGATCGACGATGACCAGGAGCTCTGCGAGCTGCTGGGCTCCTGGCTGGCGGCCGAAGGTTTCTCCCTGACCAGCGTGCACGATGGCGCCGCCGGACTCGACGCCGCCCGCGCCGGCAGCTACGAGGCCATCGTGCTGGACATGATGCTGCCCAGCATGAACGGGCTGGAGGTGCTGCGCGCCCTGCGCCAGACCTGCAATACCCCGCTGCTGATGCTCAGCGCGCGCGGCGAACCTGTGGATCGCATTCTCGGCCTCGAGCTGGGTGCGGATGATTATCTGGCCAAACCCTGCGACCCGCGTGAACTGGTAGCCAGACTGCGGGCGCTGCTACGTCGCGCTGCACCCGCACCCGACGACCAGGCCCTGCTACTTGGCGACCTGCGCATGGACACCGGCAGCCTGATGGTCTGGCAGAACGATGAACTCCTGACCCTGACCCAGACCGAGGCGCTGATCCTGCGCGAATTGCTGGAACGTCCCGGCCAGCTGATCGATCGACAGAACCTGTCGCGTCAGGCCCTGGGCAAACCGCTCGGCCCGCATGACCGCAGCCTGGACATGCACATGAGCAATCTGCGACGCAAACTCGGCCCCCATGCCGACGGGCGCCCGCGCATCCAGTCGATCCGCGGACGCGGCTATCTGTACAGCTGAGCGGATTTACATTGCCTTTACCATCCACCAGCCCTGACTGACAACTCGGCAGCTAGACTGGTTACCACTGGCCGGACACTCCGGTCATGTGCAAACCAGGAGATACCCCATGAAAAAGACATTGATTGCAGGTCTGTTCACCTTTACCACCGCTGTATCCTGCGCGGCACTCGCCATGCCCGGCAATGACAAGGACATGGAAAAGTACCACGAGAAGCATTTGGACCGGATTGCCACTGAACTGGAGCTGACCGCCGAGCAGAAAGAACAGATGCGCAGCGTGCACGAAGAGCAGTTCGAGAAAATGAAAGCGCTGCATGAAGAAAAACAAGAGAAGGTTGATGCCATTCTCACCGATGAACAGCGCGAAAAAATGCAGGAAATGCGTGAAGAGAAACGCGAGAAAATGAAGCAGCACATGAAGGATCGCAAAGACCACAAAGGCGACAAACCCGACGACTCTCACTCATCTGACGCCAACTGATACGCATGCGGCTGTTCTGGAAAGTCTTTGCCGTTCTCTGGCTCGCCACTCTGCTGGTTGGCGGCTCGGGATTTCTGATCAGCCGCGCGCTGCAGCAGGACTGGATGCTGCTGCAGTTCCATCCCAAACTGCGTGACTTCAGCGAACAGCTGGTCACAGTATATGAACAGCAGGGCCCGGACGCGGCCCAGCTGTGGCTGGAAGGTCAGCGCAGAGACAACCGTCTGCGTGCACAGCTGTTTGATGCCCAGGGGCAACGCCTGATTGACGGCACCCTGCCCACTCTCCCCCGTTTTGATACACCGGACCAGAGCGGACCGGAGCGCACCCGGCACGGGCGATTGTTCCAGCTGGCCTGGGATTCCGAGCGAGCGCAATATCAGCTGCTGCTGCATGTGCCCTCCACCGAGCTGTTCCGCTGGCAGCACACCCCCTTTGCAATGATCACCAATGTCAGCATCGCCCTGCTCTTGCTGGCACTGGTGAGCCTGCTGCTCAGTCGCTACCTGACCGGCCCGCTGAGAAAGCTCGGCGTCGCCGCTCAGGATCTGGCGCAAGGCCGGTTCGACGATAAGACCCTGGCAGATATAGGCGCACGCCGGGATGAAATCGGCGACCTGTCGCGACGTTTCCGCAGTATGGGCAACCGTGTACAGAGCCTGCTCGACAGTCAGAACCAACTGATGCGCGACATCTCCCATGAGTTGCGCTCTCCGCTGGCGCGACTGCGCATCGGACTGGCGCTGGGCAATAAACAGGGTCTGGAGGTGGATGACCCCCTGTGGCCCAGACTGGACCGCGAATGCAGTCGGCTGGACAGCCTGATCGACGACATCCTCACGCTCAGCCGCCTGGATGCCCAGAGCGTCCCACTGGAAGTGATTGATCTGGACCGGCTGATCAGTGACGCCGTGGAGGATGCGCGCTTCGCCGCCGACCGGCAGCGCCTGAAGATACAGGGCGCGACGGGTCGCACGGTCAACGGCTGGCCGGATCAACTGGCCAGCGCGCTCGACAACCTCTTGCGTAATGCTCTGCGTTTTTCACCCAGCGACGGGCTGATCAGTATCGAGCTGTCAGCCAACGCGCAGGGCAGTGATATTCGCGTGACCGATGAAGGCCCCGGTGTACCTGAGGAGTGGCTCCCGCGACTCGGCGAGCCCTTTGCTCGCGTACCGGGGCAGCCAGCAGACAGCGGCCACGGCCTTGGCCTGGCGATTGCCCGCCGAGCAGTTGCCCGACATGGCGGCACGCTCGACTTCAGCCTGGGCAAATCAGGCGGCCTGAGCGCCCATATCCATCTGCCGCATCAGCTCTCCGGCCAGCGTCGGAAGAAATCGCGGGGTTCCAGTTCCGGCGCCGCCCTGTCGGGGGTCATTGACTGACCGAGATACAGAAAGGCAATGATCTTCTCGTGCGCCTGCAAGCCCAGCCCTTCCCGCACCAGCGGATCATAGGCCAGCTCACCGGTACGCCATACCGCGCCCAGCCCCAGGGCATGGGCCGCGACCAACATGTTGCCGACCGCAACCGCGCAGGACATATCCTGCTCGATTTCCGGAACCTTGGGATGTACTCGCGCACTGCTGATGGCGATGATGATCATCGGTGCCCGCTGCGGCAGGCTGGGCGCGCGCAGTACTTCAGCCGCGTTCGGGTCACCGGTCCTGTTCAGGGCGGAGACAGTGAAGAGCTCGCCCAGCCGTTCCAGTCCCTGACCTTCCAGGACCAGAAAGCGCCATGGCCGCAGGCGAGCGTGGTCCGGCGTGCGCAGCGCGGCCTGGAAGAGCGCCTCCTGCTGCTCGGGGGTCGGGGCCGGCCCGATCAATCGGGGCATGGAAACCCGGTTGTGCAATGCGGTCAGTGCGTCCATTATCATCAGACTCCAGATACATGAGAGTCGGATCATACCAAAGTCGGCCAGCTGACCGGCTCTGCCAGTGGCCGCCGCGATGACCACCCGCAAAAATAAAAAGGAGAGCGTCATGCCCATCACCGAAACATCCAGTCAGACTCGCGAATTCCACTCGTTTGCCGAGTTCTATCCGTTCTACCTCAGCGAGCACAGCAATGACACCAGCCGGCGCCTGCATTACATCGGCAGCAGTCTGGTATTGCTGGTCCTGCTCGTGGCCGTTGTCAGTGGCAACGCCTGGTGGTTGCTGGCCATCCCCCTGGCAGGCTACGGCTTCGCCTGGGTCGGGCATTTTTTCTTCGAGAAGAACCGGCCTGCCACCTTCAAATACCCGCTCTACAGCTTCATGGGTGACTGGGTCATGCTCAAGGATATGCTCACCGGGCGAATCCGCTTCTGACCGGTGGCAGATTGTCGAGCCGCCGACAGTCGCACCGCCAGCTGCGGTGTAGCATCCGGCGTATAACGATAATCACAGGAGATATGCCATGAGCGAGCAACGTGCCACTTTCCGTGCCATGCAGGAAGGCACCGCCGAGGACTGGAGCCTCATAGCCGGTCACTTCCGCCCCTTTGCCAAGCAATTGCCCGACCGCATCCTGACCCACCTGCGCCTGCTCGACGGCGACTTCGGCGGTTTTCCCATCGACCGTCTGCAACACTCCCTGCAGACGGCCACCCGCGCGCACCGCGATGGACGCGACGAAGAGTACGTCATCTGCGCCCTGCTGCACGATATCGGCGATACCCTTGGCAGTTACAACCATCCCGATATCGCCGCCGCCATGCTCAAGCCCTTCGTCTCGGAAGAGAATCTGTGGATGGTGGAAAAACACGGTGTATTCCAGGGCTATTACTTTTTCCATCATCTGGGAATGGACCGGCATCTGCGCGAGCAATTCAAGGACCACCCCTTGTATCAGCGCACCGCCGAGTTCTGCGCGCTGTACGATGCCCCGGCCTTCGACCCCGAGTATGCGACCGAACCCCTGAGCTTTTTCGAGCCCATGTTGAGACGGGTATTTGCCCGCCCGCGCCAGTCCATGTACGCCTGAGCTTTTCAGCGCCTGCCTTGCATACTATGATCGGTCTGGCATACCGGACCGATCAGCTTCACCCCTGATCAGCATCGCCGGACCATCAGGCCAGGGAAAGACTGATCATGACGTTGCAAACCCGCATACAACCAGTACGTCCGCCCTTGGAGGGCTACTACTCCAGAATCATGGCCTATTTCTGTGTCGCCGTGATTTTCGCCGCCATTGCCCATGAGCAGTCATCGCCGTCGCCGTTGAACATCGGCGTGATCATCTATGCACTGCTGTATCCCCATCTGATCCAGTTGCTATCCAAATTCCAACGCAAGACCGGCGCGCGTACGCAACGCCTTGGATTGCTCGGGCTGGACGCGATACATACCGGCATATTCATCACCCTGTGTCAGTTCAGCATGGTTCCCAGTCTGGTCTTCATACTGCTGATCAGCTTTGCCAGCATCATTATTGGCGGGCCGCTGTATCTGTTCGCTGCAGGTTTGCTGACGCTGGCCGGGTGCATGCTCTCGGCAGCCGTTCTCTCCCCCGACCCGCAGTTCGCCAGCAGCCAGCTACTGGCCTTCTGCAGTCTGGTCAGCGGCGGCGCCTTCACCGTGATCATCGCCGCCTTCGTCTATCGCCAGGGGCGACATCTGGAACATGCGCAGCACCTGATCACCGCCGAACAGGAAAAAACCGCAGAGCTGGCCAGCAATCTGGCCAAATACCTGTCACCACAGGTATGGGAGTCGATCTTCTCCGGCAACCAGCGGGTGACCCTGGAAACCCGCCGCAAGAAGCTGACCGTGTTCTTCTCCGACATCCGCGGCTTTACCGAGCTGGCCGAGGAAATGGAAGCCGAAGCCCTCACCGACCTGCTGAATAACTATCTCAACGAGATGTCGCGCATCGCCCTGCAGTACGGCGGCACCATCGACAAATTCATCGGTGACAGCGTCATGGTGTTCTTCGGTGATCCGGTCAGCCGGGGAGCCAAACAGGATGCCGAGGCCGCCGTGTCCATGGCCATTGCCATGCGCAAGCACATGAAGGTCCTGCGCCAGCAGTGGCGCAGCCAGGGCATCACCCGGCCGCTGGAAATCCGCATGGGCCTGAGTACCGGCTATTGCACGGTGGGCAACTTCGGCGCCGACATGCGCATGGATTACACCATCATCGGCCGCGAAGTGAATCTGGCCAGCCGCCTGGAAAGCGCTGCTGAAGCCGGTGAAATCCTGATCCCCCATGAAACCTGGTCGCTGATCAAGGACCTGATCATGTGTCGCGACAAAGGCCGCATCGAGGTCAAGGGCTTCGGTCGGCCGGTACAGATCTATCAGGTGGTGGGATTGCGCCGCGATCTGGGCGCGGCGCCGACCTTTGTTGAACATGAACTGCCGGGCTTCTCCATGTATCTGGACACCAGCGGCATTCGCAATTACGACAAGGAAGATATCGTCCGCTCGCTGGAGCTGGCCGCTCGCAAGCTGCGCGACAAGGTGATCATTTAAGGTGTCGCGGAATTGGCGGGCAGCGGCAACGCCTGCTGTGCCGACTTCTCGGGGGCGGCCACCTCGGCCCAGGTGTACTGTTCGATACTGCCATCCCAGTGCTCGATCAACGCCGTGCAGGATTCCACCCAGTCACCACAGTTGTGATAGCTGATGCCGTCAACCTCGCGGATTTCCGCATGATGGATATGCCCGCATACCACGCCCTGAAAATCACGCTTGTGACACTCATGGGCCAGTGCGCCCTCGAACTCACTGATGAAATTGACGGCCTTCTTCACCCGGTGCTTGAGATAGCCGGACAGTGACCAGTAGCCGTAACCGCAACGGCTGCGCCAGTAGTTGAGCCAGCGGTTCAGCCGCAGGCTGAAGCCATAGGCATGGTCGCCCAGAAAGGCCAACCAGCGGTGGCAACGGGTGATCACATCGAACTGATCACCGTGAATGACCAGCAGTTTTCTGCCGTCAGCGGTTATATGCTCAGCTTCGCCCACCAACAGAATGTTACCGATACTCAGCGTGGCGTAACGGCGCAGAAATTCATCGTGATTGCCGGTGACATAGGTCACCCGCGTGCCGCGCTTGCTCATGGTCAGGATGCGGCGCACCACATTGGTGTGCGACTGCGGCCAGTATATGCTCTTGCGCAGGCGCCAGCCGTCGATGATGTCGCCGACCAGATACAACTGATCGCACTCGTACTCCTTGAGAAAGCTGGCCAGCTTCTCGGCCTGACAATCACGCGTTCCCAGATGCACATCGGAAATCCAGATAGTGCGTACCCGTTGTTTCCCGACCGCCGAAAAGTCCTCTGCCTGGCTCATTCGCTTCTCCCCTCGCAGTAACTGCTGCCAACCTAATCCCACGGCGTGAATACCTGATGACAGTTGTATTACCGCTGGATGACAGACCACCGATCCAAGGAACACTGCCGTTTGCACTTCGGCCTCGTATACAATGTCCGGCCGATCGGTCCTTTCGCTCATACTAGTCAGGCTCTTGCCATGTTCAGATGTGTTCTTCTCCTGCTGCTGGCCCTGCTCACGCCGCTGGCCGCCGCGCAGCCCAGCACCTCCGCCGAGCCACGTACCGGGCTGGTACTGTCCGGCGGTGGCGCCCGGGGTCTGGCCCACATCGGCGTGCTGAAACAGATCGAGGCGATGAACATTCCCATCCATGCAATTGCCGGCACCAGCATGGGTGCGGTCATCGGCGGCCTGTATGCGGCCGGCTACAGCGCGGATGAGCTGGAGAAAATCGCCCTGGAGCTGGACTGGCCAGCGGCGCTGAGCGACGCCCCGCTGCGCGAGGACATCCCCTACCGCCGCAAGCAGGATGATCGGGATTTTCTGGTCAAGCAGCGGCTGTCGTTCAAGGAAGGCAAGCTCAGTTTCCCGCTGGGCATCCTGCAGGGCCAGAATCTCGGCCTGGTACTGGAAAGCCTGCTGGTGCATACCAATGACATCGATGAGTTCGACCGGCTGCCGATTCCATTCCGCGCCGTCGCCACCGATATCGCCACCGGCGATGCGGTGGTGTTCAAGAGCGGACACCTGCCGCAGGCCATCCGCGCCAGCATCGGCTTGCCCGGCTTCTTCGCTCCGGTGATGGTCGATGGCCGCATGCTGGTGGATGGGGTGCTGTCGAAGAACCTGCCAGTGGATGTAGCCCGGGAGATGGGTGTGGACAGAGTCATCGTGGTGGATATCGCCACCCCGCTGAAGCCGGCCAGCGATATGCACAGCATTCTCGACATCATGGATCAGACCACCACCCTGTTGACGCGCAACAATACCCAGGAGCAACTGGCGACTCTGACCGAGCACGACATGCTGCTGCAGCCCGAGCTGGGCGCCATTGCCTTCAGCAGCTTTGCCGAAACCGATCAGGCCATCGCCGCCGGTGAGCAGAGCCTGTTGCAATCCACTGTACTGAACGCCTTTGCACGCCCCGCAAGCCTGCAGCAACCGGGCGGCAACCTGGCGAGCAACCGCCCGCACCGCCAACCGATCATCCATGATATCCGCGTTATCAACAGCGGCAAGGTGGATGACCAGGTAGTGCGCAGCATGGTGCGTCAGCAGCTCGACGAACCCTTGAATACCGACCACCTGGCAAAGGACATGGGCACCATCTACGGCACCGATTATTTCAGTCAGGTCAATTACGAGATTCTGCACGAGGAAGACAGGAATACCCTGCTGATTCGCACCAGCGGGCGGGAGACCGGCACCGACTATCTGCGCCTGGGGTTGAATCTGGTGGATGATTTCGAAGGGGGCAGCCAGTTCACCATCGGCGCCAGCTTCCGCGTCAACGGCGTCAACCCGTTGGGCGCCGAATGGCTCACGCGCCTGCAGCTGGGCGAGCATCAGCAGCTGTACAGCGAGTTCTATCAACCACTGGATTATGGCTCACGCTACTTCATCGCGCCCTTCGTCGATGCTGAAGCGCAGAATGTCGAGGTGATTCTGGATAATGATCCCGTGGCCGATTACCGCCAGCAGCGCTACGGCGCGGGCCTGAATGTCGGCCGGCAGATTGCCAATAACGGGGAGGTTCGTTTCGGCCTGTCGCGTTATTGGGGGGAATCCGAAATCCGCGTGGGTGATCCGGAACAGCCGACGCTGGAGTTCGATGAGGCCTTCTATTCGCTGCAGGTCGATCGCGACACTCTGGATAACGTCAACTTCCCCCGCTCCGGCGATGCTGCGCGCATACTCTGGCGCCAGTCGGAGCCGGATCTGGGGGCAGATGCGCGCTATCAGCAGTTGGAGATCAGAGCCAACAAGGCGTTTGCCAGCGGGCCACACAGTTTTCAACTGGGCGCGTTCATCGGCCGCACCGACAGTGATGTGAGCGTTGCGCAAAGCAGTTTCATCCTCGGCGGTCCCGGCGAGTTCTCCGGTTTCCGGCAGGGCGGCCTTGCCGGGCAGAACTACAACCTGGCACGTCTGGTTTACTACCGGCAGCTGAATCCCGCCAGCACACCGCTGACCATGCCGATCTATCTGGGCGGCACCCTGGAATATGGCCGTGTCTACAACAAGGGCGATGATGCGCTGGATACCGGTTATATGGGTGCCAGCAGTATCATGCTGGGCATGGATACCTTCCTTGGCCCGCTGTTCTTCGGCATCGGCGCCAACCAGGAAGGCGAGCGCGCGCTGTACATGAATCTGGGGCAGACGTTCTGAGTCATCCTTGTGCACGTACTTTCTGTAGGAGGGCTGTCAGGCGGCGGGCACTTTCAGCCATCCCGCCCCGAACTCAGCCACTGATCTCCAGCACCAGCGCCGCGCGGATGCAGTGCAACACGCCCTCTTCCACCGGCTCATCCAGCTCCCTGGCCACGGCGCGCACGCCAGGCAGATCTTCTTCCGCTTCGTTGAGGAAGAGGTCCTGGATACGATCCAACTGCCCCGGTGGCAGATCGATAGCCTGATGCAACTCCAACTGTCCGGTACTGATAGCCTGAGCCAGCTTCTGATAGACCTGCCTGATCGGCAGGCCGGTCTGCTGGGCAATCTGCTGTGCGTCCATACCGGCCTGAGCCAACGCCTGGACCTCATGCGCCTGATGCACCGGCGTCGCTGCTGCTGCGCCACTCTCTTCGAGCATGACCTGCAGGAAATCCGCACCGTAACGCTCCAGCTTGTGTGCGCCGATACCACTGACCAGCGCCATATCCTGCAATGTCGTCGGTCGCTGACGCAGCATGTCGACCAGCGTCGAATCGGCAAATACCACATAGGGCGGCACGCCATGCGCCTCGGCCAGGCGCTTGCGCAGCGCGCGCAGGTTTTCCCACAGCGGCTTGTCGGCATCGGCAATCACCGGCTTGTCGCCGGACCTGCTCGGCAGGCTGGTCGCACGGGACACATCCTTGCGCAGGGCCAGGGACTCCTCACCGCGCAATAACGGACGGCAGCTGTCAGTCAGCCGCAGGCTGCCAAAGCCATCCAGGTCAATTTCGACCAGACCACGGGCGATCAGCTGGCGAAACACCGAGCGCCAGTCCTGCTCGTTCAGTTGCTTGCCTATGCCATAGGTGGACAGATGCTGATGACCGGCTGTACGGATTTTCTCGTTATCGCGGCCCAGCAGGATATCCACCAGATGCCCGACGCCGTAACGCTGGCCACTGCGGTAGACGGTGGACAAGGCCATTCGCGCCGCCTCGCTGCCGTCCCAGGTAGCCACCGGCTCCTGACAGTTGTCACAATTGCCGCACGGCTGATCCAGGGTGTCGCCGAAGTAGCCCAGCAGTGATTGCCGTCGGCAGGTAGTGATTTCACAGAGTGCCAGCATGGCGTCGAGCTTGTGCCGCTCGATGCGCTTGTGCCGCTCGTCGCCATCGGAGTTGGCGAGAAACTGGTTGAGCATCAAAAGATCCTGCAGTCCGTAGGCCATCCAGGCATCCGCGGGCAATCCGTCGCGACCGGCGCGGCCGGTTTCCTGATAGTAGGCCTCGATGCTTTTCGGCAGATCCAGATGCGCGACGAAACGCACGTTGGATTTGTCGATGCCCATGCCGAAGGCAATGGTCGCCACCATGATCAACCCTTCCTCGTTGAGAAAGCGCCGCTGATTGCTGGCCCGCAGCTCGGCGGACAGCCCCGCATGGTAAGGCAGCGCCGGCCAGCCCTGCTCGCTGAGCCACTGCGCGGTATCCTCGACTTTTTTCCGCGACAGGCAGTAGACGATCCCGGCGTTGCCGCGCTGCCCCTTGAGGAACGCCTGCAGCTGCTGACGTGGCCGGTCCTTGGGCACGATGCGATAGAAGATATTCGGTCGATCGAACCCGGAAACGAAACGCGCGGCATTCTCCAGCATGAGCCGCTGGGCAATCTCCTCCCGGGTGCGTTCATCCGCCGTGGCGGTCAGTGCCATGCGCGGTACGCCGGGGAACAGCTCGGCGAGCTGGCCCATCTGCAGGTATTCCGGACGGAAATCATGCCCCCACTGGGAGACACAGTGCGCTTCGTCGATGGCAAACAGAGCAATGTTCAGGCTTTGCAGGAACTGCAGCGTGCGCGGCTTGAGCAGCCGTTCCGGTGCCAGATAGAGAAAGTCCATCTCGCCCCGGCGCAGCCGGTGGGCAATATCGCGCCGGTTCGCCTCGTCCAGCGTGGAATTCAGCGCCGCCGCTCGCAGCCCCAGCTCGTTGAGGGTGGCAACCTGGTCATCCATCAGGGCGATCAGCGGCGACACCACCACGGTGAGCCCATCACGCAACAAACCCGGAATCTGATAGCACAGCGACTTGCCGCCGCCGGTCGGCATCAGCACCAGCGCATCACCACCGCGGGCGACCTGGTCGATGATATCCGCCTGATGCCCGCGAAATTCGCCGTAACCGAATATGTCCCGTAGCCGCTGTAAGGCTTGCTCGCGCATGATTCTCCTTGCATGATTGCATTCGGGCGGCCGATATCGACCTGCAGAAAAAGGCTGATTATATCAGCGCAAGCCGTGGACGCCTTGAAATCCGCTGTGACCCGTGCCACAAAGATCAATGCTTTGGCATAAATCCGGCCAGGTGCGTACAATGCTGACGATTATCCATGATGAGGTGTGCCATGTCCTTCGCCGACCAGCTCGAGCGCTTGCAGCAGTTTCTCGATGCCGATGATCTGCACGATGAAGCTCTCGATTATCTTGCCGGACATGGGTTCCTGACGGCCCTGTCCATCAGCCCTGCCGAGGTTCCGGAGCAGGAGTGGATGTTCGAACTCTTCGCTGAAGATCCGAAATATACCGACGATGCCCAGAAAATCGATATCGAGAACACGCTGCGTGAACTCAAGGCGTTGATCGAGCGCATTCTCGCCAGCGATGAAGAGCTGGAGCCACCGTGCGAACTGACCCTGGGCGACGAGCCGGATCTGTCCGACCTGCGCAGCTGGTGTGTCGGCTTCCTCGAAGGCGTGTTTCTGCGCGAAGAAGACTGGTTCTCCCAGGATGAGGAAACCGTCAGCGAGTTGTTGTTGCCGATCATGGTCGGCTCCGGCCTGTTTGAAGACCAGCCCGAGTTCGCCGATATTGCCAAAGACGAAGAAATGGTCCAGGACATGCTCGACCACATCCCCGACGTACTGACCCAGCTGTACCTGCTGTTCCAGGCCCCGGAAGAAAAGGCCCGTCCTGCCCTGCTCGATCCGCGTCACTGATCCGAGCGCTGCGCAACTGCAGATTGCCGGCCCTTGCCCCTCGGGCAGGACCGGCAATCTTAATTCAGTTATCCCGCTTCACATCACCCGCAAGCGCTGCTTCCCCCGCATCCACCCAACGTTTCAACAGCGGAAGAATATTGTCTGCGGGTTGATACCCATTGGACAGCAAGGCCAGCATGCCGTCACGTTCGGCGAGCAAGGTTGGAAAGCCGCTGATACCCAGATCACCAACCCACGCAAAGTCAGCCTTGATCGCTGAGTGAGCCTCTTCGGCAACAAAGGCCTCATTGAATGTCTTCCGGTTGTACCCTGCCTGCTCGGCCAGATCGAGCAATGTCGAACTGTGGGTGACATCTGCCGCCTGAGCGTAGAAGGCATACTGTATGGCCTTGACCAGTAACCACACCCGCTCGGCATTCAACTGCCGGGCCACCACAATTGCGCGGCAGGCCGGCTCGGTGTTGTAGATGAAGTTGGCGGGCAGTGCCTGCGGCGTCAACAGCGGTTGGTTACTGGTTTGCTGTACCCTCTGCCAATGCTCTGCCAGTACACGGCGCGCGGCGTCCGGCATCGGATCGGTCACGCCAGGGCGCAGACCACCGGCAACCAGATGCAGCGGCAATTGCGGGAAACTCTGTTGAATGGCGTCGATGACCGGAGCAAATCCCCAGCACCATGAACACATCGGGTCCATCACATAGATCAGGCGCTGGGACATGGAAGGCCTTTCTCGGTTGACTTATTTCGCGTTGGGCGTTGCCAGTTCCTGCGGCAAACCTATCGGGTGCGGTTGATTACGCAACTTGGCCAACTGCACCTGACGCTGGCGCTCTTCGGCGCGGCGGCGGGTTTTTTCCGGCAGGCTGGCGTAACAATGCGGACAGCTGATGCCTTCTGCATATTCCGGTGACGCCATATCCTCGGCAGACACCGGATGACGGCAGGCGTGACACTGGTCGAAGGAGCCCGGTGCGAGGTCGTGCCGCACGGTTACCCGGTTATCGAACACGAAGCACTCACCATCCCACTTGCTCTGCTCGGCCGGCACTTCCTCAAAGTATTTCAGAATACCGCCCTTGAGATGATAGACCTCGTCAAAACCTTCCTTGAGCATGAAGCTGGAGGCCTTTTCACAACGAATGCCGCCGGTGCAGAACATGGCGACCTTCTTGTGCTTCTGTGGATCGAATTGCTCACGCACGTAGTCGGGAAACTCGCGGAAGGATTTGGTCTGTGGGTCGATCGCGCCCTCGAAGGTGCCGATCGAGACTTCGTAATCGTTGCGCGTGTCGATCAGCAGTACTTCCGGGTCGCTGATCAGATCATTCCAGTCCTGCGGTTCGACGTAGGTGCCCACCTTCTCGTTGGGGCTGATGCCGGGTACGCCGATGGTGACGATTTCCTTCTTCAGCTTGACCTTGGTGCGGTAGAAGGGCATCTCGTCACAGCGCGATTCCTTCCAGTCCAGATCGCTCAGCCGCGGGTCGCTGCGCAGCCATTCGAGCAGCGCTGTAGTGCCGGCGCGAGACCCGGCGACCGTGCCGTTGATACCTTCCAGCGCCAGCAACAACGTGCCTCTGACGCCATGTTCCATCATGGTGTCATGCAGCGGCTGACGCAGGGCTTCAAAATCTTCCAGGGTGACGAACTTGTACAGTGCCACCACGACAATATTGGACATGCAGTTTCTCTTTTCGGTAATCGCCCACGTAAAGGGCGCACTTTGGGGAGCGCGAGTTTAACAAAGATGACAGGGCGCAGGCATGCAGATTATCGGCATGCCCGGCTCAATTTCATTGATCGGCCTTGCTGCCACCCATGCAATCGGGTGAGGCTGGCGCCAGACCGCTGGCCTGCCATTCGGCAGACGTATAGGTGTGCAGAGCCAGGGCGTGGATCCGCTGCATCAGATCGCCCAGCGTGCGATAGACCGCCTGATGGCGCTTGACTGCATTCAGGCCCTGGAATTCGTCGCTGACAATGACCAGCTTGAAATGCGATTCAGAGCCCGGCGGCACATTGTGCATATGGCTTTCGTTGAGCAGTTCCAGATGGGTTGGGGCCAGGCCTTGCAGTGCCTGTTCCAGCGCTGCCTGAGTGGTGGTCATGGTTGTGTCTCCTTGTTTGATGGGCCTATTGTATCTGGCTCGACGGGTTTTGAGTGACGGTAGCTATGGCGTAGCGCAGGGCGCGCGCCACCCCCCGAAAAGCCGCTCAACGCGACCCCGTCTGACGCTCCTCGACCTCGGCCGTCATTTGCTCCAGCAACTGTTCCAGTTTCGGCGAGATATGCTGTTCGACACGCTCCTGGGTGATCGCCATGGAAGCATGGGTCAGCTGCGGCAGATGCTGCATCAGTTTGCTGCCCGCTGGCGAGCTGTAGAACGCGGCCAGTTGCTCGAATTCCGCTTCATTGAATATCGGCAGATACAGATCCGCCAGCTCGCCGCGCATGGCCTCCCAGCTCAGCTGTGCATCCAGCAATGCCCGCGCCTGCTGCTGATAGCTGCGCAGAACCGCCTCATGCTGCATCGAGCCACCCATCTGCGTGAAGCGAGCCGTCAGCAATTGTTCGACCTGCGAATAGATGGGCGCGGTCATGCCTTCGGCATTGGCCAGCTTGAGAAAACGCTCGGCACTGGCTCGGTGCGAGCCCTCGTCGGCATGGACCAGTTGCGAGATGAAAAGACAACAAATGACAAGGCCCGATAGTAAGCGCATGGACGGGGCGACTCCGATGGTTGAACGGGCACCTATACTGGCAGGTCAGATAACTATTCTCCACACTACAGGAGCGATCATGAGCACACGTATCGAATCGGACAGCATGGGCAACATCGAGGTGGCAGAAGATCGTTATTGGGGTGCCCAGACCCAACGCTCGCTGCAGAATTTTGCTATCGGTGAGGAGCGCATCCCCCTCGCGGTGGTGCACGCTCTGGCGCTGATCAAGAAAGCCGCAGCACACAGCAATCGGCAGCTGGGCAATCTGGAGCAGTCAGTGGCCGATCTGATCGGCCGGGCCGCCGACGAAGTGATTGCCGGCCAGCTCGACGAGCATTTCCCGCTGTCCGTATGGCAGACCGGCAGCGGTACCCAGAGCAACATGAATATCAACGAGGTGATCGCCAACCGTGCCAATGAACTGGCCGGCAAGCCACGCGGGAGCAAGGAGCCGGTGCACCCGAACGACCATGTCAATCGCTCGCAGAGCTCCAACGACACCTTTCCCAGCGCCATGCATGTGGCTGCCGCGACTCAGGTTCGCCAGCAACTGTTACCGGCTGTACAGGCCCTGCGCGACAGCCTGGATGAACAGGCCCGCCGTCACGCCGATCTGATCAAGATTGGCCGCACCCATCTGATGGACGCCACTCCGGTGACTTTCGGCCAGGAACTGTCTGCTTTCGTTGCCCAGCTGGATATGGGCATCAATGCCGTGGAACAGGCACTGCCCGCCATATTGGCCCTGGCGCAGGGCGGCACCGCAGTCGGCACCGGCTTGAATACGCCGCCACGCTTTGCCGAGGTGCTGGCAGCAGAGGTGGCCAATCTCAGTGACCTCCCCTTCACCAGTGCTGCCAACAAATTCGCCGCCCTGAGCGGTCATGAACCCTTGGTGCAGCTGCATGGCGCCTGCAAACAGCTGGCCGTCACGCTGATGAAACTGGCCAATGATCTGCGCCTGCTGGGCAGCGGCCCGCGCGCCGGCTTCGCCGAAGTGCGCCTGCCGGCCAATGAGCCGGGCAGCTCGATCATGCCCGGCAAGGTCAACCCGACCCAGTGCGAGGCACTGTCGATGATCGCCTGTCAGGTACTGGGCAATGATGTGACTCTGGGCATGGCTGCCAGTTATGGCCAGCTGCAACTGAATGTGTTCAAACCGGTGATCATCCACACTCTGTTGCAGTCAGTACGTCTGCTGACCGACGGTTGCGACAGCTTCCGCAGCCACTGCGTGGACGGCATGCAACCGGACGCCCAGCGCATGCGCGAACACTTGGACAACAGTCTGATGCTGGTCACCGCGTTGAATCCGGTCATCGGTTATGACAAGGCCGCGGATATTGCCAAGAAAGCCTACGCAGAAGGTACCTCGCTGCGCCAGGCGGCGCTGGCACTGGGTTACCTTGATGAGCAGGCGTTCGATCAGGCGGTACGGCCAGAGGGCATGCTCGGCAATTCGGTGCTCAGCCCCTAAGGCGCTCTCGTTATTCCAGCGGCGGATTGACGGTCAGCCGCCGCAGGCGGCGATTCTTCAATTGCTGCAGGACACTGGGTGCCAAGGCAATCAATGCCGAGCCCGAGACCACCAGCAGCGCGCCGAGGTAAGCGAGACTGTTCAGCAACTCGGGTTTGATGAATGCCGGCCACAGCATCGAACCCAGCGCAACCATGGCAAAGGTGAACAGTGGGGTGGCTGCGACGGTGGCACTGACCCGGGAGGCTTCCCAGTGCACCAACGCCTCGGCAAACGCGCCATAGGCGACCAGCGTGTTCAGGCAACAGCTCAGCAACAGCCAGCGCTGCAGCACACTCAATTGCAGAACTTGCACGGGCGTGGCCAATGGCGTCAGCAGCACGGCGCACGACAGATAGATCACCATCATGATAGTGACCGACGACCAGATGGTCAGCAGCTGCTTCTGCGCCAGACCATACAGGGCCCAGGCAAAGGCCGCAGCCAGGGTAATCAGAATACCCATGGTGTAGTCGCTCAGCTGGGTGAACAGCTCCACCAAGCGTTGGTTGAAGAACAGTCCGAAGCCGAGTATCAGAACCGCCAGCCCGAGCAACTGGCCAATACCGAAGCGCTCCTTGAACACCAGCATGCTGCCCAGCATCAGCATGATCGGCGCTATCTGAATCATCAGTTGCATGGTGCCGGGCGTCAGTCTGTCCAGCGCCAGCACATAGAGCACGTAGTTGAACGCCAGGCCGAGCACCGAGACCACCACCAGCCAACGGTTACGCGGGGACAACGCCCTTATCGAAGGCAGGCGCCGGCGCAACGCCAGCCACAGGAGCAGCACCAGCCCGGATGACAGCATGCGGTACCAGGACACAGTGAAGGCATCCATGCCATTCAATACTTCCTTGAGCATGATCGGCAATACACCCCACAGGGTAGTTGTCGTCAATGCCAACAGAAATCCGTACAACCAGCGACCGGATGCCACGTGCATGAGTGTTCTCGAAAAGAGTAAGCGGAAGGAAGGGGCATTGTAGAACGCGGCGTGAATGCTGAACAGCGGCGCGATGGGAACTTACCGGCTGGACTCACAGAAACTAGCGGCAAGTTACATGTAGCCAATTCGTCTAACAGTGCGTCTCAGCTGATCTAACATGGGGCAAGGACGTTGAAATCCTTTCTCAGATCATTGCGGCCCACCCGGTCGCACACATACACTGTTTGGGCGTCTTACCCGACGCGAACAGCGGGGTTGCCTACAAGGAAGCCTGCGCACACAAAAATAAAAGGTGTTGCCATGAAATTTGATCTCAAGGGCAAATTGCCCAGCGTTGCTCTGGTTTTTCTCGCCACTTGGCTATTGCTGATTCTGCCCAATATGGGGTGATGGCTGTTTCACGATACAATCCGCGGCTTCAGTTTGTGCCGGAGCTATTGTGAAATCCTCACCACCCTTTGCAGAATTGAGCTGGTCCGATGATGGCCAGCCTTTTTCCACCCATTTCGGCGATGTGTATTTCTCTCGCGAATCGGGCCTGGAAGAAACCCGCCATGTGTTTCTGCACCATAACGACCTCCCCCAGCGTTGGTCCGCTCTTTCCGGGAACGCCCGTTTCTGCATAGGTGAAACCGGTTTCGGCACCGGGCTGAACTTTCTCTGTGCCTGGCAATTGTGGGACGAGCTGGCACCTGCCGGCGCGCACCTGCATTTTGTCAGCAGCGAAAAACACCCCTTGGCCACAGGCGATATGCAACGTGCCCTTGCATTGTGGCCCGAGCTTCAGCCGTGGGCTGAGCAACTGTTGGCCCAATATGGCGATCTGGCACCGGGCTGGCAGCAGTTCTCCCTGGCGGGTGGGCGCGTCACTCTGACCCTGCTGATCGGCGATCTGCTGGACACCCTGCCGCAGCTGGATGCCAGTGTCGACGCCTGGTTCCTCGACGGCTTCGCTCCGTCCAAAAACCCCGACATGTGGCAAGCTGCGCTCTACCAGCAGATGGCTCGCCTGTCCCGCTCGGATGCCACGGTAGCGACCTTTACCAGCGTCGGTGAAGTACGCCGCGGATTGCAGGCCGCCGGTTTCACCATGAGCAAGGTCAAGGGTTTTGGTCGCAAGCGGGAGATGCTGGCCGGACGGATGAATGCTTTACCGGACAGGGAATGGACTGCGCCCTGGTACCAGCGCCCCGCCGCGCCGCCCAGCAACGAGCGTACGGCGCTGGTCGTTGGCTCCGGGCTGGCCGGCTGCAGCACCGCCTTCGCGCTGGCGCGACGCGGCTGGCAGGTGACCGTGATAGAGCGTCACCCTACCCCGGCAGCGGAGGCATCCGGCAACGCTCAGGGCATTCTCTATTGCAAGCTGTCCCCACATCAGACGCTGCTGTCACGCTTCGTGCAAACCAGCTATGCCTACTGTCTGCGTCTGTTGCATGAAACCCTGGTTCAGTCCGAGAGCACCTGGACCGCCTGCGGCGTCCTGCAGCTGAGCGCCGACCAGAAGGAACGCCAACGGCAACAGGCGCTGGCCGAGCAAGCCTACCCGCACAGCTTCCTGCATAGCGTCGACGCCGAGCAGGCCAGTGCGATTGCCGGGCTGACAGTGCAACGGCCAGGGCTGTTCTTCCCTTCAGCAGGCTGGGTCAACCCGCCGAGCCTGTGCCAGGCTCTGCTGCAACACCCGAATATCCGCCTGCAGACCAACCGCGAAGCCCTGCAGCTGGAGCAGCGGGACGATCAATGGCACGCCCTGGATGGTCAGGGGCGCTCCATCGCACATGCTGCTATCGCCGTCATCTGCAGCGCGGCGGACAGTCTGCGTTTCAGTCAGAGCAGCCATCTGCCGCTCAAGTCCATTCGCGGACAGATCACCCATTTGCCGGCCACTACACAAAGCCACCAGCTGCAGACGGTCCTCTGCGCCGAAGGCTATATCTCGCCCGCCCGCCATGGCGAGCATCATCTGGGGGCGAGTTTTCGTTTTGATCGGCTCGACAGCCAGCCCAGCGCAGAGGAGAACGTCGAGAATCTTAAGTTGCTGAACAAGCTCTCGCCGGCGCTGGCCGATGCCCTCCAGCCGAACACACATGACCCGGCTACGCTGACTGCCCGCGCCTCTCTGCGCTGCACCTCGCCGGATTACCTGCCGCTGATCGGCCCGCTGAACGATGCGCAGGCCTTTGCTGAAGACTATGCAGTGCTGGGCAAAGATGCTTCGAAGAAACCGCAGGTTCCGACGGCCTGGTATCCGGGGCTGTATATCAACGCCGCCCATGGATCGCGCGGTCTGGTCAGTTGCCCGCTGAGTGGAGAGTTGATCGCCGCCTGGATCGATAACGAGCCCTTGCCGCTGCCGCGCGATGTCGCCGAAGCGGTCCACCCCAGCCGCTTCCTGCTACGCCAATTGATTCGCGGACAGTGATATACCGCCGCTCAGAACCACAACATGCGGATACCATCGAACAGCAGCTTGCAACCGGTGAAAAACAGGAAGATATAGCACAGCCGGTAGATCAGCTCCTGATTGCTGCGTTGCAGCAACCAGAACCCCATACGGATGCCGATGGGCGCCAGCGGCAGCAAAACCAGGGCGGTCAGCAGCTTGCCGCTATCGAACTGCCCAAGCTGGATGTACGCCGGCACCTTGGCCAGGTTGACCACGGCAAAGAACACCGCGATGGTGCCCATCAATAGGGTCTTTTCCATCTTCTGCGGTAACAGATAGATATTGATGGGCGGCCCGCCGGCATGGATGCCGAAGCTGGTGAAACCGGCCACCGCACCCCAGAAACCGCCGCGCAAAGTGCTGACCCCGCGTGCCGGCGGCTCCCTTTTGCGCAACCAGATATTCAAGGTGAACACCACCGCAATCACCCCGACCATCAGGCGGATATGCCCATCACTCATCCAGCGGAAACTCCACCAGGCCAGCAGCGTCCCCAATAGCGCAGCCGGAATGATGATGCGCAGGTTGGGCAAGCTCCAGCGGCCACGGAAGGTGCGCAGCGCGACCAGATCCATGGTGCAGAGGATCGGCAGCAGAATGGCAGCCGCCTCCTGTGGTGGCATGACCAGTGACATCAGCGGCACCGAGAGGATGGCAATATTGCCACCAAAGCCGCCCTTGGCGATGCCATACAGCAACACCGCAGGAATCGCACAAAGATAGAACAGAGGGTCAGTAATCATCGGAACCGTGGCGAATCAGCAAAGCCGGCAGTGTATCATTGAGGACCATCAGACAGTCATCCGGGAAGTAGACACCATGCTGATACCCCATACCTTGCTCGACCCCGAGATCCTTCAGCGCATGCTGGAAGACTTCGTCACCCGCGACGGCACCGATAATGGCTATGACGACACCCTGACGCAGCGCGTCGAGCGGCTGCGACGGCTGATCGAACGCGGTGAAGTGCTGATCGTATTCCATCCCGAGACAGGTGATACCAGTCTGGCGCATCGCCCGGACGTACCGCCAGAGCTGTTGCGTGAGGCGGCTGCCGATCAGGGTTGACAGCCCGGCGCCTGCTTCAGGGTGACGCAGCAACGCCAAGGCGCTTGGAGGATGCCGAGCGAAGGTCTAAGATAGAGGTCTTTATACCCTTGCGGGTTCGACGAGGTAAACGATGAAACTGCGCTCTCCCCTGATTATTGCCGCCCTGCTGGGCTGCGCCGCCACCGCTTCGGCCCAGACCGTTGTATGCACGCCGGAAGAAGCTCTGAGAAAGGCCGAAGAAACAGCCGTCACCATCAACCGCCTCGCCGCCGGCAACCCGGAGAAGGCCGCCCGGCTGCACGAGCAGCTGAAAGCACTTCAAGAGCGCGACCCTACTCGTAGCCATCATGGTGCCTGCGAAGCCTATGAGCGCATCATCAGCGAACTCAATCGTCAGGACGCCGCCAACGGCGACTGAGGATGTGAAAGACCGCTCCTACAAAAACAGCCTGCTGCAGGAGCGGTAGCCCTCTCCCGCATCAGCTGATCAGCGTTCGCCCTGCCAGTGCATGCGACAGGGTGCCGCCATCAATGAACTCCAGCTCGCCACCCAGCGGCACACCGTGGGCAATCCGTGACACTTTGATGCCCAGCGGTTTGAGCAAGCCGGCGATGTAATGCGCCGTCGCCTCACCCTCCACCGTCGGGTTGGTCGCGAGAATCACCTCACTCACCGCGCTGCCCTCCACCCGCTCCAGCAGCGCAGGAATACCGATCTCGTCCGGACCCAGCCCATCAATGGGCGACAGATGCCCCTTGAGCACGAAATAACGACCGCGGAAGCTGCCGGCCATTTCCACTGCCCAGACATCCGCTGGACTCTGCAATACGCACAGCAGAGCATCATCACGCCGCTGGTCATCACATAACTCGCAGATGTCGGTTTCGCTCAATGTCCGGCAACGGCTGCAATAGCCGACACCATCCATTGCCGACTCCAGCACCTGTGCCAGATGCCGGGCCACGTCACGATCGCGCTCGAGCAGGTTCAAAGCCATGCGCTGTGCGGTTTTCGGCCCGACACCGGGCAACCCACGCAGCGCATCAATCAATTGGCGAATCAGAGGGCTGAAGCTCATATCTTATGAACCACTCTGATCAGAACGGCATCTTGAAGCCGTCAGGCAGATTCATGCCGGCGGTCATGCCAGCCATCTTCTCCTGATTCTGCTGCTCCAGTTTGCGCACAGCATCGTTGAATGCAGCGGCAATCAGGTCTTCCAGCACGTCCTTGTCTTCGCTCATCAGGCTGTCATCGATGGCGACGCGGCGCACATCGTGACGACCGGTCATGACCACGGAGACCAGGCCGGCACCGGATTGTCCGGTAACCTCGGCGTTGGCCAGCTCTTCCTGCATCTTCTGCATTTTTTCCTGCATCTGCTGAGCCTGCTTCATCAGGCCTGCCATGCCACCTTTCATCATGGTTGTATCCTCACAAGATTGTTCAAGCATCAAGCGGGCGGATGCTGTCATCACAGATCTGCGCCGCAAAGTCATTGATCAGCGCCTGCACCAGCGGGTCGCCCTGAATACTCTGTTCCGCTTCCTTCTGCCGCGCCACCCGTCGCCGAGCCGCAGCCACGGCGGGAGTTTCCTGGGTCGGCGCCTGCACGGTGACGGCCACCGTTACCGGCTGGCCCTCCAACGCGGCAATGGCTTTCTCCAGGCGCAACCTGTGGTTTTCGTTGTACAGCGCGCTGTGGCCCGGGTCCAGATGCAACTGCCAGACGGCATCGTCGGCAGCTACCAACTGACAATGGGCGGCAATACTCTGGGTCAGGCCGGCCACGCCCAGACGCGGATACACTTCCAGCCAGCGGGCAGCAATGCCGGCGGCGGGTGGAAGGTCACTGACGTCCTCATCGACCACTGCGGTCTCTGCCGCCAGGTCAGCTGCGGGCTCCCAGTCACCCAGATACTGGCTGACATCCACCTCATCATCACCATCACTCGGATCGAAACTGTCGTCCATCGGTGGACCTTGCAGCCACTCGGGCGGTTCATCCGTCGCCGGCGTGGCTGGTGCATCGGAGCGCAACGGTTGCACAGCGGCCGCGGGTACCGAGACAGGTTCCGGCTGCGGCTCCGGCCCGGCCACCGCCTCAGGTTGCGCGACCGCCTCTGCGGCTGGCGATGCAGGCGCAGTAGCGGCTGCTGGCAGAGTGTCTGGTGTGGTAACAGCAACGGGTGTCGCCACCGGCGATATTGGCGCGGTCGGCCTGGAGGCTCCGGAATCAGCCTCGGCTTGGCTGATCCCTGAAGGCTTTCCCGACTCCGGGTCCGGCGTCGGTGCAGCCTGGGCGGCCGGTGGGCTGGAAGCCACGCCTGCCGGCGCAGCGGTTCCGGTATGCTCCAGCGTGCCGGGGCGGAACGCCAGCATGCGCAGCAATGCCATCTCGAAGCCGCCGCGCGGATCGGGCGCCAGCGGCAGATCACGGCGCCCGTGCAATGCCAGCTGATAGAACAGCTGTACGTCCTCGGCGCTGATACGTCCCGCCAATTCGAGCACGCGCTCCTGGTCACCGAGACTGTTATCTGCCGCCTCGGGCAACACCTGGGCAATAGCCACCCGCTGCAGTGTGGAAATCAATTCGGCCAGCACACCGGCAAAATCGGCGCCCTGCTCGGCCAGCTCGGCAACCGCGGCCAGCAGACCTCGCGCATCGCCCGCGGCCAGTGCGTTGAGCAAACCGAATACCTGACCATGATCGATGGTACCGAGCATGCTACGCACTTCAGTCGCCTGCAGCTGACCATTACCGAACGCGATGGCTTGGTCGGTCAGGCTCAGACCATCACGCATGGAGCCATCGGCCGCACGGCCGAGCAACCACAGCGATTCATCATCAAACGGAATCCGTTCTTCGGCGAGCACATGCCGCAGATGCTCGACGACCTTTTCCGGCAGCATGTTCTTCAGCGAAAACTGCAGACAGCGGGACAGAATGGTGACCGGCAACTTCTGCGGATCGGTGGTCGCCAGCAGGAACTTCACGTGCGCGGGCGGCTCTTCCAGCGTTTTCAACAGCGCATTGAAACTGTGGCTGGAAAGCATGTGCACTTCGTCGATCAGGTAGACCTTGTAGCGTCCGCGGGAAGGTGCGTACTGCACATTGTCCAGCAGCTCGCGGGTGTCCTCGACCTTGGTCCGGCTGGCCGCATCGACTTCGATCAGATCGACAAAGCGCCCTTCGTCGATTTCCCGACAGGCTGAGCAGATACCACAAGGCTCTGAGCTGACACCGGCTTCACAGTTCAGACACTTGGCGAGAATCCGCGCAATGGTAGTCTTGCCGACCCCACGCGTTCCGGTGAACAGATAGGCATGGTGCAGGCGGTCATGGTCCAGCGCATTGATCAGTGCCTGCAGCACGTGGGTCTGGCCGACCATTTCACGAAACAGGCGCGGACGCCATTTGCGGGCTAATACCTGGTAACTCATCGAGGGCTGCTGTCCGGTGTCATTTGCAAGCAGCTACTGTACCCCAAAGGGCCCGTTGAATGCGAGATCCACGCCCGCTGCCAACCATCGGATTCAGCGGCGTGAAAGCTCCCTGCTCGCAGGTCGTTCTCCATCCCGGCCACAGCAGACTCCGCTGGCCGGGATGCAGCCCGCCCCCCAGGCCAGCGAAGCCCGCGCTATGGGATCAGTCCTGAATGTAGTCGTTGAAGATCAATGAAATGCGGTGTGCCGAGGACGCAAGATTCGGCACATTGAGCGTCTGGCGGCGATTCGTATCGCCCCGCGGCGTGCTGACCACCGAAATGGTGCCATCGGCTGGCATGCTGGCCGGCATGTACACATCCACGCCCCACTGGAAGGGCTGGTCCGGAAAGTACGGCAATGGATCACCGGTCGTCAGCGCCGGTGTAGCCTGATCATCATGCACGTGGATGCCGATATTGCCGCTGCCGATGGCCGGCTCGAGGATATTCACCGCAGGCTGGACGGGCCAGAGCAAACTGGTGGTGGCGATTTCCAGCACATCATTATCTGCGCCGCGATCAGCCCACCATTCCATGTCCCGGGTAATCACCAGCGCGGCATGATCATCACTGACCTGGGTATTGGTTTCAATCGCCGAGCCTTCAGGAGAGGTATTCAGTCGCACCAGGGTACTGTTGCGAATCAATGGCTGACGGTAGAAATGGTGCTCTGCGCGCCCCGGTCGCAACAGGCTGAATTCATAATGCGCTGCCGGATCCAGCGTTACCGGCCCCCAGTTTCCGTCCGCGGCAATACCAAAGGAGTCCATTGGCGTTGCCTGCAGACGTTCGCCGGTGTCCGGGTCCACCTGCCACACCCGCAGGGTCGTGCCCGCTGCACCGGTATTGGCCGGAAAATAGACCGCTCGACCGGCAATTTCAACCTCATTGGCTTGTGGCAGGATCTCGGTCCGCGCCGGCTCGACGCCGGTGAAGAATTCAAATTGCGCGGCAAAAGACGCTTCCGAGGTGGCCGCTTGCACGTGGGTTTCATCGGGAACGTAGGCATTCACCTCGCCAAGGGTTTCATTTTCGTCGACAAACAAGCCCATGCAATTCGAGCCACCCGGACAATTCTCGCCGGTCGCGCCATCGATGGCCACATAACCCGCCACCTTGGCTTCACGGGTCGGCGCGGTCAGATAGTAACCGCATACCGCAGTACCCAGGGAATGGCACGCAAGATAGACCTGATCCGCGTCGAAATTACTCAGCACCTGATTGACAAAGAGGTCCAGATCGCCGCTCAGACCACCCGTCAACGCCCTCCCCACGTCAGCCTGGGACGCAGTGCTGTATTCAAACGCAACCACATGATCTTCCGGATAGCCGTTGCTGGCAAAACGCATGGCCTGAGTTTGATATTGGGAGGCGGAACCTGCTGTTCCGTGGACGAAGATGATTGGCAGAATGCGCTCCTCATCCAGATCCGGCATGCTCGGACTGCCCGGGCCCGGAGAGGCAACCTTATCCGAACTCGAACCGGAGCCGCCCAGGCAGCCGGCAAGCAATACCGAAGAAACGATCAGACAGAACAAGCCACGCGCGGGAGCGCCGACCTTGGTGAACTTCATATCCATGCTGTAAACCTTTTTATTGTTATCGATAAACTGCACATGAGACATTAGCCAAGATCCGCTCACCTTGCCACTGATCCGGATAACGCATTACCAACGAACAGGCGAACGGAATCGACCGTGGACGGAAGTCGGAAAAACAGATTGGGGAGAAAACAGGAAAAGGCGGCAGTAAAACGGAGCACTATGGGTGGCAACCCTGCCAGCCACACCCCGGCACACGATATAACCGCTGCGGCTGCTCCCTTCCAGGCCTGACCGGGTTCACGGTGAATCGTTGCGAGGGGACCGACAGGGTCACCATAGCGTGCCCTGCAGATGAGGGCCGCGCTATTGTAGCGGGTTGCTCGCAAGTTACAACCCGCGAAGCGCTCAAAACCAAAGGTTTTTCAGAGATATCCCAGTTCAGCCCTGCACGTCACCAGCGGTTATACTCGGCGCAATTCGATATCGGAGCCCTGATCATGCAACCCGAAGACCTGAAGCTGCTGGTAACCCGTGAAATGCCCTTCGGCAAATACAAGGGGCGGCTGATCGCCGACCTGCCGGGTCATTATCTCAACTGGTTCGCCCGCGAGGGCTTTCCCAAGGGTGAAATCGGACGCCTGCTGGAACTGATGCAGGAGATCGACCACAACGGATTATCGGCACTGCTCGACCCCTTGCGCAGCAAGCCTCCGGTCAGGCGCCAATGAACAGCGCGATCATCAGCGGAATATAGAACAGCGCCACCACCGTGCTCAGCAGGGCGCTGCCGGCAACCTGAGCCGGGGCCAGATTGAGCAGCGTGGCAATCACCACGGTATTGGCCGCAATCGGTGTGATGGAAATCAGAAAGATCGCCTGGTAGACGTCAGTGTCGTAGATCTGCGGCCCGTGGCTATCCAGCCACCAGAACAGCAGCGCAATCAGCGGCCAGACCACGAATTTACCGAAGAAGGCCAGCGCGGTGAAACGCAGGTTGCCAGCCAACCCGCGAAAGCTGAGGATGCTCATACCGATGATCATCATGCCGAAGATGCTGTAGGCTCCGCGCAGATTATCGAACAACGGCTCGAAGATATCCGGTATGCCTATGCCGCCCAGATTGAGCATTACCGCTGCAAAGAATGCATAGAGCGACGGCAGACGCGCCATCTTGATCAGGCAGTCGCGCACGCCATACAAACCGCGCGCCGCAAGATAGAAGCCGACCGAGTTCTCGTACAACGTGGTACCGAGCATGCATAGAATATAGATACTCAGGCCCTGTTCACCGAACAGCAGCAGGGCCACCGGTACGCCGAGATACCCGGTATTGCCGGTACCGACGGCCAGTGGAATGAGACTGGCACTGGCATCACCGACCCAGCGGCGAGCCACCACCAGGTGTGCACAGCCGATCACAGTACACAGCCCCAGCGTAAGGAAAGGCAGCAGGATCACTTCCGGCGACAGCGGCGCATTCATTACCCCCGAGAAGATCACCGAGGGCGTGATCATGTACATCATGATGCCGGCGATATGACTGCCGCTGGCCTGCAGAAATCGCCCGGCAACCCAGCCCAGTCCGACCGTCACGTAAAGCGGCAGCAATTTGTACAACAGGGCCAGCGCTGCCGTCATGGGAATCCCGCCAGAAAAAAATCTCAGTTTAACCATCCGCTCCGCGCATCACCACAAGCGGTGAGATGCTTTGTGAAAAATCAGCTACATCCATGCGCCGGCGGCCGAAGATGATAATATCCGGGTTCCATTTCTTTCGCGCCCGCAGGATCGTCCACGAATGGAAGTAATGAATACCCTGTTTGTGATCTGTGCCGGATTGCTGTGCGTCAGCATCCTGGCGAGTTCCATTTCCTCCCGACTGGGTATTCCGCTGCTGCTGATTTTCCTTATCGTCGGCATGCTCGCCGGCGAAGAGGGCCCCGGCGGTATCGCTTTCGACAACATCGACACTGTTTATGTCATCGGCAGCCTGGCACTGGCTATCATCCTGCTGGATGGCGGCATGCGCACGCGGGCGGAGAATTTCAAGGTCGCGCTCTGGCCATCCCTGTCGCTGGCCAGTTTCGGGGTATTGATCAGCGCCCTGATCACCGGCCTGGCGACCGCCTGGTTGCTGGAGCTGCACTGGTTGCAGGGGCTGTTGCTGGGCTCGATCGTCGGCTCTACCGACGCTGCGGCGGTCTTCTCGCTGCTGCAGGGCAAAGGCCTGAACCTGAAGCGACGGGTCGGCGCCACCCTGGAAATCGAATCCGCCTCCAACGACCCCATGGCCATCTTCCTGACCATCACGCTGGTGGAAATGCTGGTCAACGGTCAGACCTCCTTCAGTTGGTCGTTTCTGCTCATGTTGCTGCAGCAATTCGGTATTGGCGCCATCTGCGGTTTGGCGGGCGGCTTCTTCCTGACCTGGCTGGTCAACCGGGTCAGCCTCGATACAGGCCTGTACCCGCTGCTGATCACCAGCGGCGCCATACTGGTCTTCGCGGTTACCAACATCCTCGACGGCAGCGGCTTTCTGGCTATTTTCATTACCGGCCTGGTGCTGGGCAACAGTCGGCTGCGCAGCCTGCAGAACATTCTGCACATGCAGGACGGCATGGCCTGGCTGAGCCAGATCGGCCTGTTTCTCATGCTCGGGTTGCTGGTCACCCCCTCGGAGATGCTAACTATCGCACTGCCCGCCCTGGCAATTGCCTTATTCATCATCCTGGTCGCGCGACCGATTGCGGTACTGATCTGTCTGGCGCCTTTCGTCTTCTCCTGGCGCGAACGTCTGTTCATCAGTTGGGTTGGGCTGCGCGGTGCGGTACCGGTGATGCTGGCTATTTTCCCGCTGGTAGCGGGCCTGGAGCAGGCGCAACTGTTGTTCAATATGGCCTTTGTCGTGGTATTGGTGTCACTGCTGTTGCAGGGCGCCAGCCTGCCGATCGCGGCGAGATTGTGCCGCGTTGAAATTCCACCCACCCCCGAGCCGCTGCACCGCACCAGCCTGGACGTGGTGGTCGAAAGCGATTACGAACTGATGGTGTACCAGCTGAGCAATGCCAACTGGTGCGTAGGCGTGCATCTACGCGATCTGAAGATGCCGAAGGATACGCGCATCGCCGCGTTGTTCCGTGGCCGCAAACTCCTGCACCCTTCCGGCAGCACACGCCTGGAGTTGAATGACGTACTCTGCGTCATCGGCCACGCACGGGATCTGCCGGCGCTGTCCAAGCTGTTCAGTACCACCAGCGCTCCGTCCCGTCTGGACAGCCGCCGGTTCTTCGGTGACTTCATCCTTGAAGGCTCGGCATTGTTGGGCGATGTGGGCAAGTTCTACGGTTTCGAGGTGTCACCGGAAACGGCGCAGATGACCTTGGCGGCGTTTTTCGTCAAGCAGTTCGGCAACTATCCGGTGGTGGGTGACAAAACCGAATGGCAAGGCCTGACCCTGATGGTAGCGGCAATCGAGGATGACCTGATCCAGAAGGTCGGATTGAAACTGAACGATGGCAAGAAGGATCCAACCGCACCACCGGCGCCCTGATATTGCAGGCAGCGCCAGTTGACCAGTAACCTGCCATGAAACACAGAAAACCGGAGGCGCTATGAATATCAGTCAGGCGGCACGGACCACCGGCTTGACGCCCCGCATGATCAGGCACTACGAGAGTATCGGCCTGCTCCCCGGTACCACGCGGACGGCGGCAGGCTATCGACTGTTCAACGAGCAGGATCTGCACACCCTGCGGTTCATTCAGCGAGCTCGCAGCCTTGGCTTCTCCATCGAGCAGATCAGCCAGCTGCTGGCGCTCTGGCAGGACCGAGATCGCAGCAGCGCCGTGGTCAAGGGGCTCGCACGCCAGCATCTGCGGGAACTGGAAGAGAAGATCGCTGGGTTGCAGGCCATGCATGACAGCCTGTCGGAACTGGCCAGCTGCTGCCTGGGCGATGAACGGCCAGACTGCCCGATTCTTGAGCGCCTGGCTGACAATGAGCAGTCGGTCAGCCGGTAGTCTGCGGGGCAACCATCAACGCAGGAAGTTGAACAGACTCAGTCCGCTGACCTTGACGAAGCTCTGCTGCGCCGCCTGCAAGACAATACTTTCCATGCTCAGGCGGCTGAGTGCTTCAGCATAGTCCAGATCTTCCAGGCCTGATTGCACCGTGGTATTGATCAGGCTGGCTTCATCGTTTTCCAACTGAGTGGAGTCGATCACGTTGAGGCGCGCGCCGAGGCTTGTTTGCACACCCAGGACCTTGTTCATCGCATTGTCGAGGTTCTGCAGGCTGACCGACAGCATGTCGCTGCGCTGCAGTTTCCCCTCGGGGCTGTCGTAAGTGTTTTCCAGCGTATTGCGCAATAGGCGAACGGTATCAAGCACACTGCGCTTTTCTTCGCTGTTAACAGTGAATTCGTCGCCGGCAGCCAGGTCGCCGCTTAATGTCACCGCCATGCCAGCGTAGCCAATCTCATAGTTCCCATCAGCGTTCGGCTCTAACGCACCATCGGCTAGCTGAACGCCATCCGCACCTCTGACCTCATAGACAAACTGGGTAGGATCAGCAGGATCGGCGCTGATGACGATGCTGATACCGTCACGGGGAAAATCCTTCAAGAACGCCTCGTTATCCTCCACCGTGCCGGGAGAAACAGCCCCGCTGGCATTATTGGCTGGGGCGCTTGTCAGCCGAGTGGCATTGGGTACATCAACAAACAGCTCCTTGCCGTTGTCATTGATCGCCACCATCTTGGCGCTGCCAATCTGGATCGAACGCTGGCCCTCGTCACCGGCATAGGTATAGCTGCCATCGGCGTTCTTGACGAAAGGCTGGCTATCACTCTGGTAACCGCCGAACAGATACTCGCCACGGGCATTCTGACTGTTGAGCAGCCCATGGAGTTCGTTTTCACGCTCGGCCAGCTCCTGGGCCAAAGCCTGCCGGCCACCAGCGTCCAACGCACCATTACCCGCCTCCAATGCGATCTCCCGAACACGCTGCAGTACGTTATTCACCGAGTTCAGGATGGCCTCTTCCTGTGTCAGGCTGTTAGTAGCAGCCGTCAGGTTGTCTTTGTATTGGGCCAGCTTGCTGGCTTGCTGGTCCAGTTGCAGCAAACGCACCGAGGCGACCGGATCATCCGCCGGAGTGAGAATGCGCTTGCCGGAAGTGATCTGTTCCTGCGTTCGGGTGACCGCAGAATAGTTGTCCTGAATCCCGCGAACGCCGGTATTGAATGCCTGAATAGTGGAAATACGCATAGTTGTCGCCCCGTCAGCGCATGCTGTTGATCAATGTATCGAACACAGTGCGCGCAACTTGAATGATCTGTGCTGACGCGTTGTAGTACTGCTCGAACTGGATCAGATTGGCCGCCTCTTCATCGAGACTCACAGCCGAGACCGAATTCCGGTTGTTGGTGGCCTGCACCAGCATCGCCTGATTGGCATCCGCCTCGGTACGTGACTGCGCGGTGAAGGTGGCGACCTTCTGCACCAGATCGCCATAACCATCGAGCAGCGAGAAACCCCGCGCCCCGTCGCCCTGCCCCAGCACCTGACGGGTCTGCAGATCAGACATGGCCAGAGCGTTGCGGTTATCCGCCACGCCGGTATTGAAACCAACCGAGAAGCTGTCGCCATCCAGCGGCTTGCCGGATAACGTCATACTGAACGTGTGCCCATCGACCTCCCACTCAAAGGGCTGGCCAAGGGTAACCTCGATCTCCAGCGCCGGGTCTTCGCTGGTCAGCAGGCCCGTACCGGTACCGGTTTCGGTATAGGTGAACTCGGTGGCCAACCCCTTCAATGCCGCCAGATCCAGCGGCTGCGGCCCATCGACCATCAGCGGTTGATTGACATTGCCGGTACCGCGGTTGTTCAAGTCTGCCTCACTTCCCAGCGGCGCGGCGAAAGCCAGTTGCTGTGGTTCGGTCATGACCACCGAAAGCCCCTGCGCCGCCGAGCGCGTGGGCGTCAGCAGGTAGCGATCCCCAGCCTGGTAGTTGCCACTCTGATTGCCCAGATCGAGCCCATCGAAGGCGGCATAGCGCGGATCGCCTTCGCTCGCGTTCAGATCGAACGGACCGAGCACCCGGCCGTCAGCCACCCGCCGTACTGTGAACTCGGCTTCGCTGGTGAAGGTCAGCTCATAGTCCGAGGTACTCAATGCCGAGGTATCATCGATGCGCACATCCAGCGTCGACTCCGAGCTATTACCTTCGCGGCCACGGCTGCGCAGGCCCATATAGGCCTCGCTGTTGATATCCCCAAACAGGTCGCTGCCCACCTGGCCGTTAAGATCCAGTCCCTTGCCCAACTGCTGGTTGAACTCGCTGGCGATCGACAATGACATGCGACCCAGGGCATTGAAGGCCAGATCCAGCACATCCTCACGATAGTTGAGCAAACCACCCAGTTCGCCGCCGTTGATCAGCTTGGTAACGTCCTGAGCGGTGTTACCGCTGACCAGTTGAATATCCACCCGTGACGGGTCAGCGCGGCCCGGAGTGGCCTGCAGTATGGAGGCCTCCTTGCCGACCACCAGGGGCTGACCGGAACCTATGAACAGGTTGACGCTGTTATCGCCCTGATTGACCACGGTCACGCCGACATAGCCGCTGAGCTCGCGGATAGCTTCATCACGGGCATCCAGCAGATCATTCGGCACGGAGCCATTGGCCGAGGCCTTGGCAATGGCATCGTTGTAACCGGCCACCGACTGCGCCAGGCGGCTGACCTGCTGGGTGATGCCGGTCATCTGCTGGCTGATGAACTGATTCTGCGTGGACAGTTGTTGCTGCACCGAGTTGAAACGCCCGGCCAACCCCTGAGCCTCGGACAGAAACAGCTGACGCGCCGGTAGGCTGGCCGGGTCTTCGACGGCGGTCTGCAACGCATCAAAGTAATTCTGCATGCCGGTGGTGATTCCGGATGCGGTACTGGACAATGTGCTGTTCAGCTCCTCGATCTGGGTGTTATAGGCATTCACCTCGGATGCGGCCGACGTGGTCGAGCGCACCTGGTTGGTCAGAAACTGGTTATAGATACGCTGGATATCGACCACCTTGGTGCCGGTACCCATATAACCGGCACCGGTGTGCCCGGGGGGGTTGGCCGTCTGGATTGCCGTCTGGCGGGTGTAACCGGGCGTGTTGACGTTGGTGATGTTCTGCCCGGTAACCGAGAGATTGGTTTGCGCGGCGCGAAGCCCACTCAGACCGATGTTGAACAGATCTGCCATGCTTATGCCCTGCCTTCACTGGCGTTGGTATTCACGGCTGCCGTGGTATTTTCACTGATCAGCTTGCGTGCAATCTGCGATACCTTGCTGGCGTAACGCGGGTCGGTAGCGTAGCCGGCCTGCTGCAGTTCGCGGAAGAAGGCATCCGCGTCGCCGGTACGCGTCAGCGCCTGTTCATAACGACCATTGCTCTGCAAAAAGTCGACATAATCGTTGAAGCTCTGTTCATAGGAATCGTAGCTGCGGAAGGTCGCGCGCTCCTGCTGTTTAACCCCGCCGCGGTACTCGCTGGTCAGCACATTGGCTGAATCGCCCTGCCACTGGCCGTGGGTCTTGATGCCGAACAGGTTATGGCTGCTGCTGCCATCCTTCTCGCGAATGATCGACTTGCCCCAGCCAGTCTCAAGAGCAGCCTGGGCGACCAGATAATGCGGATCCACCCCCAGCCGCGCCGCGGCTTTCTCCGCCATCGGCAACATGGCCGCAGCGAACTCGGCCGGACTCTTGAAACGCGCCTTGGCATTGGTTGCCGCCACGGTTTCCGGACTGCTCTGGGCCGCCAGCACGGCGCGCATCGGCTGCCACTGACGGGAGGGCTCAGCCGACTCGACCGGGGTGGCTGTTTTCTCTGCCGCTGGCGTATTTCCGAGCACCACCTCACCATGCCCGACACTGATACCCAGACGCCGGCGCGCCAGCAAAGCCGAGTGGTCCGGGCGCTCGCCTGCGGCGGCACTGACAGCGGCAGCCGGCGCTGCCGCTAGAGCTTTTTCCGGCGACAGTTGCCGCAGCATCACGTCAGCCAACCCCATGCCCTGCTTTTCTGCAAGATGTACCGACAGCTGGCTGTCGTACATGTCCTGATAGAAGCGCGTCTGCGGGGTATTCAGCGGATTGCCCTCGGCGAATGCCTGGTTGGCATCGCGCATGCTCTTGACCATGACATTCAGAAACAGCGACTCGAACTGCTCGGCCACACGCTGCAGGTTCTCCGGGCTGTCGGCCTTACTGCCAGCCTTGAGCTGGGCCATGGCATTCAGGTCGGTATAGCTGAGACTGTTGCTCTGCATGGGTCTGTCCTCAGATGACAACCAGATCGGCGTTCAGCGCGCCGGCCTGTTTCAAGGCTTCAAGAATGGCCATCAGGTCGCCCGGTGCGGCGCCGACCTGGTTTACCGCACGGACGATTTCATCCAGCGAGACACCCGGGTTGAACACGAACATGCGGCTGTCGCCCTCTTCGATACTGATCTGCGAGCTCGGCGTGATGACCGTCTGACCACCGCTGAACGGCTCCGGCTGGCTGACCTGATAGTTCTCGCTGATAGTCACGGTCAGGCCGCCGTGGGTCACGGCCGCCGGCTGGACGCGTACGTCCTGGCCGATGACGATGGTGCCGGTACGGGAATTGATGACCACCTTGGCCGCAGCGTTGCCTTGTTTCACTTCGAGATTCTCGACCATGGCCATGTAATCGACCCGCTGGTTGGGGTCCAGCGGCGCGCGCACGCGGATAGAGCCACCATTGAGCGCCTGGGCCACCCCCGGGCCGAAGGTATCGTTGATCTGGTCGACCACCCGCTTGGCGGTGGTGAAATCCGGCCGGTTCAGGTTGAACACCAGATGATCGCTGCTGGCAAAGGGGCTGACGACGGCCCGCTCGACGGTAGCGCCGCTGGGAATCCGACCCACGCTGGGCACGTTCACGGTGATGCGCGAGCCATCAGCACCTTCGGCGCCGAAGCCGCCCACTACAAGGTTACCCTGGGCAATGGCATAGACCTGACCATCAAGGCCCTTCAATGGCGTCATCAACAGGCTGCCGCCACGCAGGCTCTTGGCGTTGCCGATCGACGACACTGTGATGTCGATGGTCTGACCGGGGCTGGCAAACGGCGGCAGATCGGCATGGATCGCCACTGCGGCGACGTTCTTCATCTGGATGCGCGTGCCCTGGGGTACGGTGATGCCGAACTCGGTCAGCATGTTGTTGAAGGTCTGCACGGTAAAAGGCGTCTGCGTGGTCTGGTCGCCGGAACCGTCCAGACCGACCACCAGGCCGTAGCCGATCAGTTGGTTGCTGCGGATACCGGCAATGCTGGCAATATCCTTGATGCGCTCGGCCTGGGCCAACGGGCTGACCAGTGCAAGGCACAGACAGATCAGAAATAATCGCATGGGTCTGCTCCTAGAAAGGCCACACCGGGCTCATGAAGAACTGGCTCAGCCAGCCGGGCTTACTGGCATTGGCAAAGGCACCGGTGCCGGAATAGGTGATGCGGGCATCGGCGATGCGAGTCGACTGCACGGTGTTGTCTGAGCCGACATCATCCGGGCGAATCAGGCCGGACAGGCGGATCAGCTCGTCTCCGTTGTTCAGGGTGATCCACTTCTCGCCACGTACCGCCAGCAGCCCGTTGGGTAACACATCGGCCACGGTGACCGTGATCGAGCCAGTCAGACTGTTGCTCTGGTTGGCATCGGCCTCGCCATTGAAGTCACGACCGCCACCCAGCTCGACGCCGGTGTTGATGCCGGCAATGCCGCTGCGACCGAACAGCATCGGGTTGGCGATACTGACGCTGCTGTCCTTGCTGATCTCATTCTCGGCCTTCTTCTGCGCCGCCATCCGCTCGGTGAGCACCACGGTGATCACATCGCCAATGCGGTTGGCCTTGCGGTCTTCATACAAGCTGATTTCAAACCCAGGCTGGTAGATGGCGCCATTGTTCAGTTCCTGAGGCATGGGCGTACGCGGCATCACTGGCGCATAGGCCGGATCGTTCGGCTTGGGCGGTGTCTGAACGCACGCCGCCAGGGTTGCCACACAGATTGCCAACAGGGTTACGCGCAGGGCTTTCATCTCATTGCACTCCAGGAACCGGTCGATCACAGGTTCTGACTGATGTATTGCAGCATCTGATCTGCGGTGGAAATGACCTTGGAGTTCATTTCGTAGGCGCGCTGGGTGGTGATCATGTTCACCAGCTCTTCCACCACGCTGACGTTGGAATTCTCCAGGGTGTTCTGCAGGACGGTGCCAAGGCCGTTTTCGCCGGGATTGCCGGCCTGCGGTGCGCCGCTGGAAGCGGTCTCCAGGAACAGGTTGCCGCCAATGGCCTGCAGTCCCGCCGGGTTTATAAAGTCGGCTGTCTGCAGTACGCCCAGCTCCTGAACGCCGGCATCACCAAACTGGGAAATCGATACAGTGCCGTCCTCGCCGACGGTGAAAGTCTGTACTTCGTCAGGCAGGGTGATGCCTGGCTCCAGCGGGTAGCCATTGGACGTCACGATGCGACCGTCGGAATCCAGGTGGAAACTGCCGTCGCGGGTGTAACCGATGTTGCCGTCGGGCATCAGGATCTGGAAGAAGCCGCGACCGTTGATCGCCATGTCCAGCGGCTGCTCGGTGGTCTGCAAGGTGCCGGTGGTGAAGATTTTCTGGGTGCCAGCCACGCGCACCCCGGAGCCCAGCTGCAGACCCGAAGGCAGCTGCGTATCCTGGGTGCTCTGGGCACCGGGCTGGCGCTTGATCTGGTACAGCAGGTCCTCGAACTCCGGGCGGTCACGTTTGAAGCCGGTAGTCGAGACGTTGGCCAGGTTGTTGGAAATGGTGCTGAGCATGGTGTCCTGGGCGGACAGACCGGTCTTGCTTACCCACAGTGCTGCGTGCATGCCTTGTCTCCTAGCTGGTCAGGAAGATCAGCTGATCTGCAGAAGTTTGTTGGTGGCCTGAGCGTTCTCTTCGGCGGTGCGCATCATCTTGATGTGCAGCTCGAATTGCCGGGCCAGGGATAGCATCGCGGTCATCTCTTCCACCGCATTGACGTTGCTGCCTTCGAGAAAACCGGTAACCAGGGTCACGGCGCCATCGGCCGGCTGTTCCTGACCGTCATTCATGCGCATCAAGCCATCTTCGCCCTTGTGCATGGCCGCCTGATCAGGCTTGACCAGCTTGATGCGATCCACCTCGGCGAGCACGTTGGGCGCTTCGCCCTGGGCACGGAAACTGATGGTGCCGTCAGTGCCGATTTCCACCTTGTCCGCCGGCGGCAAGGCGATCGGGCCAGCATTGCCGAGCACCGGCAAGCCGCCGCTGGTGCGGAGAATGCCGAACACGTCGATCTTCAGATTGCCGGCGCGGGTGTAGGCTTCGCCGCCGTCAGGTGATTGAACGGCGATCCAGCCGTCACCGTTCACCGCAATGTCCAGATCCCGTCCGGTTTCCTGCAGCGTACCGGCTGACATATCGGTTCCGGGGCGCTCGGTCATGGCGTATGCGCGGGTTGGCAGCCCCTCACCGAACACCGGCATGGAGCGGGCCTGCTCGAAATCCCGACGAAATCCGGTAGTGCTGACGTTGGCCAGGTTATTGGCATGGGCGCGCTGGGCCAGCATGTTCTGACTGGCGCCGCTCATGGAAAGAAAGAGGGATTTGTCCACGCTCTACTCCGCTTCGGCAATCTGACGGGAAATTGCCGTTTTGAATGATCTCGGAGTAGATAAAGCAGGGTTCATGCCAACTCATCAATAACGAAATATTGGCAGTGATTTCAAAGAGTTATAAAAAACAGAAAAAAGAAAACGGCAACAGCGGCAAATCAGATTGCCGCTGTTGCCGCTTTGTCGACGCGAGCGAGGCTTAACGCAGATTGATAATGGTCTGGGTCACTGCATCTTCGGTCTGGATGGTCTTGGCATTGGCCTGGTAGTTACGCTGGGCAACGATCAGGTTGATCAACATCTCTGACAGATCGACGTTGGATTGCTCCAATGCGCCGGACTGCACCAGACCTTGAGTGCCGGTACCCGGCGCACCGATTACCGCCTCACCAGAGTCGCTCGATTGCGCCCATGCTGTGTCACCCAAAGGTTTCAGCCCCTGCTGGTTGGCGAAGGTAGCCAATACCAACTGCCCTTGAGTCTTGGTCTGGCCGTTGGTGTAGCGGGCAATCAACATGCCTTGATCGTCGATTTCCAGACCAGCAAGATCACCGGTGGTGTAACCATCCTGAGATACCGCAGTTACTGCAAAGGCAGCGGAGTACTGCGTGGAACCATTGAGGTTCAGCTCGAAGCTCGTTGGTGAAATGGCGCCTGTAGGTTGCCCCGCCTTGTCCATCGGCGCCCAGCCGGTGATTGCTATCGGCTGCTGGGTCTGCAGCTGCCCGGTATCGGAGAATTTGAGTTGCGCCGGCCCTGCCACGTCATTCAGATCAACCGGCTTACCGCCGATCATCACATGCATATCCCAACTGTTGCTGTCGGTTTTGACAAAGTATTTGGTCATGACATGGGCGTTGCCCTGACTATCGTATACGTTCACTGACGTCGAGCTATTGAAAGTCGACGAGTCAGCAGGATCAAAGCTTGCTGTAGCGGCTACCTGACCCGCAGTTTCAGCAGCGGCACGCTGCTCAGGCGTGCGTGTTGACAGCAGTGCCGTCACACCAGCATCGTAGGTATCCTGATAGGCTTTTTGTGCATCCGCCTTAGCCGCTGCAATTTCCTCCGGGGAGGAGTTCGGATCAGAAATCACGCTGTCGAAGGCAGCACGAGCAGTCTCGCTTTGCGCTTTGATTGAGACAAGTTCCTCATCTGAAGGCGCCAGAACCGCATCATGCGCTTGTTTAAACGCACTCTCCCACGCCGGCAATCTGACACTCGCGGAATTCAGGTTCAAGGTCGAGGCTACCTTGCTGGTAGGGTTCGGGTTGGCCGCCCGGGTATCAACCCTGAGATCAGTCGGCACCCCTTCGGTGACCTTGCCAGTCAGCGGATCAACACCGTAACCCTGCAGCCGCTCGCCATTGTTGTTTACGATGAAACCTTCCTGGTTGGTGCCGAAATAGCCAGCGCGAGTGTAACTCAGCGCACCGTTGTTGCTGGTGACGAAGAAGCCGTTGCCGTTGATTGCCAGGTCCAGGCTGTTCTCCGTGTAGTTGATATTGCCCTGGGTAAAGATCTGCGCGACGTTGTTCAACACTACCCCACTGCCCTGGGCATTGCTGCCGGTACCCAGAATGGATGCCGCGTAGATATCGCCAAACTCCGCACGCGAGCTCTTGAAGCCCACGGTACTGGCGTTGGCAATGTTGTTACCGGTGATATTCAGATCGGAAGATGCCGCCCGGATACCACTGAGACCGATATTGAAAGACATGACTGACTCCTGTTGATACTTGTCGGACGACGTTACTTACCGATTGTGAAGACTTCTGACAGACCGATACTGCCCAGCCCCGCCAGGTTGAGAACCATTTCACCGCCGTGGCCCACTCCCAGCGAGACGCTATCCACGTTCGCCGGCAGCAAAGTGGCCAGCTGGATGGTTTCACCGTTGATGCTGGCCTGTGCCTCGAAACGGTATTTGCCGGCCGGCAAGACATTGCCGCTGGCATCTTTGCCGTCCCAGGCAAACTCGTTGATACCCGCTTCCTGCGCGCCCAGGTTGATGGTGGATACCACGCTGCCGGCATCGTCATAGACATTCACCGTTACCGCGCCACTGGCTTGCGGCAATGCCAGTTGCCCGGTAAAGCCGGCCTCGGGATCGATCATTGCCTGATCCGTTGGAATTATCACGGTCCGGCCCACCAGCGACGAGGCCTGCAGCGCCTGGGAGGACTGGAAACTGCTGGCCATGGCATCGATCGAGCTATTCATCTTCTCGATACCTTCAACGGTGCTGAACTGCGCCAGTTGGGCGATGAATTCGCCGTTCTCCTGGGGCGACATCGGATCCTGGTTATTCAACTGGGCGACCAGCAGTTCGAGAAATTCGTTCTTGCCCAGGTCATCACCCTTGGCAAAGCGGCCCTGATCAACCTGATATTGATCCAGCAGGCTGTTGCCGACGCTTATATTGCTCATTCGCCCACTCCCTTATTGGCCCAGCGTCAGCACGCGCTGCAGCATGGTTTTTGCGGTATTCATGATTTCCACATTGGTCTGATAGGCGCGCGAGGCAGCCATCATGTTGGCCATTTCTTCCACCACGTTCACGTTCGGGTAGAACACATAACCCTCTTCATTGGCCATGGGGTGATCGGGCTCGTAGCGCGATTGCAGCTCCGCATCCGACTCCACCACACCCAGCACCTGCACGCCCTGCCCGGCCTGATCCGTCGGTGCGAACAGCGAGCCACCGGCGGCCTGCTGTTCGTTGAATACGGTGGCAAACACCGCTTGGCGCGCCCGGTAGGTCTGGTCGACGCTGCTGGATACGGTCTCGGCATTGGCCATATTGCTGGCCACGGTATTGAGCCGCAGAGACTGTGCATTCATGCCGGAACCGGCAATATCAAATACCTGATTGAGCGACATGGTCAGTCTCCACGCAGGGCTGTCATCAGCCCTTTGAATTTGCTGTTGAGGAAAGTGAAGCTGGCCTGGAAGTCGATGGCGTTTTCCGTATAACGCGCCTGCTCGGCCTGGGTCTCCACCGTGTTGCCATCGACTGAAGCCTGGTAAGGCATGCGATAGCGCAGGCCGGCGGCCTGGTCGATGAAACCTTCCACATCGAGATGCCGGGCATGCGTGCGTGCCGCCTGGAAACCCTGATCGCCACCGGTCTGCTGGGCCTCCAGCACGGCGGAAAAATCCAGGTCGCGGGCCTGATAATTGGGCGTATCGGCGTTGGCGATATTGTTGGCCAACACCCCAGCGCGGTCGGCACGAAAGGCCAGCGCTTTCTCATGTATTCCCAGAGCGCGATCGAAACTCAAACTCATAATGACATTCCCCACTGTGGCCCGGCGGCCAGAGTTCTATTGCCGTTGCCATCAGCTTCAGCAATAGTTGTGCCATTATCATATAGACGTTATAAATCAAAGACTTATTGGTTTATGAGAAGATCGGGCGGCAAGGGATTTCCGCCCGGCGGCAAGCGTGTAACGGCTACCCGGCAAACAGCGGAACTCAACGGGCCTGGTAGATGATTCCCGGGCTGCATTGCACCATGCGGTATAACTCCGGCAGACCATTCAATGCCTCGGAGGCGCCGAGCATGAGGTAGCCACCGGGTTTGAGTGTGGCATGGATGCGGCGCAGGATGTCCTTTTTGACGTCTGCGGAAAAATAGATGAGCACATTGCGGCAGAACACGATATCGAACTTGCCGAGAATGCTGTAGCTGTCGAGCAGGTTGAGCTGACGAAACTCCACACGGCTGCGTACCGGCGTTTTCACCGACCAGCGGCCCGGCGCAAGCTCGTCAAAATAGCGGGTCAAGCGCTCCTGGGACAGACCGCGGGCGATGGCCAGACTGTCATACTGCGCAGCCTTGGCAGCTGCCAGCATGCTGGGGGAAATCTCGGTCGCAATAATCTGCGCACCACCGCGCAGCTGCCCCGGGTTGGCGCGCTCATATTCATCAATGGCCATGCTCAGTGAATAGGGCTCCTGCCCTGATGAACAGGCGGCCGACCAGATGCGCAGGCGTTGCCCGGGCTGATTGCTGATGAACTCGGGAATCAGCCGGCTTTTCAGGATCTCGAACGGGTAGACATCCCGAAACCACAGGGTTTCGTTGGTGGTCATGGCGTCTACGACGACCTCACGCAACCCCGAATGCGGTTGCTGCTGCATGTGCCGCATCAGTTCGGTAAGGTCTCGGATACCTCGCTGCTCCAGCAACCGGTTGAGCCGGCTGGCCACCAGATACTGTTTATTGTCACCGAGCACGATGCCACAGGTCCTTTCAAGAAAGTCCCGGAACAGGTTGAAGCTCTGATCAACTGCCGTCACACACAATGCTCCAATCCAGATGCATGAGGAACACCCTCACGCATTATGCCTCGCCTACCACCTGCAATCGTTGAATGACCCGTTCGGCGAGATCGTCGGGAGAGAACTTCGCCAGAAAATCATCCGCCCCGACCTTGCGCACCATCGCCTGGTTGAATACGCCGGAGAGTGATGTGTGCAGCATGATATGCAGGTCTTTCATCCGCGGGTCGGTTCTCACCTCGGCAGTGAGAGTGTAGCCGTCCATCTCCGGCATTTCGATATCCGAGATCATCATAAGCAGCGAATCGGCCGGTTGCACCCCGGCATCAGCCTGCGCCCGCAGCCAGTTCAGCGCCTCGCGACCATCATTGAGGGCAACCACTTCAATCCCCAGGGTTTCCAGACACCGAGCAACCTGCTTGCGCGCCACCGCTGAGTCGTCAACCACCAGCACCTTGTGGCTGGCTGCCTGTGTCAGCACCTTTGCATCGGCAGCGCGCTGCGGCACAGACTCTTCTCCGGCGATGACCTCGGCCAGTACCTTCTCGACGTCAATGATTTCCACCATCTGCTCGTCCACCCGCGTCACCGCGGTCAGATAATGATCGCGACCGGTGCCCCGTGGTGGCGGGTGTACGTCGGACCAGTTCAGGTTGACGATGCGCTCTACTGCTCGCACCAGAAAGCCCTGCACCCGATTGTTGTATTCGGTGATGATGACAAAGGCGCTGGACAAATCCTCCAGCGCACGCCCACCGGTCGCCTGGTTCAAATCAATGATCGGCAAGGTGCCACCGCGAATATGCGCCACACCGCGTACCACCGGATTCAGCTTGGGCAACAGCGTCAGGCGGGGGCATTGCAGCACCTCCTTCACCTTGAACACGTTGATGCCGTACAGCTGACGACCGCCCAGTCTGAACAACAACAACTCAAGTCGATTCTGGCCGACCAGTTGAGTGCGTTTGTCCACCGAGTCCATTATGCCCGCCATCAATCAACTCCTCTGAATACTGTTTGAACGGCATGGTCCTTGCTTGGCTTCACCCTTCAATAGAGAGACGCCGACATTCTGACGTGCGTCACCCCTGGGGTAAGGTTTGGATTCCATGCAGTTATCGGCACTTACAACCAGACTGATCGCGTTCTTTGCGCTGCTGAGTGCCGGCAGTCTGAGTGCCAGTCCGCTTATTGATCAGCTTATCGGCACCACCACCCATTATCTTGAGCAGAAAGTTGCCACACATCTGGCGGCCAGCACCCGTGACGCACGTTTCGAGATAAAGGTGAACAGACTCGACCCGCGCCTGCGCCTGCCGTTGTGTCCAGCCGATGCGATTCAGGCGAGCCTGGAAAGTCCCGACGTACCGGTCGGACGTGTCACCGTACGGGTCACCTGCGACAGCGAGGTGCAATGGCGGTTGTTCGTGCCTGCCACGGTGGAGTTGTATCATCAGGTGCTGGTGACAACGCGCCCGCTGCCGCGACATGGCGTCATTGCCGCGCAGGACATCACCCTGCGCGAGCGCAACGTCGGCAACCTCAGTGGCGGCTATCTGATGCAGCCGGAACAGGCCATCGGCATGCGCGTGCGCCGCCCGATTGCCGCCGATACCGTACTCAACCCCAGCCAGCTGGAGCAGGACGAGACGGTCAAGCGCGGCGACAAAGTGGTCATCAGCGCAGCCAATAGCCGAGTGTCGGTGCGCATGCCGGGAGAAGCACTGGAAAGCGGCAGTACCGGCAGCCAGATCCGGGTACGCAACCTCCGCTCCGATCGTGTAGTCAGAGCACGTATCATCGGTCCCGGCCAGGTCGAAGTGGCGATGTGATGTACCTGCCCCGAATCGGCTATACTGGCTGTCATTGCCCAAGCGCACAAAGTGTGCACTCGGTCACACATTTTATAACCCAGACCCCTAAAGTTCTGCCGATTGCAGCCGTTACAGCAGTAGGCATTCAGGTTCTGAGGACAAAATCATGGTCATAGATTTCAATACAAGCGGCACCAATGGCGCCGCACGCAGCAACCAGACCGGCGCGGCTGTCGGCAAGCGTGATGTAGCGGACCGCCCGACTGCCGAGACACAGAGCACCAGCGCACCTGCAACCGAATCACAGGTCAAGCTGAGCGACCAGGCTCAGCAACTGCAGGCGATTGAAGAACGCCTGCGTGATTTGCCGGAAGTCGACAGCGCACGCGTTGAGCAAATCAAGCAAGCCATTGCCGACGGCAGTTACCAGGTTGACAGCAACCGGATCGCCGACAAGCTGATCGCTCTCGAACAGTGATGTGATGGTGGCCGTGCAAACCAGCGGAGAATGAAGGATGCAGGATCTCAGCGAGCTTTTTGTTCGAGCCACAGACCACTGCGAGCAGTTCGCCGAATTGCTTGACCAGGAAAGACAGGCCCTGCTCGATCAGGACATGGACAGACTTGGCGCACTGACCCGGGCCAAGGCACCGCTGATTGAATCCCTGGCTGCCGACGAAAAGGCTCTTTCCGCGCAATGCAAGGCGCTCGGCAAACCCGAGAACCAGAGTCTGACCGATTTTATCCGCGCCTCGAACGCGCCGGCACTGGCTGACCATCATGCTGATTTTCTGGCCGCTGCCGAGCGCTGCCAGAGCGCCAATATGCACAACGCCAGGCTGATTCACCACAGTCAGCATATCAACTCCTCCCTCCTGGACCTGCTGCGCAATCAGGGCGAAGCCAGCCAGAATGTGTATGATCGCCGCGGCAATGCCAGTCGAACAGCGTCCCAACGCCCGATAAGCCGCGCCTGACATGGATGTTGCTGGCATGAAATGCCAGCTCCATTGACTCAACTGCCAACGAGAACCCGTCGTGTCAATGTTATTTGAACAAGCTTCCACCCCGCAGCCTCCCCGGGAAGTCACCACCAGTATCGAAATCCATTCCCTGCTGAAGAACCTGCAGCAATCAAGAACCCCGTTGAATGTCACCTTCGATGGCCGCAGCCAGATCGTGCAAAGCTATATCGTCGACGTCGATACAGTGAATGATGCTCTGCTCATTGATGAAATGATCCCGTCCATCGGCGATAAATGGGCCGATCAGGGCGAAGCGTTTCGGATAGATGCATGGCTGGATGGCGTGCATATGCGCTGGCAAGGCGCTGACGCACACAAGGTGCTGGTGGAAGGTACTCCCGCATTCAGCATGCCGCTGCCCGCCCAACTGATCTACCATCAGCGCCGCGGCGCCTACCGCGCCAACGTGCAACGCAGCATCGACACCTGCCTGGAACTGATCCACGCCACGCATCAACGGCGCTTCGAGGGAGAGCTGCTGGATATTTCCGCGACCGGCTGCAAGGCGCGGCTGTCAGGTAATCACGTCCAATCGCTGCAACCGGGTGAATGCTATGAGCTGAGTCGGCTACTGCTGCCGGATACTATCCGCCTCGACATCAATGTGGAGATACGGCACCGCGAATACCATGAAGCCACGGATACCACAGATGTCGGCCTGCGCTTTCACCACCCCGGAGCCCAGGCCCAGCGACATATCGATCGCTTCGTGCATTATCTCCAGCGCGAAGCGCGCCGCCTGGCCAAGGAAGACCTGTTCTAGAAAAGCCGAGCTGCAGCTTCCCGCTCAGGCCGGTCGGTGATCGTCATCCTCTTCGTCCACCGGCTGCGATTGAACATCAACCTCTTCCTGCATCTGATCAATAACCACCTGCTCGTCGACCCGCGGGTCGATGGCCGCTGCCAGCGGCGAGCTGGCCAGGTTACCGGCAGCAGGCATGAATTGAATCGGCGCCTCGTCAACCAGATGCTTGCCGGTAACCCGCTCGGGCCGAACAACCACCACCAGCAGCAGGCTGCTGCAGGCCATGAACACGTACAGCATGGGCGCACCGCCGACCTTCATCAGCACCGATCCGAGCAACGGCCCGATACTCGCACCCAGGCCAAAGGTGACCAGCAGCATCGCTGATAACAACACCCGCTCTTCCTGTTCGACGTGGTCATTGGCCAGCGCCACTGCGAGCGGGTACAGGGTGAAGGCCAGCAGGCCGAACAATGCAGTCAACAGCAGCAACATCTGTGGCCAGGCAACCAGTGCAATGAGCAGCGCAATCGTGGTCAGGATAACCGCGTTCACCTGAATCATCCGGCTGCGGTCCAGACGATCAGACAACCACCCCGCCGGCCACTGCGCCACTAGACCGGCGCCGATCGTGACCGCCATATACACCCCGACATGCTCGGTATCCAGGCCCACGGAACTGGCGTAGGCCGGCGCCAGGCCATAGAAAGAGCCGAGCAAAAGGCCGGCCACGCCTATGGTTGCCAACGCCTGGGGGATACGCTTGACGAATAGCCGTATCTCCAGCGGCGCCGGATGCAGAGGCGCCGGGTGCAGACGCTTGGTTACCGCCACCGGCACCAGGCACAATGAAGAACACATGGCTACCAGAATGATATGGCGTACGCTGAGCTCGGGCATCATGGTCAACACCAGCTGCCCGAGGCCCAGACCGAGGAAGGTCACCAACATGTAGCCCGCAAATACCCTACCCCGCTGATGCGATTCCGCCTGCTCATTCAGCCAGCTTTCCAGCACCATGTACTGACACATCATCGCCACACCCACCAGCCAGCGCAGCACCATCCAGACTTCCACACTGGAGGTCAACGCGTGGCCGAGCACCGAAGCGGTCACTACCCCTGCACTGGCAACAAAGGCACGGATATGCCCGACCTGGGCGATCAACCGGTGCCCTACAGACGCTCCCATGACCAGGCCGACGTAATAGGCGGTCATCAGCACACCCATCCAGATCTCACTCACGCCGGCAGCGGATAGACGCAGCCCCAGATAGGTACTGAGCAGACCACTGCCCAGTAGCATCAACAACGTGGAGAAATACAGCGACGAAAAGGAGGCGAAGGTACTGGGCAATGGAAGCTCCCGTTAAGCTGGGACACCGGCAGCGCGGCGAAAATGACAGCATTGTTGCTGCCGGACAAAAGTCATTCGTTACACAGGATAGCAGCTACGAGCGGGCCGGGAGGCCCGGAAATGGGCAAAATTCTGCTGCGGATATAGAGAAATGGTGCGCGAGCCCGGATTCGAACCGGGGACCTACCGCTTAGGAGGCGGTTGCTCTATCCAGCTGAGCTACAAGCGCAGACGACCGCAGGGCATCAATTTTGTGCTGCGCATAATACCCGAACAAAGCAGGACTTGACCACCTTGACAATTGCTGCCAAAGTTCGATCTCAAATGGCCAGCGCCGGAAATCCGTCGCAGAAACGAGACGTAAATCCGACACTTTGCGCGCCTTTGGAAATAATGGGTATAGAGTTGAGCAAAATGCCTTTATCCATTGTCTATGTGTCAGGGATTTTCCAAGTCCTGACGAGATGGCGGTTTGGATGGCAGGAAGCCATGCGGATTCCAACTGGCCGGGATCGATTCATTAGCTAAAGCGATAATTGTTGCCCATGAAAACAGCACTTCAGCACTACACCAGCCGGACAGCTGACAAGTTCGTTGTTCGTCTTCCCGAAGGCATGCGCGACCGCATTGCCGAAGTTGCCAAGCAACACCACCGCAGCATGAACTCGGAGATCATTGCACGCCTGGAACACAGCATGCTGGATCTCCCAAGTCTGCCTGAACAACCATCGCGCCAGACTCTCAATGAGCAGCGCCTGGAAGACCTGAATCATCCAGAACGGGAAATGCTCCTGCGCTTCAGAGACATGAGCCGTCGTCAGCAAAACGCGCTACTCGCTCTGCTGGCAAACGAGCAGGGCTGATTACCCGGCAGGAGCTGATTCGCCTCCTGCCTGCTCTTCCCGCCCGGATCGCAATAATGAAAAACCCCGCTCAGTTGCCTGAGCGGGGTTTTTTTCTGTCGGGATAAAGGTCAGCCGACGAAGGTGAGCAGAATGCCCGCCGCCACAGCCGAGCCAATAACACCCGCCACGTTGGGTCCCATGGCATGCATCAGCAGGAAGTTCTGCGGGTTCGCCTCCAGTCCCACCCTGTTGGAGACGCGCGCGGCCATCGGCACCGCGGACACGCCAGCAGAACCGATCAGCGGGTTGATGGGGTGCTTGCTGAACCGGTTCATCAGTTTGGCCATCAACACACCGCCGGCCGTCCCCACACAGAAGGCAACCATACCCAGCACCAGGATGCCGAGCGTCTTGAGCTGCAAAAAGGACTCCGAAGACAACTTGGAGCCCACCGCCAGGCCCAGGCCGATGGTTACTATGTTGATCAGCGCATTGCGACTGGTATCAGCCAGACGCTCGACCACGCCACTCTCACGCATCAGGTTACCAAAGCAGAACATGCCCACCAGCGGCGCCGCATCGGGCAACAGCAGGGAGATAAGCAGCAGCAGCACCAGCGGGAAGACGATCTTCTCGGTCTTGCTGACGACCCGCAGCTGGGTCATGACAATGGCACGTTCCTTTTCCGTGGTCAGCGCACGCATGATCGGTGGCTGGATCAATGGCACCAGCGCCATGTAGGAATAGGCCGCAACCGCAATCGGTCCGAGCAGATCCGGCGCCAGCTTGGACGTCACGAAGATCGACGTGGGCCCGTCCGCACCGCCGATGATGGCGATGGAGGCGGCTTCGCGCAGGGTGAACTCGAACCCGGGAATACCCCAGGCAGTCAATGCCAAGGCACCCAGCAGCGTACCGAAGATGCCGACCTGGGCCGCAGCCCCCAACAGCAGAGTACGCGGGTTGGCCAGCATGGGACCGAAGTCGGTCATTGCACCCACGCCCATGAAGATGAGCAGCGGGAACATGCTGGTGGGGATACCGATGTCATAGATGATTTTCAACAGGCCGCCAACTTCCGCCAGGCCGGCCACCGGCAGGTTGGCCAGCACGCCACCAAAACCGATTGGAATCAACAACAGCGGCTCGAAGCCCTTGCGAATCGCCAGATAGATCAAAAACAGACACACAATGATCATGAGCAACTGGCCGGGCGCCATATGATACAGCCCCGTGGTGTGCCAGAGCAGAGAAAGCTTGTCCATGAGGTGCTCCTTAAGCGATGGTCAACAAGGTATCGCCGACCATTACCGCATCGCCGACCTTGACGTTGACCGAACCGACCGCGCCGGACTTGATGGCGCGAATCTCGGTTTCCATCTTCATGGCTTCGAGGATCATGACAACATCGCCTTCATCTACCTGCTCACCGGGCTGCACCAGCACCTTGAAAATATTGCCGGCAAGAGGAGCCACCTGCGGATCACCTCCCCCAGCCGCCACCGGCGCAGCAGCGCTGGCTGACGCCGGAGCCGCGTCACCCAGTTGCTTGATACCGCTGATGTCGCCGCCATCGGCCACCTGAACCACGAAGTCCTTGCCGTTGACCGTAACAGTGTAAACACCCGGCTCGCCTGGCTGACTGGCCGGCGCCTGTTCCAGACCGGTGGGCGCTGGCTCGAAAGCAGCCGGGTTGCCGCGATTCTCCAGGAATTTCAGGCCAATCTGCGGGAACAATGCATAGGTCAGCACATCATCAATATCGTTCTCGGCCAGCTTGATGCCCTTCTCTGCGGCCAGATTGCGCAGCTCGAGGGTCAGCCTGTCCATTTCAGGTTCCAGCATATCCGCCGGGCGACAGGTAATGGCTTCGGCGCCGTTCAGCACCCGCGCCTGCAACTCAGCGTTGAAGGCTGCCGGAGCTGCGCCGTACTCGCCCTTGAGTATGCCGGCGGTTTCCTTGGTGATGGACTTGTAACGCTCACCGGTCAGGACGTTGATGACCGCCTGGGTGCCGACAATCTGTGAGGTGGGAGTAACCAGAGGAATGAAACCCAGGTCTTCACGTACGCGCGGGATTTCCGCCAGAACCTCGTCGAACTTCTCACCGGCGCCCTGCTCCTTGAGCTGGCTTTCCATGTTGGTCAGCATGCCGCCAGGCACCTGCGCCACGAGGATGCGCGAATCCACACCCTTCAGGTTGCCCTCGAATTTGGCGTACTTCTTCCGCACGTCACGGAAATAGGCCGCAACCTCTTCCAGCAGCTCCAGATTGAGGCCGGTATCGCGTGCCGTATCCTGGAAAATAGCCACAACGGATTCGGTCGGCGAATGCCCATAGGTCATCGACATGGAGGAGATGGCGGTATCAACGTTGTCGATACCCGCCTCAGCCGCCTTGAGGATAGCGGCGGTGGACAGCCCCGCCGTCGCGTGACACTGCATGTGCACCGGAATGCTCAGGGTCTGCTTGAGGCGCGTCACCAGATCGAATGCCACATAGGGGTTGAGAATACCGGCCATGTCCTTGATCGCAATGGACTCGGCACCCATGTCCTCGATCCGCTTGGCCAGGTCCACCCACATTTCCAGCGTATGTACTGGGCTGGTGGTATAGGAGATCGTACCCTGAGCATGTTTGCCGACCTGCTTGACGGCCTTGAGTGCGGTCTGCAGGTTACGCGGATCGTTCATCGCGTCGAATACCCGGAACACATCCACGCCATTGTCGGCGGCGCGCTCGACGAACTTTTCCACCACATCATCTGCATAATGGCGATAACCCAACAGATTCTGACCACGCAGCAGCATCTGCTGACGGGTGTTGGGCATGGCTTTCTTCAATGCACGAATACGCTCCCAGGGATCCTCACCGAGATAGCGAATGCAGGAGTCGAAGGTTGCACCACCCCAGGACTCGACCGACCAGAAGCCGACTTGATCCAGCTTGCCGGCAATCGGCAGCATATCGTCGAGACGCATGCGGGTAGCGAGGATGGATTGGTGCGCGTCGCGCAGGATGACGTCAGTGATACCTAATGGCTGTTGCTTCAGGTCGGTCATAAAGATATGGCCTTTTCTCTGTAGTTTTTTATAAGAGCGTTTTTTCAGGTGCGACGCGCACGATGCTGGCTGACAGCCGCACCTATGACAGCGAGCAACTCGGGATCGATTGGTTGCGGAGCGGCAGCGGCCATGCGTTTCGGCTTGGCGGCGGCAGGTGCAGCCTCGGGAAAGAATCGATTGATGACGAAGGACATCAGGTTGATCAAACCAACCAGCAGGACCAGAAAGACGAACACCGCGCCCACACCCAGCACCATCAGTTCAACGCCTTCCATTAACATCTCGGAAGAAGTCATTATTCTTATGTCTCCAGTATCAGAAAAGCGCACCACAAATGGACGCGCGTTCGGCATTTTTACGGAACAAGACTCCATTCCGCCGCGTCAAAACCGGCCTAATGTATCCTGATGTGACATTCATGGCAATCAATGCGACATCGGAAACGCAGCCAATCTAGAGCAGGAATAGCGTCGCCAACCCAAGAAAAATGAAAAATCCGCCGCTGTCGGTGATGGCGGTAATCAATACGCTGGAACCCAACGCAGGATCTCCGCCAGTGCGCAATCTGACCAATGGAATGATCACGCCCATCAGTGCAGCCAGCAGCATATTCAGGAACATGGCTGCCATCAGCACGACTGACAGGGCAACGCTGCCATACAAAATGAATGCAATAACGGCCAGCACCAGCCCCCAGCACACCCCGTTTATCATTGCCACACCTGTTTCCTTGCGCAGCAAGCGCCGCCCGTGCGCCACCTGCACCTGGCCGGTGGCAATGCCACGAACAATCATGGTGATGGTCTGGTTACCGGAGTTGCCGCCGATCCCGGCAACAATCGGCATCAGCGCTGCCAGCGCCACCAGCTGCTCTATCGCTCCCTCAAAAAGGCCAATGACCCGAGAGGCAATCAATGCGGTACACAGATTCACAGCCAGCCAGGCCCAACGGTTGCGCACGGACTTCCAGACCGAGGCGAAGATATCCTCTTCCTCACGCAAACCTGCTGAGTTGAGCGCGTCGGTTTCGCTTTCCTGGCGTATGTAGTCAAGCACGTCATCAACCGTCAGACGACCACGTAAAACCCCGCCCTCATCTACTACCGGCGCGGTTACCAGGTCATAGCGCTCGAATGCCTGAGCTGCCTCGCTGGCAGGTGTCTGCGGATCAAAGATCACCGGGTCAGCCGCCATCACCTCCGCGACCACCGCGTCCGGCGAACTCACTAACAACTTCTTGACTGGCAGTACGCCCTGCAACCGCCCATCGTTATCGACGACAAACAGCTTGTCGGTATGATCAGGCAACATATCGAAGCGACGCAGGTAACGGCTGACTACTTCCAGGGTGACATCATCGCGGATGGTCACCATATCGAAGTCCATCAAGGCGCCAACCTGGTCTTCATCGTAGGACAATGCGGATCGGACCCGCTCACGCTGCTGAGCATCCAGCAGGTCCATCAGATCACGAACCACGTCGCGGGGCAGGTCCGGCGCCAGATCTGCCAACTCGTCTGCATCCAGCAAATTGGCCGCAGCAATGATTTCCTGATTATCCATGTCTGCAATCAGGGTTTCGCGCACCGCGTCAGACACTTCCAGCAGAATCTCACCGTCTCGATCGAATCTGACCAATTGCCAGACAGCCAGGCGCTCATCGAGTGGCAGGGATTCGAGAATATGAGCGACATCTGCCGGATGAAGCTCCACCAGCAGCCGCTGCAGTTCGGCCTGGTTCTGCTGTTGCAGGAAAGTTTCCAGCAGCTCTTCCTTGTCGCTGTCACCCTGATGCAGCAACTGCAGCACCTGCTCGACACGGTCCTGCAAACGCTCTGGAGACTTTCTGTTCAGCTCTGACATTGGTGCGTCCTCCAGCGAGACAGAAGACTGGGTCGCAGCCAGGCGGCAACATACCCTTATTCAGTCTGGCAGGCTTTGCGCAGGCATGATGACTGCTTTTCAGGAGACGAAAAAAAACCCACTGGATGACCAGTGGGTTTCTTCGTTTGGTGCACTCGGGAGGATTCGAACCTCCGACCGCTCGGTTCGTAGCCGAGTACTCTATCCAGCTGAGCTACGAGTGCGTTTCTTGCTGCGTAGTATATAGGTTTTGAGCCTCCTGTCAAATATTATTTTCTTTAAATTTCAAGAACTTAACACTTGACAACCTATACACAAAAAGTGGCGGAGAGGGAGGGATTCGAACCCTCGACACCCTTTTGAGATGTACTCCCTTAGCAGGGGAGCGCCTTCGGCCACTCGGCCACCTCTCCGTAACACGCGCAGAATATTAACCGCGCGGCTCCGCTAATGCAATGAAAAATTTAAGAAAATTAATCATTTGACGCGTCTTCTTTTTCCTTCTGGATGCGTTGGTAGATTTCTTCACGGTGAACGGCCACTTCTTTCGGAGCATTGACCCCGATACGCACCTGATTCCCCTTCACGCCCAGCACAGTTACCGTTACTTCATCACCTACCATCAGGGTCTCACCAACCCGTCGAGTCAAAATAAGCATTCCATTTCTCCTTGCTCAATAATCAGGACACAGCTCTGCGATAAAACCGGCTTATTGCGTGTCAGCCGTTAAGCTTGCATGAATGTGACCACAACCGGCACCGTGCGTTCGATGTCGAAGGGGCAATTCATATTGGTCTGAAGCGACACGCGGGCACGACAACCAGAAACCGTGCCCACCGGGACAGCCATTCGGCCACCCCGTAAATCCTGCCATCAAATCTGATCGGCATCCTGCTCGGGCGCATCCAGCTCGAAGGCCGAGTGCAGCGTGCGCACCGCAAGCTCCAGATACTTCTCATCAATGACCACGGAAATCTTGATCTCCGACGTGGAGATCATGAGGATATTGATACCATGCAGCGACAACGCCTCGAACATCTTGCTGGCTACACCCGCATGGGAGCGCATGCCGACGCCCACAATGGATACCTTGGCGATGGCGCTGTCACCGGCCACTTCGCGCGCACCGATTTCAGCAGCGACCTTGTTCAGTATCTCTTCGGTGCGTCGCTGATCAATGCGATTCACGGTAAAGGTGAAATCGGTAGTCTGATCCTGGGACACGTTCTGCACGATCATGTCGATTTCGATGTTCGCCGCACTGACCGGCCCGAGAATCTTGTAAGCCACGCCGGGGGTATCCGGCACGCCGCGGATGGTCAGTTTGGCTTCATCACGATTGAACGCTATGCCGGAAATGACGGGCTGTTCCATTGAAAGATCTTCCTCAAGGGTAATCAGGGTCCCGGGACCCTCTTTGAAACTGTGCAACACACGCAGTGGCACGTTGTATTTGCCGGCGAACTCGACCGCACGTATCTGCAATACCTTGGAGCCGAGGCTGGCCATTTCGAGCATTTCTTCGAAAGTGATCTTCTCCAGGCGACGAGCCCCTTCAACCACCCGCGGGTCGGTCGTATAGACGCCATCGACATCAGTATAGATCTGGCACTCGTCAGCCTTCAGCGCCGCTGCCAAGGCTACCCCTGTGGTATCCGAGCCGCCACGCCCCAGCGTGGTGATATTGCCGTGCTCATCCATACCCTGAAAACCGGCGACAATCACTACCTTGCCGGCGTCCAGCTCAGCCCGCAGCCTGCCTTCATCTATATGCTGGATACGCGCCTTGCCGAAGGAGCTGTCAGTTTCGATACGAACCTGAGCGCCGGTATAGGAGATGGCGGGTACGCCAATGGACTGGAGTTTCATGGCCAGCAAGCCAATGGTTACCTGCTCGCCGGTAGACAGGATCACATCCATCTCGCGAGGATCAGGTTGAGCACTGATTTCTCGCGCCAGACCGATCAAACGGTTGGTTTCACCGCTCATGGCGGATACCACGATGATCAGGTCATGCCCCTCAGCCTTGCATGCCTTGATTTTCTCGGCCACCTGGGCAATGCGTTCCACACTGCCGACCGAGGTACCACCAAACTTCTGGACAATAAGTGCCATGTGTTGCACCAACTCCCAATGCAGTATCGGTTATCCCGACCCTTGTATCGGACCGCCTTCGGCAGCCCGACCCTCTTTTGCTATTACTGCTGCGCGATCCACTCGGCTGCGCTGGCCAATGCAGCATCCAGCGCCGCCACATCGGTTCCGCCGCCCTGTGCCATATCCGGACGACCGCCGCCCTTCCCGCCCACCGCCTGTGTCGTGTTACGAATCAGGTCGCCGGCCTTGAGCCTGGTTGTCAGATCCTTGGTGACGCCGGCTACCAGCACCACTTTGCCGTCCAGCTCACCACCAAGCAGAATCACCGCCGAGCCCAGCTTGTTCTTCAGCTGGTCGATCAGGGCCAGCAATGCCTTGCCATCCAGACCATCCAGACGCTTGACCAGCACATTCATGCCGCCCAGCTGCTGCGCCTCACCGGCCAGATCATTGCCCGCAGCACTGGCCGCCTTGGCCTTGAGTTGCTCCAGCTCCTTCTCCAACTGGCGGTTGCGATCTATAACCGCAGCCAGCTTGTCCAGCAGGTTGTCACGCGAGCCCTTGACCATCTGGGCGGCCTGTCCCAACTGCTCTTCCGCCTGATTCACCCAGTCCAGCGCTGCCTGACCGGTAATCGCCTCGATACGACGCACGCCGGAAGCGATACCACCTTCGCTGATAATCCTGAACAAACCGATATCGCCGGTACGATCGACATGCGTGCCGCCACACAGTTCGACGGAAAAACCGCCGCCCATGGTCAAGACCCGCACCTCTTCACCATATTTCTCGCCGAACAGTGCCATGGCGCCCTTGGCCTTGGCAGTCTCGATGTCGGTGATTTCGATGTCCACCGCCGAGTTCTGAAGAATCTGCTCGTTGACCAGGCGCTCCAATTCCCGCAGCTGCTCGGGACGGATCGCTTCAAAGTGACTGAAGTCAAAACGCAAACGCTGACTGTCGACCAGCGAGCCTTTCTGCTGCACATGCTCACCCAGCACCTTGCGCAGTGCGGCATGCAGTAGATGCGTAGCCGAGTGATTACCCTTGGTTGCCTCACGGACACTGTTATCCACCACAGCGCGGATGGACGCTCCGCGGTGCAGACTGCCACTGCCCATCACACCATGATGCAGATGGGCGCCGCCGGCCTTGGTGGTATCACGTACATCGAAGCGCACCCCGGCACTTTCCAGATATCCGGTATCGCCTACCTGCCCGCCGGATTCGGCGTAGAAGGGAGTCTGATCCAGGACTACCACGCCCGAGTCGCCTTCATTCAGTCTGTCAACCGCCTGACCATCACGGTACAGGGCAACAATCCGCGCCGAGCCGACGGTCGCCGTGTAGCCATCGAAGCGGGTCTCGCCGTCGATCTTGACTACCTGATTGTAGTCCACGCCAAACTGGCTGGCCGACCGGGCGCGCTCACGCTGGGCCTGCATGGCCACTTCAAAGCCGGCCTCATCGATGGTCAGATCACGCTCCCGAGCAATATCACCGGTCAGATCCATGGGGAAACCATAGGTATCGTATAGCTTGAAAACGATGTCCCCGGGGATCTCGCTGCCCTCGAGCCCGGCCAGATCCTGCTCGAGAATCCTCAGACCCTGCTCCAGGGTCTTGGCAAACTGTTCTTCTTCAGCTTTCAGCACACGCTCGATCTGCGCTTGCTGCATTTTCAGTTCCGTGAAGGCATCACCCATTTCTTCAGCCAGGGCCGGCACTATCTTGTGGAAGAAGCTACCGGTCGCACCCAATTTGTTGCCATGCCGACAGGCCCGGCGAATGATGCGGCGCAATACGTAACCACGACCTTCATTTGACGGCAGCACGCCATCGGCGATCAGGAAGCTGCAGGAACGGATATGGTCGGCCACGACCTTCAACGAGGCCTGGCCTTCATTGCTGCACCCAATGGCCTGAGCCGCTGCGTTCAGCAGGCTCTGGAACAGGTCGATCTCGTAGTTCGAGTTCACATGCTGCAATACTGCGCTGATGCGCTCCAGCCCCATGCCGGTGTCCACACTGGGCGCGGGCAATGGATGCATCACGCCATCAGCAGTGCGGTTGAACTGCATGAAGACGTTATTCCAGATTTCGATGTAACGATCGCCGTCTTCTTCGGGACTGCCGGGAGGTCCACCCCAGATTTCCGGACCGTGGTCGAAGAAAATCTCGCTGCATGGACCACAGGGGCCGGTATCGCCCATCGCCCAGAAGTTATCGGAGGCATAGGGCGCGCCCTTGTTGTCACCGATACGCACCATGCGCTCTGCCGGCACGCCGACTTCGCGGGTCCAGATGTCGTAGGCTTCATCATCACTGGCGTAAACGGTGACCCAGAGTTTCTCGCTGGGTAGATTGAGCCACTTGTCCGAGGTCAGAAATTCCCAGGCATAAAGGATGGCGTCACGCTTGAAATAATCGCCGAAACTGAAGTTGCCCAGCATTTCGAAGAAGGTATGGTGACGCGCTGTGTAGCCGACGTTTTCCAGGTCATTGTGCTTGCCACCGGCCCGCACACATTTCTGGCTGCTGGTAGCGCGGGTGTAGGCGCGCTTTTCCAGTCCCAGGAAACAGTCCTTGAACTGATTCATCCCGGCATTGGTAAACAGCAGCGTCGGGTCATTTGCCGGCACCAGCGAACTGGAGGCAACTCGGGTATGCCCCTTCTCTTCAAAGAAGCGAAGGAAGGCTTCTCGGATATCAGCGCTTTTCATAGGTCCCTTATCATGGATCAGGTCGGCCAGGCTCACGCCAGGCAAAGATCATCATTATATAGGCATAGCAAGACAGCATGCATCATGCTACAGGTTCGATTCTGTCTATCGGTACAATAGCTGCCGGATCAACCTGGCGCATAGGGATCGGCAATACTTCCCGGCCCGCCCACCAGGGCCACGGCCCTCACCGGCGTGCCGGCGCGCAAGCGCAATAGCCCGGCCGTTTCCGGCGCCACCACCAGCGTACCTGCGGCCACCCGCCCGGCAGCAGCGGTGATGCGGCAGTTCTCGCGCTCGCGGTTGTGTACCAGCCAGGTCTGCGCCTCGTCACCCGGTGTGCCGATCGCCAGTATCAGCAGCTGACTCTCATTGATGCTGCGAATATGGTTGCGCGGCGCCTCGATGGTAATACCGCCATCGAAAATGTCGATATAGCCCTGATAGTTCAGACCTTCCTCGGTCAGCATAGCCAACGCTGGCGCCGAATCGGGGTGCACGCAGGCGATGGCAGCGCGCGCCTCCGGACTGAGAAAACAGGTATAAAGCGGGAATTTCGGCATCATCTCCGCGATGAACGCTTTACTGCCGGTGCCCGTGAGGTAATCGGCACGGGCAAAATCCATGCGGAAAAAGTGCCGACCGAGACTGTCCCAGAACGGAGAGCGGCCCTGCCGATCCGACAACCCCCGCAGTTCCGCCATTACCCGCGGTGAAAAGTCACTGGCGAACTCCGCCATATGAATGAACCGCGCCTTGGATAACAGACGCCCGTTCAGACTGTGCCGGTGGGGCATATCCAGATACAGGGAACACAGCGCCGTCGCACCGGTAAGGTCATTGTTCAGAAACAAGGTCGGCTGCTGACGATAGACATCCAGCTCGCGACTGGCAGTGACCGTCAGACCCACCCGATAGCTGTACCATGGCTCGCGCATACCAGCAGCAGCAACCATGCCGCTGGTCCCCACTACCTGACCCTTGGCATCTTCCATTACGAAAAGATAGTCGGCATCTTCCAGTGGCAGATCACCGGCGAAACTGGCCGCCACGGTTTGTATCCGCCGGCCAAGCCGATCCTCGCTGGCCGGCAAGCTGGTCATCCCCGAACCGGCTTGAGAAGCCAGCTCAAGCAAGGCCGGCAAATCGTCCATCCGCGCCGCGCGCACCAGCATGTCAGGCACCTCCAATCAATCTGAGCGTGTCACCTTCGGTGACTTTCAGCAGGTCAGCCATCTGCGCACCTAGGGTCAGCGGCTCGCCCGGTTGCCAGGCCAGATCGCACAGACAGGCACGAAAATCCCGTATGCGCTCGTTAGCCACCAACCAGTTGCCGGTAGCCGGTCCCGGCTGACCGATGCGTACCATGGCTGTCTCGCTGTAACGCACCGAGGTCAGCTCGGCAGTCCTGGCCTGGACGACCGGGCCGCCATCGAAAATATCCACGTAATTTTCGCTCTCGAAGCCTTCCTGCAGCAGGATGTCATACACCAGCTGCGACGCCGGACGCACCTGACCGATCGCCTCCTGGGCCGCATCTGGCAGCATGGACACGTAGATCGGATAACCCGGCATCAGCTCAGCCAGCATGCTGCGTCCATGACGACTGCTCAACCGTTCGGCCTCGCGATAATCGACATCGAAAAAGTGACGGCCCAGGCCATCCCAGAACGGCGCATTGCCCTGCTCATCACTGATCCCGGACATTTCCACCGCTGTCGAGTCGGCAAAGCGCTGTGGATGCGAAGCCATGAACAGCAAACGACCACAGGCGTTGAGCTTGAGAGTCGCGTAGTTTCCCTTCCAGGGCGAGTCCAGATAGAAACCAGTCAGCAGGCTGTGGCCGGTCAGGTCATGACACAGCGACAAGACATGGGTCCGGTTATGCAGGCTCAGCTCACGGGACGCATGAACAAAGATATCGTTGCGGAAGGTATGGAACGGCTGACTGAAACCGGCTGCCGACATGATGCTGCTGCAGCCGGCCAGACAACCGGTTCCCAGATCTTCCAGCACAAAGAAATAACGTTCTTCCCCGGTAAAGGTGACCGACTCATCCATTGCCGCTTCGGTACCCTCGATGATCACCGCGAGCTGCTCGGGGTCCGCCGGCAGCGAGGTGATACCTACCGGGCTGGCAATCGCCAGCCGCTCTATTTCGGGCAGATCGGCAAGGGTACACAGCCGCTGGATGAGCATGACAGACCTCCCAGGCTTATTTGATCAGACGCAGCAGCGCGGCACGCATCCGCCCGAGCGCTTCACGGATATCCGCTTCGGGGATGATCAGGCTGGGAGCCAGCCGCACTACATCGGCCCCGGCCTGCAGCACCAGCAGACCCTCCTCCTGTGCGAGCCTCATTACCTGACCGGCCTGACCGCGCCAGCGCTCCGCGAGCACGGCACCGATCAGCAGGCCCTGGCCGCGGATTTCCGAAAACACACCGAGCTCATCTGCCAGGATACGCAGCCCGGCGGTCAACTGAGCCTGACGCTCACCCACACCGTCCAGCACCTGCGGCGTGTTGATGATATCCAGCACCCGCTCGGCAACCGCACAGCCCAGCGGGTTGCCGCCATAGGTGCTGCCGTGGGTGCCAACACTGAGCGCAGGTGCAACCCGGTCGATGGTCAGCATGGCCGCGATCGGGAAGCCGCCACCAATACCCTTGGCGCTGGTGAGAATATCCGGCGCCACGCCGCTGTGCATATAGGCATACAGCTTGCCGGTACGGCCCATGCCGCTTTGCACTTCATCAAAGATCAGTAGGGCATTGTACTTATCACACAGCGCCCGCACGGCCTTCAGGTACTCGATGGACGCCGGGATGACCCCGCCCTCGCCCTGTACCGGTTCAACCACCACGGCACAGGTGCGCTCGGAGATCTGCGCTTCAAGGGCTGCGATATCGTTATAGGGCACATGACTGATGCCGGAGATGGCCGGTCCGAAACCCTGGGAGTACTTCGGCTGGCCACCGACGCTGACGGTAAACAGCGTCCGGCCGTGAAAGCTGTTGCTGCAGGCGATGATCTCGTGCTTATCCGGCCCGGATTGGTCATGCGCCCAACGCCGCGCCAGTTTGAACGCCGCCTCGTTGGCCTCGGCGCCGGAGTTGACGAACAACACCTTATCGGCAAAGGTCGCGGCCACCAGCTTGTCAGCCAGACGCAGCGCCGGCTCATTGGTCATGATGTTGGAAACATGCCACAGCTTCTGGGCCTGCTCGGTCAGCGCCTCGACCAATTGGGGGTGGGCATGTCCCAGGGAGTTCACCGCGATGCCACCAGCCAGGTCGATATATTCGCGGCCCTGCTGATCCCACAGGCGCGAGCCATCGCCGCGCACCGGTATCATTTCCACGGGGGCGTAATTGGGCACCATCAACCGATCGAAATCGGCGCGATTGACCTGCATTGACTGCGACATTCCTGCAACTCTCCTGTGTTCGCCCTGAGGGCGGATATTGAATGCGGCACGCCCTGGCATGCCGACTTTATAGGGTGGCCCGGCGATCCTGCGCCTGCAGGGCGCGATACTGGTTTCGGTCCTCACGGGGCGTGACGCCGAAGCCGTTGCGGTAGGCGCTGGAAAAGTGCGGACCTGACGAAAAACCGCAGGACAGACCGATCTGGATGATCGACTTGCTGGTCTGCTGCAGCATCTGCCGCGCCCGATTCAGGCGCAGCTCCAGATAATACTGCGACGGTACGCTGTTCAGATACTGTTTGAAGATCCGCTCCAATTGCCGCCGGGAAACACATACATGCCGGGCGATCTCATCGGTGGTGAGCGGTTCCTCGATATTCGACTCCATCAGGATCACCGCCTGGGTGAGCTTGGGATGCGTGCTGCCCAGGCGATTGCGCAAAGGCACCCGCTGCTGTTCGCTACCGTCACGAATCCGTTCCACGTTGAGATCTTCGGCAATCAGGGCAGCCAGGTCCGCACCGTGATGCTCGCCGATCAAAGTCAGAAACAGGTCAGTGATAGCGCAGCCGCTGCTGCTCAGTCGACCGTCATCCTGTTCAAACAGTCGCGTGCCGGCCTGAGCCAGGGGAAAGCGTTGCCGAAAATCTTCCAGCATGCGCCAGTGCACCGCGCACTGACGACCATCCAGCAACCCGGCCATGGCCAGCGGGAAAACGCCCTCTTCGAGGCCGCCGAGGGTCACTCCATCGCGCGCCAGCGAGCGTAGCTGCAACACCAGAGCGGAATTCAGCGAACCAGGCAGCCGATCCGCATCGGCCACCAACCACAAATGCGACAGATCTTCCGGCGCATTACCCCAGCGCCGTGCGGGCAATTGCCAGCCCTCTGGTGACGATATCGGCTGGTCGTCAAGGGTGTAGCAGTCCACCTGATAGAGTGGGGTCTCGGCCATGCGATTGGCCGAACGCAGCACTGCCAGTGCCGGCATCATGACCGCCGGATGACACCCAGGCCACAACAGGAACGCCATGCGACGCGACTCGCTGTCATTCGACGACCCGCCTGTGGCAGTAAACGCGCCCATGTTCCCGTCTGATCCCGTGATTCAAATTCAATGCTGCATTGTGCCACATGCCACGACCTGTGACACCGGACCGCAGACCACGGAAATAAAAAAAGGGAGACATCACAATAATCTCTCCCTACGGGCACTCACCATGCAGAAGGGGCGCCCTGCCAATCCGAGGCCTGGCAGCACCCTGTTTGCTGCGCGCGACAGCGCGCAATCAGTTCCCCGGCGCGGCCATCTTTTTCACTGCCATGCGTGTCATTTCGTCATAGATAAGCTGCGGCTGGGCCTGTTTGACTGCCCAGGCTTCACGACCTTTTTCGTGGGGCAGAATCATGAAGATCCCAGCCGTGCTCTCTCGGCAGACCAGGTCTGCGATGTCTGCCGCGGAAATGGGCGAGTTTTCCAGCAGTTTGGCGATATCTTCCTTCGATTCACTGTCCGGCCCCCGAAAGGAGCTCAGCAGATTGGTCTGAAAAAACGACGGGCAGACCACGTTGACCTGCACGCCTTTGGGCTGCAATTCGCACAGCAGGCTTTCCGAGAGCGCCACTACACCAGCCTTGGCGACGTTGTAATTACTCATGCCCGGCGCCTGCATCAGTGCGGCCATGGAAGCGATATTGATGATACGCCCGCTGCCCTGGGACACCAACATGGGCACGAAGGCCTTGCAGCCCTTGACTACACCCATGAGATTGATGCTGATCTGCCACTCCCAGTCTTCCAGCGTGAGATCCTCGAACCAGCCGCCTGAGGCCACCCCGGCATTGTTGATCAGCACATCAACGCCCTGCATCAACTCTTCACAGCTCTGCGCCAGAGCCGCCAGCTGGCTGTAGTCGCGCACATCACAGCGCCGGGTGAAGCCGCTGCCGCCCGCCGCTTCTACCAGCCGCAGCGTTTCGCCGAGCCCTTCCTCCTGAATGTCAGCCAAGGCCAACCGCGCACCCTCTTGTGCATAACGCAGTGCCAGTTCACGCCCCAGCCCGCTGCCCGCACCCGTAATCACCACCCGCAAACCTGTCTTGTGCATACCGCCTCCGCTCACCACTGCCATCACTGAGTCACTTGTTGTTTTTGTATCACTTCCTCGTTTCCGCCAGTCTAGCCGGGCCGGCCCACTGGCAGGTGGGAAAATGAGCAAAATAAGTGTCACGAATGGCGCTAACTCAACAGCAGCCTCACAAATGCGCTTACAGCTCGTTGCGTCTGTAGTTACGGGTATAGATGTCTTCGCCCATGGCCCTGATCTGGCCATCGATCAGGGCATCGAAGGGTCGGAGAAGATCGGCAAAGTCTGTCTCGGGTTCGATCATCTGCAAGGCCATGGTTCCTGCCTCGATCGTCGACAAGGCACCGGTTGCCGGCGCCTTGCGCAGCCTATAGCGGCTGGTCAGCCCTTCAGGGAGAGCCACCTGTGATAACTGTTGCAGCAGCGGATTCAGATACAGCAACTTACGCGCCTTGCGCCAGGTACCGTCGAGCAGAACCAGTCGCCGCGGCCGATCACCCTGCCCCGCAGCCGTCAGCAGCGGTACCTGCGGCCCCGGAAACAGCAATTCCGTGCGCCATCCGCGATCGGCAATTCGCTCAACCCAGTCCGGCGGCAGCTGTTCGGCAATCAGTAGATGGGCATTACTCAGGCCAGCCACCAGCAAGCGCGCCGTATTGAGCGCATGCCTGCGTTCATCCGGATGCTGGATCACCAGGATTTCAGTGCGTGGCGTGAGGTTCGGGAGCAGATGACACAGGCAAAGCTCAACCGGCCGGCCGCAGCGCGGGCATCGGGGCCGTACAGTGTGCGATTGCGAGGGCGGGGACATGAACCCACTCAGATGACCAGTGAGCCGAGCAGTCTAGAGGCCGGTTGTCAGCCATGCAACGACCGCCATGGCAACGGAATAAAAAAACGGTCACCCGAGGGTGACCGCCAAAGGCCTTGCGAGCCATGCACATTAAGGGTTGTCCTGAGCGGCGCGCGAAGTGGCTGCTGCGTTTTTCAGGGCGCCCTGGAAATCAATAGGTTCAGGAAGTCTTCTTGCCTGTCTTGCGCGCATCCTTGTAGATAAACACGCCAACCCCGGCCAGAAAAACCACCATGAGGGCAACAGTCAGCAAACCGGCAATCACTGCGTCATCAATAAACATGAGGGCATCTCCGCATCCATGTATGTCTGTGTATGGTTGGAGAATACCCATGAATTCCATCCGGGTTCTTGACCCGGATCAATTAACCGCTGCTTTCAGCGTTTTTTCGGCTTTTTCTTTTTTGAGCCTTTCTTGGACTGCTTTTCTGTCACAGATGGAGAAGGCAGAGGGAAGGCTTTTTCAAAAGCGGCGCGCACCTTGAGCAGGCGTGACTCGTGGATATCGTGCAGGCGACTGTGCCGAGCTTCGGCAAGATCGATAACCGGGGCGGATTCGGGTTGGTCGGACATGCAGTCTCCTTGGGAAGGAGGTAAGCCTACCACTGCTTCAAGCCCTGATGTCAACCAGCAGCCCCTTGCGTGGCAGGTCTGGAGAGCCTGGCGCAGTGGCCTCGGTTGATTCCGCTTCTTCTATAGTCTGCGGTACCGGTTCTTGCGACTGCTGTCGCTGGCCATGCTGCTGCGAGGCGTACTCCTCCACCGGCAACTCCGACAACGGATCGCCCGGCACTCCTTCGGTCGCATCCGGCCTGATCTTGCGCTCGGGCTTGAAGGCGTCCTGCTGCACACCTGGTACTGGAAGGCCGGGAATAAGCATGAATTTATCTGCCTGCATCACTGTTTATAAGATGGTACTCATGTTATCGACCATCAAATCATGACTTTTACTGCATTCAGCGTGACCTCCGTCACAGAACAACATTTTGCCCAGCAGCCCCGCTGATCTTCCAACCTGACAAACCAGCGCATCAATGGGTTTGTGAGCACAGTTCTATCGGGTACCATATGCGCCCTTTACGCATGGGCAGGAGTGAGGCATGACAGTATTTACCCCGGGACAACGCTGGGTCAGTGACAGCGAATCAGAACTGGGATTGGGTACGGTGTTATCACAGGACGGCCGATTATTGGTCATATTGTTCCCGGCCAGCGGTGAAACCCGCCACTATGCCATGCGCAACGCTCCGCTGACCCGCGTACGGTTCAGCCCGGGCGACAGCATTACTCACCATGAAGGTTGGAGCCTGACGGTCAGCGACGTATCCGAAGTCAACGGCCTGCTGCAGTATCAGGGGTTGCGCGAAGATGGCAGCCATGATGAGTTCAGCGAGACCATGCTGGACAACTTCATCCAGTTCCGCCTGGCCAGCGACCGTCTGTTTGCCAGCCAGATCGACCCCCTGCCCTGGTTCGGCCTGCGCTATGAAAGCCTGCGCCATTACTGTCGCATTCAGCGCTCACCCTTGTTGGGCCTGGCCGGTGTCCGCACCCAGCCAATCGCCCACCAACTGCACATCGCCAAGGATGTCGCCGACCGCGTAGCACCGCGCGTCCTGCTGGCCGACGAAGTGGGCCTGGGCAAGACCATCGAGGCCGGACTGATCATCCATCGTCAGATCCAGACCGGTCGAGTACGCCGGATCCTGATCGTGGTACCGGAGAACCTGCAGCACCAGTGGCTGGTCGAAATGCTGCGGCGCTTCAACCTGCGCTTTGCCCTGTTCAACAGTGATCGTTGCGAGGGTGCCGAACAGAACCCCTTCGAGGAAGAACAGCTGGCGCTGGTGTCGCTGGAGTTTCTGCTCGCCAATGACAAGGCCGAGCAATGGCTGCTGGCCAGTGATTGGGATCTGCTGGTCGTCGACGAGGCGCATCACCTGGTCTGGCATGAAGAAGCGGCCAGCCCCGAATATACGCTGGTGGAGCAGCTGGCCGGGCAGATCCCTGCCGTGCTGCTGCTGACCGCCACACCCGAACAACTGGGTCAGGCCAGTCACTTTGCCCGCCTGCGCCTGCTCGATCCTGACCGTTTCCATGATCTGCAGGCGTTTCGTGATGAAGCGGAACGCTATCAGCCCGTGGCCGACGCGGTACAGCAACTGCTGGATACCCAGACACTGACAACCGAAAACCGTCAGGCGATCAGTCAGTGGCTTGGCGACAGCGCAGAGAACCTGCTCGACACTCTGCAGGCCGGTGGCGAGGAAACTGAAGACGCCCGCCGCAGCCTGGTCCGTCAGCTACTTGACCGCCATGGCACCGGGCGCGTTCTGTACCGCAACACCCGCGCCGTGATCAGCGGTTTTCCCGAGCGCGAATTGCATGCTTATCCGCTGCCCTGCCCGGCGCTGTATCAGGACATTGAAGACCGTTCCTCCCTGTATCCGGAAGTCGGCCTGCAGGACGAGTTCGAGCCGATGGAAACCGCCTGGTGGCAGGACGACCCACGCGTCGATTGGCTGATCGACACCCTCAAGGCGCAGAAGCACAATAAGGTACTGGTCATCTGCGCCCATGCCGAGACCGCGCTGGACCTGAACGATGCACTGCGTGTACGCAGCGGCATCCCTGCCACCGTATTCCACCAGGGCATGAGCATCATCGAGCGTGACCGCGCGGCGGCGTTCTTTGCCGATGAGGAATTCGGTGCCCAGGTGATGATCTGCTCGGAGATCGGCAGTGAGGGACGCAACTTCCAGTTTGCTCACCATCTGGTCATGTTCGACCTGCCGGCACACCCCGATCTGCTGGAGCAGCGCATCGGTCGTCTCGACCGTATCGGTCAGAAAAATATCATTCAGCTGCATGTGCCCTATCTGGAAGACACCGCCCAGCAGCGCATGTTTGAATGGTACGACAAGGCGCTGAACGCGTTCCGCGCCACCTGCCCCACCGGCAACGCCATCCAGCAGCAATATGGCGAAGCCCTGCAGCAACAACTGGAACAACCGCAGGATGAGCAATGGCAGGAGCTGATCAGCCAGGCGCAACAGACCCGCGCAGCACTGGAAGCGGAATTGCACAATGGCCGTGACCGTCTGCTGGAGCTGCATTCACGCGGCCACACCGGCCAGGCCCAGCGGCTGATCGAGACCATTGAAAAGCAGGACCAGGACTTCCAGCTGCCGATCTATATGGAACGCCTGTTCGATGTATTCGGTGTCGACAGCGAGGACCACTCGGACAATGCGCTGGTGCTGCGCCCCGGCGAGCGCATGCTGGATGCGGGCTTCCCGCTGGGTGACGATGAAGGTGTGACCATCACCTATGATCGCGATACCGCGCTGTCCCGCGAGGACATGCAGTTCATCACCTGGGAACACCCCATGCTCCAGGGCGGCATGGACCTGGTGTTGTCCGGCAGCATGGGCAACAGCTCGGTGGCGCTGCTGAAGAACAAGGCATTGAAGCCAGGCACCATGCTGCTGGAATGCCTGTTCGTCAGCGAAGCCATCGCCCCACGCGCGCTGCAGCTGCAACGTTATCTGCCGCCGACCCCGGTCCGCTGCCTGTTGGATATCAATGGCAACGACCTGGCCTCCAAGGTCGCCTTCGAGACGCTGGAAGCGCAGATCGACGGCTTGCCGAAACACCTGGCCAGCAAGATCGCCAAGACCCAGCGCGAGGAGGTCGAACGCCTGCTGGATCGGGCCGAAGCGCTCGCCGATATTCAACATGCGGCGCTGGTGGAACAGGCCTCAACCCGCTTCACCACCGAGCTGGATGAGGAAATCAACCGCCTCAAGGCCCTGCAACAGGTCAACCCGCTGGTGCGTCAGAGTGAGATTGATGCGCTGGAACACCAGCGCCTGCACGGCGTCGAGGTGCTGCATCAGGCCAAGATCCGCCTGGATGCCCTGCGTATTCTGGTGGTGGGTTAAGGTTCAGGCGGGAGCAGGGATATCCAGAAAGCGCCGCAGGTCATCCGCTCGGGCCAGCGCATCACGGCGGCCCAGGGCGATCAGCTCGTTGCAGTATTCGGCCTCGAACAACAGGTAACTCAGCAGGTCGCTGCCCGAGGTGCGGGTGGCGCCGCTGCCGCGTAGAAACAGCCGTAACCCGGCCGGCAACGCCGCTCGGTGGCGGGCTGCGATCAGGTCCACCGGCTCGCTGGGCGAGATTACCAGCACATCCACGTGGCGCACACCCTTGACGCCACTGCGCATGGCAAACGGCTGATAGGCTGCCAACCGGTTCATCCTCTCCAACTGCTCCAGATCGGTTTCCAGGTTGTCGATGAAGACGCTGTGCAACATATGCCCGCCCAGTTGCGCCAGGCTTGGCGGCGCAGGCGTGTTCAACACCGGTCCGGGTTGCCCACCAGCCGGCAGTTGCGAGCCGTGATGCGTCACCCCGATTACCAGCACCTTGTTGGCCCCCAGGTGCAGCGCCGGACTCAACGGCGATTGCTGACGCACTGCACCATCGCCAAACCAGCTGCGGTTGAGCAATACCGGTGGGAACAGTAAGGGAATAGCCGTAGAGGCCATCAGATGATCCAGCCCCAACCGTGTCTGCACGCCGATGCGCCGGTGGCGCTGCCAAGGCGTGATGCGGTCACGGCCCTGATAGAAATACACCGACTGCGAGGCCTTGTAATCGAAGGCGCTGACCGATATCGCGCGCAGTTGCCCAGCCTGCAATGCCTCTTCGATGCAACCGAAGCGCATGCGCTTTTCCAGCAAGTCCCGCAGCGGGCGGTTGTCCAGCAGCGCCGTGGTCCGCCCGCCGGAACCACCCAGCAGATTGGTACGGCTCCAGCGCCAGGCCTGTGCCATCAACCCCGGCCAGTCGGTACGCATCACATGATGACTGCGAAACCCAGACCAGACCTCCAACATGCTGTCCACCGCGGAATGCAGATTGCCGGCATGGGTAGCCAGTGCCAGAGCGTTGATTGCGCCAGCCGAGGTGCCACAGATGATGGGAAACAGATTCGGTGTGGCTTGCGGCGTCAGTTCCGCGATACCCGCCATGACGCCGACCTGATAAGCCGCGCGCGCACCGCCGCCGGATAGAATCAGCGCCAGACAATCCTCCTTGTACGGCCTGGCTTCCATGGTCAGTCAGCTCTCCGCTTGCGGCGCTTGCGCTGGCGTTCGGGATAGGGGCGCGCCTCGCCCTCGGGGCGGGTCTTGAAGCGCCGGTGCACCCACATGTACTGCTCCGGCTGCTGTTCGATCTGCTGCTCGACCCATTGGTTGATGCGCAGCGCATCGACTGCTTCGTCACCCATTGGAAAGTCTTCCAGTGGCGGGTGCACCTTGAGCAGATAACCCTGGGCGTCGGGCAGACGCGTCTGGGTAAAGGGCACTACCCGAGCCTTGCCCAGCCGGGCAAAAGTCGCCGTGGCAGTGACGGTGGCGGCGGTGATCCCGAATAGCGGGACGAATACACTGGCCTTGCGACCGTAATCCTGATCCGGGGCGTACCAGATACCACGACCCTTGCGCAGCGATTTGAGCATGCTGCGGACGTCTTCGCGCTCCACGGCAATGGCATCGGCATTGTGTCGCTCGCGACCGCGACGCTGTACATAGTCAAAGGCCGCGTTCTTGTGCTCGCGGTACATGCCATCAATAGTCACTTGCTGGCCGAGCAGCGCTGCCCCGATCTCCAGGGTGGTAAAGTGCAGCGACATCAACACCACGCCCTGCCCTGCAGCGGCAGCTTGTTGCAAATGCTCCATCCCTTCAATCCGGGCCAGCTTCGCCAGGCGTTGCGGCGGCCACCACCAGGCCATCGCCATCTCGAACAGGGCAATGCCGTTGGAAGCAAAATTCTCCCGCAGTACCCGTTCACGCTGCGCCTGGCTCCACTGCGGAAAACACAGCTCGAGGTTGATCCGGGCAATCTCCCGACGCTCGCGCATCAGATGATACATACTCCAGCCGACCAGCCGACCCAGGCCCAGCAATACCCGATAGGGCAAACGGATCGTCAACCATAACAGACCAAGCCCGAACCACATGGGCCAGTAGCGTGGATGCAGCAGTGCAGATTTGAAACCGGGACGAGACATCAGACGACCAATTTGCTGAAAAAACCCATTCTACCCAAGCCGCCGGCCCGATGGGAAACCGTCATGGCCAAAAGCAACCCGCCGCACTGTTCCCGGTTTCGGCTTGCCGTCGGCCTTTTCAGGCTATATAAGTGTGCCCACCAAACGCTCTATGGATCTGCCATGACTTCTGAAACAAATCTGGACCTGCTCAACAACGACCCCGTCTTTCATCTGAAGGGCGGCATGCTGACCATGACCGTGGTGGAGTTGGTGCGTCAGGCCCCTGAACGCTTCGCCATGCAACTGGCCGAAAAGGTCGAACAGGCACCGAATTTTTTCCAGGACACGCCGGTGCTGATCAGTCTGGAAAAACTGGATGCCAGCATGGACATCGCCGGACTGATCGCCCTGTTGCGGATCTGCCGGGACCATGGACTGCAACCCGTAGCGCTGCGCGGCGCGGAACAGTTCCGCCCGCTGGCGCAGCAAGCCAGCCTGGTGCTGCTACCCCCAGGTCGCGGTCGCGACAAAATCATCGAGACCCCGGAACCTGCGCCGCAAGCTGTTGCCCAACAGGCGGAGGAAGCTCAGGCGCCAGCGGCGGCAACACCCCAGCCAGCAGAAAGCACACCGAGCAGAGTTATTACCGAACCGGTACGCTCAGGCCAGCAGGTCTACGCCCGTGGCGGCGACCTGATAGTGCTGGCCCCGGTCAGTGCCGGCTCGGAGCTGTTGGCTGATGGTCACATCCACGTTTATGGCCCGCTGCGCGGCAGAGCGCTGGCTGGGGTGCGGGGGGATACGCAGGCACGCATTTTCTGCCAGTCGCTGGAAGCCGAGCTGGTCTCGATAGCAGGACAGTACAAGGTGGCGGAAGACTTGCGACGACAGCAATGGAAAGAAGCGGTTCAAGTCTCGCTTGAAGGTGACATCTTGAAGATAGCAGCCCTTTGACAGATACTGTTTCACCATTCGGGGATGCCCATGAACCGTGGCTCAGCGCTGATCGCCGGGGCCCCCAGACGAGTCAGTAAAAACAGCGCCTATTGCAGGTTGTTTGGTGCCTCACAATTCAAATTCAAGATCACTCAGGAAGGTCATTTTGGCAAAGATCCTAGTCATCACCTCAGGCAAAGGGGGCGTTGGTAAAACCACCACCAGTGCCGCCATCGGTACCGGACTCGCTCTGCGTGGCTATAAGACGGTCATCGTCGATTTCGACGTCGGTCTGCGTAACCTCGACCTGATCATGGGTTGCGAGCGTCGCGTCGTCTATGACTTCGTCAACCTGATCAACGGCGATTCGAACCTCAATCAGACGCTGATCAAGGACAAGCGCTCGGACAACCTGTACATCCTTCCTGCGTCCCAGACGCGTGATAAGGACGCACTGACGCTCGATGGCGTGCAAGGTGTACTTGATCAGCTCAAGGAAACCTTCGACTTCATCGTCTGCGACTCCCCCGCCGGCATCGAGAAAGGCGCGCATCTGGCGATGTATTTTGCCGATGAAGCCATCGTCGTGACCAACCCGGAAGTGTCCTCGGTGCGCGACTCCGATCGCATGCTCGGCCTGCTGTCGAGCAAATCCCGCCTTTCCGAACAGGGCGAGAAGATCAAGGAACATCTGCTGCTGACCCGCTACAGCCCGCAGCGCGTGGAAAACGGCGAAATGCTCTCGGTCAGCGACGTCGAAGATATCCTGTCGATTCCGCTGCTGGGCGTCATTCCCGAGTCCCAGGCTGTACTCAAGGCATCCAACCAGGGTATCCCGGTGATCATGGACGACAAGAGTGATGCCGGTCAGGCTTACAGTGATGCCGTCGAACGCCTGCTTGGCGAAGAAGTGCCCCATCGCTTCCTCGAAGCTCAGAAGAAAGGGCTGCTCAAGCGCCTGTTCGGAGGATGACGATGAGCCTTTTCGATTATTTCAGCCGCAAGAAGAAACAGGATTCTGCGGCCTCCGTAGCCAAGGAACGTCTGCAGATCATTGTTGCCCACGAACGCGGGCAGCGCAGTCAGCCTGACTACCTGCCGCAACTGCAGCAGGAAATCATCGATGTGATCAGCAAATACGTGCCGATCGACCGAGATCAGGTGCATGTCGCTCTGGATAATCAGGATGACTGCTCGATTCTGGAACTCAACATCACCCTGCCCGAACGCTGACAGACAGGCGCCGTCCATTGACGGCGCCGCGGTAACCCCATGCCCCTGACTCATATCGGTATCCTCCATGAGGATCCGGCTTTTCTGATCGTCAACAAACCTACCCTCTTGCTGTCCGTCCCCGGCCGCGCCGAAGACAACAAGGACTGCCTGATCACCCGCCTGCAGGAAAACGGTTATCCGGAAGCGCGCATCGTGCACCGGCTGGATTGGGAAACCTCCGGCATCCTGGTCATCGCCCGTGACCCGTACAGTCATCGCGCGTTGTCGCGCCAGTTTCAGGACCGCGAAACCGGAAAGACCTACATTGCCCTGTGTTGGGGGCAGCCGCAGACAGACGCCGGGCATATCGACCTGCCACTGCGTTATGATCCCCCCAACAAGCCACGGCATATCGTCGATCATGAGCTGGGTAAATCGGCGCAGACTTTCTGGCGCGTGACCGAGCGCAATGGCGACCACTGCCGGGTCGAGTTGACACCGATCACCGGGCGGTCGCATCAATTGCGCGTGCACATGCTGAGTATTGGCCACCCGCTGCTGGGGGATCAGTTGTACGCCCACGGCGCAGCGCTGGCCGCCTGCCCGCGCTTGGCCCTGCATGCCGCCCGGCTGGAGATAAATCACCCGCAGACGGGCGAGCGCATGGCCTTCGACTGCCCTGCCCCCTTCTGACCTACAGGAGTTCCCATGTCACTCAACAACGCCAGCCAGGATCTTGCTGACTTCATCCAGGCTTCGCCTACTCCCTTTCATGCGGCCCAGAGCCTGGCCGAACGCCTGCGTGCCGCTGGCTATCAGCAGCTGGATGAGCGCGATGAATGGGTACTGGATGACGATGGTCGTTATTTTGTCCTGCGCAACCAGTCATCGCTGATCGCCTTCAGTCTCGGTCAGCTGGAAACACTACAGAGCGCCGGCCTGCGGATGATCGGTGCCCACACCGACAGTCCCTGCCTGCGGGTCAAGCCGCAGCCGGAACGGAATCGCCATGGTTTGTGGCAGCTGGGCGTGGAAGTCTATGGCGGCGCCCTGCTCGCACCCTGGTTCGATCGCGACCTGTCACTGGCGGGCCGAGTCACCTGCCGCGACGGCAGCGGTCAGTTGCACAATCTGCTGATCGATTTCAAACGCCCGATCGCCATCATCCCCAGCCTGGCCATCCACCTCAACCGCGACGTCAACAGCGGTTTTGCAGTGAATGCCCAGACCGATCTGCCGCCGGTGCTGGCACACAGCATTGAGCCCGGCCGCGACCTGCGCGCGCTGCTTGCCAGCGAAGTGACCACGCAATATCCCGAACGCGAGCCGATGCAGGTGCTGGATTACGAACTGAGCTTCTATGACACCCAGCCGCCAGCTGTCCTGGGGCTGGATAATGATTTTCTCGCCGCTGCGAGACTGGACAACCTGCTGTCCTGCCATGCCGGACTGACGGCGCTGTTGAACAGCGATGCTGATCAGGCCTGTCTGCTGGTCTGTACAGACCATGAAGAAGTCGGCTCCAGCTCTGCCTGCGGCGCCGACGGGCCCTTCCTTGAGGATGTGCTCAAGCGTCTGCTGCCGGATGAGATCGAACGCATTCGCGCCATTCAGCGCTCAGTACTGGTCTCGGCGGATAACGCCCACGCCATCCATCCCAACTATGCTGACCGCCACGACGGCAACCACGGCCCGCAGCTCAATGCCGGGCCGGTCATCAAGATCAACAGCAACCAGCGCTATGCCACCACCAGCGAAACCGCTGCACTGTTCCGGCACCTGTGTCAGCAGGTGGATGTGCCGGTGCAGAGCTTTGTCGTGCGCAGCGACATGGGCTGCGGCAGCACCATAGGCCCGATCACCTCCAGCCGACTGGGCGTACGCACCGTGGACATAGGCGCTCCCACCTTCGCCATGCACTCGATCCGGGAGCTGGCCGGTTGTCGCGATGTGGAGTATCTGATCACGGTGCTGACGGCGTTCTGTAACTGTTCGGAGGTGTAACAGAAGCGACCGTCAGACTTACCGGTAGAAACGGCCTCAGGCATCTGCCTCGCTGGCCACCAACACAATCTTGCCCACAATCTGATCCCTGGCCAGTTCGGCAAAAGCCTCTTGCGCCTGATCAAAGGAATAGGTCTTCGCCACCAGGGGTTTCAATTGTCCTGATTCGAACAGCGGCCAGAGTTGCCCTTCCATGCGCGACAGCAACTCTGCCTTATAGTCGGCACTGCGGGTGCGCAGGGTCGAGCCGGTCAGTTGCAGGCGCTTGACCAGCACCTTGGCCAGGTCCAGCTCGGCCTTGCGTCCGCCCATCAAGCCGATCATCACCCAACGGCCATCCAGTGCCAGCAGGTCGAGATGCTCCGGTGCGTAGTTGGCCCCTACCGGATCAAGCGCCACATCAAAAGGACCGTCAGCCTGCAGAGCGCTGATGCCTTCATGGCGCAGGACACCGCCCTCAGCACCCAGCGCCTTGCAGGTGTCCAGCTTCTCCTGACTACCCAAGGTCACCCAGCAGGGATTGCCGAAGGCTTTGCACAACTGGATCGCAGCGGTGCCCACACCGCTGGCACCGGCATGAATCAGCACCTTCTCACCGGGTCGGGCTGCGCCCAATTCGAACACGTTCAACCAGGCAGTGGTGAACACCTCGGGAATAGCCGCCGCGTCCGCCCAACCCATACCCCGGGGTACCGGCAGCAGATGGCGCGCATCAACCACTACTTCATCGGCCATACCGCCGCCTGCCAGCAGAGCACAGACTCGATCACCTACCGCCCATCGGGTTTGACCACAAACCTCAATGACTTCACCGGCGCATTCCAGCCCCAGAATATCGGTAGCGCCCGGCGGCGGTGGATAATTCCCAGCCTTCTGCAACAGGTCTGCGCGGTTGATTCCTGCAGCGTGGATACGCACCCTGACCTGCCCCGGTGCGAGCGCTGCAGCAGCCTCTGTACGCCAGCTCAGTACCCCGCCTTCAGCTTGCAATCCTCTCACGGTGCCTCCATAGTTATCAGTCAAATCAGTTTGAAAAGGGAACCCTTGGGCCCCTGTCGAGCACTAAAGAATACCCTCACCTCTCCGGACACGATACCTTTGATGACAGTTTCCAACATCCTGCGCAAGTCCTGTGTAATTGCCCTGCTGAGCATCGGCGCCAGCGCCTTCGCTGCAGAGACAGCCAACAGCGCAATGCCGATATTCGATCTGGAGAGTCTGCAACCGACCCGCGAACAGATGATTGCCAGCCTCAACACCGTTGAGCTGCTGCGCCGTCATCACTACAACCGCATCAGCCTGGATGACGCCCTGTCCAGTGAAATATTCGATACCTATCTGCGCCAGCTCGACCCCCAGCGCAGCCTGTTTACCGCCGCGGATATCGATACCTTTGAAGAGTACCGTCATCAACTCGATGATCTGCTGCTCAAAGGTGATTTGAGCATCGGTTTTGCCATGCACACCCGGCAGATCCAGCGTGCCGATCAGCGCATGATCTATGCACAGCAACTATTGCGCGAAGGCATCGGTACGCTCGACTTCGACAGCGATCAGAATATCCTGATTGATCGGGAAGAGGCCGACTGGCCCACCGATGACAAGGCTCTGCATACCCTCTGGCGCCAGCAGATCAAGGATGAGGTGCTGCGCCTGAAACTTGCCGGGCGTGAGCAGGACGCGATTCAGGATCTGCTGGAGAAGCGCTACCACAACGCGCAGAAACGTCTGTATCAGACCCGCAGCGAAGATATCTTCCAGAACTACATCAATGCCCTGGCCCAGGTTTATGACCCGCACACCCAGTATCTGTCGCCGGACAACGCGGAAAACTTCGACATCAACATGAGCCTGTCGCTGGAAGGCATTGGCGCCGTCCTGCAGAGCGACAACGACCACACCAAGATCGTGCGTCTGGTTCCTGCCGGCCCGGCGGAGAAAAGCAAGCAGCTGGCACCAGCAGACCGCATCATCGGCGTAGCCCAGTCCAAGGGCGAGATGATCGACGTTGTCGGTTGGCGTCTGGATGAAGTGGTCAAACTGATCCGTGGCCCCAAGGGCTCGACTGTACGCCTGGAAGTCATTCCAGCCAGCAACCCGCCGAGCGACATGACCAGCCGCGAAGTCGCGCTGGTACGCGAAGCGGTGAAGTTGGAGGACCAGGCAGCCAAATCCTCGGTGCTGGAGTTCAACGAACAGGGCAATGACTACCGCATCGGCGTCATCGAAGTCCCCGGCTTCTATATCGATTTCAAAGCCTACCGCCGCGGCGATCCTGATTACCGCAGCACCACGCGTGACGTACGCCGCCTGCTCAGTGACCTGCAGGAGCAGCAGGTGGATGGCATAGTGCTGGACCTGCGCAATAACGGCGGTGGCTCGCTGCAGGAGGCCACTGAACTGACCGGCCTGTTCATCGACCAGGGCCCCACGGTACTGGTTCGCGATAGCAAGGGTGATGTGCAGGTATTGGACGACCCGGAAGCCGGCGTGACCTACAGCGGTCCCATGGCGGTCATCGTCAACCGTTTGTCCGCCTCGGCCTCGGAGATCTTTGCCGGCGCCATGCAGGATTATGGTCGCGCACTGGTCATTGGTGAGCCGACCTTCGGCAAGGGCACCGTGCAGTCGATTCAGCCGTTGAACCATGGTGAGCTGAAGTTCACTCTGGCGAAGTTCTATCGGGTTTCCGGTCAAAGCACCCAGAACCGCGGCGTAGTGCCTGATATCTCCTATCCCTCCCTGCTGGAGACGGTGGAGATCGGCGAAAGCAGCCTGCCCCGCGCCCTGCCGTGGGATACCATCCCGGCAGCTCGCTATGAGCCCGACAGCAAACTCGACAAGTACATACCGCTGCTGACCGACAAACACAAGGCGCGCGCCGCCGATGATCCGGAGTTTGCCTACACCCTGGCGCGGATCGACCTGAACCGCAGCATGCAGGAACGCAAGTATCTGCCGCTGAACGAAGCCCGCCGTCGCGCCGAGCAAAAGGATTTCGAAGACAAGTTGCTGGCAATGGAAAACACCCGGCGCAAGGCTCTGGGCGAGGAGCTGCTGACTGCGCTGGACAAGGAGGACCCGCTGATGGACGGCACCGGCATCCCCTCCCCCATGGCAGAAGAGGAAGTCGAGGATCAGGACGATCCGTTCCTGGCCGAAACCGGGCATATCCTCATTGACCTGCTGGAACTCAGGCGCCAGGTCGCCCAGGCCGGCTGAGCGCCTGCCAGGGCTATCATCACTCCAGTTATCCAACGCTGAAAAACCTGCCCGGACTCCCGGGCAGAGTCATTTCCGCGCCTCACTCCCTCCTACCACGCTGTCAGAGATTCCCCACAGCAATGCCATCTGCGAGTGACCGCCTGGCCGCGAGCCGTTTCGGTTATTAAAAGTCAACTGAAGGGTTACCCACAGTTACTGTGGATAAGTCTGTGAACAAGACTTGGGGAACTTGGGCTAAGGCCCGACTGGATGCGGCTCAGGCCCGCCTGAACATTTTTTAACCAATCACAAAAATCTTGAAAAACAGCCACTTACGATTCTGGATGGGCGGTTGGGGAAGAGGTGATTTGTCGCTTGCGTGTTACCGGGAGAATGTGCATAACGGTAACACCGCCGAGGCCGCAACGTCTGTACCGGGCCTCGGCAAGTGTTACCCGACGAGTTATTCCTCGTCCTGCTGAATGCCCAGCAGTTCCATTTCGAACACCAGAATGGAGTTCGCCGGAATGATCGGGCTCGGGCTACCGGCACCGTAGGCCAGATCGCTGGGCACCGTGACTTTCCACTTGTCACCGACACGCATCATCTGCAATGCCTCGACCCAGCCCGGAATCACACCGCCGACCGGCAGATCGACCGGCTCGCCACGACTGAGGGAGCTGTCGAAGACGGTGCCATCGGTGAGCTTGCCTTCGTAATGTACCGAAACCACATCGCTGGCCTGCGGCTGAGCGCCGTCGGCAGCGCCGGATTCGATCACTTCATACTGCAAACCGGATTCCGTGGTGATCACGCCCTCACGCTCGGCGTTCTCAGCCAGGAATGCTGTATTGGCTTCCAGGGTTTCAGTATTGAGGTTGGTCGCGCGCTCTTCGGCGCGGGTTTGCAGTTCTGCAAACGCCGCCATCAGATCGGCCTCTTCGACGCGTGCTTCAGTACCAGACAGAGCATCTTCCATGCCCAATGCCAGTGCCTGGGTATCGATATCGTCCAGTCCGTCCTGCAACAGGCTCTGCCCCATATTCAGACCGATACCATAGGAGGCCTGCTGGATGGGGGTGGTGAGTTCGGGTTCCTTTTCACTGCAACCCACCAAAGTGATAACGCTGAGTGCAATACTCGCTGCCAGCAGATTCCGCTTCATGCCTACCTCTTTGACTAGCCCGCTCGGGGCGAAAATAAAGCACGAAGCATAACAGCGCGGGAAAGGCCATGCTACCGCTCAGCCGGGCCTGGATGATCTATTGGTTAAAAAGAAGCGGGGGCCGCAGCCCCCGTTTATAACCTCGCTCAGGTGCGTCTACTTTGCTGACCACCCTTGCGTCCAGCCTCCGCAGCACGCTGCGGATTATTCTTGAAGTTGCCACCACTGGCTTGACCGCCCTTTCTTCCGGCTTCCGATGCACGTTGCGGATTCTCGGCGAAGTTGCCTTTACCACCTTTACGTTGAGTCATGTCACAGGCCTCCAATCAGAGTTGTAAACACCCAGGTGCACGGCACCTATTTTATTGGATGACTCCTCAGTCGGGAGGTTCGTCTTATTTTCGATCAACCGACCAAACGGTATCTTGCCAGCCGGGCCCCGCCTCGTTTGCAGCGCGATGCCGGGCAAGCCGATTAGAAAAATCACAACTCCCGCACCGTTTTTCTGTCCAATCGGTAATCGTCCAGCAAGCCATGGAGACCTGTCATGACCAATCCCAGTCCACCGCTATCCAATGATGTGTTTCTGCAGCGTTACGGCGAGACGCTGCTGGCCAAGGCAGCGCCGCTGTTTGAGCAGGCTGCGTTAAATGCCCGTCAAGCGGGATTGAATGCCACAGTGCACACTTCAGGCAGCCCGTCCGAGTTGTGCCTGGAGGTGAGGGAGACGGAACATAGCTATGCCAGCCATTACCGCATCGAGGCGGACATGGCGCATCAATGCGTACACCACGTACTCTACTTCGTAGCCGATGGCGCCACGCGTACGCTTGATGGTGGGCTTGATTCGATCAACGCCATGGTCATCGATACGCAGTTGGCCAGCTTGTTTCGGGATGGTTTTGCATTGACCCTGCCGGCGGTATCGGCGCGGCACCCGGCCGGTTTCTGGTGACGGCTGTCAGCGCGGCTGCACAGCAGGATTACGCAGATCATTAACGTACCGATCAAGTGACAACAAGGCGTGGCGAGCGGCCTGTTCACGCACCGCATTGCGCTCGCCATCGAATTTGCAGGTTTCACTGAGCACGCGTTGTTCACCGGCAACCATCATGGCACAGGCGAAGCAGACCACACCATCCATCGGACCCTCAGCTTCGGCCAGTCCGGTATTGGCCAGCGTCACCTCCGCGCCGCAGCGCTGCAACGCGCCCAGGGCCATCTCCCGGGCGACCTCTTCGCTGGTCAGGCCGTAGGTGTCAATGGTTTGTAGATTGACGCCTAGCATGTCACGTTTGGCGCGTACGGCATAAACCACATAACCACATTCCATAACCGCCCCGCTGCCGGAAATATCCGCCACCAGCGAGGCAATAAGCCCCGCGGTGCAGGACTCGGCCGTCGCCAGAATCAGGTTGTTGCGTTTGAGAAAATCCACTGTCTGCTGCAGGCTCTGCATGGTTGGCTCCAATTCTGCTCTGACTGACTCATATCGCTTCTCAGCGTAGACAACAGAGCGCTTCAGCGCCTGTTTCCAACGACAACTCCAGCGCAAGCCAGCGGCAAAAAAAGTCGAAACTTCTGTAAAACCAACCGGTCACTATTTTGAGGGATAGATAACAAGTCTTCTGATCTGTTACGGCGAGGGTGCCGGCAAAGGCGTCTGTGCGATAGAGGAACCGATCCTGATGGTTTCCAGAGGTTCCTCTCAAACCAGCGCTCTTCCAGAGAATCAGTGAACGGTGAGGAGGATGCCATGGGAAATGCTGCGGCGGCGGTTCTGCCGGAGGAATTGTTCAAGCGCGCAGCGACAGGGGTGAATTTGCGCCCCACACCGCCTGCTGAAACGGGTCACAATATACTTTTCGTTACCTCCGAAATCACCGACCTGCTCAAGGTTGGCGGGCTGGGCGATGTTTCCGCCGCCCTGCCCCGTGCGCTACAGCCACATCATTCGGTACGGGTGTTGATCCCCGGTTACCGCCAAGTGATTCAAAGTGGTCGCCCGATCCGAGTCGTCGGCAAACTCCCCGGCCACGCTGCCATCCCGCCCTGTCTGATCGGGCAGATGGCTCTGGATGACGGACTGATCGTGTATGTGGTGCTCTGCCAGGAACTGTACGATCGTGACGGCAATCCCTACGGCGACAGTGAAGGCATCGATTGGCCGGACAACCATATCCGCTTCGCCCGCCTCGCCCTGGCAGCGGCCAAGATTGCCGATGGTCTGGGCGTACGCAACTGGCGCCCCGATCTGGTCCATGCCAATGATTGGCCCGCCGGCCTTACCCCGGCCTACATGGCTTGGCGCGGGCAATCGACGCCCTGCGTATTCACCATCCATAATCTCGCCTACCAGGGCTTGTGCCCGCCCGCCTGCAGCATCGAACTCGGCTTGCCGGACGATGCGCTGCACCCGGAAGGTATGGAATATTACGGCAAGCTGTCCTTTCTCAAGGCGGGCATCAATTACGCCACGCAGATCACCACAGTCAGCCGTACTTATGCCCACGAAATCACCTCACCGGCCTTTGGTTGCGGGCTTGAAGGCCTGCTCAGGCGCAAGGCTGAAGAAGGTCTGCTCAGCGGGATCGTCAATGGTATCGACGACAGCTGGCAATCGAAGACCGACCCGCGGCTGATTCAGGGTTTTGCGCCGAACGACTGGAGCGGCAAGGTAGCCAATACCCGATACGTCGAACAAAGCTACGGCTTTGCCCGGGAAGACGGCCCGCTGTTTGCCGTGGTGTCGCGCCTGGTGCACCAGAAAGGCATTGATCTGACCATCGCCGCGGCGGATACCATAGTGGCCAACGGCGGGCGTGTGGCGGTCATCGGGCAGGGTGAGCGGGAGCTGGAACAGCGGATGCTGGAGCTTACCAGGCGTCACCCCGGTCGGATCGGCGTAAATCTCGATTTCGATGAAACCGAAGCGCGCCGCATCATTGCCGGCAGTGACTTCCTCTTGATGCCTTCACGTTACGAGCCCTGCGGGCTCAGCCAGATCTATGCCCAGTGTTACGGCTCGCTGCCGATCGCCCGGCGCACCGGCGGGCTGGCCGATACCATTGAAGATGGGGTTTCCGGCTTCCTGTTCCGCGAGCCGACGCTGGACAGCTACCTGCAGGCGATCCGCCGCGCGCTGAACGTGCATCGGCGCCCGCTCTTGCTCAACGCCATGCGCTGCAAGGCTATGGCAGCGCCGCTGTACTGGCACCAGTCGGTGCGGCCCTATGACCGCCTGTATCGAAGACTGATCGAAGGTACCTATGACTCTTTTGCCTTGACCGGCAGGAGATCACGCACATGTTCGAAATAACCAGACTGCATGGAGCAACTCTGCAAAGCGATGGTGCCACCTGCTTTTCACTCTGGGCACCAGATGCCGATACGGTGGCCGTTCGATTGGGGGATGGCAGCGTTCACACGCTGCACCACCAAGCCAGTGGCTGGTACAGCGCCCGTGTCCGCTGCGGCGCAGGGTCCGCCTATCGGTTCCTGATCAACGGCCAACTGTCGGTGCCGGACCCCGCTTCCCGCCATCAACCCCAGGGCGTGGACGGTCCCAGCTGCGTGGTGGACCCGGATGCCTTTGCCTGGCAGATTAATGAATGGCGGGGCCGACCCTGGCACGAGACTGTCATCTATGAACTGCACCCCGGCGCCTTCGGCGGCTTTGGCGGTATCCAGGCCAAGCTGCCGGAGCTGGTTGAACTCGGCGTAACGGCCATCGAGCTGATGCCGGTGAATGAATGCCCCGGCAAGCAGAACTGGGGTTATGACGGCGTCTTCCCCTTTGCGCCGCAATCCAGCTGCGGCACGCCAGACGAACTGAAACAGCTGATCGATGCGGCCCATGCCAATGGCCTGATGGTGTTCATGGATGTGGTCTACAACCATTTCGGCCCACACGGCAATTATCTCGGCGACTATGCCAGCAGCTTCTTCCGCCAGGACTTATCCACACCATGGGGACCGGCCATCGATTTTCGCAACCCCCAGGTCTGCGATTTCTTCTGTGAAAACGCGCTGATGTGGATTCTCGACTACCGCATCGATGGTCTGCGCCTGGACGCCGTGCACGCCATTAGCGAGATGGATTTTCTCATCAACTTCGAACGTCGGATTCGCAGCGCCGTACCCGAAGGGCGCCACGTGCATCTGATGCTGGAGAACGAGCACAATCAGGCCAACCTGCTCACTGAAGGCTACGATGCACAATGGAATGACGACGGTCATCACGCCTTGCATGTCCTGCTCACCGGCGAGAACGAAAGCTATTACAAGGATTTTGCCGAGGACACCACCATCAAGCTTGCCCGCTGCCTGAAGGAAGGTTTCATCTATCAGGGTGAAACCACCCGCAAGGGTGTCAACCGAGGCGAACCAAGCGGCCATCTGCCACCAACCGCCTTTATTCTGTTCCTGCAGAATCATGACCAGGTGGGCAATCGCGCCTTCGGTGAACGGCTGATCACCCTCGCCGACCACCGCGCAGTCAAGGCCGCCTTGGGACTGGTGCTGTTGTGTCCGATGATCCCGCTGCTGTTCATGGGTGAGGAATGGGGTTGCGAACAGCCGTTCCTGTTCTTCACCGATCATCATGATGAGTTGGGCCAGGCCGTGCGCGAGGGACGGCGCAACGAGTTTGCGGATTTTGCCGCGTTCGCCGATGAAATGATCCGCCAGCGCATCCCCGACCCCAATTCACACAGCACCTATGTCAGCTCGGTGCCTGATCGTACCGGCGGCAATCCCACCGTGCAGGACGACTGGCTGGCCTATTACCGAAGTCTGCTGCGCCTGCGCCATGCGCATATTATGCCGCGTCTGCCCGGCACTCTGTCCGATGGCACCAGCATCCCCGGCGAAAAAGCTGTGTCCGCCTGCTGGCGGTTGGGTGACGGCAGCAGGCTGCGTATCGATCTCAACCTGTCGGATACGCCGGTGGTGGTCACGGCTCCGGACCCCGGCACGACCATCATTCACGATTATCGCGCCAGTCTGTCCAAGGACGCGACCATCCTGCCGGGTTACAGCTCGCGAGCGATTCTGGATCAGGCTACATGATCACCGAATCATTGCAGAAGCTGGCCCAGGAAGCCGGCATCAGCTGCGAATGGACTGATGCCCACGGCAACCTTGCCAGCCTCGACGAATCCACTCTGCGCGGCGTGCTGGCGGCGCTTGATCTGCCCGCCGAGACGGATAGCCAGATCCGCGACAGCCTGGTGCAGACGCGCCAGTTCAGACAGGAAGCGGACGACGGCCCGTTACTCATCTGCGACGCCCAACAACCGATAGACCTGCGTGGCCGTCTCGCTGCCGGCAGCCGCTGCGATATCGTTCTGGAAGATGGCCAACAGCAGAGCCTGCAGGTAGATGCAGGCGGATGTCTGCCCGCCCTGCCCTGTGGGTATCATCAGTTGCAGTGTGGCGAGCAACAGCTTTTGCTCGCCTGCGCCCCCCATGCCGCGTTGTCGGTCGCCGAATTGACCGGCAACGACCAGCCTATCTGGGGATTGTCCGCGCAGGTCTATTCTCTGCGGCGAACCGGCGATGGCGGCCTCGGCGACACCGCGGCGCTGGAGTATCTGGCACTCGCTGCAGCGCACAAAGGCGCCGCAGCCCTGGCCATCAGCCCGCTGCACGCCATGTTCAGCGCTCGGCCAGAGCAATACAGCCCTTATTCACCGTCCAGCCGCTCGTTGTTCAATATTCTGCATGCAGCGCCAGCGCAGGTGCTCGGCGTCGATGCTGTGGAGCGCGCTATCCATGAATGCGGTCTGCAGTTCGACCTGCAGACAATGGAACAGTCGGAGCTGATCGACTGGCCCGCCGTCTCGGCGCTGCGCCTGCGTCTGCTACGGCAACTGCATACCGACTTCTCCCAGGCTCCCGACCGGCTGCAAGCCGATTTTCACCAGTTCCGCACCGCCGGGGGTGCTCGCCTTGAACAGCACTGCTGCCACGAAGCCCTGCAACAGCACAGACTCGATCAGGACCTGAGCGGAGATTGGCGGGAGTGGCCGACCACGCTGCGCGACCCGAACTCGCCACAGGTAGCTGAGTTCGCGCGCCAGCATGCCCCTGAACTGGACTTCCAAGCCTTTTGTCAGTGGTTGATCGACCGCTGTCTGGGCCATGTGCAAAGCCAATGTCGCGACGCCGGCATGGCGATCGGTCTGATCGCCGACATGGCTGTCGGTGCGGACCCCAGCGGCAGTTTCGGCTGGTCGCACCAACAGGAGTTATTGAACCAGGTCAGCATCGGCGCACCGCCGGATCTACTCAGCCGCGACGGCCAGAACTGGGGCGTGGCGGCGTTTTCGCCTCTCGGCCTGAAACGCAGCGGCTATCACGCCTTCATAGAAATGCTGCGCGCCAACCTGGCACATGCCGGCGGCATACGTATCGATCACATCATGGGTCTGCAACGCTTGTGGATCATCCCGGAAGGTGCCAACGCGCAGGACGGCGCGTACCTCAATTACCCGCTGGATGATTTTCTACGCCTGTTGGCGTTGGAATCCTGGCGGCACCGCGCACTGATCATCGGCGAGGATCTGGGTACCGTTCCCGAAGGGCTGCAGGACGCACTGGCCGAGCGCAATATCCTTGGAATGCGCGTGTTGCTGTTCGAACAACAGAACGATGAACTGCCGGCGCCGGCGCAATGGTCCGACCGCGCCCTGGCCACCACTACTACTCATGACCTGCCGACGCTGACCGGTTGGCAATCGGGACGCGACATTGCCTGGCGCGAGCACGTCGGCCAAAGCAGCGTCGAACAGGCCGAGCTGGACCGCCAACATCGTAGTGAGGAAGTCCAGGTATTGCGTGAGGCGCTGCAGCGTGAAGGCCTGCTCGGCACAGAGAAGGACCCGCAGGCGCAGCTTGATGCCAGCATCCGGTTTCTCGGCCGCACCCCTGCGCCGCTGGTATTGATACCTCTGGAAGATATTCTCGGCGCGACCGAGCAACCCAACCTGCCCGGCCCCGGCGATATGCACCCCAATTGGCGCCGACGCTGGTTGCAGCCAGCCGCACAGATGCTCGACGCGCCCGCACCCGTCCGCCGCCTGCAATATCTGCACGAAGCGCGCCTGGCCCATAAAAGGAATGCCCGCCATGGTTGAACTGCGTGCCACCGTGCGTCTGCAATTTCATGCCGGCTTCAGCCTCGACGATGCCGTGCCACTGGTGGATTATTTTGCCCGTCTGGGCATCAGCCATATCTATGCCTCCCCTTTACTCAAGGCGCGTCCCGGCTCTTCACATGGCTACGATGTGATCGACCCGACCTGCGTCAACCCGGAGCTGGGCGGGGAACCGGCGCTACGTCGTCTGAGCGCCGCCCTGCACCAGCGGGACATGGGCCTGATCATGGATATCGTGCCCAACCACATGGCCGTGGATAGCGCCAACCCCTGGTGGCAGGACGTTCTTGAGTGGGGCGCAGCAAGCCCCTATGCCGGATTCTTCGATATCACCTGGCGCTCCCAGGATGAGTTCATGCGCGACCGCCTGCTGTTGCCGATCCTGCGCAGCGATTATCTGGAAGTACTCAAGGCCGGCGAAATACAGCTGATGTTCGATGCCCCGTCCGGCCGTTTTTTCTTCACCCATTTCGATCACCGCATGCCACTGGCGATGGCCTGCTATGCCGAGATCCTCCAACGGACCGGCACTGATGCGCTGGCCCGCATCGCCGACCGCTGCGCGGCGCTGACTGAAGAGTTCGGCGCCCACGCGCTGGCGGTACAGATCCGCCAGGATCTGGCGGCCATCGCCGAGGATGAATCAGCAGCGGCAATTCAGCAGGCGCTTCAGCACTTCGACCCCGGTACAGCGGAAGGCTGCCAGCGCCTGCACGGCCTGCTGGAATGCCAGCATTACCGCCTGGCCAGCTGGCGCACGGCCAATGATGACATCAACTGGCGGCGTTTCTTCGATGTCAACGAACTGGTCAGCCTGCGCGCCGAGCAACCCAGAGTTTTCGAGGCCACTCACAGCAAGATATTCGAACTGGTCGAAGCGGGCATCATTGACGGACTGCGCATCGACCACATCGATGGCCTCGCCAACCCACGCGCTTACTGCCGCCGACTGCGCCGTCGTGTCGATCGACTGTTAGGCAGCGAACACCCGCATTTTCCCATTCATGTGGAGAAGATCCTCGCCGCCGACGAACGTCTGCCTCTCGACTGGATGGTCGATGGCACCACCGGTTACGAATTCATGAACCGGATTTCCCTGTTGCAGCATGACCCCAACGGCCAGACCGATCTGGCGGAACTCTGGGGCAGCCTCAGCGGCCGCAGTATCGATTTCACAGAAGAAGTTCGCGAAGCTCGCGGCCTGGTATTGAGCAACTCGCTGGCCGCCGACTTCGAGATTCTCTGTCAGGCGCTGCTGCGCCTTGCGCGCTGCAGCCTGCGCACCCGGGATCTGACCCTGGGCGCGATACGCCGAGCATTGCGGGCACTGATCGTGCATTACCCGGTCTACCGCACCTACACCAATGTGTGTGCGCGCTCCGCCACCGACCAGTACTTCTTCGACCGCGCCCTTGCCGGGGCACGCACCGAACTGAGCAGCAACGACTGGCCAGTGCTGGAGCAGATCGATCGCTGGCTGGGCGGCGAGCCACTGCATGCCAGCCCGCCGGGACCGAAACGCCGTGTCCAGCAACGCCTGCTGTCCCGCTTCCATCAACTGACCTCCCCGGTGGCAGCCAAAGCGGTCGAAGATACCGCCTGCTACCGCTCGGCCATTCTGCTGTCACGCAATGATGTCGGCTTCGACCCGCAGCGTTTCAGCGCCAGCCTGGACTGGTTTCACAGCCAATGCATTGAACAGGTGCAGCGTTTTCCGCTGGGCCTGTTGACCACCGCCAGCCATGACCACAAGCGCGGCGAGGATGCCCGCGCCAGGCTTGCCGTGATCAGTGAGCATGCACCCTGGTTCGGCATTCAGGTACGTTTCTGGCGCAATCTGGCGGAGCCATTGCGGTCGGTGGTCCACGATCAGCCGGCGCCCGCGCCAGCTGATGAACTGATGCTCTATCAGACCTTATTCAGCAGTTGGCCTCTGGGCCTGAGTGCCGATGACAGCAGTGGCTGCGCCGCCTTCGCTGAACGTGTTCTGGCCTGGCAGCGCAAGGCTTTGCGCGAAGCCAAACTGCGCAGCAGTTGGGCGGCACCTGACGATGCCTATGAAGAGGCGTGCCACGACTTCCTGCAGCGCTTGATGACCGGCCACGAGGCAGTTGAACTGCGTCGCGCGTTGGTGCACGCCGTGGAGCTGGCAGCCTGCAACGGTGCGCTGAACAGTCTGAGTCAATGCCTGCTGCGCATGACCGCACCCGGCGTACCCGATCTGTATCAGGGCTGCGAGTACTGGGACTTCAGCATGGTCGATCCCGACAACCGCCGGCCGGTTGATTACGCCTTGCGCGAAATGAGTCTGAGACAAAGCGACCCCGTCACCGACCTGCTGCGCCAGTGGCGCGACGGGCATATCAAGCAATGGTTGATCACCAGGGTACTGAATGCCCGGCGCCGTCAGCCCGAGCTGTTCCGCCAGGGCAGCTACCAGCCTCTCACCGTGCATGGCCGCCATGCCGATCGGCTGGTTGCCTTCTGTCGGCGCCATGGCGATCAGTTGGCCATCTGCATCGCCCCGCGCCTCGCCGCGCCATTGCTCGGCGACAGCGAGGTGCCGCTGATTCCGGCGCAGCGCTGGGATGACACCCTGATCGACCTTCCCGCAACCTATCTGACCAGCGTTCTGACCGGAGAAGCCGTAGCCAGCGGGCCTGCTGTACTGGTGAGTGAGCTGCTGTCCGCCGTCCCCGTGAATCTTCTTGTGACCACCCAGCATCAGGAATCCACACCATGACCAACGACGAACAACGTATCCGTGAACTCGCCCATCAGATCTGGGAAAGCGAAGGCAAACCCGAAGGCCAGAGTGAGCGTCACTGGCAGATGGCCTGCAAGTTGCTGCAGAGCGAACAGCAGGGAGACCTGCAACCCAGCCCCGCGAAGACCCGCAAGCCGCGCAAAAAGGCGGCGTCAGAGCTGCCCCCGGAAGACGAAACCCAACTGGAAAAACCTGCCCTGCTGGGCAAACCGGCCGGCGCAAAGAAACCCGAGCGAACGCCGCGCCAACCAGGCAGCACGGCGGCAAAAGCCACCAAGGCCAGCAAACCCGCTGCGAAGCGGAGCAAAGAGTAAACCATCATGAATGCGAAGAAACAGGCTGCGCAATCAGCTCCCCAGATCATGCAAACCTCCCGGGTCTCCGAGGGCAAACCTTTCCCCCTCGGCGCCACCTGGGACGGACTGGGAGTGAATTTTGCGCTGTTTTCCGCGCATGCCACCAAGGTGGAGCTCTGTCTTTTCGACAGCGATGGCAAGCAGGAGCTGGAGCGTATCGAACTGCCCGAATACACCAACGAGATCTGGCACGGCTATCTGCCTGACGCTCACCCCGGGATGGTCTACGGCTATCGCGTGTACGGTCCCTACGAACCGGATGCCGGGCACCGCTTCAATCCCAACAAACTGTTGATCGACCCCTACGCCAGACAGCTGGTTGGCGAAATAAAATGGTCGGACCGGCTGTTCGGTTATACCCTCGGCTCGGCCGATGCCGACCTCAGTTTCGACGACCGTGACAGCGCCGCTCATATCCCCAAGGCCAAGGTCATCGACCCGGCATTCACCTGGGGCCGACATACTCATCGCCACACGCCCTGGGCTGAAACCATCATCTACGAAGGCCATGTGCGCGGCCTGAGCATGACCCATCCAGCCGTGCCAGAATCGGTGCGTGGTACCTTCGCCGGACTCAAACACCCGGAATTGCTCAAGCACATCCGCTCGCTCGGCGTCACCAGTGTCGAGCTGCTGCCGGTGCATGCCTTCGTCAATGACCAACATCTGCTCGACAAGCAATTGAGCAACTACTGGGGCTACAACAGCATTGCCTTCTTCGCCCCGCACCAGGCCTACCTGGCTACCGGCAATATCAATGAATTCAAGGAAATGGTCGCTCACCTGCATGCCGCGGGACTGGAGTTGATCATGGACGTGGTCTACAACCACACCGCCGAAGGTAATGAGCTGGGCCCGACCCTGTCCATGCGTGGCATCGACAATGCCACTTATTATCGGCTGATGCCCGATGAGAAGCGCTACTACATCAACGACTCAGGCACCGGTAACACCTTGGATCTGAGTCATCCCTGCGTGCTGCAGATGGTCACCGACTCGCTGCGCTACTGGGCCACCGAAATGCAGGTCGACGGCTTCCGTTTCGACCTGGCGACCATTCTCGCCCGCCATGCCCACGGCTTTGATGAGCGCCACGGATTTTTGGTCGCCTGCCGGCAGGACCCGGTATTGAGTCAGTGCAAATTGATTGCCGAGCCCTGGGACTGCGGCCCCGGTGGTTATCAGGTCGGCGGCTTCCCACCCGGCTGGGTGGAATGGAATGACCGTTTCCGCGATACCGCGCGGGCATTCTGGATGGGTGAGGAAGGCCAGATAGCCGATCTGGCAAACCGTCTCACGGCCTCCGGTGACCATTACAACCAGCGCGGCCGCCGCCCCTATGCCTCGGTCAACTTCGTCACCGCGCATGACGGCTTCACCCTGCGCGATGTGGTCAGCTATGAACAGAAACACAACGAGGCCAACGGCGAAGACAACCAGGACGGCAGCGATCACAACATCTCGCGCAATCACGGCTGCGAGGGGCCGACTGAAGATCCCGAGATCAATGGTCTGCGCATGCGCCAGATGCGCAACCTGCTCGGCACTTTGATCTTCTCCCAGGGCACGCCCATGCTGCTGGCTGGCGACGAGTTCAGCCGCACCCAGCAGGGCAACAATAACGTCTATTGTCAGGACAATGAGCTGGGTTGGATTGATTGGAATATCGACCAGGACGGCCGCGACTTGCTCAAGTTCACCCGCCGGTTGATAGCGCTGCGCCGCAGCTATCCGATCCTGCGGCGCGGACGTTTTCTGGTTGGCGAATACAATGAGGAGCTGGGCGTCAAGGATGTGACCTGGCTCTGCCCTACCGGCGAAGAGATGACCGCAGAGCAATGGGACGATCCCCATGCCCGCTGCCTCGGGATGCTGCTTGACGGTCGCGCTCAGCCCACCGGCATCCGCCGCAGCGGGGATGATGCCACCCTGCTGCTGTTGTTCAACGCTCACCATGATGCGGTCAATTTCTGCCTGCCCGAGGTCGCCCAGGGCAGCTGTTGGCACTGCCTGATCGATACGCACCGCCCCGAGCTGCGCAAGCGGGAAATCCATGAGTTCAACAGCGAGTTTCTGATGACCGGTCACTCCCTGCTGTTGTTCGTATTGGAGTTGGAGGATGACAGCTGACCAGTCTGCCGCTGTTGCCGCTTCGTAAAAAGGCTGAACCAAGCGACTACCGTTCAGTCGGAACAAGTAAGACCTGAAAACGCAGCGCAGCAGTTTCCAGCCCCCAAGGGAGGACAGAGTATGAAGGCCGTCGTATTTCATGATGTCGGTGATATTCGCCTGGAAGAAGTCGCCGACCCGGTGTTGCATGAGCCCACAGACGCCATCATCCGCCTGACCGCCTCCGCCATCTGCGGTACCGACCTGCATTTCGTGCGCGGCAGCATCAGCGGTATGCGCAAGGGCACCATTCTGGGTCACGAAGGGGTGGGGGTGGTCGAAACTCTGGGTACTGATGTACGCAATCTGAAGGTCGGCGACCGGGTGATCGTTGCCTCAACCATCGCCTGCGGCAACTGCTCATATTGCCGCGCCGGCTATTATGCACAGTGCGACACAGCCAATCCCCAAGGCCCTCAAGCCGGCACCGCCTTCTTCGGTGGTCCGGAAGCCAACGGCAGTTTCGATGGGCTGCAGGCGGAAAAAGCCCGTATTCCTCACGCCAACATCGGCCTGATCAAGATTCCCGATGCGATATCCGATGACCAGGCGATTCTGCTGTCCGACGTATTTCCCACCGGCTATTTCGGCGCGGAAATGGCGGAAATCACCCCTGGCGATACCGTTGCGGTATTCGGTTGTGGCCCGGTCGGTCAATTCGCCATTGCCAGCGCACTGCTATTGGGCGCGGCGCGGGTGTTCGCCATCGATCATCTACCCGACAGGCTGGACATGGCGCGCTGTCAGGGTGCCGAAGTCATCGACTTTGATAAGGAGGATCCGGTCGCTACTCTGCAACGCCTGACCGGCGGTATCGGTGTGGATCGAGCCATCGATGCTGTCGGCGTGGACGCTGAACATTCCTGCCTGGATGCCGACTTGATGCACAAAGGTCATTTTCGCCAGGAAATGGCCGACAATGCGCCGCGAACCAATCCGGACGGTAATAACTGGCACCCCGGCGATGCGCCGAGCCAGGCACTGCAATGGGCCGTAGCCGGGCTGGCCAAAGCCGGTACCCTGTCAATCATCGGTCTGTACGCACCGCAATCGCGCACCTTCCCGATCGGCCTGGCCGCCAGCCGCAATCTGACCGTGAACATGGGCAATTGCCATCACCGGCGCTATATCCCGCAGCTGCTGGAACTGGTACTCAGCGGCCGGGTCGATCCTGCCCAGATCCTCACCAAGGTCGAGCCCATGACGGACAGCATCGAAGCCTTCAAGGCCTTTGACCGTCGCGCCTGTGGCTGGGTCAAAGTAGCCCTGCAGCCGGAGGGCAGTCATGCCGAAGAGCAACTGGACGAAGCTCTGGATGAGTCATTCCCGGCCAGTGATCCGCCTGCCATGGCGTCCCCGAAAGGCTGAATGGACAATCAATGAGTAATGGAATCCGTATCGGTATTTCCGGCTGGCGTTATGAGCCCTGGCGCGGCGATTTCTATCCCGAGGGGCTGGTGCAGCGCCGCGAGCTGGAATACGCCTCACGCACGGTCAGCAGCATCGAGATCAATGGCTCCTTCTATGCCTTGCAGACACCGGAGCGCTATATCAATTGGGGCGACGCCACGCCGGATGATTTCGTCTTCAGCGTCAAGGCCCCACGCTATATCACCCATATCAAACGTCTGCGGGAGCTGACCGAGCCACTGGCCAACTTCTTCGCCTCCGGCCCCTTGCAGCTGGAACATAAACTCGGCGCGTTCCTCTGGCAGTTTCCGCCCAGCTTCAAATATGACCCCGCATTATTTGCCGAGCTGTTCGAGCGGCTGCCTTGCACCTTCGGCGAGGCCGAGAAATGTGCGGCGGGCAGTCCGCGTGTTGTCGAACAGCCGAGTTTAACCACGGCGGCCGATACCAGGCTGCGCCATGCGGTGGAAATCCGCCATCAGAGTTTCATGCAGGAGGACTTCATCGAGCTACTGCGCAAGCACCGTATTGCCCTGGTGGTCGCGGACACGGCCGGCAAATGGCCGTTGATAGAGGAGCTGACTGCCGAGTTCATGTACCTGCGTCTCCATGGTGACAAGGAGCTGTACAGCAGCGGCTATGACGAAGCTGCCCTGAGCGACTGGGCGCGCCGCATTCGCGCCTGGAGCAAGGGGCAACAACCAAAAGATGCCCGACGCCTGTCCGACCATGAGGACAGCTCAACCGCTTCTCGGGATATTTATTGCTATTTCGATAACGACATCAAGGTCCGTGCGCCCTACGACGCCCGCCGGCTACTGGAAAAGCTCAACAAGGCCGGCTCACTCGAGATCATGCCGGGCCAATTGCCGGAGAGTTTTTTGTGACACCACTCAGCTCCACCCAGGAGCACCTGACCAATCAGGCCCCACCGGTTCACTCGATCAGAGTGCTCACGGTCAATACCCACAAGGGTTTCAGCTGGCTCAACCGACGTTTCATTCTGCCGGAGCTGCGCGAGGCTGTGCGTACCCAGTCGTCCGATCTGGTATTTCTGCAGGAAGTGCTGGGCGTTCATGAGCGCCACGGCCAGGCAATCGATAACTGGCCGGAGGCACCGCACTATGAGTTCCTCGCCGATACCATGTGGCCGGAATTCGCCTATGGCCGCAATGCGGTTTACCCCGATGGGCACCATGGCAATGCGCTGCTGTCAAAATTTCCGATACTGCATTACGAGAATCTCGACGTGTCGATCAGCGGCACTGAGGAGCGCGGCTTGCTGCATGCCATTCTAGACGTGCCGGGTCAGGCGGATCTGCACGCCATCTGCGTTCATCTGGGCCTGCGTGAGCGTCATCGTCGGCGCCAGCTGCGCCTGTTGTGCCGCTTGCTCGACCGCTTGCCACCGGACGATCCAGTGATTATCGCCGGCGACTTCAATGACTGGCTGCAGCGCGCCGGGCCACGCTTGAGCCGCTGCGGACTCAAGGAAGCATTTGTCACCGCCAATGGATCACCGGCGAAAAGTTTCCCGGCGCAATGGCCGTTGCTGTGTCTGGACCGGATCTATGTCCGCAACCTGACCACCCATGGACCGGAAACCCTGATTCGGCGCCCCTGGTCGCACTTGTCCGACCATGCGCCACTGTCTGTCGAGGTACGTTTCTGATGAGACCCATCTGGCGTGAAGGCAATGAAGCGGAATTGCTGATCAACGGCGAAGAATTCTTTCCCCGCGTATTCGAAAAGATTCGTCAGGCGCGGCAGGAAGTCCTCCTGGAGACCTTCATCGTGCTGGAAGACAAGGTCGGCAAGGAATTGCAGCGGGCTTTGATCTGCGCGGCGAACAATGGCGCCCACGTGGAAGTCATCGTCGATGGCTACGGTACCGTCGATCTGAGCGATGCCTACCTCGGTGAAATGCTGGCGGCAGGCATTCATGTGCACGTGTTCGATCCACAGCCGAGGCTGCTCGGCATGCGCACCAACCTGTTCCGCCGTCTGCATCGCAAGATCGTCGTCGTGGATAGCGAAATCGCCTATGTCGGCGGTATCAACTTCACAGCAGTGCATCTGGGTGACTATGGTCCCGGCGCCAAACAGGACTATGCCGTTGAGGTGCGTGGGCCGGTTGTGCACGATATCCGCCATGCCAGTCTCAATCTGTTTCGTCATGCCCGCCGCGAATTGCCTCTGCCTTTGAATCTCGGGCGCGGAATTCAGTCCCGCCATGCCGGCAGTGCCCGGATCATGCTGGCAATCCGCGATAACAACCGCCATACGTCGGACATCGAAGATCATTATCTGCGAGCGATCCGCTCAGCCAATTATCGACTGGTGATCGCCAATGCCTATTTCTTCCCCGGTTATCGCATGCTGCGGGAGCTGCGTAACGCCGCTCGCCGTGGCGTGCATGTCACGCTGATTCTGCAGGGCGAACCGGATATGCCCTGGGCGCGTCACTTCTCAACCTTCCTGTACAGCTATCTGCTGCGTAGCGGCGTGGTCATCCACGAATACTGCGAGCGCCCCTTGCACGGCAAGGTGGCCCTGATGGACCGCGAGTGGGTAACCGTCGGCTCAAGCAATCTCGACCCACTGAGCCTGGCATTGAATCTGGAAGGCAACCTGTTCATTCGGGACCCGAAGCTCAACCAGCAGTTGTATGATCATCTGCATTCGCTGGCCGGCCAGCATTGCAGTGAGATCACCGAAGCCAAGGCCACACGCGGATTCTGGTGGCGAGCGCCGATGACCTTTCTGTTCTTCCACTTCCTGCGGCACTTCCCGGCCATCGCCGGCAACCTGCCTGCCCATACCCCACGCCTGGAGCCGTTGCTGCCGGTGGAGGAAGAACCTGAAGATGAACAGCTCGCACCGCTGGAACAGGAGAAGTTGCTATGAGCGACGCTAAGGAATCCAAGCCAGCCAACCGCCGCATGCGCTGGGCCAAGGGCGCGCTGACACTGTTCTTTTTCATCGCCATTCCGGTATTGCTGTATTTCCAGCTACGCAATATCGACTGGCAGGAGGTGTCGGGGGCACTGCGCGATTATCCGATCTGGTTGTTGGTCGGGGCTTTCGGTGTGGCCCTGCTCAGTTATCTGACCTACTGCTGCTATGACCTGCTCGGCCGTTATTACACAGGGCACAAGCTGCCGGTACGCCAGGTGATTCCGCTGGTATTTGTCTGTTACGCATTCAACCTCAATCTTAATGCGCTGGTGGGCGGCGTGGCCCTGCGTTTTCGACTGTATTCACGCCTGGGGCTGGATGTACCCACCATCGCGCGGGTGTTCAGCCTGAGCATCATCACCAACTGGGTGGGCTATCTGTGGTTGGCCGGCGCGGTGTTCGCGCTGGGCATGGTCCAGCTGCCGGAAGGCTGGGCCATCGGCAACGTCGGCCTGCGCCTGATCGGCGTGGCCATGGTCATCGCCGCTGTCATGTATGTGCTGGCCTGCGCCTTTTCCACTCGGCGCAGCTGGCAGATCCGCGACCAGACCATTGAGCTGCCGTCATGGAAGCTGGCATTGGTGCAGGCTGCTGTCGGTGCACTCAATTGGTCACTGATGGCTGTGATCATCTGGCTGCTGCTGCCCGCTGAAGCCTTTTATCCCAGCGTGCTCGGGGTGCTGCTGATCAGCAGCATCGCCGGCGTCATCACCCACATCCCCGCCGGTCTCGGCGTGCTGGAAATGATCTTTCTCACCCTGCTGCAGGATCAGATGCCGAAAAGCAGCCTGCTCGCCGCCTTGATCGGCTACCGGGCCATCTACTTCCTGATGCCACTGGGCATAGCCCTGTGTGTGTACCTGGTACTGGAAAAGCGCGCCAAGACGATGCGCAGTGCCAATACAGTACCGGATGGTTGATCGGGTCAGCCTCAGGCGATGTCGGCGTTTTGTGGGAACGTCCTTGGGCGCGAGGGTTTTCTACAGACCATTCGCGGTCAAGACCGCTCACGCATAAGTCCGTTGCGCTTCAATCAGATCCCGCGGGCTCAAGGATCAGCGTTGCCAGTGGCGGTAGGTCCAGGCGCAGGGAGCTGGGTTGGCCGTGGCTGTCCTGCTCTTCTGCCACGAGCTCGCCATGACTGCCAGCACCTGAACCGGAGAACATGTGGGCGTCGCTGTTGAGCAGTACTCGCCACTGCCCGGACCGGGGCACGCCGACCCGATAATCACTGCGTACCACCGGGGTGAAGTTGTGTACCACCAGCACCATGGCTCCGTCGTCACCCCGCCGCAGCCAGGCGTATACGCTGTTGCTGCTGTCGTCACCGATCAGCCATTGGAAGCCGTCCGCACTGTCGTCACGTTGATGCAGCGCCGGATGTTCGCGGTAGAGCCGGTTGAGGTCGCGCAGCAGATCATGGGTCCCGCGATGCTCGTCATAATTGAGCAGGTACCAGTCCAGCTGCCGGTCATGGCTCCATTCGCGCCACTGGCCGAACTCACACCCCATGAACAGCAGCTTCTTGCCCGGATGGCTCCACATGAATGAAAGATACAGGCGCAGGTTGGCGAATTGTTGCCAGCGATCGCCAGGCATCTTGCCGAGCAGCGAGCCCTTGCCATGTACCACCTCATCGTGTGACACCGGCAGAATGAAATGTTCGGTGAAGGCATATAACAGGCCGAAGGTGATCTGCTGATGATGGTAGCGCCGGTTCAGCGGGTCTTCGCCTATATAGCTGAGGGTGTCATGCATCCAGCCCATATTCCATTTGCCGGCAAAGCCCAGACCGCCCTCCCGGGTAGGCTGACTGACACCCGGCCAAGCGGTGGACTCTTCGGCGATCATGAGTGCGCCCGGAACCTCGGTGGCAACCACATCGTTCAGGTGACGCAGAAAGTCGATAGCCTCCAGATTCTCCCGTCCACCATGCCGGTTGGGAATCCACTCGCCGCTCTTGCGTGAATAGTCCCGGTACAGCATGGAAGCCACCGCATCGACGCGCAAACCATCAATGTGGTATTCGCGCAGCCAGTGCAGCGCCGAAGCCAGCATGAAGCCATGCACTTCAGTGCGTCCGAGGTTGTAGATGTGCGTATCCCAATCCGGATGCCAGCCCTCGAAGGGATGCGCGTACTCATAAAGCGCCGTGCCGTCAAACCGGCCCAGGCCGTGAGCATCGCCGGGAAAATGCGCCGGCACCCAATCGAGAATGACGCCAATGCCAGCTTGGTGGCAGGCGTTGATGAAGCCGGCGAAATCCTCCGGGGTGCCATAGCGCGCTGTCGGTGCAAACTGCGATAGCGGTTGGTAGCCCCAGGAACCACCGAAGGGATGTTCCATCACCGGCAGCAGTTCGATATGGGTAAAGCCCATGTCCTGCACGTAAGGAATCAACTGCTCGCTCAATTCTGCCCAGCTCAGCGGCTCACCATCGATATCGTTGCGGTGTCGCCAGGAGCCGGCGTGAACTTCATAGATCGACAGTGGCTTGGTACGCGATTGCGCGTCGTTACGCTGCGCCATCCACTGCTGATCATCCCACTGGAAATTCACTCCGGCGGCGACCACCGAGCCGGTCGCGGGCGGTTTTTCGGTAGCCTGAGCCACCGGATCGGCCTTGAGCGGCAGCAGCCCTTCACGGCCAAGAATCTCGTATTTGTAGACCTCGCCCGGCCCGAGCCGGGGAATGAACAGCTCCCAGATACCCCCGCTCGGATGCAGGCGCATGGGGTGCCGGCGGCCATCCCAGCTGTTGAAATGCCCTACCACGGAAACCCGACGTGCGTTCGGCGCCCAGACCACGAAGCGCACCCCGGGAATGCCGTCTGCCTGCCATGGTTGGGCACCAAAGCAGCGACCGAGATGACGGTGATTACCTTCACCGAACAGATAGATATCCAAGTCGCCCAGCTGCGGACCGAAGGCGTAAGGGTCTTCGGTTTCCTGCACGCCACCGCTCCAGTGAATGCGCAGGCGATAGGGTCGACGCTGCTCGATGGTGCGGGTGAACAAGCCTGGCGTGTGTTCGTCCATGCGGCCCACTGATTGACCGTTTTCATCCAGCAGCTCTACGTCCAGCGCACCCGGCTGCCAGGTACGGATGATGATGGATCCGTGCTGCTCGTGCGGGCCGAGAAAGGCAAAGGGATTGCCGTGCTCGGCGCGGATCAGCGCCTGAATATCCAAGTTCGGGTCATGCGCATTATCAGTACCGGTCGTCCCGTTGTTCATCAGTGCCGTTCTCCATCAGCGATTTGCATAACATCGTCAGTCCATCAAGAGGAACATCCAGCCATTCCGGACGATAACTGGCCTCGTAGCGTATTTCATAAGCTGCCTTTTCGATGCTGAACAGGGTCAGCGCAGCCTGTTCGCCCTGCTCCGCTCGCCAATCGTGTGGCAGCTCGGCACTGGCCTCCATGTAGGCTGCCAGAAACGTCTGAGCAGCCTGCTCTCGATAAGTCGTGCAGATATGCTGTCGCGCCTGCTGCGCCTCATCGGAATGGTCGGTGCCATGCACACTGCGCAGCGCCATCTCGGCAGCATAATCGAACGAGCGCAGCATGCCGGTGACATCTTTCATCGGGCTCAGCCGCCTGCGTCGTTCTTCCAGACTTCGGGTTGGCTCGCCTTCAAAGTCAATGAAACAGGCATCACCCTGCACTACCAACACCTGCCCCAGATGCAGGTCCCCGTGCACCCGAATGCGCGCACCGCCTTCGCAGCGCCGCGCCAGCGCAGCCACTGCTTCATTCAAGTCCTGACGCCGCGCCAACAGCCAATCGGCGTTGTCGGCGGCAGCGGCATCGAGTTGATCGCGGTGGCCATCAATGTCATCCAGCGCAACCAGCAACTGCTCGCCTATCTGCTCGGCCCAGCGTTCACAATCGGCCTGCGTGGTGACAGCGAAACCGAAACCCTCACCACCCTGCGGATCTGCCAGCAACAGATGCATTTGGCCCAGTCGCTGGCCAAGAGTTCCGGCAAAACTTTGCAGCTCGGCCAGGGCGGTGTACTGGTTCTCCTGTTCCGAGAAGCCGCCCACCAGCTGGTCGCGGATGGCGCGCTCCAGCGTATCGCGCGTCCATTGCCAGGCATCGCCCTGACTGTCGACATAGCCCTGCAGGATCATCAGAGTGTGCGCCGCCCCGGCATCGTCGACGCGGCGCACCTCACCAAGCAGGGGCGCAATGGCCGGGAACTCGCGCTCGGTGAGAAACCCACCCATCTCGATCTCCGGATGTGCGCCGGGCATCACCCGGCGGATGACTTTCAGCATCATCCGCTCGCCGATGAGGATCGAGGTATTGGACTGCTCCACCGCCAACGCCTGGATGTCTTCCTCGGGATGCTCTTCCAGCTGCAGCAATTTCGGTCCCGGCAAAAATTGGATTTCGCCTCCCTGCGCCGGCAGCACCGCGCTCTGGCGCAGGCTGCTCAATACCTTGCGAGTGAATCCGGACAGGGTCGAGGCATCGGTCAACAGCCCCAGCCGCGGACCACGGCGCAAGCGCGCCAATGCAAAGGCGGCGGCCGAATGGCCGGACGGCTCGGTAGCGTCGGTATTCTGCAGATAACCCATAGGCACCTGATAATGCTCTTCCCCCACGGTCACTTCACAGAGCACACAGGGCTCACTCTGCTCGCAGAAGGGAACTGCATACAGCAACCGGATCGGCGCCTCGTCCTCCGCCGTTCCCGAGAACCAGCGACGTTTGGCCAACCACTGCAGCAGGATTTCATGCTCCAGTACCCGACGACAGGCCGGCTTCAGCAGCTCCGACATGTCCTGCTTGATGACCAGGGTCGCCAGCTCCGGCAATGCCTGCACCGGTTCGATGTGCCAGCTGGGCATCTGACTCTCGTCTGCCAGCACGAACCAGTAGAAGCCATAGGGCGGCAGGGTCAGCAGATAGTGCAATTGGCCGATGGGCGGGAAACTGCTGCCGCCGAGCATCTCCACCGGGACCTTGCCTGACCAGGCGGATAGCTCCAGCTCGGTTGCCTGGGCGGCGCGGGACAGGTTGGCGACACAGAGAATGATCTCCTGCCGGCCAGCATCGGTAGTGAATTCACGCAGATAGGCGATGGTCTTGCGGTTGGCCGGCGACAGCATCTTCAAGGTACCGCGACCGAACGCCTGCTGCTGTTTACGCACCGCCAGCATGCGCCGGGTCCAATTCAGCAGCGAATGTGGGTCACGGGCCTGAGCCTCGATGTTGATGGTCTGATAGCCATACAGCGGGTCCATGATCGGCGGCAGTACCATGCTCGCCGGATCGGCGCGGGAGAAACCGCCATTACGGTCTGTCGACCACTGCATAGGTGTGCGCACCCCATCCCGATCGCCGAGAAAGATGTTGTCGCCCATGCCGATCTCGTCACCGTAATACAGCGTCGGCGTGCCCGGCATGGACAGCAGGAGACTGTTGAGCAGTTCGATACGCCGGCGGTCACGTTCCACCAGCGGCGCCAGTCGCCGGCGAATGCCCAGATTGATCCGTGCCCGGCGGTCTGCGGCATAGTAATTCCACAGATAATCGCGCTCCTGATCGGTGACCATTTCCAGGGTCAATTCATCATGGTTGCGCAGGAAGATCGCCCACTGGCAGTTGTCGGGAATCTCCGGTGTCTGGCGCAGAATATCGGTAATCGGAAAGCGGTCTTCCTGGGCGATGGCCATGTACATGCGGGGCATCAGCGGAAAGTGGAAGGCCATGTGGCACTCGTCACCGGGGCCACCATCCTCGCCGCCGAAGTACAGTTGAGTGTCCTCGGGCCACTGATTGGCTTCGGCCAGCAGCATGCGATCGGGATAGGTGGCATCCAGTTCGGCGCGGATCTTTTTCAGCACCACGTGGGTTTCGGGCAGATTCTCGTTATTGGTGCCGTCACGCTCGATCAGATAGGGAATCGCATCCAGACGCATGCCGTCCACGCCCATATCCAGCCAGAAACGCATGACCGACAGCACCGCCTTGAGCACCTGCGGATTATCGAAATTCAGGTCGGGCTGATGGGAATAAAAGCGATGCCAGAAAAACTGCCCGGCGACCGGGTCCCAGGTCCAGTTGGACTTTTCGGTATCAAGAAAGATGATACGTGTGCCCTGATACAACTGATCGGTGTCGGACCACACGTAGAAGTTCCGCTCCTTCGAGCCCTTCGGCGCCAGCCGCGCCCGCTGAAACCAGGGGTGCTGGTCGGAGGTATGGTTGACGACCAGCTCGGTAATCACTCGCAACCCGCGCTTATGCGCCTCACGGATGAACCGGCGTACATCCGCCATGCTGCCGTAGTCCGGATGCACGCCACGGTAATCGGCAATATCGTAGCCATCGTCACGCCGTGGCGACGGGTAGAACGGCAGCAACCAGACCGTGTTCACACCCAAATCGACTATGTAATCCAACTTCTCGATCAGACCGGGGAAGTCACCGATGCCGTCGTTGTTGGCGTCGAAGAAGGACTTCACGTGAATCTGATAGATGATCGCATCTTTGTACCAGCACGGGTCATTGATAAATGCCGATGCTCGCGTTCGCCTTGCCATAATCACCTCAGGCCATGGAGCGGATACGCCAGATACCGAACGGCAGATGCCAGGGTTCGATGCGCATCCATTGGTTTTTTCCGTGCCATGTCCAGGTATGGCCGTTCATCAGGTCTTCGCCGTGGGTACTGGCCCCGTCCTCCAGCCCCATTTCCCACAGCGGCAATTCGAAATGAGCTTCCTGTGCATTGAACGGGTCCAGACAAACGGCCACCAGAATGAAATTGGACAGGTCCTGCGTACGTTTGCCGAAGTACAGAATGTTGTCGTTCCATACAGTGTAGGACTGAAATCCAAGATGCGTCTGCAAGGCAGGATTGTGCCGACGTATGCGATTGAGCCGGGTAATCTCGGCGACAATATTGCCTGGGGCATGCCAATCGCGCGGCCGCAGCTGGTACTTCTCCGAATTCAGATACTCCTCGCGCCCCGGCAGCGGCTCCGCCTCGCACAGCTCGAACCCCGAATACATGCCCCACAGCCCGGAGCCCATGGTCGCCAATGCGGCGCGGATCAGGAACCCGGCGCGCCCGGAGCGCTGCAGAAAGTACGGGTTGATATCCGGTGTATTGACGAAGAAGTTCGGGCGGTAGCAATCACGCCATGGCGGCTGATTCAGTTCGGTGAAATAGCTTTCCAGTTCCGGTTTGGTATCGCGCCAGGTGAAGTAGGTGTAGCTCTGGCTGAAGCCGATCTTGCCCAGGCGCGCCATCATCGCCGGACGGGTGAAGGCTTCGGCGAGAAAGATCACGTCAGGATGCTGCTGACGGATATCGGCGATCAGCCACTCCCAGAACGGCAGCGGCTTGGTATGTGGATTGTCGACCCGAAACAGGGTCACGCCCTGCTCGACCCAGAACAGCACCACGTCGCGCAGAGCCAGCCATAGACCCGGCATGGCCTCTTCGGTGTAGAACTCCACATTGACGATGTCTTCGTATTTTTTCGGCGGGTTCTCCGCGTAGCGGATGCTGCCATCCGGACGCCAGTTGAACCAGCCGGGGTGTTCACGTAACCAGGGATGATCCGGCGAGCACTGGATGGCGAAGTCCAAGGCGATCTCCAGATCATGGCTCCGGGCCGCAGTGACCAGCCGGTGAAAGTCATCAAGGTTACCCAACAGCGGATGCAGCGCATCGTGCCCACCCTCGGCACTGCCGATGGCATAGGGGCTGCCGGGGTCATTCGGGCCGGCCTGCAGACTGTTGTTCGGCCCTTTACGATGAGTCAGGCCGATGGGATGAATCGGCGGAAAATACAATACATCAAAGCCCATGCGTGCAATGTCCGGCATCCGTCGAACGACGTCATCGAAGGTCCCGTGACGATGCGCATCTTCGGTCTGCGAGCGAGGAAAGAGTTCATACCAGCTGGCGAACTCTGCCAGCTGCCGCTCCACATCCAGTGGATACTCAGCGCTGCGAACCCGATGCCGGCGCTGCGCCGCCAACCCCATGATGTGCTGCGTATGACTGCTGAGCAACAGCGCTACCTGCGCATCCACACCGCCTGGCTGCGCCAGCTCCACCAGCAGCTCCTGGAGCATATCGATATGTTCGGGTGCAGCCCGTTCCAGGGTCTCCTGCAGCAGCCGCTCACCCTCCTGCAGCTCCAGATCGACAGACACGCCGGCCTGGTATTTCTTGCTCAATTCATCACAATAGCTGGCCCAGACATCCACCCAGGCCTCTACTGCAAAATACAGTTTGCCAGCCTGACGGGGTGTCAGTTCGGCCTGCCAAAGATCGTTACCCAGCGGCAACATGGTGACGCGCTGCCAGATCTCCTGTGCGGAACGGCGCCAGATGATCTCTGCCGCCAATTTGCCGTGACCGTCACAGATCAGCACCGCCGACAGGGCCAACTGCCTCCCCACCAGAGCCTTGGCCGCGCAGCGGCCCTGATCCACTATCGGCGTTATCGTCTCTATAGCGATCCGCGGCAGGCTGACGGCCTGCTCGACTGACAGTGATTCAGCCATTGACGACCGTGCCTCCGTTGATATGGATTACCTGGCCGCTGACATAGGACGAGTCGGAACAGGCCAGATAGACATAGGCCGGCGCCAGCTCCGATGGTTGACCGGGGCGCTTCATCGGGGTGCTGCCGCCGAACTCGGAAACCTGTTCCTCCGAGAAGGTCGAGGGGATGAGTGGCGTCCAGATAGGTCCCGGCGCCACGCCATTGACGCGGATGCCGCGGCTGCTGAGATTCATCGCCAATGAGCGGGTAAAACTGACAATCGCGCCTTTGGTGGCCGAATAATCGATCAATACCGGGTTGCCCTTGTAGGCGGTGATCGAAGTGGTATTGATGATCGAGCCGCCCTCGGGAATATGCGGCAACGCGGCCTTGGTCAGCAGGAACATGCCGAAGATATTGGTGCGGAAGGTCTGCTGCCACTGCTCGTCGCTGATATCCTCGAGCTTTTCCTGGGGGTGCTGTTCGCCGGCGTTGTTCACCAGTACATCAATCGCCCCCCATTTACCGGTTACCTCGTCCACCACCCGGCGACAGAACTCAGCATCCGCCACATCACCGGCCAAAGTCAGCACTTCGCCACCGGCCTTGCGGATTTCCTCTTCGGTCTTGCGCGCATCTTCATGGGAATCAAGATAGAGCAGCGCCACCTTGGCGCCCTCACGGGCATAGTGCACCACGACCGCGCGGCCTATGCCACTGTCGGCACCGGTGACCACAGCGACTTTGCCTTGCAGTTTGCCGCCTGATCGGTAATGTTCGGAGATGAACTCCGGTTGCGGGTACATCTGCTCTTCGGAACCGGGTTCGTCCTGATGCTGCGGGGGTGGTGTCTGCTTGTCGCTCATGAGAAATCTCCTCAGCTTCCGCTCACGCCCAGCTCGCGGGCCAGCAGCGAACGAATGGTGTTCAGGTGACGTTGTTCTTCGGTCAGCGCATGGGTGAAGGTGCTGCCGATACTGGCGTGACCACCGTCGTCAGCCAGTTTGATCAGCAGTTCCCAGGCAGCGTGATCGGTCAGCTCAATGGTCAGCATGGCGTTCAACGCCTGGGCCAGGTTGGTACGCGGGTCGGTAATCACCTTGAGTGCGCCCGAGCCGACCACGCCGGCCAGGTCCGCGCAGGGAGTCTGCGCCGTGGGATCTGCACCCAGCGCTTCCAGAGCATCGACCAACAGAAACATATGCGCTTCTTCCTCGTCGCGGATCTGCTTGAAAGTCGGAATCAGTTCTGCGCCGGTTTCACAGGCGGCAGCCTTGGCCATCAGCGCCTCATACAGGCGCACACCGGTCCGCTCGAAGGCCAGGCGTTCGCCCAATTTATCGATCAACAGCTCGGGATTGTTGCCCAGCATTTTGTCGAAGCTGCTTTTCAGCACCCCTTTGACCGAACCTGGAACAGGCACCGAACCTACATCGCCCTCCTCTCGATTCATCTGCTCACGGGCTTGCGCGAGGGCAGATGCGTCGCCCGGCAGGTCAGCAGGACGCTCATCGACATAGTCGACCATCTTGCGCGTATCTTCGGGCGACATTTGTGCCCCGGTAAAGTTATGTCCGAGTTTGGCGACTTTATTCATTGTTATGTCCTCACGGAGTTTTACGGTTCAATTCAGTACCCGGCGTCCAGTTGTAACCTGCAGATACGATGTCCGAAGCAATACCCTGGGAATTGATGTGCCCGCGATATTCGAGCGACAGCGGGCTCTCCTGCTCCTTCGGCACATAGACGGTGCCGGAGGTGCGCAAGTCGGTCTCTTCAGCGAGCACCTTACGCACAAAGTCACGCTGACTCTTGAACTGAATCATGGTAGGGAGCGGGCCACCGAGCACCTCCGCCGGGTCGCGCCGTTCGATCTGCTTGAAGATATCGCAGGCCAGGTTCAACTGCCCCAGCTCGTAATCCAGAAAGCGTTCCCACAGCGCCTTGATCCGTGGGTTCTCCTCCTGCTCGGCGCAGCTGGAATAGGCATAGACCTCCATCGCCTCATGCACCAGCCATTTTTCCATCACGCTTTCGGAAGGATCCATGAGCGATTCGTACTGGGTGACATGCTGCTCCTCCACCGATGCGATTTCCGCATACAGCATGCGCGCCACCGGATCAGTGAAGGTAGGGCCGATGTTCATGTAATAGTCGTGGGTCTGATATTCAGCGCCGGTAATCAAGGCTGCATGGATCTTGGTGATCAGCTCAGCGTTGTTCTTGTCGTAGTTGTCGCGCAGGTCGCTTTCCGGCGCCCGGTGGTGTTCGGAGGTCTTTCGCCCGGGTACCAGGTCGGTATAACCCTGCAGGATGTTGTTGGCATCCTTGCCTTCCAGCCGATCAAGCATCGCCGCATAGCGATACAGGTGATCGAAATCTTCCAGCAGGCCGAACCGGTAGGTCTGGGCCTGATAGGGATCGGGCTCGGACTGGGCCACGGCGGCTGTCACTTCAATAGCCACCTGCTCATAGGCGATGGTCGTTTCCAGCGGCGAGTGGTCCGCAGACAGCAGCCAGTTGACCACGGTAGCCTGGTGTTGCTCGACGCGGCGGATTTGCGCCAGCGGCAACTGGAGGCGCTTGTCGAAGCGGGCGAGCAGATGCTTTACCCGCAATGCGTCAAGCTCCACGCCGTTCATCAGAATGATTCGTACCCGAGTGAAGGCATCGTCATCCAGCTTACTCATCGGCCGGCTGGCCATTTCCTTCCAGGTAAACTGTTGCTTCTCGAGTGGGGTGCCCTGATTATCAAGAATTCCGGAAAGACCGTGCATAATGCCTCCTGTCGCGGGAGAGTAATGCTGTGAAGAAACTCTGGGCAAACACTCTTCAACAACCGAAGAATGCTTATCAAGAGATTCTGGTGCAGGACAAAAAAGCGGCGGAAGAATCAACTCCCGCCGCTGTTCACATCAACTGCGCCGACTTCTCTCGCCGCCTTTCTGACCGGTCTCCGACGCACGCTGTGGATCTTCGGCGAAGTTACCTTTACCACCACGATGTTCAGTCATGTCAGTTTTCCCGTTTCGTTTCATTTCGAAGTTAGAAGTGAGCCCCACGCGGGCGCTCACTATGAATAGGCAGGACGGACACCAAGTCGTTCATATCTTTCTTATATCCAATAATCATCATGTCATTACCAGATATAACCACCCTTCAAACTACCGCTTCGCTTCAGTATCGGGGTTCGCCGAGCGTGCCAGAAACGCCTGAGTTACTTCATGCATCGAAGTTCAGACATTCATCATTCGCCGAAGTTAGATATGGAAAGTTTATGTCTAACGTCTCGCCTGGCATATGCCGAGATCACTGCAACATCATATTAGTGGCTAATGAGGCATACCCAGGGACATTCTGATAAACCGTATCAAGCGGTAACATCCAGGGTCTCCGCACTCCTTCCATCGGATAAGCGTCCTCTCAATTTGTAATATCAGTCGCCTCGTCTAAATTTACTCAACCACTCATCATCCTGGAGGATACAATGCTTACCAATTTGCCCGTATGGCGTGCGGCATTACCGGATTGCGATATCTCCGCAGATGAACGACCTGACGGAAGCCTTGTTCTGATAGTAAAGTCGGCAGATGGAAAGGAACTCAGACGTGTTCTGCCCAGTGATATGAAGAATGCTGATCACGTCATTCGCCGGGTGCGGCTGGATCTGATGCTGGCCAAGGGTCAGGCGCCTACCCGTGAAGTCATAGGCACTATCGACGTCTCCACTCTCCCCACCTACAACAATGGCCAGCTGTACAAGACTCGCGCTGCCAGTTTGTGGGAAAGACGCCGCCTGGCGATGAAAGCCTCAATGAACTGAGCCCTCGCCAAACAACGCACCTTCAAGCCCTCTGACTTCAGGGGGCTTTTGCGTTCAACTGCTCCCAGTAGCTCTGCTTGATACGTTGACGATTGCGATATCCAGACCAGGGATCCTCCGCCAATTGTTCAAGGCGCTCGTGCAGATTACCGATATGCCATTGCGCCGCGCTGCGCAGTTCCTGCAGTTCGTCCCTTGCGATGGGTACCGATACCGCAAGCCCCGGACGTGCCCTGACCGAATAGGCCGCCACGGTACTGGCGCCATGCTGGTTACGCAGGTAATCAATGAATATCTTACCGACCCGGTTACGCGGCCCCATCTTGTCGGTGAAGCGATCCGGCAGCTGCCGGGTGACAAAGCTGGAGATTGCTTTGCTGAATGCCTTGGCCGTATCCCAATCAGCATGCCGGGCAAGCGGAATGACGATATGCATGCCCTTGCCGCCACTGGTTTTCAACCAGCTTTCCAAACCCAGCTCATCCAGCACAGCGAGCACCAACTCGGTGGCTTCGATCATGCTTCTCCAGGGCAGACCCTCACCCGGGTCCAGATCCAGAGTGATGCGATCGGGCTTGTCGATATTATTGCTGCTTGATCCCCAGGTATGAAATTCGATGGTGCCCATCTGCACCGCCCCGATCAGCGCGCGGACATTATTCACCTCCATGTAGCTGCCATGTTCGGGATCCAGCGCCGGGTCGAGATGGCGGATATTCGGTATGGCCAGGCGTTCCGCATGCTTCTGGAAGAACTGCTCGCCCTCCACCCCTTCCGGCGCACGCAATAGCGATACCGGCCGACCAGCCAGGTGCGGTACGGCCCAATCAGCAATGCTCTCGTAGAAAGCCGCAAGATCGCCCTTGGTGGCGCCGCTCAGCTGATCAATCACCCGCTGCGCATTGCTTATCCTGACGCCGGCCACCTTGCCGGATACGCGTTTGCTTCCCATGACCTTCTCCACCTGCTCAGGCGCGACGGGCTCTTCGCGCACGACTTCCCGGGCCGGCTTGTCAGTGCGCAGGGAGATGAATACCGGCTGGCGGATGATGTTCGCGCCGGTCCATTCGGCAAATTCCACTTCGCATACCAGTTGCGGCTTGACCCAGGTGACGGTGCGCGCGTCGGGAACGGTTCCCTTGACTGGCTGCCGGTCCTGCCGGATTGCCTTGAGCTGTTTATGAATGGCGCTGATGCGCGCCTGGTTGAAGCCGGTACCGACTCGACCAGCGTAGACCAGCCTATCGTCATCTTTGGCATTCACACCCAGCAACAAGGAGCCGAAGCCGGTACGGCTGCCCTTAGGTGCGGTAAACCCGATGATCACGAATTCCTGGCGTTGCTTGCACTTGAGCTTGATCCAGTCAGCACTGCGCCGCGACACATAGAGACTGCCGGCCCGTTTGCCAATAATCCCTTCCAGAGACATATCGCAGGCGCTCTTGAAGATCGAGACATAATCCGCTTCGAAGGTATGGGAAAACCGCAGCAGCTCACCTGTCTGCCCGGAGAGCATCTGTTCCAAAGCGGCGCGTCGTGCTTCCAGCGGCTGCCGACGCAGGTCTTCACCTTTCAGAAAGGGCGCGTCAAACAGGTAGAGCAGCATCCGCTGGCTGCGCTCGGTATCAAAGGCGTTCTGCAACGCCTGAAAGTCCGGCATGCCGTCCTCATTGAGAACCACCAGTTCACCATCCAGCCAGCTGTTTTTCAGTTTCAGCGCGGCCAGTTCCCGGCATTGCTCGGGCAGCTTGTGACTCCAGTCGTGGCCGTTGCGAGTAAAGATGTTTACCTTGCCCTTGGCATCAATGCGCACCATCAGGCGGTAGCCATCGAACTTGATCTCGTAGCGCCAATCGCCTGCCGGCGGCTGGCTTGCCAGAGTGGCCAATTGTGGGCCGAGCATCTCGGGGAATCTTTCACTGCCAGCCTTGGCGCTGGCTTTGTTTTTTTTCGCTTTCGCAGCAGACTTGGCTGCGGCCTTGGTCGCCTTGGGTTCGGCCGGCTGATCAACAGCCATGGTGCGCCCGGTTTTCTCATCGATTACCGAACCGGATATCACACTTTCGGGGCGTTCGCGCAGCACATCGAATTCATCGGCATCCCGGGCGGCATGGTCCTTTTCCTTGATCAGCAGCCACTGTTCCTTGTCTCCACTGCCAGGCAGCCGGGTGCGTACCAGTGTCCAGTTCCCGGTCAATTTTTCACCGATCAGGGTGAATTTCATTTTGCCGTCGCGGTAGGCCTTGCTGGGGTCGCCCTCGGGTTGCCAGATACCCTGATCCCAGACGATGACATCGCCACCGCCGTATTGCCCCTTGGGAATGCTGCCCTCGAAACTGCCATAGCTCAGTGGGTGGTCTTCCACATGCACTGCCAGTCGCTTGTCCTTCGGGTCCAGGCTCGGCCCCTTGGGCACGGCCCAGCTCACCAGGGTGCCATCCAGCTCCAGGCGGAAATCGTAATGCAGGCGCCGTGCGGCATGCTTCTGGATGACAAAGCTCAGCGAACCGGCATCCGCACGCTCGCCTTGCGCGGTCTGGCCCTGCGGCTCGCGTGTCTTCTGGAAATCGCGTTTGCGGTTGTATTCGGTGAGAGGTCTGGGCATTGCCGATTCTCCACGCGGTGGTTATCCGGCGCTCAGCCGGATTTCTTTTTGCGGGCCGGGGCAGAGTCTGCATCATCGGACTTGCGCGAGCGGCTCTTGCCGCCTTTGGCAGTCTTGCTACCGCCCAGGCTGCGCTTCAGCAGCTCGGTCAGGTCCACCACATCGGCCGTCTGCCGCTCCTCGTCCGTGTCCTCGGCCTCGACCGCCTGAATCTCGCCGGCATTGGCCTTTTCTTCAACCAGCGCCATGATGTCGTCCTCGAAGGTATTACGGTATTCGTCCGGCTCCCATTCGGCGTCCATGTCTTCCACCAGCCGCTTGGCCATATCCAGCTCCTTCTTGCTGAGTTTGGCCTCCGTTACATCAGCTTTCAGGTCGAGATGCGAAACCCCACGCACTTCGGATGGCCAGCGCAGCATGATCAGTACCAACGCCGATTCCAACGGCATCAGCGCCGCCAGATTCTGCTTGGTTCGCACCACCACATTGGCCAGCGCCACCTTGCCGGTGCTGATCAGGGTTTCGCGCAGCAAGGCATACACCTTCTCACCCCGGCGATCAGGACTCAGGAAGTAGGGCTTGTAGATATTCAGTAGCGGGATGGCTGCGCTGTCGATAAAGGAAAAGATATCAATGGTGCGCGTGGCCTCGGGAAGTGCTGCCTTGATCTCGTCCTCGCTGATGATGACGTAACGGCCTTTCTCGAACTCCACACCCTTGACGATGTGTTCGGACGCCACTTCCTTGCCGGTCGCCTTGTTGATCCGCTTGTATCCGACCGGATCCATGGTCCTTTCGTCGAGCCAGTCGAAATCGATCCCGCTGGAACTGGTGGCGGAGACCAGCGATACCGGAATATGTACCAGACCAAAACTGATTGCGCCTTTCCAGATTGCCCGTGCCATAACCTTGCTACTCCCGGCTATTGTCTACGGATGACCCGGTAGCCAACGCAAAAGTTCAGGTAGCCGCTCGCCGGAAAAAACAATGAACCATCTCCCCGTAGCCGGGGGTCTGTATTTTCATATGGGTCACTCATAGAGGCACGCCGAGACTCGGGGCGAACCTGAACGGGAGAACAATCCAAATGAGCCAGAAGCACCGGTTTCTCATCAGCTACATTCTCGACAACCAACCCATGAATATCGAAGTGCAAGGCAGTGCCGAGCATATGACGCCCGAGCAGGCCAGGGCGCACGTCGAGGCGCGCCATGACGGGAGTTCATCGGAGCAGATTACCGATATCCGCATCACACCCGTCCTGCATCCTGATTCGGAGCCCGGCCACAACTATCAACCCTGATCACTACCGCCTGGAGAACCCGCATGCGCGCACTCACCTACCATGGCTGTCATGACGTCCGTGTCCATAGCGTGCCGGATCCGACCATTCTCGAAGATGATCACCGCCGTGACTAAGGACGACAAGGTGATCCTGACGCCGTAACCCAAACGAACGGGAGAATCGACATGCCACAAGGTGATAAAGACAAGTACACCGACAAACAGGAACGCAAGGCCGAGCACATCGAAAAAAGCTACGAGCGCAAAGGTGTCTCGAAGAAGGAAGCCGAGTCCCGCGCCTGGGCTACCGTCAACAAGCAATCCGGCGGCGGTAACCGTACGGGTGGTTCCGGCCAGAAAAAATCCGCCAGCAGCAAGGAGGCGTCGCGCAGTGATTCAGCCAAACAGGCTGCCGCCACGCGCAAGGCCGGGTCCCGTTCTGCTTCCTTGCAGGACCAGACCAAGGACCAACTGATGGCCAAGGCAAGATCCAAGAACATCCATGGCCGTTCCACCATGCGCAAGCAGGAGCTGGTCAACGCGCTGCGCAAGGCCAACTGAAGGAGAAACACATGTATCGAATACTACGTGAGCTGACCAGAAAACCGGCGGCGAAGAATGTGAGCAGCACCGAGAAGTGGGTGTCGATTGGTGGCGGGTTGCTGTTGATCGGCAAAGGCCTCGCCCGACCGGGGCCGATGCGCTTTATCAATCTCGCGCTGGGAGCGGCGGCAGTCTACCGGGGAGCGCGGGGCTATAGTCCGACCAAGCAGCGATTGCGTAACGTGCGGGCACAGCGCGTGACGCCCCCCGCCAATCAGCCCAAGTAATGCGTGCGATACAGAGCACATCGATATCCGGGGGAGCGCTCATTGGATACCTTCACCTCGTCAGGCAAATCCGCCGTGGCGCTGCTCGCCACAGGGGAGCCGACATCAGCACATGAACAGCATGTGCATAAGCATCTGGGGACCAGGATTGCCGCCCTGCTCGGTATCGAGTTTGCCGAGCTGCGCGACGCTGGCCAGGTAATTCCGCCGGGGCTGTACGTTATTCCCTATACCACCCTGGTCGCGCCGCAACCGACCATCAGTACCGACAATGACCTGTTCGGCGGTCTGGTAGCCCAGCCGTTCATGGCGACCAAGGCCATTTCCCACCCTCTGGTCAGCGATAACGCCACCGCGCCTACGGGCTGGACCGAGCGTTTCATGGAGGTGGCGGGAGATGTTGTGCTGCGTGGCTTCAGCGCGTTTGATGTGGACGATGCCCTGCGCGCCGGACAGATCCTGCTTCAACAGGGGCCGCTGCGCGCCAAGGAAGTGCTCGGCCGGGCCGGACGCGGGCAGCGGGTCATTCAATCAGTGGCCGAACTGGAAGCCTGGCTCGGCCAGCAGAATGCCTCCCTGGTTCGAAAGGACGGTGTGGTACTGGAGCAGAACCTGCTGTCGGTCAAAACCTACAGCGTTGGCCAGGTGCGCATTGCCGGCATCACAGCCAGCTACTTCGGAACCCAGAATCTGACCAGAGCCAATGACGGCGAAGCAGTGTATGGCGGTTCGGACCTGTGGTTGGTGCGCGGTGATTACGCTGCACTGTTGCAACAGATGAACGAGCCACTGGCGCGCGCAGCCATCAGGCAGGCGGCCCTCTATGAGCAGGCCGCCGAAGCCGCCTTTCCCGGCTTCATCGCCTCACGACGCAATTGCGATGTAGCCGTGGGAATCGACCCGACCGGGCAGCAGCGCAGTGGTGTGCTGGAGCAATCCTGGCGCATCGGCGGTGCCAGCAGTGCGGAAATCCATGCCCTGGAAGCCTTCGCCGCCGACCCGACATTGCAGCGGCTGCAGGCTTCCAGCTGGGAGGCCTACGGCGATACACCGATCATTCCGCAAGGGGTGTCGGTGCTGTATCTGGGTGATGCCCCGTCGACCGGCCCCATCACCATCGGAGTGAGGATCAGCCCATGGCAGCAACCAGCGAAACCATAGAGCTCACCGTGGAGAATGAGCAGATTGCCGGCACCCTGCTCGCCCCCCACCATCAGATGCCCGGCATTCTCTTCGTGCATGGCTGGGGTGGCAGCCAGACCCGCGACATGATGCGCGCCAAGGGCATTGCCGGCCTCGGCTGCGTGTGCCTGACCTTCGACCTGCGCGGTCACGAGAAAACCCTGCTGCAGAAGCAGACTGTGACCCGAGGACACAACCTGGAAGACATTCTCGTCGCCTACGATCGCCTCGCTGAACACCCTTCCACAGACCCAGACCGCATAGCTGTCATCGGCACCAGCTATGGCGGCTACCTGGCAACCATTCTCACCACCTTGCGGCCGGTACGCTGGCTGGCGATGCGGGTACCGGCGCTGTATTGGGATGAGCAATGGAATCTACCCAAGCAACAGCTGGACCGTCAGCAGCTGATGCAATATCGACAAAGCATCCTCGGCCCGCTGGACAATCGTGCACTTGGCGCGTGCGCCACCTTCGAGGGCGATGTGCTGATCGTCGAGTCCGAACATGATGAACATGTACCGCACGACACCATCATGAATTACCGCTCGTCCTTCCGAAAAGCACACTCGATGACCCATCGCATCATCGACGGTGCCGACCATGGCTTGTCCAGCGAGCGATGCCAGCAGGCCTACACCACCATCCTGAACAATTGGATCAGCGAGATGATCATTGGCGACCGGATTGGTCACTTGTCGTGATGATTTAGGTTGAACCTTGGTGGCCGGTTTTTTCTCTATTCAAATACATACCCGAAAGTAGAGGTGAGATATGCATAACGCAAAACCGACACACTTGAAGCTCCTGGCCTGCGCCGTGATGTCAGTGGCTCTGGGTTGCGGAACCGCAGTCGCCCAGACGACCAGCAACGAACCGACACATGGGATAGACCGATCCACCCAGACTTCCGGCCCGACCGGTACACCAGCCACCACTGGTGATGGCGGCAGCGCTGATACCACCGGCGCCATTCGCAGCCACGATGAGGTCGATGGTGGTATGGCGGGTATGAATACTGATAACGACACCATTGATGCAGAGGATTTCCTCGAGGAAGCCTCGGCCAAGGGTGTAGCGGAAATTGAAACCGGCCAGAAAGCCCTGGAAGAGTCTCAATCAGCTGAAGTCAAGAAATTCGCCGAGAGGATGATCAAGGATCATGCGGCGGCCAATGAGAAGATGGCCGAACTCGCTGCATCCAAGAATCTGGAAATCTCCGATGAAGCAACCCTGATGGACAAGGCCAAGACCATGATCCTGGAGGCCCGTGAGGGTGAGTCATTCGATGCGGCCTACGCCAACAATCAGGTTGCCGCGCATGAACAGACCATTGAGCTATTCGAAAAAGCCGCACGCTCGGATGATGCCGAAGTAGCCGCCTTCGCCAAGGAGACCCTGCCGAAACTCAAGGATCACCTGAAGCAGGCCCAGGCGCTGGTCGAGGCCACCCCAGAAGACTGACATCGAATGCTCCTTCGATGATTCGGGGCCCGGACTATTCCGGGCCTTTTTTTGTCTCTCAGCTGGCCGCCGCCGGTGCAGCCGCCTCGAAACTGTCCGCCCGCGCCATCGACCACATCCGCTGATAGAACTCCCCCTCTACTTCCCCGCTGAGCAGCGCGCCCGGCTTGAGGTAGACATGCATCTGGGAATACAGTTTGATCTCGGTAGCGGACAACCTGTGCACCAGAAAGCGCGGCTCCAACTGGGCTGGGTGAGACAAGCCCGCCGCCGCCAGCATCTCGGATAACGCAATCATGGTGTTGCGATGGAAGTGATACACCCGCTGCGCCTTGTCCGGGACCACCAGCGCACGCTGGCGCAGCGGGTCTTGGGTGGCAACACCGGTCGGACAGGTATTTGTGTGGCAGCTGCGTGATTGGATGCAGCCGATGGCAAACATGAAGCCCCGAGCAGAGTTTACCCAGTCAGCTCCTATCGCCAACACCGAAGCAACATCGAATGCGCTGATGATCTTGCCACTGGCGCCGATACGGATCTGATCGCGCAACCCGACGCCCACCAGCGTGTTGTGCACGAACATCACTCCCTCGCGCAGCGGCGCACCAATATGGTTGGTGAACTCCAGCGGCGCCGCTCCGGTCCCGCCCTCCTTGCCGTCGACCACGATGAAGTCCGGCACTATGCCGGTGTCCAGCATGGCCTTGGCGATGGCCATGAACTCCCACGGGTGCCCCAGGCACAGCTTGAACCCGACCGGCTTGCCTTCAGCCAGATCCCGCAGGCGCTGAATGAACTGCAGCAGCTCCACCGGTGTGGAAAAGGTCGTGTGCCGCGCCGGCGAAATACAGTCCTGGCCCTGCGGAATGCCCCGGGTAGCGGCAATTTCCGCACTGATCTTGTGCTTGGGCAGAATCCCACCATGCCCGGGCTTGGCGCCCTGGCTCAGCTTGATCTCGATCATCTTCACCTGAGGTCGGCGCGCTTGAGTCGCAAAACGCTCCGGATCAAAGGCGCCATTCTCATCCCGACAACCGAAATAGCCGCTGCCCAACTCCCAGATCAAATCCCCGCCGTGCTCAAGGTGATAGGGGCTGATGCTGCCCTCCCCAGTGTCATGCGCAAAGTTGCCCAACCGCGCGCCTTTGTTCAGCGCCTCGATGGCATTGGCGCTGAGCGAGCCGAAGCTCATGGCGGAGATATTGAATACCGATGCCGAATATGGCTGCAGACACTGCGGCCCACCGATCGCTACGCGAAACTCATCCGGATTGCCGTGCACCACCGGCAACATGGAATGGCTGATGAATTCATAACCGACCTGATTGACATCCTTCAGGGTGCCGAAGGGCGTATCCGCTGTCTGATTCTTGGCGCGGGCATACACCAGCGAACGCTGCGCCCGGGAAAACGGCAGCTGCTCGTTATCACTCTCGATCAGATATTGGCGGATTTCCGGGCGGATGCTTTCCACCAGATAACGAACGTTGCCGAGAATCGGATAATTGCGCCGCACGGCATGCTTGTGCTGTAGCAGATCAAACACCCCGAGCAGGCTGAGCGCACCGGTGAGCAGGGTAAACGGCCACAGCCAGCCCTCCACGAACAGAAACGGCAGACTGACAAGGGTGAACAGGACACACACAGCGAAGAAGGTGTAGCGATTGAACAATGACAGATTCATTCCAGCTCCCGGCGACAGATCAGTCCCCGAGTCTAGCAGGAGCGCACAACGAAAAAACCCTCGCATCTTGCGATGCGAGGGTTTTGAATATGGCGCAGTGGACGGGACTCGAACCCGCGACCCCCGGCGTGACAGGCCGGTATTCTAACCAACTGAACTACCACTGCGCGTTACCTCGAGTGGTGGGTGATGACGGGATCGAACCGCCGACCCTCTGCTTGTAAGGCAGATGCTCTCCCAGCTGAGCTAATCACCCATATGCTCTCGAAGTGGAGCGCATTCTAGACAGGTTTTTTGCTTCTGGCAATCACTACCGTTGTTCAAATGTGTGAACAGAGCCCAACCAGTCCAAAAAAGAAATGCGGGCAGCAAGCGAACCCCTGCTGCCCGGTGGCGAATTACTCGCCGGCGCTGCGCGATTGCTCGTCAGCAAGAAAATCCTCTTCCAGCAAAGCATCCTGATCCGCTGGGTCCACTGGCTCGGGAGCCAGCTGTGGAGAAACGCGTTTGGCGCGTAATTTACCGTATAGGGTGGTCAGCGAGGTGTTGAGCTTTTCGATGGCCCCATCGACCGCCAGGTGAACCGATTCCGCCTTATGCGTGACGGAGACGGGCTGCTGACCCTTGGGCCGCGCTTCTATCTGGCAACGCTTGTCGTGGGGGCCAGCCTTGTCGCCATTCTCGTCGGCGATATGCACGACGACCCGGGTCACCACATCATCAAAGCGCTCCAGCTTGCTGCTGATACTGGCACTCACCCACTCCGCCAGTTGAGCACTGCCTTCAACGTGATTGTCGCCATGAACCTGAATTTGCATAAGCTTTCCCTCTTCATCTTGATTCGGAAACCTGCACTTAACTACAGTATGACCAGACTACGCCATCCTGCCCAGGATTGGCATGATTCATATCAACTTATGCCATAACGCGCCTTTCGGCCCCCTTCAGAAATAACATTCCCGAAGCACAGGTGAAACCGACCTGTAACCTCAGTGAGGTTAACTACACCCCAGTGACGTTCATCTTTACGAGGTGTGGGACATGTATGCAGAAAAGGCGGTGGTGCAGGTGCATGGCGACCTGAAGGTGCAAACGCGCTTCTACCCCAACCCGCGTAGCGACAGCACCATCATCCTGGTCAACGGCTCACTGGCGACCAGCGCCTCCTTCCACCAGGCCCTGCGCTTTTTGCAGCCGCTGTTCAATGTGGTGCTGTTCGACCAGCCCTATTGCGGCATGTCGCGCCCACACAATAAATCCCTGCGCATGCTCGGCAAGGAAGATGAAGCGCTGATTCTGCTCGATCTGATCGAGCATTTCCGTGCCGATCAGGTGATGTCGTTCTCTTGGGGTGCGGTATCGACGCTGCTGGCGCTGGCGCAACGACCGGCACGCATCAAACGGGCGGTCATCAGCTCGTTCTCACCGGTGCTGAACCGGTCAATGATGGATTATCTGATAACCGGCCAGGAATACCTGGCAGCCTGTGATCGACACAAAATCGCCACCTTGGTCAATGACACCATCGGCAAGCATCTACCACCGCTGTTCAAGCGCTGCAATTTCCGACATATATCCACACTGGAAGTGCACGAATACGCCCAGATGCTTCACCACATCCGTCAGGTTCTGAACCTGGATCCCGACCGCTATATGCAGTGCGTGGGCAACATAGATGTGCCGCTGCTGTTTCTCAATGGCGAGCTGGATGAGTACACCACCCCGACGGACGCGCTGTATTTTGCTGATCTGGCGCGCCGCTCGGAATATGTGACCATCCGCAATGCCGGGCACTTTCTGGAAAGCGAACATCAGACCGCCTGGGAAGATGTGCGTGAAGCCACGGAGCGGTTTCTATTGGCGCCTGACGCCGAGGATGTACGCCTGGCGATGGTCAGCTGAGTCGTCCCTGACTGAAACAAGGCGCGCGCGGCGACACCTCAGAGCCCATCACCTCTGGGCTCTGTCGTTGTATCACTGTCAACACCCGGGTCAACCTGCTCATTAGGCAACCCACCCGGCTCGGTACCCAACCCGGGATCCCTGTCCAGCTCGTCGCGCAGATTATCGTCCTCCGGCATCATCGGCTCATTGGTGGGCGCAGGGGTGTCATTCATCGGGAGGTCGGCAGGGTCAGCCGGCGTACCGTAGGCTTCTTCCGCTGGCACCTCGTTGTCCATAGGTAAAGTCGTGTCAGGATCGTCGTCGCCACAGCCTGCCAACACCAAAGCAAACAGGGGAATGCTCAGATAAGTAAGTCGCATGGAATTCTCCACATGTAATGGGTCCATGCGTTTGGACAGGCCTTGAACGCACAAGTGCCAATTTAAACCGACACCGGCCCCGTCCTCACCCTGCAAATAACTTCCCTTCCACATCCAACCCCGCATCCCGCATCTGCGCCAGCTTGTAACGCAGCGTCCGTGGGCTGATACCAAGTCGTTCGGCGGTTTCCTTGCGGCGGCCGCGTTCGCTGCGCAGGGTATCAATGATCAGCTGATACTCGCGCTGTTTCACATCATGCCCCAGGCCACTGCCGACCGCAGGTATAGGCGATGCCACAGCCGGCTGACTGGCCACCGCAGGCGCAGTAACAGGCGGCACCCAGGCATCATTCGGCATGATCGCCGTGCCAGGCGCAGTCGCCAGACACAGATCCAACGCCCGAATCACCCCACCCTGCTGCAGTATCAGTGCCCGCTGCACGGCGTTGTCCAGTTCACGCACGTTGCCCGGCCAGGCATGTTGCTGCAGTGCCTGGCAGGCATCTGCAGCAAAGCGCACCGGGCTCTGGTTCATCTTGCCGATATGCTTGGCCAACAGCCGCTCGGCAATCGGCAGAATATCCGCCGGACGCTCGCGCAACGGCTGCCACTGCAGCGGGAACACACCCAGGCGATAATACAGATCCTCACGGAAACGCCCGGCAGCCACTTCGCCAGGCATGTCCCGGTTGGTGGTAGCGATAATGCGGATATCCAGCTGGATCAGCTTGCGCCCCCCCACCCGCTCAACCTCACGCTCCTGAATCACCCGCAACAGCTTGGCCTGCAACGCCAGCGGCATTTCCGAGATTTCATCCAGCAGCAGCGTACCGCCATTGGCCTGCTCAAACTTGCCCGGCGCCGCAGCAACCGCACCGGTAAAAGCGCCCTTCTCATGCCCAAACAATGTCGCCTCGAGCATGTTCTCCGGAATCGCCGCGCAGTTGATGGCGATATACGGCTGACTGGCACGGGGTGACTGCTGGTGAATGTAGCGCGCCAGCACCTCCTTGCCCGTGCCGGATTCACCGGAAATCAACACGGTCGAATCACTGGCCGCCACCCGCTGCGCCAACTGCAACAACTGCTGACTGGATGGATCAACCGCCACCGGCCCATTATCCGCCCCACCCCGCAACCGGCCCTGGGCATGCAGGGCAACCAGATCTAACAATGCAGACGGCTCGAAAGGCTTGACCAGATAGTCCACCGCACCCTCACGCATGGCTTCCACGGCATTCTGCACCGTGCCATAGGCGGTCATCAGCAGCACCGGCAATTGCGGGTGACGCTCGCGCAATACGCGCAGCAGCGCATGCCCGTCCATGCCCGGCATGTTCACATCACTGATGACCATAGCCACGTTGTGCCGCTGCAGCACCGCCAGCGCCTGCTCACCATCCGCCGCTTCCAGATAGTCGTAACCGCCCAACAACAGGGTATCGGCCAGCGCCTCACGCAGCGCCTTGTCGTCTTCCACCAATAGAATGCGTGGGCCTGTCATACCAAAGCTCCTCCAGCGATCACCAAGGACTGAACCGGCAAGACCAGTTCAGCCCAGGTGCCCTGCCCTGCCCGGCTGCGCAACAGAAACGCGCCACCATGGGCATGGGCAACCGACTTCACCACAGACACACCCAGCCCGGTGCCCTGGGCACGGGTGGTATAGAAAGGTTCACCGATCCTGGCCAATTCAGCCGGCGTCATGCCGCGTCCGACATCCACCACGCTCAGGCTCAACCGCCCTTCCTGCAGGCGCTGGCAGACCTTCAGCCGGGCCGCCGGCGTACCCGCCTGAATGGCATTATCGATCAGGTTGAGTGCCGCGCCGATCAGGGTTTCCCGGTTGCAATGCAACTGCACGCCGGGCGGACAGCGATCCACCCAGCGACAATCTGCCCCGGACTCGCCGATCAGCGTTTCGGCCTGCTGTTGCAGGTCGGCAAAGAATTCATGTGCGGATAACCGATCCGTCAGCGGCAGATCGCCCTTGGCAAACAGCAGCATGTCACGCACCTGCTGCTCAATGGTCTGCAGACGGTCCTTTAGCCGCTGGCTGAAGCGCTGCCGGTGCGTCACCGACAGGTCCGGCTGGTGCAGATGGCTGGCATACAGCAAGGCGGTCGACAGTGGTGTACGGATCTGATGAGCCAGCGAAGCGACCATGCGCCCAAGCGCAGACAGCCGCTCATTGCGCGCCACCTGAGTTTGCAACTGGCGGGTTTCGGTCAGGTCGGTCAGCAGAATGATCTGGCCCGGCTCGTCACGCAGGGAACGGGTCGCCAACGAAACGCGACGGCCACTGCGCAGAGAGACTTCATGGTAATCGTCATCACGGGGAGCAAAACGGTCACGGATCAGTTCGCGCCAGAGCTGGCCTTCGAGGGGTTCACCGAGCAGTTCGCGGGCGGCCGGATTGGCCTCGCGCACCACACCGCGCCCATCCAGCACGATCACGCCACCGGGCAGCAGATCCAGCAGGTTCTGCAGACGGCCGGCCAGGCAGGCCTTTTCCGCCAGCTCGCGGGTGCGCTGGGCATTGACCTCAGCCAACTGCGCCTGCAACTGCTCGACCTGTTGTTCGAGCAGCCCGTGGGATTCACGCAGCTGGTCGGACATCCGACTGAACAGGTCATGGGCCTGCTCCAGTTTTTCCCTGTCCTGCGCGTTCTGCGACAGGTTCCTAGCGGTAACAGCCATCGGGGCTCCCCTGATATACACACTACTGCAGGGGATGAAAGCAAGGCTTATGCCATAACCAGAAATTACTTAAAAATCAAAATCTTAACGATAAACCAAACCAGGCGACGTCAGTCTTCTGACAGTTCCCGCCCAGCTCCGCCATCGATATCGCGCTGAATGCCATATTTGCGCATCTTCTCCACCAGGGTAGTCCGACGAATCCGTAGCCGCTCCGCCGCACGCGCCACCACATAATTAGCCTCGTTCAGCGCCTGCTGGATCAGGGTTTGTTCCAGGCCACCCAGATATTCCTTGAGATCCAACCCCTCGGGCGGCAGTCCGGCCAGATCGTTGAACCCGGGCATGCCGGGATTCCAGGGGTTTTCATCGCCCTCATTGCCATTACCGTTATCACGCAGTTGGCGCAGATCTTCCTGGTCATCCTCGACATAACGGAACTTGCGCGGCAACTCGCCAACACCGATCACCCCATGGGGATGCATGATCGCCATGCGCTCGACCAGGTTGGCCAACTCGCGCACGTTGCCTGGCCAGGGGTGCTGACACAGGGACATGATCGCCGCACTGCTGAAGCGGATCGAGCCGCGCTTCTCGTTTTCCAGCCGGGTGATCAGCTCGTTGAGCAGCAACGGCAGGTCTTCGATGCGCTCGCGCAGGGGCGGCATCTCGATCGGGAAGACGTGCAGGCGGTAGTACAGATCCTCGCGGAAGGTGCCATCGAGGATCATCTGCTCCAGGTTCTTGTGCGTGGCGGCAATGACGCGAACGTCTGCCTGTTGTGGCTTGTTACTGCCGACCCGCTCGAAGGTGCGCTCCTGCAGCACGCGCAGCAGTTTCACCTGCATGCTCATCGGCATGTCGCCGATTTCATCGAGAAACAGCGTGCCGCCGCTGGCCAGCTCAAAGCGCCCCGCCCGGCTGTTGATCGCTCCGGTGAATGCGCCCTTCTCGTGGCCGAACAGCTCGCTCTCCAGCAGCTCGGCCGGAATCGCCCCGCAATTGACGGGCACAAAAGGCGCGTCCTTGCGTTGCGAATGGTAATGCAGATTGCGCGCCACCACTTCCTTGCCGGTACCCGAGTCACCCAGAATCAGTACAGTAGCCTCGGTATCGGCCACCTGCTTCATCATCTGTCGCACCAACTGGATCGGGCGACTGGTGCCCACCAGACTGCGGAACAGATTCGGCTCGCGCTGGCGTTTGCGTTTGCGTTGGTGACCCTCGGCAAACACTTCACGATAGACCTGCGCCCGGTGCAGGGTATCCAGCAACTGGTTATAACTCAGCGGCGGCTCGATCACGCTCAGCAGGCGCTGGCGCAGATGCTCGGGCCAGCTGGCCGTCTGTTCCCGGCCCAGCATGACTACCGGCAGGTGCGCATCCCATTTATCGATCTGCTCCAGCAGCCCATCTGCGCCAACCGGATGCTGACACTGGCCCAACACCACACATTTTACCGCCGCGGCAGAAGGCAGATGCGCGTCCACGTCCTGCTGCCACGCGGAAGACGTAGTAAACAGCGTGTCTTCTCCGAGAAATTCGAGAATCAGGTTGAGGTTGTGGCGGCTTTGAGAACAATCGTCAATCAGGAGAATATGGCTATTGAGCTGCATGAGAGGCAGAGAGTCCTTTTGGTTTACACGCACAAAGCAATAGCGCTGGCACAGCGCCATAATTGCGGGTACAGGACACAAGGTAGAGCGATTAGACGCACCAGTCAAATACTTGGCGCACTTTCTGGCGTTATCGGTCGGATAACTTATTAGCAGCAGGAACTAATGTTACTTTTTGATGTCATGGTGCCAGAAAAGCTCATCTTGATCCCACCGTCAAGTAAACATCTGATAAACCTTGGCGCCCTGTTTGCTACGCTGCACACCCTGCAGCTCCTCAGCCAGCTTGCCCTGCACCGCCTGGCACAGACCGATAACCTCACGGTAGGTTTCTGACAGCGAACCCAGCAACTCGGCAAGCAGTGCCTCGTCACGGTCAGGTTGCGCCATGGCCTGCTGCACCAGCTCGCGGCACAACCGGTCCAGCTCACCCACCTGCTGCCAGTCACCTGCCTGCACAGCGGTGATCAGCGCCTTGTGGGTCTCCTGCAATTGTTCAACGGCAACGGCCATGGATAATCTCCTACAGAGCTCAGGACTGGCGAATGCCATCCCAGCCTTCTTTGATTTCACGCAACAGTCTGGCGACATCATCCAGCATGCTCGGGTCATTCTTCAGGTTAGCCTGACTCAGCCGCTGCTGCATGAAAGCGTAGAGATTATCCAGATTCGCCGCAATCTCGCCACCCTTCTCGGTATCCACCGCCTCACGCAGGCCACCAATAATGCCCATCGCCTTGCCAATCAGCTCACCCTTGAGCGCGATATTACCGTACTCCATCGCACCCTTGGCCTGCGCAATGCGCTGCAACCCGCCTTCCAGCAGCATCTGGATCAAACGATGCGGGTCAGCCTCACTCACCTGAGCGTTAACGTTGACGGTCTGGTACTGCTTCATTGCGTAGGCATTCATATGACAGGTTTCCTGAAGATCTGTTGCAGATACTTCAGTTATCGGCAGCGGGTGGGAAACTTGAGGGGGAATTTTGAAGCTAGCGGGCTTCCGGGCTGTAGCGCGCCTGCGCTACGCCTTACGGCCTAGCCCTCGACGCCCACAATACCACTGCTGAATCGGGACGTAGAGCGTGTGGAGCGATCAAAACGCCTTACTTCGGCTCGATCGCATCCCAGCCTTCCTTAATCTCTTCCAGCAACACCTGCACCTCATCCAACGACCGCGGCGTCTCATCCAATGCCACCCCTGCCAGCTTGCGGGTCATGTAGTCATACAAACCATCCAGATTCTCGGCAATCTCCCCACCCAGCTCCTTGTCCAGCGACGCCTGCAGCGCACCGATAATGCTGATGGTACTGCTCACCGCCACACCCCGACGCTCCGGATTACCGGTCGCCTGGGCATGACGCGCAAGCTTGATGCGCTCAATGGCACCATTAAGCAGCAGCTGAACCGCGCGGTACTGGGAGACTTCCTGGGCCAGGTTGACTTGTTTGTAGGTGTCGATGGGGCTTTTCATTATTTATCCTGTTTTACGACGCCAGGCAGGCTGTCGAGTTGGGCGGTCAGGAAGGAGCTGGTGCTGCTCATTTGCGATACCAGCGAGTCCATGGCGTTGAATTGTGCGAACAGGCGCGACTCCAGCTTGGTCAAGCGCATCGTCAGCGCCTCACGCTGATCATCCACGCTGGATATGGTGTTCTGCAGCGCCTTGGTGCGGTTGTCCAATACGCCACCGCTTTCGGTATACGGCTTCACCTTGTTTTCCAGCCGCGCCATCAACCCCTGCTCGCCGGTAAAGAAGGCGTTCACCTGCTCGAAGTTATTGTCCAGCGCCTTGTTCATTTTGGTGTTATCCAACGCCAAGGTGCCGTCGCGCTGTGTACTGACACCCAAGTCAGCCAGAATGCGGATACCCTGACCACTGGCCGGCGAACCCAGCTCACTTCGCATGGCGCTCATGAATGAACGTACCGATGCGTCGCCTACCAGCGCGGCAGCCAGTGGCTCGGTATCGTCGCCACCCACCTCTGTCACACTGGTCAGCGTATTCACGCTCCCCAGCATCTTGTTATAAGCATCGACAAAGTCGTTGATCGATTTACGAACGCCGGCCTTGTCCTCGGTCACACCCAGATTGATTGTCTCGGCATTGTCCTGGGCCTCTTCCGACTGCGCCTTGTTCAATGTCAGCGTCACACCTTCAATGGCGTCTTCAACGGTATTGCTGGCACTGCTCAGGTTGATACCATCAATCGCCAGATTGGCATCGCGTGAATAGCTGATGACCCGTGCTGCCCGGGGATCATCCGGGGTGATCGGTTCAAAATCAGCCTCAGTACCCGATGGCGGCGCAAACGCCAGCGTGTCCAGCTCACCAGTGGCATTCGATACCGCCACGCTGATGTCATTACCGGTGCCCGCCTCACTCGAACTCAACACCAACCGCGCCCCGCCCTCACCGTTCGGGTCATTGACGATGGTCGCACTCAGCCCGCTGTCCTTGCCCGCTGCGTTGATCGCATCGCGGATATCGGTCAGGCTGGCGTCGGACACGTCGATACTCAGCGACTCCTCGCCTGCATTGATGGTCAGAGTACCGCTGCCGATGGCGTCACTGGCACTATCAAAACCGGCCAGCGCCACCTTGCTGCTCTGCGCCAGGTTGAATACCTGCACGTTGTAATTGCCGGCAACGGCCTTGGAGTCCGCTGTGATGCTGACAATATCCGCTGCGCTGGAAGTAGCACTGCGCTTTTCAAACAGCGCCGGATCATTGAGCTTTTCGAGGGCAGTCTGAAAGGTCGACAACGCACTGCGGAACTGCCCCAGCGCAGATACCTTGGAGGTAGTGGTTTTTTCCAGCCGATCAAGCTGCGCCGTCTTCGGTGCCGCTTCCGCGTTCACCAGCGCCTTGACCATGCCGTTGACGTCCATACCTGAACCGATACCGGTAATTGCCATAACCCTACCCTCTGCGACCGTTTATTGACGCTTCGCTTGCAAAAATGAAAACCTCAAGCAATAAAGCACAGATCGTGCCAATACGCCCCCCTCTCCCCTCGCGGGAGAGGGGCCAGGGGAGAGGGGGAACCAACCCTCAAACCTCTCCCCGAAACAAAACACTGTTCATCTCAGCCAGATTCTCCGCCAGCCGCAACGCTTCCTCTGAAGGCATCTGCCGAATAACATCGCCAGTACTCGCCTCCGTCACCTTCACTACCATGCGCCCACTTTCATCATCCAGCTGAAACTGGATATTCCTAGCAGCCACATCCACATATTCCTGCATCTCCTCCACCGCCGCCAGCACCTGCTCGCGGTCCGGTTCGGTCATGCTGTCATTCTCCCGCGTCTCGCTCGCCGGTTGGGCGACAGTCACGGCTGTTATCTCGTTCGTTCTGGCAGCAGGCGCAACAGCCCCCACCCCAGCCCTGTTGTTGAGCGATCCCATATCCATGGTTTTTCCTCCACACAGGACAAAGCGGGAGAAGAGTCGCCCCTTCCCCCGCCAGTCATACTGCTAGCTTACCTTAGCCCAGCAGGCTGAGGACCGCTTGCGGCAGTTGGTTGGCCTGAGCCAGCATCGCAGTACCCGCCTGCTGCATGATCTGGTTCTTGGCCAGGTTGGCAGACTCTGCAGCATAGTCGGTGTCCATGATGCGACCGCGGGCGGCAGAAGCGTTCTCAGCAATGTTCTGCAGGTTGCTGATGGTGGAGTCGAAGCGGTTCTGCACCGCACCCAGCTTGGCGCGTTCGCTGTCGATTTGCTGCATGGCACCGTCGAGGACCTGGATGGCTTGTTGTGCGCCTTCGGCTGAGGTGATGTCGAGGTTAGAGACAGAGACCTCTTCCTCCACACCCTCAAACTTGCCTTCAGGTGCCGCTTCAACTGTGGTCTTCAATCCTAGCGCGGCCAGACCGGTACCGTCAGCACCGTCCTTGACCGTAAAGGACTCATTGCCCGAGAACAGCTCAAGCGTACCGTCACTCTTTACACTGGCGCTGACGCCGGTGCTGGCAGTGTTGATTGCAGTAGCAACCGCTTCCATATCGCTATTAGCAGCCAGCTTGACTTCAGTACCGTTCAGGTTGATCGAGGTGGCTTCCTGCAGCTTGGCTGAGGTGGTGCCAGAGGTCAGACCGATAGTACTCAGCGAGCCCGCAACATCATCAGCCAGCTCGATGCTCTCGCCCTTACCATCAGAGGAAGACAGCACCACGCGCCCGTTCTCGTCTTTAGCCGTCACGCCGGTTTCCGAAGTCTGATCGTTGATCGACTTCACCACCGCCGTAATATCATCACCCTTATTGAAGGAGATGGTGACATCGTTGAGCTTGAAGCTGCCATCTTTGGCTGCGCCGCCGTTGGAGGCTGCACCTGCTTCGACCGGCCTAGGGGTGGATCCCTCAGTCAGCCCCAGAGCATTGCTGGTAGCGCTGGCGACAATGTTGAAATCAACCTTCGAACCCAGTGCGAGTTCGCCCTGATCATTCACCGACGCTGTCACACCAGTAGTAGTGGTGTGCTCATTAATCTTCCCGACTACATCAGTCAGCGTATCGCCTGCGTCTAGCGTGATGCCGGTTTCACCAATGGTGAGGTCACCTGCGGCACCTACGTCAAGAATTGCGTCACGCAGGTTTGTGGTGCCGGTGACACTACTCCGAGAGGCAGCTCCAGTGGCATCGGCAACCAAGCCAGTGTTATTGCCAGCACCAGTAACATTAAAGGCTGAAGTACCTTGCAGCTTCAGAGCACCGGTCTCAGCATCCACACTCGCGGTTACGCCGGTATTTGTGGTGTGCGCATTGATCTGCTCAAGAACACCGCCGGCACCTTCAAGGCGACCGGTTCCACCTTCTGTTGGCGCCAGTTCAATATCGGTTACCGTACCACCAACATTCAGGCTAAGAGTGCCGCTGACTTTTGGCAGTGTAAACGCGCCTGCTGACCTGTCCTCAGCAGGCGTATTGCCAGTTGTCAATCCCAACGCCTCACTGGTAACGCTAGCAGTGACGGCAATGCTGTAATCCGAACTCAACTGAATATTACCATCGTCAGTAAGCTCAGCGTTTACACCAGTGGTAGAGGCTCGTTCGTTAATTTTTCCAACTACCGCTTCTGCATCGTCTCCTTCTGCCAGAGCTATATTGATGCCATTCAGATTCAGATCACCTGCGGTTGTGTCGCTCAGGGTAGCAGGTGGGGTCCCCACGATCGACGCATCACTCGACACTGCTATAGAAGCACCCGTCGCAGTAGACGGCGCGAATTTGTTGGCTGCACCTGTAACCGATGCACTCAGCATGCTTTCCCCACCGCTGACCTTGGCCGAGCTGAAGCTGCCTTTCAGCGCAGAAGCACTCACACTGCTCAGACCAAAGGACACTGTCTCGTTGGCATTGGAGCCGATCTGGAAGCTGGTATTACCCATGGAGCCGTCAAGCAGCTTCTTGCCACCGAAGGCAGTGGTTTCGGAGATACGGGTCAGCTCACCGGACAGCGAGGAGAATTCCTGTTGCAGAGCGGCACGCTCGGTTTCGCTGTTGGAACCGTTGGCCGATTGCAGAGCCAGGTCACGCATACGCTGCATGATGTTGGTCGATTCCTGCATCGCACCTTCAGCAGTCTGAGCGATGGAAACGCCGTCGTTGGCGTTCTTCACCGCCACGTTCAGACCATTGATCTGGTTGGTCAAACGGTTGGAAATCTGCAGGCCAGCCGCATCATCTTTCGCGCTATTGATCTGCGAACCGGTGGACAGACGCTCCAGCGAAGTAGCCAGTGCGTTGGTAGAACCACTCAGGTTACGCTGAGCGTTCAGGGAAGCAATATTGCTGTTTACTGTAAGAGCCATGAAGTAGTTCTCCGTTGACCAAAATCAATGTTTGCCTGAGCTTGCGACTCATGGGCCGGTCATCCCCAGGCACCCATAATGTTCGCGTTCAATCTCGTTATCGGCGTAGTGGCCAGGAGCTTTAATCTTTTTCAGGAAAATTTTTCTGACACCTTGACAGCCCCAAAAGCAACCGCCGCCGACACTCAAGGTATCGGACGTCAGGACAAAACCTTTAGCCCTCCTTTGGGGCAGGTTTAATTGGGGTCAGATGAGTGTTTAGCCCGGGCGCGCTTCAGGAAAAAAGGGTCAGGTACATCTACGCACTGACCCGGTGGATGCGGTGATGAAGGCCTTAGGAGTGGACAGAAATTGAACGAAGTCAAACGATGTCAATAGCGTTCATGGCAATGTGGAATGAATCAACTTACCTATGGCATTCTACTCAGTTAATACATGAGAAATGCCCCACTGAGGTTAAGCATGCCAAGCCAGCGTCCATTAAAGAAATTTGAAGTTACCTATAGCAATAAGAGTGGCGATGTGCGCCCTAAGGAAGGTCTGAAATACCGGCCATATGGGCGGCGATTATGACCTCGGCTCACAAAAAAAACATTTCAGGAACGATTTCATCGCCCTCAGTCGCGTTTTCAGCTCGTTGCAGCCCCTTTTCGGCCATCCAGGCCGCTGTACCCAGTACTCCGGGCGGATTTATCCTGCACTTAACAGCTGTTTTCGGGCCATCCATAGGTTGGCCAGGGCGAACAAGGTATGCAACTGGGCCGTGTTCTTCGCCAGGCCCTTGTAGCGCACCTTGGTGAATCCGAACTGGCATTTGATCACTCGAAACGGATGCTCGACCTTGGCTCGTGTACTGGCTTTGGCCCGCTCGATTCGGCGCAAGCCTTTCTCGATCAGCTTGGTTTTGCTCAATGTCTTGAGCTTGCCTGGGCGCATCGCAATCGACCAGACCACCTGCTTGCGCCCTTTGTGTTCATCCCGTTTCTGAACGCCGGTATAGCCGGCGTCACCGCATACATGGGTTTCTTCGCCATGCAGAAGCTTGTCTACCTGAGTAACATCGCCCGCATTGGCCGCCGTCCCCACGAGACTGTGAACCAGCCCTGACTCAGCATCAACGCCAATGTGGGCCTTCATGCCAAAATAATACTGGTTACCCTTCTTGGTCTGATGCATCTCGGGATCGCGCTTACCTTCTTTGTTCTTGGTCGAACTGGGTGCATGAATGATGGTTGCATCGACCACGGTGCCGTGGCGCAGCATTAGCCCGTGCTCACCCAGGTAACGATTGACCACTTCGAACAACGCCGTGGACAGGCCGTAGCGTTCCAGCAGCCGACGGAATTTGAGAATAGTGGTTTCATCCGGAATGCGATCAAGTTGAAGGCCCGCGAAGAGTCGCAAGATGGTGGTTTCATACAGCGCTTCTTCCATCGCTGGATCGCTGTACCCAAACCAGTTCTGCATCAGATGAACTCGCAGCATCGCGTCGAGCGGGTAAGCAGGTCGACCACCTTCGCCCTTGGGATAGTGCGGCTCGATCAGCGCCAGCAATGGCTTCCAGGGAACCACTCGATCCATTTCCAGCAGAAAGCGCTCACGGCGGGTCTGCTTACGTTTACCAGCGTATTCGGCGTCTGCAAAGCTCATCTGTTTCATGCGGTGGTCTCGAAAATGGCGCTGACGCATTTTACCTTTTCAGGAAGTCTTTTTCAGACCTTCCCTAAAACCACTATCGCCGTCGGCCCTGACAATCGCTCCGTGAGGATTAGATTTGAAAGCAAAAAGGGGTCAGGTACATTTTCCGCCAAAAAACGACGGCAAGCTGAATGAACAGCGTTTCCCTAACACACTGGCCTGTATCAATCAGACACCGCTATCATCCAAACAGCATCAAATATTCATCCAGTTGCAACAGGCCGTGAGCAGCAAGGGCTTTGCTCACGGACGCTGCGCTGGAGGTAATTTGATGACACAAGTGGCGCAGATGCGACAGGCCGCACCGGCCATCCCGCCCTCACCGCTGATCGAACTCACCACATGCCCTGACGCTCTGGCGGGAGCCCAGGCCCTGCGCTACTGGGTGTTTGCCGAGGAATGCGGAGCCAGACTATCCACTCCCGTGGACGGGCTGGATATCGATGAGTTTGATACGCACTGCGAACATCTGCTGGTGCGTGACCGGCTCACCGGTAACGTTGTGGCCACCACCCGGCTGCTGGATAGCGAAGGCTCCAAGCGTACTGGCAGCTTCTACAGCGGAGTTTATTTCTTTCTGACCCTATCTATAGCGCTCCCGCCAATAGCCGGGCTTACGGGAGTGATGAGCCACCGCAATTACGATAACCTCACCCGGTAGTTCAATCGCGACTATATCGTATGGGAAGCGATCCAGAATTAGTCGTTTTACCCCGGTATCAACAGCCTCTTTGCACAGCGGCGATAAGGGGATGAAGTTTTCTTCGATAACGTCGATGGCGGCTTCAATAGTAGCGAAAAACTCGGCTCCAAGTCCGGGCTGTTCATATTCGTACCATGCCGCAGCCTCCATGGCTTCCTGGGAGGCTTCTTCCAGTATCCTTACTGTACGCACCATTACTGGCCTATTCTCGCTCGCATCCTTGTCCGGAACTCATCGCGACTGAGCAACGTGGCCTTTCCGCTTTTGACCTTAGCCACCCGGCGAATAATTTCACCGTTCCAGGCTTGCTCAACAGAGTCGTCGCCGGGGCCGTCCAGACTCATTATGAGTTCGCGAGCCAATGCTGCACGCTCCGACGCGGAGAGCGTGGAGATTTGGGAGCGCAGGTGGTCCAAAGTTTCGGTAGTCATGGCGACTCCACAGGTGGCGATGCAGTTATGCAGCAAAAAGGGGTCAGGTACATTTTCCGCCAAAAAACGACGGCAAGCTGAATTGATCAGCGTTTCCCTAACATACTGGCCTGTATCAATCAGACACCGCTATCATCCAAACAGCATCAAATATTCATCCAGTTGCAACAGGCCGTGAGCAGCATGGGCTTTGCTCACGGACGCTGCGCTGGAGGTAATTTGATGACACAAGTGGCGCAGATGCGACAGCCCGCACCGGCCATCCCGCCCTCACTGCTGATCGAACTCACCACATGCCCTGACGCTCTGGCGGAAGCCCAGGCCCTGCGCTACCGCAAAAAGGGGTCAGGTACATTTTCCGCCAAAGACGACGGCAAGCTGAATTGATCAGCGTTTCCCTAACATACTGGCCTGTATCAATCAGACACCGCTATCATCCAAACAGCATCAAATATTCATCCAGTTGCAACAGGCCGTGAGCAGCATGGGCTTTGCTCACGGACGCTGCGCTGGAGGTAATTTGATGCCACAAGTGGCATAGATGCGACAGGCCGCACCGGCCATCCCGCCCTCACTGCTGATCGAACTCACCACATGCCCTGACGCTCTGGCGGAAGCCCAGGCCCTGCGCTACCGGGTGTTTGCCGAGGAATGCGGAGCCAGACTATCCACTCCCGTGGCCGGGCTGGATATCGATGAGTTTGATACGCACTGCGAGCATCTGCTGGTGCGTGACCAGCTCACCGGTAACGTTGTGGCCACCACCCGGCTGCTGGATAGCGAAGGCTCCAAGTGTGCTGGCGGCTTCTACAGCGGAGTTTATTTCTTCTGACCCTATCTATAGCGCTCCCGCCAATAGCCGGGCTTACGGGAGTGATGAGCCACCGCAATTACGATAACCTCATCCGGTAGTTCAATCGCGACTATATCGTATGGGAAGCGATCCAGAATTAGTCGTTTTACCCCGGTATCAACAGCCTCTTTGCAGAGCGGCGATAAGGGGATGAAGTTTTCTTCGATAACGTCGATGGCGGCTTCACTAGTAGCGAAAAACTCGGCTCCAAGTCCGGGCTGTTCATATTCGTACCATGCCGCAGCCTCCATGGCTTCCTGCGAGGCTTCTTCCAGTATCCTTACTGTACGCACCATTACTGGCCTATTCTCGCTCGCATCCTTGTCCGGAACTCATCGCGACTGAGCAACTTGGCCTTTCCGCTTTTGACCTTAGCCACCCGGCGAATAATTTCACCGTTCCAGGCTTGCTCAACAGAGTCGTCGCCGGGGCCGTCCAGACTCATTATGAGTTCGCGAGCCAATGCTGCACGCTCCGACGCGGAGAGCGTGGAGATTTGGGAGCGCAGGTGGTCCAAAGTTTCGGTAGTCATGGCGACTCCACAGGTGGCGATGCAGTTATGCTATCCCGATTCAGACCCCCTAACAAGGCGACCAAAAAGGGGTCAGGTACATTTTCCGCCAAAAGACGACGGCAAGCTGAATTGATCAGCGTTTCCCTAAGGAAGGTCTGAAAAAGACTTCCTGAAAAGGTAAAATGCGTCAGCGCCATTTTCGAGACCACCGCATGAAACAGATGAGCTTTGCAGACGCCGAATACGCTGGTAAACGTAAGCAGACCCGCCGTGAGCGCTTTCTGCTGGAAATGGATCGAGTGGTTCCCTGGAAGCCATTGCTGGCGCTGATCGAGCCGCACTATCCCAAGGGCGAAGGTGGTCGACCTGCTTACCCGCTCGACGCGATGCTGCGAGTTCATCTGATGCAGAACTGGTTTGGGTACAGCGATCCAGCGATGGAAGAAGCGCTGTATGAAACCACCATCTTGCGACTCTTCGCGGGCCTTCAACTTGATCGCATTCCGGATGAAACCACTATTCTCAAATTCCGTCGGCTGCTGGAACGCTACGGCCTGTCCACGGCGTTGTTCGAAGTGGTCAATCGTTACCTGGGTGAGCACGGGCTAATGCTGCGCCACGGCACCGTGGTCGATGCAACCATCATTCATGCACCCAGTTCGACCAAGAACAAAGAAGGTAAGCGCGATCCCGAGATGCATCAGACCAAGAAGGGTAACCAGTATTATTTTGGCATGAAGGCCCACATTGGCGTTGATGCTGAGTCAGGGCTGGTTCACAGTCTCGTGGGGACGGCGGCCAATGCGGGCGATGTTACTCAGGTAGACAAGCTTCTGCATGGCGAAGAAACCCATGTATGCGGTGACGCCGGCTATACCGGCGTTCAGAAACGGGATGAACACAAAGGGCGCAAGCAGGTGGTCTGGTCGATTGCGATGCGCCCAGGCAAGCTCAAGACATTGAGCAAAACCAAGCTGATCGAGAAAGGCTTGCGCCGAATCGAGCGGGCCAAAGCCAGTACACGAGCCAAGGTCGAGCATCCGTTTCGAGTGATCAAATGCCAGTTCGGATTCACCAAGGTGCGCTACAAGGGCCTGGCGAAGAACACGGCCCAGTTGCATACCTTGTTCGCCCTGGCCAACCTATGGATGGCCCGAAAACAGCTGTTAAGTGCAGGATAAATCCGCCCGGAGTACTGGGTACAGCGGCCTGGATGGCCGAAAAGGGGCTGCAACGAGCTGAAAACGCGACTGAGGGCGATGAAATCGTTCCTGAAATGTTTTTTTTGTGAGCCGAGGTCATAATCGCCGCCCATATGGCCGGTATTTCAGACCTTCCCTAACATACTGACCTGTATCAATCAGACACCGCTATCATTCAAACAGCATCAAATATTCATCCAGTTGCAACAGGCCGTGAGCAGCATGGGCTTTGCTCACGGACGCTGCGCTGGAGGTAATTTGATGACACAAGTGGCACAGATGCGACAGGCCGCACCGGGCATCCCGCCCTCACTGCCGATCGAACTCACCACATGCCCTGACGCTCTGGCAGAAGCCCAGGCCCTGCGCTACCGGGTGTTTGCCGAGGAATGCGGAGCCAGACTATCCACTCCCGTGGCCGGGCTGGATATCGATGAGTTTGATACGCACTGCGAACATCTGCTGGTGCGTGACCGGCTCACCGGTAACGTTGTGGCCACCACCCGGCTGCTGGATAGCGAAGGCGCCAAGCGTGCTGGCGGCTTCTACAGCGAAGGGGAGTTCCATCTGGTCGGACTGGCGCAGTTACGCGGCCCGATTCTGGAAATCGGTCGCACCTGCGTGCATCCGGACTACCGCAACGGCGCTACTATCTCGACCCTCTGGTCGGGGCTGGCGCAATTGATGCGCGAACGCAATTACAGTTTTCTGATGGGCTGTGCCAGCATCGGCATGGGCGATGACGGTATCCAGGCGCAGGCTGTCATGCAGCGGCTGCGCCAGCGCTATCTCAACCGGGAATGGCTGAACGCGGTACCCCGCCGTCCGCTGGCGGACATGCCCTTACCGGATAACGTGATTGCCCAGATTCCTCCACTTCTGAAAGCCTATGTACGGCTGGGCGCCACCCTCTGCGGCGAACCCTGCTGGGATCCGGAATTCAACGTCGCGGATGTGCTCATTCTGCTTCACAGCCAGCAGCTGTGTCCCCGCTACGCCCGCCACTTCAAGGCCGTTAGCTGAGAGCCGTTATTTGAAACCTTTGCTGCGCCGCATATGGCGGCTCCCCTTGGTGACCAGCTGGGTACTGCTCGGCCTGCTGCTGGCAGGCCTGCTGCCGCTCTGGCCGCAAGCCAGGCGTCATGCCCTGTGCGAAGGCATGACCCTGTTCTGGATGCGCGGCCTGCTGCGTCTGTTACCACTGCGCATCCAGCGCCATGGCCAACCGATCGGCCACCCTGCTGTCTGGGTGGGCAATCACATTTCCTGGCTGGATATCATTCTGCTCGGCGCGGTGTCCCCGGTTCGCTTTATTGCCAAGGCGGAGGTGCGCCAATGGCCGCTGCTGGGCTGGCTGGCAGCAAGCGCCGGCACCCTGTTTGTGCGGCGTGGCCAGGCCAGTGGCGGTGACCTGTATCAGCAGATGACCGCTGCACTGCAACAGCAGCAAAGCCTGATGATCTTTGCTGAAGGCACCACCACGCCCGGAGCCGGGGTACGCACCTTCCATGGCCGCCTGTTGAGTTGCGCGGTGGAGCAACAAGTACCGGTACAGCCGGTAGCCCTGCGCTATTGCGAGCAGGGACAGCTATCCCGGACCGCCGCTTTTATCGATGACGACGAGTTCTCCAGCCATCTGTGGCAATTATTGGGCAGCCCGACCATAGATGTGGAGCTGCATTTTCTGCCCGCGATCGACAGCTGCAATATCGAGCGTAACCCACTGGCCAGGCGTACCCGCCAGGCGGTGGTTCAGGCTCTGGGGCTGGACGACAGCAAGCCCGGCCAATCTGCCGACGCCGCCGCCTGAGATTCGGCAAAACGGATCACCTGTGGCATGAATGCCAAGGAGTCAGGTACATTTTACCGGTATTCGGCATGGACCCCGGCTCTTCAGATACTGAGAACGCCCGCACATTCCTGCACCAGTCCACTTGATCCCATCACCAATACCGCCAATGCTGTCCTTCCACCTTTCTCATGCTATCCGAAGCAGCCCTCGGGTGAGCTTCCGGTATAGCCGCCAAACTTTTTTGTAGATACAATTAACCGTGAACATTGAGTTCGATCCAGCCAAGAATCAACGCAACATTATAGAGCGTGGGCTCCCTTTCGAGGAGGTAGCAGATTTCGAGTTCGAGAGCGCTTTGTTCTGGATAGATGATCGCAAGGACTATGGCGAGCAGCGCATCCGAGCCTTGGGCTATATCGGCAAGCGGCTCCACGCCTTGGTGTTTGCTGAGACGATGACCGGCATCCGGATCATTAGTTTTCGCAAAGCTAACAGACGCGAGATAAAACATTATGAATCGCAAACCTGACCCCGAGCGGCTCGATGCTGACAATCCCGAGTGGACTGCGGACGAAGTAGCCAACGCCAAGAGCTTCTCCGACCTGAACACGAGCCTACGCAAGAAACTGGCTAGCCGCACCCGCGGCCCACAGAAAGCGCCAACCAAGACTCAGGTATCTGTACGCCTGAGTACCGAAGTGCTTGACTACTTCAAAGCCAGCGGTAACGGCTGGCAGACGCGTTTGGATGAGGCATTAAAGGAGTATGTAAGGGAGCATCAGTGAAAAGGGGTCTGAAAAGGGGTCAGGTACATTTGACCGTAAGGAGTTTGACGCAACGGTACGAGCATGAGCCCTGGATTACAGCCTGAAACGCTGAGTAGCGCTGACGCGCTACCTGGATGACGGTGCTGTGCCCCTCGACAACACTGGGTTGAAAACCAGGTCCGGCCTTGGGCCCTCGGCAGCAGCAACTGGTTGTTCGCCGGTTCGCTACGCAGTGGTCAACGGGCCGCTGCGGTGATGTCCTTGATCCAATCGGCCAAGCTGAATGGCCATGATCCCAAAGCAAGTTGAACTACTGCAGTGCCCGCAGCGACGCATCTGCGAGAAAGCCTGAGCGGCTTCTGTGCTCCGGATGATTCTTCACATATTCATCAATCCGGGCCAACAGGTGCTCCGGCAAGGTTGCATTGAAGCGCACCGCTTTGCCCAGGTAAGGCGTTACATCAAAGTCCACCAGAGCCCAGACGCCATCAGCATACTCCGGGTCCACCACATGTATGTCCACGTCGTTCGCCTGCGGTAAGGGACTCCCATCCGCCACCAGCCCCTCGAAATGCAATGCCAGCGCTTCACGCACATTATCCAGCGCTTCGGCCATGGTCTCGCCTGCAGAAAAGCAGCCGGGCACATCAGGCACGGTCACGCCGTACTCGCTGTCAGCCTCTTTGTGTAGCACTACAGGATATTTCACTGTAAACCCTCCTGCATCGCCAGCATCACTTGATACCAGCCTGCTTCAAAATACTATTGACCGTACCCTTTGGCAGGTCTGCCTTTGGGTGGGGAACGGTCACCCTCCCCGGTCGTTCTGGGTGCTTGAATTGATGGTGGCTGCCCTTCACGGCTACCTCATACCATCCATGTTCAATCAGCAGACCAATCACTTGTCTACTGCGCATCAGCGTCTCCTTGCTTGCCTGAGCCCACTATACACACCATACACACAAACAGGAAACGGAAAAGGGGAAAAAGGGGTCAGGTACATTTACGTTTATGCACTTACGATTGCGTTTTATCGTACCTTTTTGCACAAGATCACAGTTTAGCCGTCTACCGGTGTCAATTGACCGAGCCATGGTTCAATGTGAGCTGCTCAATCCATCCATGGAGGGTTATGCGATGCCGCGTCAACCGCGACTGGAAGTCGTTGGGCTGCCACATCATATCGTGCAGCGGGGTGTCGACCGACAAGCCGTTTTCTTCGATCACCGGTGCTATCTGGAATATCTGCATCTGCTTGACGTGTATGCGAGCCACTTGGAGATGAGCGTGCATAGCTGGTGCCTGATGACCAACCATGTGCACCTGCTGCTGACCCCAACCATTCCCGGTACTCTCAGCCGGCTTATGCAGAACCTCAACCGGATGTATGTCCAGCGGATCAACACCCGCTTCGAGCGAACTGGACATTTGTGGGCTGGGCGATTCAAGGCAAGTGTGGTCGATAGCGACAGCTATCTGCTCAGTTGCATGCGTTATATCGAACTTAACCCGGTACGGGCTCGGATGGTTGAACACCCCCGGAGCTATCCATGGAGCTCCTGGCATGCCAATGTCGGTGAGCGGCAATCCAGACTGGTAAACCCACACGCCGAATACACCGCCCTTGGCACAACGCCGACGGAACGTCAGGACAATTATCGAGCCTGGATCCTAAAGGATGAATCGGAATGCATAACCGCTGAGCTGCGCAATGCCACTCAGCAGAACGCAGCCTTTGGGTCACCACACTTCGCCCAGCAAATCGAACAGATGCTCGGACGGGACGTGACGGTCAAAGCACGTGGACGGCCCCGGAAGGGTGAAAAGGGGTCAGGGTGAAAAAAAGCAGAAAAGAAGGAGAAAAGGGGTCAGGTACATTTTCCGTGCGTAGCCAGGTCATGTTCCTCTTGCTGGTAACTCAAGTTGCCTCTCACTCCGCCAGACTCGAACGAGCACAACTTCATCGGCTTGCCTCAAGTAGACAACGCGAAAAGGCGCGTGAATGAGTTCGCGAATGTAACCCAGACTGAATTCCGGAACCATTCTGCCCGCGTCAGGGTGACACTGCAGCATTTCCGATTGCTTCAAAATAGCGGTCACGTACTCGTCACCGATACCCGGCACATTCTGTTCTTTGTAGTACTCTTGAATAGCTTGCAAGTCTTCAAGGGCAGACTGTGCAATGCGCAACTCCATTTACTTGATGCCCAACTGCTGCTTGGCTTGCTCCAAGGAAACAGTGTTACCTTCACGAGCATCCATAAGCCCCTGCGCCACCGCCTTTACAAACCGCAACTCCTCTGCAGTTCTCTCATAATCCTCGAGCCCCTGAACAACAGCTATTCCGCGGCCACGACTGGTAATCAGGATTGGACGATGGGTATCCTGGGCTCGACCAACCACCTTTCCGGGATTGATCTTCAAGTCTGAGAGAGGAATGACGTCTTCTGAGAATTTCACTTGCATGGTGGTAGCTACTTGGCTGGGAATCGAGACCCACAATTAGCACCAGTTGACTGGTGCTGTCAAGCAGGTGAAAAAGGCTCCGGTTAGATTTACCACCCCCCTTTTTCGCCACTTGATACCAAATGAATCGGCTATGCTGGTATAGAAAGCTAAGCAAGGGGCCGCTTTAGCTTCTGGCCAGAATCTGTCATTGGCTTGCTCCTTTCCGCGCCGCGCATTACGGAAACCACCAATGTTGCCAAAGCTGTTATCTTCTGACGAACGCTTGCTGCGGATAATCGGTGCCGCCCTGCTAGGTCTTCTATTCGCCTTTTTTGCCTGGTCCGGTCAAGCGAAACGGGACCAGGCGTGGGAAGCGCAGTTCGCAACTCATGCGCAGATGCAGCGTCTGGCTGTCCAGCAATCCCAGCATGCCATTCGCAGGCAAGCGCTTATGGCTGCACAGAGCGTGGCGGCAGATCCAGATACGCAAGAGCTGATCCGGCAAATAGAGCGGGCCGTCGAGCGTGACGGCATCCACAGTCCTGCACTGCTGAGTCTACGTAGCCAGCTCCAGCAGAGCCTGGGTCAAGTCTGGAGAGTACTGAAAGAATCCGGAGCCGACCAGTTACATATTCACTTGAGCCCCGACGTAATCAGCCTGTTGCGAATGCATCAGTCAGATGCATGGGGAGACGAACTTGCCGCCTGGCGCCCGATGGCAGACCGGGTGCAGCGCACCGGCATTCCTTTCAGCGGTCTTTCTGCGGGTCGGTATGGTGTAGGCATCCGCGCCATCGTACCCGTGTTTGCCGTCGACAATGATGACCGTGTGGTAGCCAGCGTGGAGGTCGGTTTCGGCATCGGCTCTGCGCTGTATCAGCTGGATAATGAGTTGCAGGCGAGCCTCGCCGTGCTGATCAATACATCAGCGGTACAAGACCTTCTCATCGACCAATCCAACGCAGGCCAGCTTAGAATAGGAGGAGATAGCTGGTCCATCGAGCGCTACTCGCAGCCGAGTATTGTCCAATGGCTACAGGAGAATGAACTCCCGCATGATCTGGTAACCGGCCAGGCGCATAGGGTGCAGATAGATGACCGGCAATTTCTATTGACGCCAATACCACTGCAGCACTTCAGTAATACGGATAATGACGCCCCGCCCCATGCACTGATGCTGACCTGGCGCGACATCACTCCGCTCTGGAACAACTACGCAAACAGCAAGCGGCTGGCACCCGTTTACTGGGGGCTGAGCTATCTGGCCTCACTGGCCCTGATGGGGGCCTTGATGCTGGGCACACGGCATATGGTCCGGAGTCAGGAGCGAGCTCGGCAGCGAGCCCTGCTGGAGGAAGCCAAGCTGCGCGAGGCCAACCGCAAACTATCCGATATTATCGTCGCAAGCCAGTCCGCCTATATCACCGAAGACAACCGGAACCAGAGTTTCGACCGCCTGCTTGAGCAGATACTGGAGCTGAGCGACAGCCAGTTTGGCTTTATAGGCCAGGTGCTGCGCGATGAACATGCTGAGCCCTACCTGAAGGTTCACGCCATCAGCGACATCTCCTGGGATATGGAAAGTGCCGCCATTCTCCGCATACATGGCCCCCAAGGCATGATATTTCGCCGCCTCGACACCCTGTTTGGACAAGTGCTGCTGACTGGCGATGCCTACCTGTCGAATGATGCGGCGGCGGACCCGAATAACAACCGGCTCCCACCGGGCCACCCGCCACTGCAGACGTTCGCCGGCCTGCCGATCTATTTCGGTGAGGAGATGATAGGCATGCTCGCCTTGGCAAATCGCAGCAATGGATACGACGACCGCCTCGTCGAATTCCTCGCGCCTCTGCTGAGTAGCCTGGGTCAGTTGATACATGCGCTGGTCAAGGACAGGCAAGAACACATCACAGCACGGCGCCTGGAACATCAACGCCAGGCGCTGCGCGCCATGAATGAGATTGCCGGTGTACCCGAGCTGGATGTCACCAGCCAGCTCAAGCAGGTATTGGAGCTTGGCTGTCGCTACCTGGGTATGGACATGGGCATCGTCAGTCGCATTACAGGCGATGATTACCTGGTCGTAGCCCAGCACAGCAAAGACGCTCAGGTCACCGAAGGCGAGCATTTCCCGCTGGGCAGAACCTATTGCGCGCTGACGCTGCAACAGCAGGATGTGCTATCCATCCAGGACCTGGAACAGTCACCCTATAGCGGCCATCTGTGCGATAAAGCCTTTGATCTGAGAAGCTATATTTCGGTGAGCCTGATGGTTGGCGATGAGCGCTACGGCACGCTGAGTTTCTCCTCATCCGACCCACGGCTACAACCCTTCGAAGAACCCGATATGGAGTTCGTTCGGTTACTCGGCCCTTGGGTAAGCGAAGCGCTGAGACGAGACATCATGCAGCAGGAACGCGAGCAATTACTGGCGCGCTTCGAAAAACTGACTACGCATTTGCCGGGGGTAATTTATCAATATCAGCTGAATCAAGACAGGCCTGGCTGGTTTCCATACTGCAGTAAGGGACTGGAAGAAATCTTTGGCACTACTCCAGAGCAAGCGCAGAAAGATGCCGAAAACGTGCTCTCGCGAATTCATGCAGAGGACCGTCAGGGCGTTACGGACAGCATCCGCATTTCGGCTGATAACCTTGATGAGTGGCAAAGCGAATTCCGAGTAGAACATCCCCTGTTTGGCGAGCGTTGGGTAGCCGGAGTGGCCAGCCCTGAAGCGCTTGAGGATGGCACTCTTGTCTGGCACGGTTTTGCTGCCGACATTACCCAGCGCAAACAGATGGAAATGACCCTGGAGTTGGAACGTGCACGACTGGCCAGCATCATTCGAGGCGCCATTCTCGGCACCTGGGAATGGAACGTGCAGACCGGGGAAACCTTTTATAACGAGCTCTGGTATGACATCAACGGATACACCCCGGAAGAATTGCAACCAACCGAGGTCGGAACCTGGCGGGGTCTCATCCATCCGGAAGATCGAGCCGAAGCGGATCGTGTGTTCCAGGCGCATTTCGATCAGGACCTCGATTATATCGACTTCCGATACCGGATACGCCACCGGGACAGGCACTGGGTCTGGGTACATGATCGTGGTCAGTTGATCCGCCGCGATACCAAAGGGCTGCCGCTCTGGGTCAGTGGTATCTGTACCGACATCACCGAAGACATTCAACGTGACACGGAGATCCGTCAGGCCCGAGCCTTCCTCCGAGCCGTTATCGACGCCTCGACAGAAGTCGCGGTGATCGCCACTGATCTGGACGGCATCATCACACTCTTCAACACAGGTGCATCCAATCTGCTGGGCTATAGAGCCGATGAGATGATCGGCAAGCACACCCCCACATGCTTTCATCTGGACAGTGAACTTGGACGGCGTGCACAGATACTCAGCACCGAACATGGACACCCGATTGATCACCGCGAAGCACTGTTGGCCAATGCTCGCCGTGGGCAGCCGGAAACCCTGCCCTGGATCTATATTCACAAGGACCGAAGTCAGCGTCTGGTGAATCTGACAGTAACAGGCATTCGTGATCAGAACGACGAGTTAACCGGATTTCTCGGCGTCGCCACAGACATGACCGAGCTCATTCAGGCAACCCGCGAGCTGCAGCGCAGCGAAACCCATTTTCGCAACATGGTGAGTACTCTGCCGGGGGCGGTGTACCGCTGCGCCGTGGATGAGAGCCGGACAATCACTTATTTAAGCAGTGAAATCGAAGCGATCACCGGGTATCCAGCTGAGGATTTCATCAACAATAGAATCCGCAGCTACCTGAGCATCCTGCACCCGGATGACGTTCCCTCTGGTCTGAGCAGAACCCGCGCTCTGGCCCAACACGAGAGCTTCGAGCTGACCTACCGCATCATCCACGCCGAGGGCCACGAGATCTGGATCCGCGATAAGGGCCGGGGAGAATACGACGCCGAGGGCCGACTGTTATGGATCAGCGGTTTCATCTGGGACGTGACCGAGCGCTACCGTATCGAACAAATGAAAACCGAATTTGTTTCCACCGTCAGCCATGAACTGCGTACGCCCCTTACCGCCATCAGTGGTGCCCTGAGGCTGCTGGAAGGCGGTGCGCTGGGCGAATTACCTAACTCCATGCGCAAAATGCTGGGTATCGCTCTGAATAACAGCCGCACCCTGACCAGCCTGGTAAACGATCTTCTGGATCTGGACAAGCTGGCGGCGAACAGAATGCACTTCGATATACAGCGTCTGTTAATAAAACCCCTGTTGAGCGAAGCGCTGGATGCCAATCGTGCCTATGCTGACCAGTTCAACGTCACCCTGCGCTGCGGTCATGTTGACCCGGTTCTGGTCAACGTGGATCCTCGGCGGCTCGGCCAGGTGCTCGCCAATTATCTGTCAAACGCCGCCAAGTTCTCCCATGAGGGTGGCACTGTGACGTTAGATGCTCGCTACGCCGCCGGCCGCGTACGCATCAGTGTTACCGACGAGGGCGAGGGGATACCGCCCGAAGCACATGATCGGTTGTTCGAACGCTTCTCTCAGATGGACAGTTCCACTACCCGGCGGCGCGGCGGAACCGGACTGGGGCTGGCAGTGACCAAGGATCTGGTAGAGCATATGGGAGGGCAGGTCGGCTTCGAGTCCGCGCCGGACAAAGGCTCAACCTTCTGGTGTGAACTGGACGCCGAACCCGTCGACGATGTGGAAGCATGACAGACCACAGAAGATGCCTGAAAACCCGCGAATCAGCGGCCGGAGCCGATTCATATGAAACAGCTTGAACGTATTCTGCACATTGAAGATGATGCGTCGATTCGCGAGATCGCCCGGGTGGCTCTGGAAGTCGTCGGTGGGCTCACCATCAAAACCTGTGCGTCCGGGTCTGCCGGACTAGCCGCTGTTGAACAGTTCCGGCCGGACCTGATATTGCTGGATGTGATGATGCCGGGGATGGATGGACCGGACACCCTGCGCCAGCTCGAGCAGATGCGGGTACTGGAAACCTGTCCCTTGGTATTCATGACGGCCAAGATACAGCCCGACGAACTAGAGGAATACAAACGCATGGGCGCCACCGCTGTCATAGTAAAGCCCTTTGATCCCATGAGTTTGTCGGATCAACTGAGAGAGGTTTGGGAGGCTTGGCATGGACAAGGCTGAACAGCTTCATCAGCGGCTGGCGATACTGGCCAAGGGGTTCCGAGCGCGCCTGGACAACGAACTTCCAGCACTGGATAAGCAGATGCGTGAGCTGCCGGAGTCCTGGCCAGCCGCTGCGGATTCGCTGCAACGCACCCGTGATCAGTTGCATAAACTGGCCGGTGCCGCCGGGACCTTCGGCTACCCGGCGCTCGGCTCGAAGGCCCACGAGCTGGAGTATCAGGTTCGCGATCTGATTGAGCAGCAGCAATGCGACAACGCTGCACGCCAGGCGCTCATAGAAGGCGTCATTGAACTCGCCCAGCTGAGACACAGCGCAACAACGGAATCGCCGACAGCCCCAGCAGAACCCGCCAGCGAATATGTAGACAGGCCGCGCGTTATATATGTATTCGAGCAAGACGACCAGTTCGCCAAACGCCTGCGTCATACGCTGGAAAGTTTCGGCTACCAAGTGATACTGCACTCCACCCTCGATGAGCTGCAACAGGTTTTGACCACCGACAAAGCAGACGCGTTAATTTTTGATCTCAGTGGCGGGGCCCAGAGCACCGAGCTGCTGGAGAATCTGCAGCGTCTTCAGGATCAACGACACAAGCCGTTGCCGCTGATTCTGATCAGCGACCGTGAAGATTTCACCTTTCAGCTGAGCGCAGTACGCGCCGGCGCCCAAGGGCTGTTTCCCACACCGGTCGACCTGACAGCACTGGAAAACCAGCTTGAACGTTGTTTCAACAACCTGCATAGCGAGCCGTTTCGGATCCTGCTGGTCGATGATGACGAAACCCTGGCGCAACGTTATCAAGCGGTACTGAACAGTGCCGCCATGCGTGTAGAGATTGTCAGTGATCCGCGCATATTGCTTGAGCGGATGGACGCCTTCCTGCCCGACGTTATTCTCATGGATATCAATATGCCGAATTACTCCGGACCCGAGTTGGCGCAGATGATCCGCCTCAACGACAGCTGGCTGCGCGTGCCGGTGGTGTATCTTTCCGCCGAGACGGATGCGACCCGACAGAAGGATGCGTTGTTCAAAGCCGGGGATGATTTCATTACCAAGCCCATTTCCGACAATGCCTTGATCAACGCGGTGTATTCCCGTGCCCAACGCGCGCGGTTGCTCAGCCAGGCGCTCGCCCGTGACAGCCTGACTGGCCTGCTCAAGCATGCCGACATCAAGGAGCAGATCGAAATTGAGTTGGAGCGTGCCTGCCGGACGCGCCGCCCGGTAAGCATCGCCATGATCGACATTGATCATTTCAAGTCGGTAAACGATCAATATGGCCACGCCGTGGGTGACAATGTGATTCGTGCACTGGCCAATCTACTGCGCCAGCGTCTGCGCAAGATCGACCGACTGGGTCGTTATGGCGGCGAAGAGTTTGTCGCAGTGTTGCCCGATTGCCACGCCGAGGACGCTAAACGCATCCTCGATGAAATCCGCGTGGCGTTCAACGAGTTGCAGTTCAGCGCCAGCAATGGCCTGTTCCATTGCAGCTTCAGCGCCGGCGTGAGCGCTTGCCAGGCGCCCTTATGGGAAACCAGCGGACAGCTCGCAAGCGCCGACGCCAGACTCTACCTGGCGAAATCCCAGGGCCGCAACTGCATAGTATCGACGGCTGATACGACCCAGGTTTGAGGGTTGCGCCCTGATTCCACAGCCATGCCAGCGCCACACTCCGATTATTTACCTGGGAGCGAGAGATTTCATCAGGCTGCCGTAGGAAATATCGGTATTTTTCGTTCCACTTTGGCTACCGCAGGATATGCCGTCTCCGATGTACTTTGCAGTGCACTCTGCTACCAGTGCCAGGGCGTCAACATTCAAACTGGCAGATTCCGCCATGGTAATGACGTACTGGTAGTAGGTTGGCGGGCGACCATATTGATCAAAAGTAGACATCAGCTTTTTTGCAGTAGCCGGGTCTTTATCACCCGTAAGCTGGGCTTGCTCGACATGCATCAGGAACGATGGATAAGCCCCGTTCATACCCAGCGCGAGATTCTGCTGCATACTCGCTTTCTGCTGCTGCGCTGCGCGCAACTCATAGAAGGATTGGCGCAGAAAGTTCTGGTTATTGGTGTGAGGATTGACCGCGGTTCTGATACGCTTTTCAGCGCTGGAGAGATCGCCCTCAGCTACAGCATTCCGAGCCTCGACCACCCGAGTCAATCCCTGCCAGATGCGTTCTGCTTTCTGACTTTTGGCAATAGCTCGCCAGCTCCTGACTTCCTGTGTAGGCGCGGGTGCGTCTGGGTAATGCACGTCTACGTAAGCCAACAGATCATCGTAGCGTTTTTCGGCTGAATCATGGTTCTGGTTTAGCCGGTTGACCACCGAGCCAATACCGATGGCTGACCTATCCAGCAAGCTGCCTATCTTGTCCCCGAAAGGTAGCTCCGCCAGCCCGGGGTCATTAACCATCAGCATCTGATCTATCAACGCGTTACGCTGGCTTTGCTCTGTCTTGTTGCGCTCTTCCCATGCTGCCATCTTATCCAGCAGAGTGAACATGGCGTCGCCGTTGTAGCCAGCGACGATAAGAATATCCATGCCGAGCTTGTCTGCTTCGAGTTCCTGGCGGCGCGTCCAACCGGGATTGATAAAACCGTCCGACACCATGAGGGTGGTGAATACGTTTTCTATCAGCTTTTCATCGGAGCCGCGCATGACTCCACTGTCGCCACTTTTGTAGTTTGCCAGGAGCCCCGCTGCCATTACCGCTTTTTTCTGGACCTGAACGAAGAGGTCCGAACTATTATGGTTGCGGATGGTATGGGCTAGTTCATGGGCCAGCAGCGCGGCCAACTCGTCGGTGCTGTCGATATCACGCAACACTACGTAGGGTATATATATATTGCCGTCAGGGCTGGCGCGGGCGCCAAGCGCGGTATCTGCGAACAGATAAGCCTGACCTGGTAGACCGGTAATTCCGGAGGCCTGCTTGAGACGATCCAGTTGTTTATTGATATAGCGCTCGGCTTCGGGGTGGCTCACCAATCCCAGCCCCAGGCTCTGGTTGCGATAACGATCTTCATCATGCCCAACCGCGAGCAGGCCGGGAGAATAGGTTTTGTCGACTTGGGCCAGTATCGGCTGATCTGCGGCCAACTGCCCCGGGATCAGATTTCTAACTGACTGCGTTGCGCCACCAACGCACCCCACCAACAGGGTAGTGGCCACGCAAACTGCGGATAGCTTGAGCTTCATTCGCACTCTCCGTTACCCAGACCGCGCGAGGCAGCTGCTTTAGTGGCGGCTACGGTGTTGTTACAGACGCTGCTGAGTTCGTAAACACGATTGGTGCGTACTGTGCGTTTTTTTACCGTATACGCTTGATCACCGATCTTCACAACATAGAAGCCACCGGCCAGGGAATCGGCAATCTCCAGAGGTAATTGAATAGATGCTGCGTCCCTGCGTTCCACGGGCTGCTTGCCCTGTGCGTCAAACAACTGCACCTGTTGCTGCCGAAACTCCGTGACGGCGATCGGATCAGCGCTCGCGTACGGCACCACTAACACGGTCAGTAGGGACATTCTGAGGATCGTCTTGCGCATCCTGCTCTCCTTTATATAGCTTGCAAAAACAACTATGAATGAGCGTCGGCCACCGACACAGGCGCTCAATCAGATTTAGCCGCTCTATAACGACACCAATACCGATAATTTCCAGAAAACCAGCCCAGGTTGCGACTGGCAGATCCAATACAAAAAATTGAATTACGCAGGCAACTATTACGATGATGAGAACAGATGTTTTTATCGCACCTGCAAACCACCGCTCCGCTGGATGATGTTCCCGGGAATTGTCAGCCAATGGAGTACCGGCTGAGGCAACCTCACCGGGGGCGTTCAGTTTCCAGTAACAGACAAGGGCCGAAATCGACAGGAGCACGAAGGCTTGAAAGATGAGCAGCGTGTGAGACCCAAGAATGGGCAGCGTTCGGCTGGGCACACTTGCTTTGAAGTTGCTGCCCCAGGTCAGCAGATTATCTATCGCCATGGCGTGGTAATAGACACCTGGCAGTATCGATCGAGTGGGCGTGAACACCATGTCCTGAATACCAGAAAGGCTGGCTCCGTAGATGATCACACGGTCCTTCAGGTGCTCATCCAGCTCGCGCAGAGCCTCATCTTCTGTTTCGGCCACCGGGTTCAGCAAGTCACGGACGAATACAGTGGTAGCGTAAGGGATCGGTGTCTCGACACCTTCGAAGCCCTGCAACAGGCCACCCAGAATGCTGCCTTGCGCTTCATCCTCGGACTGCATCCAGGCTTGATTAAGCGGGTTGTCGGCGGTGCCCCAGAAGATATCCAGCGCACCCCGATGAGCAGCGCTTATTCCGAATTGGTCCTCGGCAATGGCAAACGCTGCTGAGCGCATTCCGCGAAATTCCTGCGGATATGAGCGTGCGATGAAATCTGTTGGATCCATCACCACAGAGGCGGATACGGGAGTAACCAGCCCCACCAGTTCCGGCCATCGGGCTTCAAGCCACCCCTCATCGGGAACGGACAGATAGACCGGGACCTGTGTCTCTCGGTAACTCTCCAGGACGTTGACGAGGTAATCCCCGCCTGGCTTGTTCTGGTTCATCCAGTAAAAATCGATGAATACCGCGCGCGGCTGATGAACGAGAAGATCATCCAGAATCGATGCATGGAAGGAGTACGGGGCTGGCCACTGCCCTTGCAGCACGGCATCAACCACTTCATCGGTCAGCAAAAGAACGGCGACGTCTTGCTGCCGATCAGTGGGATAAATCCAACTACCGGCGCGACTGTTGAACAAATCCTGAGTGTATTTGTCGAGACGCTCGCTGATTCCCAACGGGGAGAACGCGAGAAAAAACCACATCACGGCGGCAAGGAGAACGGTATAGAACAGATATTTGAAGAGGCCGGAAGTGCCAGCCGAATCCTTTCGCAAACCGTCTTTCCTTGAATGTGCGCTGAGTAAGGCAGGTAGTGTCAGGGCAAAGTATAGCCTTTCAGAATCAAAAGGCCATCAAACATTCAATTTTCATCCCTTTCAGCGTCGAGCCATTAAACCGTTATCCTGAAAGCTTACCCTGCGCGTTCCTCCGGAAATACCCGCCAATATCGCCCCAGCCGCCGCAAAACCGTTCAATAACGCCAACCCAACCGATGGAACACAAACCCCATCAACCACACCGGCCCGATCAGCAGGAACTGCACATCCTGAAAGAACGAGGGCTTTTTGCCTTCGACATAATGGCCGATGAACTGTCCTATCCAGGCCAGTACGAAGATGGCAACGCAGGGCCAGAATACCTGCGGCATGATGCTCAGAATCCATAGCATGATCAGGCTTTGCAACAACATGACCGACGCCAGCCGCCAGGACAGCATCAGATAGAACCCCAGCGCCAGCCCGACCACCACAAAGGCGACCACCGGGTGAATGGCCCAGAACACACCCAGCACGCTGAAGGTGATCAGGGGTACACAGATCCAGTGCAGCAACTTGTTTACTGGATTGCGGTGACTTTCACCGTACTCATCAAACCATTGATCAACTGGTTTCATCTCGGTCTTCTCCATTGCTCTTGTTGTTATGTCCATAACAGGCTTCGGCAACGCCGATGCCATACCGATACCCGCTCGCTGATGGTAAGCTTAGCGCATGAATACGCCTACTCCTTTTCGCCCCGTTGTACTCTGTCTGTCCGGCCATGACCCCAGTGGTGGGGCCGGCCTGCAGGCTGATATCGAAGCACTGATCGCCCAGGGCTGCCATGCTGCACCGGCCGTCACTGCGCTGACTGTGCAGAACACCGTTGATGTTCTCGACTTCCGTGTGCTCGACCGCGAGTGGGTATTGGCCCAGGCCAATGCTGTACTCAACGACATGCCGGTGTCAGCGGTCAAGCTCGGCATGCTGGGTAATCTCGACATGGTCGATACCGTGGTCGAGATCATGCAGGCCCATCCGCATCTACCGCTGGTCTGCGATCCGGTATTGCGCGCCGGTGGCGGTGGCTCACTCGGCAAGGATGAGGTGGGTTACGCCATGCGCGAGAAGCTGCTGCCGATCGCCCGCATCGTCACGCCGAACCTGCCCGAAGCACGCATTCTCGCCGAGTTGCCCAACGGCAGCGCTGACGAATGCGCCGACAAGCTGCTTGAACGCTGCCAGAACCTGCTGATCACCGGCGGCCATGGTGACGAGCAGGACATCCACAACCGTCTCTATTGCCGTGACGGCAGCCAGCATACCTTCACCTGTGCACGCCTGCCGGGCAGTTATCACGGGTCCGGTTGCACCCTGGCCAGCACTCTGGCCGGACGGCTGGCCCTCGGCGAGGAACTGGTCAGCGCCGTCAAGACTGCTCTGGATTACACCTGGCGCACCCTGCGTGACGCCGAGCAACCCGGCCACGGCCAGTATGTACCGCGCCGCCTGCCGCTGGATTTCTGCCAGTGAGTCTGCGCGGCCTGTATGCCATTACCGACAGCGCATTGTTAGCCGATGGCAAGCTGCTGCCCTATGTCGAGGCCGCTCTGGCGGGCGGTGCGCGCCTGGTGCAGTACCGTGACAAGAGCGCCGACCCCGAGCGCCGCCTGGAAGAAGCCGGCCAGCTGAGAACCCTGTGCGAGCAGTATGCCGCCCAGCTGCTGATCAATGACGATCTGGAATTGGCCAGCCGCTTGAACGTTGGCGTACATCTGGGTCGCGATGACGGCAGCCTGCGTGAGGCGCGTCAGCAACTCGGCCCGCATGCACTGGTTGGCGCTACCTGCCACGCCAGCCTGGACTATGCCGAACAGGCGGTTGTCGCCGGGGCCAGCTATATTGCCTTTGGTCGTTTCTTCCAGTCCGCCACCAAGCCCGGCGCACCAACAGCGAGCACCAGCCTGCTCCAGGAGGCCCGCTCGCGCTTTGCTGTACCCGTGGTTGCCATCGGCGGTATCACGCTGGATAACGCACAACCACTCTATGATGCAGGCGCCGACCTGCTTGCCGTCGTGCACGGACTGTTTGGCGTCGAATCCGCCACCGCCGTCCGCCGCCGCGCACTTGATTTCACCGCTTTGACACCTTGAGAGAACTGCCCATGTCCCGCTCGGAAACCCTTTTTGCCAGTGCCCAGAAACATATCCCCGGTGGTGTGAACTCCCCGGTTCGCGCATTTCGCAGCGTTGGCGGCACGCCCTTGTTCATCAAGCACGCCGAAGGCGCTTACATCGTTGATGAAGACGACAAGCGCTACGTTGATTACGTCGGCTCCTGGGGCCCGATGATTCTCGGCCACAGCCACCCGGACGTACTTGATGCCGTCCGTCGCCAGCTGGATCACGGCCTGTCCTACGGCGCACCGACCGCGATGGAAACCGAGATGGCGGAGCTGGTCTGCTCCATGGTGCCGTCGATGGACATGGTGCGCATGGTCAGCTCCGGTACCGAGGCGACCATGAGTGCGATTCGCCTGGCGCGGGGTTATACCGGTCGCGATACCATCATCAAGTTCGAAGGCTGCTACCACGGTCATTCCGACAGTTTGCTGGTCAAAGCCGGCTCCGGCGCACTGACCTTCGGCGTACCCAGCTCGCCCGGCGTGCCGGCGGCCTTTGCCCAGCACACCCTGACCCTGCCCTACAACGACATCGCTGCCGTGCGTGAAAGCCTGAGCAGGGTTGGTAAGGACATCGCCTGCATCATCGTCGAACCGGTGGCCGGCAACATGAACTGCGTACCGCCCGTACCCGGTTTCCTCGAAGGGCTGCGCGAAGTCTGTGATGAACACGGCGTGGTGCTGATTTTCGACGAAGTCATGACCGGCTTCCGCGTCTCTCTCGGTGGCGCACAGGCCTATTATGGCGTCACCCCTGACCTGTCAACCTTCGGCAAGATCGTCGGCGGCGGCATGCCGGTCGGCGCCTTCGGTGGCAAGCAGCACATCATGGAATGCATCTCACCGCTGGGGCCGGTTTATCAGGCTGGGACGCTGTCCGGCAACCCATTGGCGATGGCCGCCGGCTTGACCACCCTGAAACTCATCAGCCGTCCCGGTTTTCATGACGAGCTGACCAGCTATACCAGCCGCATGCTGCAGGGACTGCAGGATCGCGCCGATGCGGCCGGCGTGCCCTTTGTTACTACTCAAGCGGGTGGCATGTTCGGGCTGTATTTCAGTGGCGCCGATAACATCCTCACCTTCGAGGATGTGATGGCCAGCGATGCCGAACGCTTTGCCAGATTCTTCCACAGCATGCTGGAACAAGGTGTGTACTTTGCGCCCAGCGCTTTCGAAGCCGGCTTCGCCTCCATCGCCCATGGCGATACCGAGCTGCAGTTGACGCTGGATGCTGCCGAGCGGGCTTTCGCTTCCCTGTGATCAAGGGGTCAGCCAACCGCTGTCATGGCGGTTGGCTGGCGCGCGGATCAGGCGCACAATAGCAACACCCCCTCCTCCAGGATCAAACGGCCCGCCAATAATGAACAGCTCTCTTGTCAGGTTCTTCAGCGCTTTCACCCTGTGCACACTGAGCATCGGCACTCCCGTCGCATCTGCCCAGTCCCTTGCACCGCTGGTGGTCAGCACCGAAGAGCGCTGCGCTTTCAATCGCGTCGATGATGAGAGCCTGCCGCTGGCACTGGAAAACTGCACAGCCGCTGCCGAGTCCGGTGACATGCAGGCGCAATTTGAAATGGGTGAGCTGTATTACCATGGCGAACGCACCGAGCGGGATCTGCAGCAGGCGCTCAAATGGTATGAACAGGCGTCGGTTCAGGGTCATCCGGATGCACAATACCGCCTTGGACTTATGCACATTGAAGGTGAAGGCGTTGAACGCAACCTGCCGCAGGCCTACATCATCCTGAAGATGGCGGCAGTCAATGGTCAGGATGCAGCAATGGATGCCACCGACAGACTGACCGAACAGATGTCAGACGAAGAAGTCGCCGCCGCGACTCAGGTGCTGGGCACACTGTTCCGCAATTATCTGCGGCATATACGTGACGAGCAGTTGCGGCAGCTGCAGGGCGGTGCTGACGAGGCTGAACCGGCCGCTCAGTAATAGTCGACCAGTCCGAACGCCAGATTTGTGGGAGCTTGTGGGAACGGCCTTGGCCGCGTGGGTTTCAGGCAGGCCTCTTCGTGGCCAGGGCCACTCCCACAAAAAAGCCGTCTTCGAGCGCCGACCAGGATCAGTTGTTACCCGGTCCCTGACCCGGCCCCGGCTGCATCGGAAATGACATGACGTTGCCGCCTGCTTTGGCTTCGCTGATCTTGGCCTGACCAACACGCTCGACTTCATCGATACGCACTATGGCATGGGCTGGAATGAAGCTGCGGTTGACGCCTTCGAACTGACTCTTGAGTTTTTCCTCGCCCGGATCGACCAGCATCTGCGAGCGTTCGCCGAACACCAATTCTTCGATTTCCAGAAAGCCCCACAGCTCGCTCTGAAAAATCTGACGGGCGTACAGCTCGTAAACCTGACCTTGATTGAGAAAAATCACCCGAAAGATGGGCTGTTGCTTATCTTTGCTCATTGAACTCACACATCGTACAACATGGATAGGACCGCTGGCCTCAGCCGTCCGGTCAAAGGGCGCGGATCATATCACATTTAACCTCATCAACTATGGTGCGCAGCCCGTCGCCGCAGGCATAACATCGCCCCGGCCTTCCGTGTATAATCGCCGTTTTTCTCCACGAGTCCCTTCCGCGAATCCCATGGCAAAAAAACTTTTTATTCAGACCCACGGTTGCCAGATGAACGAGTACGACAGCTCGCGCATGGCTGACCTGCTCGGTGAACATCAGGCAATGGAATTGACCGACCGCCCCGACGAGGCCGACGTCATCCTGCTCAATACCTGTTCGATTCGCGAGAAGGCGCAGGAGAAGGTGTTTTCCGAGCTGGGGCGCTGGCGGCCGCTGAAGGAAAAGAACCCGGACCTGATCATCGGCGTTGGCGGTTGCGTTGCCAGCCAGGAAGGCACCGCCATCCGCGACCGCGCCTCCTATGTGGATGTGGTCTTCGGTCCGCAGACCCTGCACCGCCTGCCGGAAATGATCAACGCCGCCCGCACCACCGGTAGCGCGCAAGTGGACGTGTCCTTCCCGGAAATCGAGAAATTCGACAATTTGCCCGAGCCCCGCGTAGACGGCCCGACCGCCTATGTCTCGGTGATGGAAGGCTGCAGCAAGTATTGCAGCTTCTGCGTGGTGCCCTACACCCGCGGCGAGGAAGTCAGTCGCCCGTTTGATGACGTGCTGGCCGAGTGTGTACATCTGGCCGAGAACGGCGTGCGTGAAGTCACCCTGTTGGGTCAGAACGTCAACGGCTATCGCGGCCAGACTCACGACGGCGGCATCGCCGATCTGGCTGATCTGATCCGGGTGGTGGCGGCAATCGACGGCATCGACCGCATCCGCTACACCACCTCGCATCCGCTGGAGTTTTCCGACAGCCTGATCCGCGCCCATGCCGAAGTCCCGGAGCTGGTGAAGTATCTGCACCTGCCGGTGCAATCGGGTTCCGACCGCGTACTGGCCGGGATGAAGCGCAACCACACCGCACTGGAGTACAAGTCCCGGGTGCGCAAGCTCAAGGCAGCGGTGCCGGACATCATTCTCAGCTCGGACTTCATCATCGGCTTCCCCGGTGAGACCGACCGCGACTTCGAGCAGACCATGAAGCTGATTGAGGAAGTCGGTTTCGACTTCTCCTATTCCTTCATTTATAGCGCCCGTCCCGGCACGCCGGCGTCCGACCTGCCCGACGACACCCCGATGGAGGTCAAGAAGCAGCGTCTGCAGATCCTTCAGGCCCGGCTCAACCAGCAGGGTTTCGAGAACAGCCGACGCATGGTTGGCAGTACCCAGCGCATCCTGGTCACCGATTACTCGAAGAAGGACCCGGGCATGCTCCAGGGCCGCACCGAGCATAACCGCATCGTCAACTTCCGCTGCGACAATCCGCAGCTGATCGGCCAGTTTATCGATGTGCAGATCGACGAAGCACTGCCACACTCTCTGCGTGGCACGCTGCTGAGCGAAACAGTGCATTGACTTCAGCGCCCGCCGTCCAGCCCGCTGCGCACGGCGGGCTGCGGCTCATTGCCCATCTTTGCATAGCCCGATTTGCGCGCTATGCTGTCTCTTCCTGATAGCCACATGGCCACTAACGGACCAATTTGAACGCTACCTCGACTATTCATCGCTTCAGCATCGAGCCCGTAGATCCCCGGCGCTTCGCCAGTCTCTGCGGTCAATTCGATGAAAACCTTCGTCTTATCGAGCAGCGCCTCGGTATCGAGGTCCGCAACCGCGGCAACCACTTCGAGCTGATCGGCGACCCAGCCATCACCCGTTCCGCCGAGGCGGTATTGCGTCAGCTGTACCGCGAAACGCGGGACAACAAGGACCTGGAACCGGATACCGTGCACCTGTATCTGCAGGAGTCGGGACTGGAAAACCTCAGTGAGTCCCTGCAGCAGCGTGACGGCCACAAGCCGGTGGTGCTGCGTACCAAGCGCATGACCATTCAACCGCGCGGGCCGAATCAGCAGACTTATGTACGTTCGATTCAGGAACATGACATCAACTTCGGTATTGGCCCGGCCGGTACCGGCAAGACCTATCTGGCTGTCGCCTGCGCCGTGGATGCGCTGGAGCGCGAGCAGATCCGACGCATTCTGCTGGTGCGCCCGGCAGTTGAGGCCGGCGAGAAGCTGGGCTTCCTGCCCGGCGATCTGTCACAGAAGATCGATCCCTACCTGCGCCCGCTGTACGACGCCCTGTATGAAATGCTCGGTTTCGAACAGGTCGCCAAGCTGATCGAAAAGCAGGTAATCGAGGTTGCGCCCCTGGCCTATATGCGCGGGCGCACCCTGAACAACAGCTTCATCATCCTTGATGAGAGCCAGAACACCACCCTGGAACAGATGAAGATGTTCCTCACGCGCATCGGCTTCGGCTCCACGGCAGTCATCACCGGTGACATAACCCAGGTCGACTTGCCGCGCGGCACCCGCTCCGGTCTGACTCACGTGATAGATGTGTTGCAGGATGTAAAGGGTATCGGCTTTACCCATTTCAAATCCAAGGATGTGGTGCGTCACCCGCTGGTGCAGCGTATTGTCGAAGCCTATGAACGCTTTGACAGCGCCCAGGAACAGCAGCGCGAGGAGCGCCGCAATGACCGTTGAGGTAGACATACAGAGGGCAACCGATGCCCCTGGTCAGCCCGATGACGCCAGCCTGATACGCTGGGCCGCCCTGGCCCTGCGTGACAAACCCGGGCAGGAGCTGACCATACGTCTGGTCGATGCCGATGAAAGCCAGACGTTGAACAGCGAATACAGGCACAAGGACTACCCCACCAACGTGCTGTCCTTCCCCGCCGACCTGCCCCCTGAGCTGGAAATACCTTTGCTCGGCGATCTGGTTATCTGCGTCCCGGTAGTCAATCGCGAGGCCGCTGAGCAGAGCAAAGCCGCCGATGCGCACTGGGCGCACATGGTCATCCATGGCTGTCTGCATCTGCTGGGTCATGACCATATTGAAGACGATGAAGCCGAGAAAATGGAAGCCCTGGAACGCAGGCTGCTGGCCGAACTGGGCATTGCCGACCCCTATCTTGCAACCGACGAGTGATGAGTAGATAACCCCATGAGCGACGATCGATCGAGCAACGGACACAAGTCCTGGCTGGAGAGACTGACCCAGGCTTTTGTCCAGGAACCCCGCAACCGTCAGGAACTGCTCGAATTGCTGCGCGAGGCGCAGCAGAACGAGGTTCTCGACATCGAGGCCCTGGCGATCATCGAAGGCGCGCTGCAGGTCGCCGACATGCAGGTGCGCGATATCATGATCCCGCGCTCGCAGATGACCACGATCAAGGCATCCCACACGCCTCGCGAGTTTCTGCCATCGGTTATCGAGGCAGCCCACTCCCGCTTCCCGGTTATCGGCGAAAGCATCGACGACGTGCTCGGCATCCTGCTGGCCAAGGATCTGCTGCCGCTGCTGCTGGAAGGCAATACCGAACGTTTCGATATCAAGGATCTGCTGCGCCCGGCCACCTGCGTGCCCGAATCCAAGCGGCTTAACGTGCTGCTCAAGGAGTTCCGCTCAACGCACAATCACATGGCCATCGTGATTGACGAGTATGGCGGTGTTTCCGGACTGATCACCATTGAGGACGTACTGGAGCAGATCGTCGGTGATATCGAGGATGAGCATGACATCGATGACGAGGACTACATCAAGCCCCTGCCCTCCGGTGATTACCTGATCAAGGGTCTGACCCCGATCGAGGATTTCAACGAGCAATTCGATACGGGCTTTTCCGATGAGGAGTTCGACACCTTCGGCGGCCTGGTAATGAATGCCTTCGGCCACCTGCCCAAGCGCAACGAGATCGTCGAGCTGGATGGATTCCGGGTACGCATTCTCAACGCCGACAGCCGTCGTGTGCATCTGCTGCGGGTCTCCGTTATCCAGCCCTGATCGACCTTTTTCCGAGAGCACCATGACCCTGCCACAAAAGCTGCTTCGGCTGTTGCGCAGCCCCGGCTGGTCGGGCGATGTACTGGCCCTGATCGCCGGTGCGTTGACCACCCTGTCGTTTACCCCCTTCGATATCTGGCCCCTGGGACTGATATCGGCGGCCTTGCTGTATCAGAGCCTGCACGATCTAACGGGGCGTCAGGCATTGTGGCGGGGCTGGTGCTGGGGTGTGGGGCTATTTCTCAGCGGCGTGTCCTGGGTCTATGTCAGCATCCACGTGCATGGTTATGCCCCACCGGCCCTGGCAGCACTGCTGACGGCGCTGTTTGTCGCTGGGCTGGCGTTGTTACCAGCGCTGATGGCCTGGCTCTGGGCACGCTGGCTGCGGCCGAGCGATAGCCTTTGGTTGGCAGCAACGGGGTTTGCTGCCCTGTGGGTAGCTCAGGAATTCTTTCGCAGCTGGTTTCTCACCGGCTTTCCGTGGCTTTATCAGGGCTATGCCCATACCGACACCTGGCTAGCCGGCTGGGCACCGCTGGGCGGCGTCTGGCTGCTCAGTTTTCTTACTGTATTCAGCGCCTGCCTGCTCAGCGAATGGCGTCTGTGGCGCCGCCTCTCCCATGGTCTGCTGGCCGGCGCGCTCCTGGCCGCGATCTGGATCGGCGGCGCGCTGCTGAGCAGCATTGAATGGACCCGACCAGCGGGCGAACCGCTGTCGGTGGCGCTGATTCAGGCCAACATTGAACAGTCACGCAAGTGGGATCCGGCGCATATCGACCATACGCTGGCGACCTACCGCGACCTGAGCTATGCCCAGCCAGCGGACATCATCCTCTGGCCGGAAACCGCCGTGCCGGTCCTCAGCAGTCGCGCCATGCCCTTCGTTCAGGGTATGGCTGCCAACCTGGCGCAGCAAGGCAGCACGCTGATCACCGGCATCCCGGTTGACCAGGCGGACGCCAATGGCGAGATGCGCATCTACAACGGCATCATGGTCGCCGGGGAACAACCCAGCCAGTATCTCAAGCACAAGCTGGTGCCATTCGGTGAATACGTGCCGCTGGAAGATCTGCTGCGCGGGGTGATCAGCTTCTTCGATCTGCCCATGTCGAACTTTTCCCGCGGGCCGCTGCAGCAGGACCCACTCGAAGCGGCGGGACACCGGCTGGCGCCCATGATCTGCTATGAAACCGTCTATCCCGACTTCGCCGGCCGGTTGGCGGCCGACAGCGAACTCCTGCTGACCATCAGCAACGACAGCTGGTTCGGCAAATCCATCGGCCCGCTGCAACACCTGCAGATGGCCCGCATGCGCGCCCTGGAAAGCGGGCGCTGGATGATTCGGGGGACAAACAACGGCGTGACGGCGCTGATCGATCACCGGGGTCGAATCACCGCGCACATACCGCAGTTCGAACAAGCGGTATTGCGCGGTGAGGTACAACCCCGTGAAGGCCTGACACCCTGGCTGCGTTTCGGCAGCTGGCCACTGGCGGCGCTAGTACTGGCTGCGCTGATGCTGTGTGCAGTCGCGCGCCGCAAACACTGAGGGCGGCGCGGCGGCGCGCCCGAGACTTGTGACACCGAGAGGCATACCGTCACGCTGCATGGCACCGAGTATCTGTTTCAACAACTGCATATCCTGTTTGCTCAAACCGCACACTTCCAGCTCTGCTGGTACATCCTCCCGGCCCGCCATCCATTGCCGGGTGCGGGCGACATCCAGGGCTTGATCCAGACGACGCAGCAGTCGCCCGTAGGATGAATCGCGGCCACTGGCAAGGGGCTCCGGCTGCACATGTTTCATGATCTTTCTCCCTAGGCAAATATGACTGTCCAAGGCAGATGGACATCCTTTGCCAACAGCATAGACCCGACGTCCGATTTCTCCCGTGGCCGGCGACGAATGGCAACAGGCCCTACCTGTGCCGGGCCCGGTGGTGTATCCTGCCGCATTACTTTTTTCTCTGACATACGAGTCGACAAACAGTCCACGCCCATGCAAGAACAGTATTCTCCCCGCGAAATAGAAAACGCCGCCCAGACCGCCTGGGAACATACCGACGCCTTCAAGGTGGACGAAACGCCAGGCCGTGAAACCTACTATTGCCTGTCGATGTTCCCCTACCCTAGCGGCAAGCTGCACATGGGCCACGTGCGCAACTACACCATCGGTGACGTGATCGCCCGCTATCAGCGCATGCAGGGCAAGAATGTGCTGCAGCCCATGGGCTGGGATGCCTTCGGCATGCCCGCGGAAAACGCCGCGATGAACAATAACGTCGCGCCCGCCGCCTGGACCTATTCCAACATCGACTACATGCGCACCCAGCTGAAAAGCCTGGGGCTGGCAATAGACTGGTCGCGCGAATTCGCCACCTGCACCCCCGAGTACTATCGCTGGGAACAGTGGCTGTTCACCAAGCTGTACGAAAAAGGCGTGATCTACCGCAAAAACGGTACCGTCAACTGGGACCCGGTCGACCAGACCGTACTCGCCAATGAACAGGTGATCGATGGCAAGGGCTGGCGCTCCGGCGCCGAGATCGAGAAGCGCGAAATTCCCATGTATTACTTCCGCATCACTGATTACGCGGAAGAACTGCTGGACTCGATGGACAACCTCCCCGGCTGGCCGGACCAGGTCAAGACCATGCAGCGCAACTGGATCGGAAAATCCGTAGGGATGGAAGTGCACTTCCCCTATGATCAAGCCTCGATCGGCGGCGCCGGCAAGCTCAAGGTTTTCACCACCCGTCCCGATACATTGATGGGCGCGACCTATGTCGCGGTCGCCGCCGAACACCCGCTGGCTACCCAGGCTGCGGCGCACAATCCGGCACTGCAGACCTTCATCAATGAATGCAAACGCGGCGGTGTGGCCGAAGCCGATATCGCCACCCAGGAAAAACAGGGTCAGCCCACCGGGCTGTTCGTCGAGCACCCGCTGACCGGCGACAAGCTGCCGGTCTGGGTCGCCAACTACGTGCTCATGAGTTATGGCGAAGGCGCGGTCATGGCCGTGCCAGCCCACGACGAGCGCGATTTCGAGTTCGCCAGCCAATTCCACCTGCCGATCAAGCCGGTCATCCGCACCTCGGCAGGCGACGAGACGCCCGCCCCGTGGCAGGATGCCTATGGAGAGAAAGGCGAGCTGATCAATTCCGAGGAATTTGACGGCCTGGACTTCGACAGTGCATTTACCGCGATCAGCGAAGTGCTCAAGCAGAAGGATCTGGGGGCACCCCGCACCCAATATCGCCTGCGCGACTGGGGCATCAGCCGCCAGCGCTACTGGGGCTGCCCGATTCCGATCATCCATTGCGAGCATTGCGGTGATGTACCGGTACCGGAAGATCAGTTGCCGGTGGTACTGCCGGAAGACGTCGTGCCCGATGGCGCCGGCTCGCCGCTGGCGCGGATGCCCGAGTTCTACGAGTGCAGCTGCCCTACCTGCAACCGGCCCGCACGGCGCGAAACCGATACCATGGATACCTTCGTCGAGAGCTCCTGGTACTTTGCCCGCTACGCTTCGCCGCATTATGAGCAGGGCATGGTCGATCCCGCTGCAGCCAACCACTGGCTGCCGGTGGACCAGTACATCGGCGGTGTCGAACACGCCATTCTTCACCTGTTGTATGCGCGTTTCTTCCACAAGCTGATGCGCGACCAGGGTCTGGTCGATTCGGATGAGCCATTCAAGAATCTGCTGACGCAGGGCATGGTTATCGCCGAGACCTACTATCGTCTCGAAGAGAACGGCAGCAAGAGCTGGTTCAACCCGGCTGATGTCGAAGTTGAGCGCGATGCCAAGGGCAAGGTCATTGCTGCCCGCCTGGCCAGCGACGGCCAGCCAGTGGTCATCGGCGGCATCGAGAAGATGTCCAAGTCGAAGAACAACGGTGTCGATCCCCAGTTCATGATCGACCAGTACGGCGCCGATACCTGCCGCCTGTTCATGATGTTTGCCTCGCCGCCGGACATGAGCCTGGAATGGTCGGATGCCGGTGTCGAGGGTGCGCACCGCTTCCTGCGCCGGGTCTGGCGTCTGGGCAATCAGCACACCGCTCAGGGCAGCAGCGTGGCGCTGGATCTCAGCAGCCTGAGTGACGCTCAGAAGAATGTACGTCGCGCCATTCATATTGCCATTCGTCAGGCCAGCCAGGATATCGGCCAGCACCACAAGTTCAACACCGCCATTGCCGCGGTGATGACGCTGATGAACGTACTGGAAAAGGCGCCGCAGGCCAGCGAGCAGGATCGCGCCCTGCTGCAGGAAGGTCTGGAAACCGTTACTCTTCTGTTGGCACCCATAGTTCCGCACATCAGCCATGCGCTGTGGCAGGCGTTGGGGCATGACATAGCGGTGATTGACGCATCCTGGCCGACGCTGGACGAGAGCGCCCTGGTGCAGGACAGTCTGGAGCTGGTGATTCAGGTCAACGGCAAGCTGCGCGGCCACATTCAGGTACCGGCCGACGCCAGCCGCGAAGACGTGGAAGCCACTGCCCGAGCCAACGAGAATGTACTGCGCTTTACCGAAGGCCTGAGCATCCGCAAGGTGATTGTGGTGCCCGGCAAGCTGGTCAATATTGTCGCCAACTGATACGCAACGGAGAATCGGCATGCCACTGCAACGTCCACGTCATCTGCTGAGCTGTGCTGTGCTCGGCGCCAGTCTGCTGCTCAGCGGCTGCGGCTTCCATTTGCGCGGCACCAGCGTCGACAGCGTCAAGCTGGAGGAACTGGCTGTCAGCGCCCGCAACAGCTACGGCCCCACCTATCAGAGCGTACTGGAAGCTCTCCAGGTCAATGGCGTGGACATACGCAGCTCGGCCCCTTACCACCTGCAGCTGCTGGATGAGCGCAAGGAACGGCGCGCGGTCACCTACACCTACCGCTCCACGCCGGCCGAATATGAGCTCACCAGCGAACTGACCTTCCAGATCAGCGACCGCCAGAGCCGCCCGCTGATCGGGCCGGAAACCCTCTCCACCCAGCGCGTCTATGTCAACGACAAGGACAACCTGATCGGTACCAGTGAAGAGGAAGCTCTGCTGCACCGTGAGATGCTTCAGGATCTGACCCGCCAGCTGATGTTCCGCCTGTCGAGCATATCCGCCAGCGACCTCGCAGCGCGCGAACAGGCAATTGATCGTCAGGCTCCCTGAGACGTGAAGCTCAACCCGGGGCAACTGCAGCGCCAGCTCGGTGACGGGTTGGCGCCGGTATATGTGATCAGCGGAGATGATCCGCTGCTCACCGGCGAGGCGGCCGATCTGGTTCGCCGTGCCTGTCGCGATGCCGGCAGCGAAGAACGTCTGGTGTTTCATGTGGACCGCAGTTTCGACTGGGGGCAACTGCATGACGCCAGCCACAGCCTGTCATTGTTTGCCCAGCAACGCCTGGTCGAACTACGCATTCCCGGCGGCAAGCCAGGGGATGAAGGCGGCAAGGCGCTGCTGGCCTGGTTGGACAATCCTCCCCCTGACACGACATTGCTGGTTACCCTGCCCAAGCTGGACGGCAGCACCCAACGCAGCAAATGGGCCAAGGGACTGATCGAGCATGGCAGCAGCCGTTTCGTGCAGATCTGGCCCGTAGACGCCCAGCAGCTGGCTGGCTGGATGCGAGACCGCCTGGCGGCCGCTGGACTGCATGCCACGCCCGAAGCACTGGAGCTGCTGAGCGTGCGCGTGGAGGGCAACCTGCTGGCCGCCGCGCAGGAGATCGAAAAGCTCAAGTTGTTCTGCGACAGCGGTCAGCTGGACCTGCAGACGGTACAACAGGTCGTTGCCGACAGTGCCCGCTTCGATGTCTTCAACCTTGCCGATGCCATGCTGCAAGGTGAAGCACAGCACGCGTTGCGCATATTGCAGGGTCTGAAAGGGGAAGGTGTTGAAGCGCCGGTCGTGCTCTGGGCGGTGACCCGTGAACTGCGCAGTCTGCACAACATGGCCCACGATCTCGCTCGTGGCATACCCCAGGACAAGGTCTTTTCCAGCCAGCGCCCACCGGTCTGGGACAAGCGCAAACCCTTGGTGTCCCGAGCTCTGCAACGTCACCCCGCCACTACCTGGGGCGCACTGTTGCGTCTGGCTCAGCAGACCGACGAACAGATCAAGGGCCAGGCCCCAGGCTCGCCCTGGGACAGTCTGGCCCTGGTGCTGGTAAAGGCAGCCGGAGCCAGAACGCCTCTGGTCGCCGGCTGAGCCGCCTCAGTCCAACCCTTCATCCAGCCGCACAGTCGAGGCGAACATGCCGCGACGCCATTTCAGCAAGGTGGCTATCGAGTTGGCTATCAGGACGCCGATGGAATAAAGCACCACGAAGGGATCAATCAGATAATCCCAGTAATTGTCCGAGGCTTTGATATCCAGGGTGAAGGCCAGGGTAGCCAGGGTCAGCAAGAGCACCCCGAGTATATTGCCCAGCAGCAACAGCACCAGCGTCAATACACCCATCAGCCCAATCAGCATCCGCGGCGAATAACCCCAGCTATAGGTGTCAAGCATGCCCACACCCATCGACGCTGGATAGAGCAACACTCCCAGCACGGCGAATATCGAGCAAAGCTGCCATGAATAGGTACCCGACCCAGGTTGCAGCCAGCCCAGACGCAGCGCCGTGCCGGCCAGCATCCAGATTACCGCGGTGATGGAAAGCTCATCGGTCAGCCCCCGCAGGTAACCTGCCAGGGACAACCCGGTGGGCAGCGGGATGATCCCGATGACCAGCACCGCGAGCAACAGCAAACCACGATAGCGCACGGGGAGTCGGCTACTTGGCAGCAACAGGAATACAATCAGGGCGAAGCTCAGACAGGACTGCAAACTCACGGAAATCATAGCTGCGCTTCCACCCAGGCATCGTTGAATGCCACGTGCTTGATGAAACTGTTGTTCCAGGCGTAGACCACGTGGTAACGACCATCGGTGGCGCGAATCATATAGGGATACTCATACTGGAAGTCGCACATGCCATCCCGGCACATGCGCTGATCGATCTCGCGCAGGTATTCGGCCAGCAGACCCCGGCGCGCCACGCCACTGGACGACAGAAACTTTTCACCAATCAATTCTTCGTACTTGAACCGCGGGAAGGGCTTGCCTTGCGGGTCTGGTGAGGCATCAAGAGAGGCTACCTGCGACCATTCGGTAAGGTTTTCCGTTGCCTCATCCAGGCTCAGACTGAAGCGCCCATCGATCAGATTGTTCTGCGCCACCAGCAGGCTGCCATGACCCGAACGCACTGCAGCCAGAGAGGCATTGGGATTCCATGGCGCGACTGCCCATTCGGGCTTCCAGGTACGTCCGGCATCCTCGGTGACGGTAGCCAGTACATGCCCGACCTCGCTCGCGTCCCGCAGCAAGGCTACGGCCCGCTTACCGCCCAGAGGGACCACGGTCGGCTGCAGTGAATTGGTGCCGTCGGCAATGCGGAACTTGTCCACCACCCGGCCCCGCGCATCCATATACAGATACTCGGGAAACTTGCCGAGAAATTCGTGATATACCGGCAAACCGATCGAGCCATCCTGGTGAAACACCGGCGCAGCACGCACCAGCGTACTTATATTGACGAAGGGCGTGGTGACCAGCTGTCGCGGCTTGGACCAGTTTTCGCCGAGGTCATCGGACACCATGACATTCACCGCGCTGCCCGCCCAGCCACCTACCGAGACGGACACGTAGAACAGCCACAAACGGTCATCCGGCGAATAAGCGATCACCGGGTTACCCAGTTTACGGATGGGTTTGCCCACCGCGCGGCGGGTCATTTCCCGCGTCACCAGCACGCGCTCCTCGCCCCAGCTGCCGCTCACCGCGTCAAACCGCGCAGCGCGGATATCGACATCGGCTGCGCCCTCTCGGGAGCCGGCAAACCACACCGCCATCAGATCGCCTGCGGGCAGGGCCGCAACGGAGGGCGAGTGCACGAACTCGTCCAGGTCCGATGACGCGAACCCCTGTTGAAAGTCCGCCTCCTGCTGCACAAAGGATGGCTCGAAGTTCTGAGTGGGGAAAGGCGAAAAATCCGACATCTGATAGGCCGGATGTAACAACCAAGCGGTGAAAAACACCCCCAGGACAGCGGGAATCGCCAGGATCCGCCATCGATTGAATTTACTATTCCTTTGCATTCTTTATTCTTCTGAATAACCAACGTGTGCCTACAGCGCCAATACGCCCCCTGATATGCGCAAACAGTCTGGCTGCAAAACGTCATTTCCGAATAGTACCAGCCCCATACACAATCGAATATTTTTATCTTTCACCGAGCCGACCAAGGAACCTGATGCTGCCTTCGCCCTCAAACAGCAGTACAACCAGCGCCCACCGGTTCGCCCTCGCCAGATCGCGTGATACAGTGGGCCGGAATCTGAATTTGTCGGAAACTGATACATGCTCAACCTGCCCGTTCGCCTCAACACCCCATGCCGCCGTTTTGTCGCCGTTGCGGCCAGCCTCCTGGCGCTCTCCGCCTGCGGTGAAAACCGCTTGGAAGCGTCGGTTCAGACGGGGTTGAGAACAGTCGATGCGATCAGCGAGGAGCGCAGTTTCAACCAATGGCGCGACGCGTTTCGTGATCAGGCCCTGGCTGCAGGTATAGAGCCCAAGCTGTTTGATCGAGCTTTTCAGGAGATCGAACCTGACCCCGCTGTTCTGAAGGCCGACGGAAGCCAGCCTGAGTTCGCCCGTCCGGTCTGGGAATATCTGGACGGTGCCCTGTCTACACAACGGCAGGCGACGGGTCGCATCATGCTGGCCCGGCATGCCGGCGTTCTGCAGCAGATCGAAGAGCGCTATGGCGTGGATCGGCACATCCTGGTCGCTATCTGGGGGCTGGAAAGCAACTTCGGCAGTAATATGGGCAACCGCTCGGTGATCCGTTCGCTGGCTACCCTCGCCCACCAGGGGCGCCGCTCCAATTTCGCCCAGACCCAACTGCTGGCTGCACTGGAAATTCTGCAGCGGGGCGACACCACGGTGGACGACATGACCGGCTCCTGGGCCGGCGCCATGGGCCAGACCCAGTTCATTCCCACGACCTACAATGACCACGCGGTGGACTTCGACGGTAATGGCAAGCGGGATATCTGGCATACCGAGGCAGACGCGCTCGCTTCCGCTGCCAACTATCTCCGTACCTCCAACTGGAAAACCGGTACGCCCTGGGGTACGGAAGTCCGTCTGGCAGACGGGTTTGATTACGCACTGGCGGACATGTCCATCCGCAAACCCTTGACAGAATGGTCCGCGCTGGGTGTCACCGATGCGCTCGGCCGGCCACTGGCTGCCAATGGCGATACCGACGCCACGCTTATCCTGCCGGCCGGTCACCGCGGCCCCGCATTCCTGATCATGAACAATTTCCGCAGCATTCTGCGCTACAACAATTCCACCAGCTACGCCCTCGCCATCTCGCTGTTGGCGGAACGTTTCCAGGGCCAGGGCCAGATCTATGCCAACTGGCCAACTGAAGACAAACCGCTGTCCCGTACCGAACGGCTGGAACTGCAGGAGCGTCTTGAAACTCACGGTTACGAACCCGGCAGTGTCGATGGCATCATCGGGGCCAATACCCGCCAGGCAATACGTCGCCTGCAGATCGCCCTCGGCTGGCCGGCCGATGGCTACCCGGACCAACAGCTCCTGAAAGCACTGCGCCAGCAGACGAACTGACATACGGCAACAAATATCCGTTTGTCTGGCGACACAAGAAGGCGTATAAGGAGCTTTCCAATAGCTACCGGTTTACTGTTTTGAACTCTGTCCCTCCCCCCCGAACCAACGCGATGACAGACCGTCCTCGCACCCCATCCTTACAATCGATTCCTGCAACTACTTTGTGCCAGCCCGTAATGGAGGCCACCCATGTTTGAATGGTTGGCTGATCCGACTGTCTGGGCGGGCCTGCTTGCCCTGATTGCCCTCGAAATCGTTCTTGGCATCGATAACCTGGTATTCATCGCGGTACTGGCAGAGAAACTGCCGCCTGAACAGCGCGACCGGGCTCGCGTTCTCGGCCTGTCCCTGGCGCTGATCATGCGTCTGGCGCTGCTGATGAGTATCGCCTGGCTGGTAACTCTGACCAGTCCGCTGTTCCACGTCCAGGATCATGCGGTTTCTGCGCGCGACCTGATCATGCTTGCCGGCGGTCTGTTTCTGCTGTTCAAGGCTACCATGGAATTACATGAGCGCCTGGAAGGCCGGATACATACCAGCGCTGCCAAAGTGGCCTATTCCAGCTTCGGCGTGGTGGTTACCCAGATCGTGATTCTGGATGCGGTGTTCTCCATCGACTCCGTTATTACCGCCATTGGTATGGCTGACGAGTTGGCGGTGATGGCCATCGCCATGATCGTAGCCATGGGCGTCATGTTGCTTGCCAGCAAGCGCCTCACCCGCTTCGTCAACGCACACCCGACACTGATCATCCTGTGTCTGGGCTTTCTGCTGATGATCGGCTTCAGCCTGGTGGCCGAAGGTGTCGGACTGCACATACCCAAGGGCTATCTGTATGCCGCCATCGGTTTCTCGATCATGGTCGAGTTCTTCAACCAGCTGGCGCGACACAACAAGCAGAAGTGGCTGGATAGCGGTGGCAGCCTGCGCGAGCGTACGGCCAACAATATCCTCCGCCTGCTGGGCAAGGCCGACAGCCTGCCCACATCTGACGCGGCGCTCGAACCTGATGCAGGGACGCAAACCCCGTTTCTGGAGAATGAGCGCGATATGATTCGCGGTGTGCTGAGCCTGGCGGATACCAATATCAAGGCGCTGATGACGCCCCGCCGCGATGTGCATGCGCTGGATCTGAGCAATAGCTTCGAACAGCAGCGCAACCAGTTGCTGGAATCGCCCTACTCGCGTCTTGCGGTAATTCGCGACGGCAAGCAGGATGAGCCCGTGGGCATAGTGCAGAAGAAGGTACTGCTGAGCGCCATGCTGCGCGGCGAGACGCTGAACTTCGAGGAGTACATCGAACAGCCAGTGGTATTGTTCGAGACACAGAATGCAATCAAGGCGCTGGAAGCCTTCCGTCATGAAGGTAAACAGATGGCCTTTGTGGTGGATGAGTTCGGCACCCTGGAAGGTATTGTCAGCCTGACGGATATCCTGGAGGCCATCGCCGGCGAATTGCCGGAAGCCGAACAAGGCATGGATCTGACGCCCAGCGTGGTGGCTCTGGAACCGGGCAGCTACGAGGTTGATGCCAGTGAAAACCTGGAAGAGATCAACCGCCAGCTACCCGAACCTCTGCCCCGCAGCTCGCTGTACACCACCCTCGCCGGATTGATTCTGAACCAGCTAGAGCATATGCCCGAACAGGATGAGCTGCTGACCGTGGACGGCTGGCAGATCCGTATTCTGGAGATCGAGCACATGCGTATTGCCCGGGTCGAGCTGACCTGGATAGCAGGAAGCGCGGCGTCAATGGCAAAGTAAAGGCTGCCAGCCCAACCCCATTACCCAGCCCGGCGGGCGGGTAATGGGGGCGGTAAGCTCCGTTCCGCAGACGAGCATCTGTGATAAACTGCGTCGGTGGCCATAAGCCTCGTCCGAGTCTGAACACTCCCCATGGAGCCTCTACCTGGAGCCCTGAATCCCGATGTCTGACAGCACGCCAACCCACGTTGCCAGTGGTGAAAAATTCCGCAATGCCCAGGGTATTGCGGCGATCAAGGACGGCCAGAAGCGCCGCGCCGCCGCCGAACCCCAGGTCTTTGAACCCAAGCCCAAGTGGCTGCGCGTCAAAGCGCCCGCGGGCGACCGCTTCGAGGCGGTCAAGCGCAACGTCTCCGAGCACCGGCTGAGCACTGTCTGTCAGGAATCGCACTGCCCGAACATGGGTGAATGCTGGTCCAATGGCACCGCCACCATCATGCTCATGGGCTCGGTGTGCACCCGCGCCTGCCGCTTCTGCGCAGTGGATACCGGCAACCCCAACGGTTGGCTGGATCATGAAGAGCCGGAAAACACCGCCAAATCAGTCGAGCTCATGGCCCTGCGTTACATCGTGCTGACGTCGGTTGACCGTGATGATCTGGACGACGGCGGCGCTGCCCATTATGCAGCCTGCGTACGCGCTATCAAGCAGCGCACCCCGCAGGTGGTGGTGGAAGCACTCACACCGGATTTCGATGCCGATCTGACTGCGGTCGAGCTGGTTGTCGACTCCGGGCTGCAAGTCTTCGCGCAGAACGTCGAGACCGTCGAGCGGCTGACCCATGAGGTTCGTGATCCGCGTGCGGGCTACGGCAAGACGCTGAAGGTGCTGGAACACGCCAAACGTCACCGCCCTGACGTACTGACCAAAACCAGTCTGATGGTCGGGTTGGGTGAAACCGATGAAGAGATACTGCAGACCTTTGATGAGCTGCGCGCCATCGGTGTGGACATCGTCACTCTCGGACAATACCTGCAACCGACTCGCAACCACCTGCCGGTTAAACGCTGGGTCACCCCGGAAGAATTCAACAACTATCGGGAAATCGGTCTGGCCAAGGGCTTCATGGAAGTAGCCTCCGGCCCGCTGGTACGCTCCAGCTATCGCGCCGATCGAGTGTTCGAGAAGAACAACCTGGGCCTGGCCGCGCCTGCGCCGGTACCGGGCCAGGCAGTCAATGAGAGCCTGATCCCGGCCCTCAACCTCAAGTAATCAGCAGGCGGCTGGTTCGGACGCAGAGCGTCCACGACGTGAGCTCCCACGCAGAGCATGGGAGCCATCTGACAATTTCTGCGTCAGCCTGCCACTCCGATCTGATCGTTCCCACGCTCCAGCGTGGGAACGCATGCTGGGACGCTCTGCGTCCCGTTCTAGCCGTAAGTTCGGGCGCAGAGCATGGAGACCATCTATAACGTATAACCCAACCGCTGACGCAAGGTCTGCTCAAGACGCTGCGCCACGCCCTCAATGATGACCTGCTCCGACGTCAGTTCGCTGAGCTGAACCATTCTCAGGCCGCTGTAGCCGCACGGATTGATGCGCTGAAACGGCTGCATATTCATATCCACATTCAGCGCCAGGCCGTGAAACGAGCAACCACGGCGCACGCGCAATCCCAGTGAAGCAATCTTCGCACCGTCCACATAAACACCGGGCGCATCCGCTTTCGGCGCCGCTGTCACGCCATAGCTCGCCAACACCTCAATCAGACTCTGCTCCATGACCGTGACCAGCTCTCTGACGCCCAGCCCCAGACGGCGCAGATCCAGCATCAGATAACCCACCAGTTGACCGGGGCCATGATATGTCACCTGCCCTCCACGCTCGGCCTGAACCACCGGAATATCACCCGGCGCCAGCAGATGCTCGGCCTTACCGGCCTGCCCCTGGGTGAATACCGGCGGGTGCTGCAACAGCCAGATCTCATCAGGCGTGTCGGCGTCCCGCTCAGCGGTCAGCGTGCGCATGGCGTCCAGTGTGGGCTGATACTCGACCAACCCCAGCTGCCTGACAATCAGCTCCGGCATCACAGCACCATGTGCACATGACCGGTAGCCTTGAGATCGGCATGCAGCTGTTTCAGCTGCTCCTCACCGGTGGCGTGCATTACCAGACGCAGGGACTGGAAACGGCCATTCTTGCTGTCCTGGACTACCAGCTTGTCGGCGTCCAGCGCGGTATCGTGTTGCCTGACCACAGCCAGTACCTGCTCGACGACACCATCACCGCTACTGCAGATGATCTTGATCGGGTACTGACAGGGAAACTCGATTTTGGGCATCTCGGGGGTCTTGTCGCTCATGCTGGTCGCCTCCGCCTCAATTGAACAGTCCGTAGAAGAACAGACGAATGCTGTCCCACAACCGACCAAACAGACCGGCCTGCTCAACATCCGCCAAGGCCACCAACGGCGCGGTATGCACCACCTCTTCGCCGAGTTTGACTTCAACCTGACCCAGCACGTCGCCAGCAGCGATCGGCGCCTTGATCACCGGGTTCAAGGTCACGCCGGCTTCCAGCTTGTCGGCCTGGCCTTTGGGCAGGGTCAACACCAGTCCTTCTGCCAGACCGGCATCCACCTGATCGGCCTGACCAGCCCAGACGCGCGCCGAGGATACTACCTGGCCCGGCTGGTAGAAGGTGCGGGTCTCGAAGAAGCGGAAGCCCCAGGTCAGCAGCTTCTGCGTTTCGGAGGCACGTGCCTGCTCGCTGGCGGTACCCATGACCACGGTGATCAAGCGCATGTCGTCACGCTCGGCCGATGCCACCAGGCAGTAACCTGCTTCCTCGGTATGACCGGTCTTCAGACCATCCACCGACTTGTCGCGCCACAGCATGAGATTGCGGTTGGGCTGACGGATATCGTTCCAGACGTATTCCTTTTCCTTGTACAGCTTATAGTGTTCCGGATCATCATTGATGATCGCCTTGGCCATGATCGCCATGTCTCTGGCACTGGACAGGTGACCTTCGGCGGGCATGCCCGAGGCATTCTCGAAATGCGTGTTGACCATGCCCAGACGCTTGGCGTGGCTATTCATCAGGTCGGCGAAAGAGTCTTCGCTCCCGGCAATGTGTTCAGCCATGGCAACACTGGCATCGTTACCCGACTGGATGATGATGCCGCGCAGCAGGTCGATCACCGGCACCTGGTTGCCCACCTCGATGAACATCTTCGAGCCACCCATGCGCCAGGCCTTCTCGCTGACCAGCACCAGGTCGTCTTCCTTCAACTGACCGCGCAGTATCTCAATGCTGGCGATGTAGCTGGTCATCATCTTGGTCAGACTGGCGGGCGGCAACGGCTCATCCGCATTGTGCTCGACCAGCACCTTGCCACTGTTCGCATCGATCAGCAGATAGCTGGACGCGGCCAGGGTTGGCGCTGGTGGCATCAGCGGTGCGCTGGCCTGAGGCTGCGGTTGGGGAGTCTGAGCGATGGCCACGGAGGCAAACAGCACAGTGCTGGAAACAAGCAGGGTGTGAATCAGTTTTCTAAACATGGTGCTCACTGTCTTGATGTGTGTATACGGAACGCAAGGAGTTCGGAAACTAGTTGGCACCGACCAGGGCCGGGGTACCGAGGTTGGCCAGGCGCAGTGTTTCCATCAATTTTTCAGCCTCGTCATGACTTTCCACCGGGCCGAGTCGCACCCGATGCAGCGTGTTCGAATTCAGCTGTACCGGACTGACGAATACCGGAGCACTGACCATGCTCTGCAACTGGCGGCGCAATTGCTCGGCCGCCTGCGTGGAGGCAAAAGCGCCCATCTGCAGATATAGCCCGCCGCCCACTGCCGGCGGCGGAGTGACAGCAGCCGGCGCCGGCGTCGATGCCGGCGGTTGCGCCTTTACCAGATAGCCCGGATTATTCTGTTGCTGCCAGACCACCGGATCAATCCCCTCCACCTTGACGCGCGCCACGCCCTTCTCGGCAAAGCCCAGCTTGACGGCGCCGGCATAGGACAGATCGATGATGCGATCGGAGTGGAAAGGTCCGCGGTCGTTTACCCGCACGATGATGCTGCGTTGGTTATCCAGATTGGTCACCTGTACATAGGTCGGCAGCGGCAAGGTCTTGTGCGCCGCGGTCATGCCGTACAGGTCGTAGGATTCGCCGTTAGCCGTCAGCTGGTCATGGAATTTGGTGCCATACCAGGACGCCAGACCCGACTCCCGATAATTGCGACCATCCTTCATCGGATTATAGTGGCGCCCCAGCACCCGGTAGGGTGAATTCTTGTACACCCCGGTGTGCGGAGTCGGTATCGCATCCGGAATCTGCGACACATCCCGAAAATAATCAGGTGCCCCGTCCTGCGCCGGGCGCGGCTTGCTCGCCGGAGTGGCCGTGCCCTGCTTGACCGAAGACGAAGAGCAGGCGGTCAGCAATGCCAACAGCAGGCAGACTGCTGCAGTGCCCCAACGGTTGCGCAATGGCGTGTTCATTGATCCCTCGCTTGCCTTATCAGGTCGGCCAACTGATGCACGACCATAGCGTACATGACGCTGCGATTGTACCGGGTAATGACATGCAGATTATTCAGGCCCAGCCAGTATTGCTTATGGTCGCCGGCATCGAATTCGAAAGCCATCACCTCGGTAGCATCATCCAACTCCTGTTTCGGCGTCCACCCCAGTTTTTTCAACTCGGCGACGCTGATCTTGGCTTCCAGCCCTCGGTCCAGGGTGAAACCCTGGCTGTAGGTATCACCTGACACATCGGCGGCAACGGCCACGCCAGCGCCATGCTGCCATTTGTGCTCGGCGAAATAATTGGCGGCGCTGCCGATCGCATCGACTGGGTTATTCCAGATATCGGTCACGCCATCATCATCAAAGTCGACGGCGAAAGCCTGATAGCTGCTCGGTATGAACTGCGGATAGCCCATGGCCCCGGCATAGGAGCCGGTCAGCTCCAGTGGATTGACCTGCTGTTCACGGGTCAGCACCAGAAACGCCTTGAGCTGGCCGCGGAAGAAATCGGCACGCGGCGGGTAATCGAAGCCCAGGGTGGTCAGCGCGTCGATAACCCGGTGACTGCCCTTGTTACCACCGTAGAAGGTCTCCACGCCGAGGATCGCCAGGATGACTTCCGGTTCGACGCCATACACTTCTTCGGCCTTGGCCAGCGCCTCGGCGTGCTTGTCCCAGAACACCACGCCCTCCTTCACCCGCTTGTCGGTAATGAATATCTTGCGGTACTCATGCCATGGGCGCACCCGCTCAGCGGGCCGGGCAATAGCCTCGAGAATGGATTCCTTGCGTTCGGCCTGTGCCAGCAGCCGGCGCACATGCTCGGGGTTGAAACCATACTCCCTGCGCATCTCTTCAACGAAGGGATCCACCGCCGGATGCTCGTTGGTATAGGGGCCAGCAGCCATCAGTGCGGGGCTGAACCCGACCGCCAGCAGAGAAACCAGCGCATTATTGCGCAACCAGCCTGAAACGCGATCAATCATGAGCAATCCTGATCTCCATAGATGTTTTCATCCCTGCGTCATCCACTTGCGGTGCGTGTGAACGGACATCAGGATGCCAAAGCCAGTCAACAATGTAATCAACGAAGTGCCGCCGTAGCTGATGAGCGGCAAAGGTACGCCGACCACCGGCAGCAGCCCGCTGACCATGCCGATATTAACGAATACGTAGACAAAAAACGTCAGCGTAATGCTGCCCGCCAGCAACTTGCTGAAGCTTTCCTGGGCGTGATGGGTGATATACAACCCACGGGCGACGATCAGCAGATAGACAAACAGCAGCAGAGCCACGCCGACCAGCCCGAACTCCTCGGCGAGAACGGCAATGATGAAGTCGGTGTGCCCTTCGGGCAGAAAATCCAGGTGCGACTGAGTACCCTGCAACCACCCTTTGCCGAATACCCCACCCGAGCCGATCGCCGCCTTGGACTGGATGATATTCCAGCCCGCACCCAAGGGGTCGCTTTCCGGATTGAGAAAGGTCAGTACGCGCTGCTTCTGATAGGAATGCATGACGAAGAACCACATCGCCGCGGCGGTCGGCCCCAGCAATGCCAGTGCGCCGAGAATATAACGCCAGCGCAACCCGGCCAGCAGCAAGCCAAAAATACCCGAGGCGGCAATCAGCAGGGTTGTTCCCAGATCCGGCTGCTGGAGAATCAGCACCACCGGCAACAGGATGATCAACAGGCAGGCACACACATGCTTGAAGCGCGGCGGCATCTCCCTGCGCCCCAGGTACCAGGCCACACTCATCGGCATCACCAGTTTCATGATTTCCGACGGCTGAAAGGTAATCAGCCCGGGAATGCTGATCCAGCGCTGAGCCCCCTTGGCCTCACTGCCGACCAGCAATACCGCCACCAACAGCAGCACGGATACCAGATAGGCCGGTGGCAGCCAGCGTTCCATGAAACGCGGCTGGAACTGGGCGACACATATCATCGCTGCCAGCCCGACCGCGTAATGTGCACCCTGACGGTAGACCATGGCCATGCTTTTGCTGCTGGCAGAATAGAGCACAAAGCTGGCTACGCCAGCCAGGACCAGAATCAACAGCAACAGCCAGGGGTCGAGGTGCAGCCGCATCCACCAGGGTTCGCGGCGCAGCCCCTTGGGATTGGGCGAAGAGATACTGGCCAGCGGTTTCATCGTTCTGTCTCCACGGTAATCTCTGCCTCAAGACCGGGTTCGGCTTCAGGCTCGGGTTCAGGTTCCAGCAACCAGGCATCGAACAGCGCGCGCGCCACTGGCGCCGCCACCCGACCGCCGGACTCACCGTTTTCCACCATGACCGCCACGGCGATCTGCGGATCGTCTACTGGAGCAAAGCCGACAAACAGCGCGTGGTCGCGGTGCCGCTCTTTCAGCGCCTCCGAGTCATAACGCGCGCCCTGGGCGATCGCAACTACCTGGGCAGTGCCGGTCTTGCCGGCCATACGGTAGGGAGCGCCGGCCGCCGCCGCGCGGGACGTGCCCCGCTCCCCATGCATGACCTCTTCCATCGCCTTGATGATGAAGTTCCAGTCGCTCGGGTTTTTCAGCACCACATCCTCTGGCGTACCCTCTTCATCAGGCGCTTCGCCTGCAGCGTGCAGCAACATGCGCGGACGCTTCCACACGCCGCGGTTGGCAATCAGCGCGGTGGAGTGCGCCAGTTGCAGCGGCGTAGTCAGCATGTATCCCTGACCGATACCGGTAATCAGAGTTTCTCCGGGATACCAGGGTTGCCGACGCGAGGCGCGCTTCCACTCACGCGATGGCATCAGCCCCGCGGTCTCCTCGAACATATCCAGCGCGACCCGGTTGCCCAGGCCGAACTTACTCATGAACTCATGCATGCGATCGATGCCCAGCTTGTGCGCCAGATCGTAAAAATAGGTGTCATTGGAACGCGCCATGGCCAGATTCATATCCACCCAGCCATCGCCATAACGGTTCCAGTTACGGTACTTGTGGGTGTTGTTGGGTAACTGATAGAAGCCGGGGTCATAGACTCGCGCAGCGCGCGTGGTCACACCATATTCCAGGCCCGCTAAAGCGACGATCTGTTTGATTGTCGAACCCGGCGGATATAACCCGCGCAGCACGCGGTTGAACAGTGGCTGGTCAAGCGAGTCGCGCAGCGCGCCATAGTCAGCATGGCTGATACCCGTGACAAACAGGTTCGGATCAAATCCCGGCTGGCTGACAAAGGCCAGCACCCCGCCCGTCTTCGGCTCTATCGCCACCACCGCTCCGCGCCGGTTGCCCAGGGCCTGTTCAGCGACGATCTGCAGCTGGTTGTCCAGATGCAGTGTCAGATCCTTGCCGGATACCGGCTCGGTACGATTGAGCACGCGCAGTACTCGGCCACGGGCGTTGGTCTCCACTTCTTCATAGCCGACAGTGCCATGCAGCACGTCCTCATAGAAGCGTTCCACCCCGGTCTTGCCGATATAGTGAGTGCCGGCATAGGCCACCGTATCGATGCGCTCCATCTCGCGCTCATTGATCCGGCCAACATAGCCCACCGAATGCGCGAAGTGCTCGGCCTGCGGATAGTACCGCACGAAGCTGGCCTGCACGTCGACGCCCGGCAGACGGAACTGGTTCACGGCAATTCTGGCGATCTGCTCTTCAGTCAGACCGAACATCACCGGCACCGCCTCGAAGGGTCGCCGCGCCTGCAACAGCCGGCGACGCAGCTGCTCGATATCCGCCTCATCCAACTGCAGCAGATCGCGCAGCAAGTTGATGGTCTCATCCAGATCGGAGGTGCGCTCGCGGGTGATATTCAGGCTGAAACTGGGTCGATTCTCAGCCAGCACCACACCGTTACGATCATAGATCCGGCCACGCCCCGGCGGGACCGGCTGCACATGCACCCGATTGTTCTCGGAGAGCGTGGAATGGTGTTCGTATTGCACTACTTGCAACCAATACATCCGCCCCAGCAGACCAAACGCCAGCAAAACGATGAACACCACCGCGAGAATGATTCTGCGCTGAATGATGCCCGCGTCGTTGAGATGGTCCTTGATGCGAATCGGCTTGGCCATGTATCACTTGTGGTAAGGGTGGCGGTTCAGAATGGTCCAGGCGCGATACAGCTGTTCGGCAAGTAGAATACGTACCAGCGGATGGGGCAATGTCAGCGGCGACAGCGACCAGCGTTGGTCGCTGCGTGCAGCTACCTCACTGGCGAGGCCTTCAGGGCCGCCGACCATCAGGTTGACCGTGCGTGCATCCAGCCGCCAGTTTTCCAGCTGCTCGGCCAGCGCCTCGGTCGACCATGGCCGACCTTCGACTTCAAGCGTAACGATTCGTTCACCGGGCTGCGTGGCCGCCAGCATCTGCTCGCCTTCCCGGCGAATCATTCGGGCAATATCAGCATTCTTGCCACGGGTGGCCAGCGGAATCTCCACCAGCTCCAGCGGCAGATCAGGCGGCATACGCTTGGCATACTCCTGATAACCCTGTTCCACCCAGCGCGGCATGCGTGACGCCACGCTGATCAGGCGAATTCGCAAGAAGACCTACTCCGCCGTGGGTTGTTGCTGCTGCCGACGCGACTCAGCGCTCTGCCAGAGTTTCTCCAGATCATAGAACTGGCGCGTGGCCGGCTGCATGATGTGCACCACGACATCGCCCAGATCCACCAGCACCCACTCACCGGATTCCTTGCCTTCAACGCCCAGCGGGCGCGCGCCTGCCGCCTTGGCCTTCTCGATGACGTTATCGGCCAGCGCGCTCACCTGACGGTTGGAGCTACCACTGGCGATCATCATGTAATCGGTCACGCCGGTCAGCTCACGCACGTCGATACGCACTACGTCCTTGGCCTTGAGTTCGTCCAGCGCGTCTTCTATTGCTTTGACCAGATTTTCAATCTGCATAATGGTGTTCAATTCCTAAAATCAGGGCCGGTATAGCCCTTTGGTTTCAATATAGCCAAGCACCGAATCGGGCAGCAGAAATCGCGGAGAGCGTCCTGCCTGAATCAGTGAACGGATATGCGTGGCCGATATGGCCAGTGGCGTCTGCGCCAGGCACAGAATCTCGCCATGGGTGGCCTGCATGGCCGATGCGTCGCCAACACTGCGCGCCGCCAGCAGATCCTTGAGCACTTCGGGCAGCTCCTGATCCTGCTCCGGCCGCTGTAATACCACCAGGCTGGCCAGCTGCAGGATCTCCTCCCACCGATGCCAGCCGGGCAAGCCACTGAAAGCATCCCAGCCGACAATCAGAAACAGCGCAGCCTCGGCACCCAGCTCGGCACGCAGCGATTCCAGCGTGTCGACCGTATAGGACGGTCGATCGCGCTGCAGCTCGCAGTCGTCCACCAGCAGGCTGGCATCCGACGCGGTCGCCAGGCAAACCATTTCCAGCCGCTGCTGGGCGCTGGCACCCGGCCGGTCCCGGTGTGGCGGCGTGGCGTTGGGGATCAGCCGCAACTCGTCCAGCGCCAAGTATTCACGTACCTCAACGGCGCTGCGCAAGTGTCCGAAGTGAATCGGATCGAATGTTCCTCCAAGCAGGCCGACGCGCAGGGTCACTGGCGAATGTGCCCATCACCGAAAACAACGTATTTCTCGCTGGTCAGGCCTTCCAGCCCGACCGGGCCACGGGCGTGCAGCTTGTCGGTGGAGATACCGATTTCCGCACCGAGGCCGTATTCAAACCCATCGGCGAAGCGAGTCGAAGCATTGATCATCACCGAGCTGGAATCCACTTCGGCGAGAAAACGTCTGGCCCGGGTGAAATCCTCGGTGACAATCGACTCGGTATGCTGCGAGCTGTAGCGATTGATGTGATCCATCGCCTCATCCATGTCCGCCACCACGCGAATCGACAGGATCGGCGCAAGGTACTCGGTGGACCAGTCTTCCTCGCTCGCCGCCGTCGCCTGCGGCAGGATGGAACAGGTCTGCGGACAACCGCGCAATTCTACCTGCTTGTCGGCATAGAGTGCTGCCATGCGCGGCAGAAACTCTGCCGCAACGTCGCGATGCACCAGCAATGTTTCCATCGCATTGCACACACCGTAGCGGTGGGTCTTGGCATTCAGCGCAATGGCCTCGGCCTTGCTCATGTCAGCGCGGTCATCCACGTAGACGTGGCAGATGCCATCCAGATGCTTGATCACCGGCACGCGCGCGTCACGGCTGATGCGCTCGATCAGCCCCTTGCCGCCCCGCGGCACTATCACATCCACATATTCCGGCATGCTGATCAACGCGCCAACGGCGGCGCGATCGGTAGTCTCCACTACCTGCACCACTTCTTGCGGCAGACCGGCGGCATCCAGACCCTGGCGGATGCACTGCGCGATGGCTCGATTGGAATGGATCGACTCGGAGCCACCGCGCAGGATGCAGGCATTGCCAGACTTCAGGCACAGGCTCGCTGCCTCAACGGTCACGTTCGGCCGCGACTCGTAGATGATGCCGATCACACCGAGCGGCACACGCATGCGCCCGACCTGAATGCCTGAGGGCAGGAACTTCATATCGCGAATCGCACCGATGGGGTCGGCCAGCGCAGCCACCTGACGCAGGCCTTCGACCATGCCCTGAATACCCGCAGGTGTCAGCGCCAGTCGATCCAGCATGGCATCATCCAGCCCGTTATCGCGACCAGCCTGCAGATCCAGCCCATTGGCCTCGATCAGATCGGCGGCAGCCGCTTCAATAGCGTCGGCAGTGGCCAGCAGAGCCTTGTTCTTGACCGCCGTGGTGGCCCGCGCAATGACGCGCGAGGCCTGGCGCGCCTGGCGCCCCAGCTCGGACATGTATTCGGTTACCTGATCAGCGCTCATCTGTTCACCACCCTACAGCCAAAACGAAAGTCAACATTATACCGGCGCCTCCAGACGCTGGACAGGGCGAAACTGCTATCATCACAGACATGTCTGCGACCAATTCTTTCAATCGAGCCTCAAGCCCTCTGCCACGGGCCTTTTTCCAGCGTGACAGCCGCGAGCTGGCGGTGCATCTGTTGGGCAAGGTCATTCGCCATTATCACCAGGGCCACTGGCTGTCGGCTCGCATCATAGAAACCGAAGCCTACCTGCGTGAGGAAAAGGGCAGTCATGCCTCGCTGGGCCTGACCCCATCACGCCGCGCCCTGTTCATGGACGCAGGGACACTCTACATGTACTACGCCCGTGGCGGCGACTCGCTGAACATCAGCGCCGCCGGTGAAGGCGACGGTGTACTGATAAAATCCGGCTATCCGGTAGTTGATGATATCAGCGGCCCAGACAGCCTGGCACTGATGCAGGAGCTTAACCCAGCCGCCAATGGCCAACCGCGCCCGACCGCCAAGCTGTGCAATGGCCAGACTCTGCTGTGCCGCTCGCTGCATCTGAAGGTTCCTGTGTGGAATGCGCAGATACCGGACCCCGAATGCCTGGTCATTGACGATGACGGCTATCGGCCCCAGCAGATCATCCAGACCACCCGACTGGGCATCCCCCTGGGTCGCGATGAACACCTGCCCTACCGTTTTGTCGACAGCGCCTATGCACCCTACTGCACACGCAACCCGCTGGGCCGAACACGCCAGGAAGGCCGCGACTATCAACTGCTCGACAACGTACCGAGTTGAATGGATAGCCTGCTGAGCGGTGAACTGATCGCCTGGCTGGGCACCCATACCCGCTGGCTGGGGCTGGCGATTTTTCTCATTGCCCTGACCGAATCATTAGCCGTCGCCGGCTTGGTGATACCCGGCGTACTGCTGCTGTTCGCCGCCACCGCGCTGGCCGGCGGCGGCGATCTCAGCTTGTTCGGCGCATTGGCTTGGGCTTTCTCTGGGGCGGTATGCGGTGATCTACTGAGCTTTTCACTGGGGCGCTGGTTTCATCAGGACATCCGCCGCCTGGGGATATTCGCCCGCCATCCACAATGGATTGACCGCGGCGAAGGTTTTTTCCGCCGCTACGGCATCTACAGCATTGTGCTCGGCCGCTTCATCGGCCCGATCCGCCCGATCATCCCAATGATCGCCGGCATGTTCGACATGCCCATCTGGCGTTTTCTACTGGTCAATATTCTCTCCGCACTCGCCTGGGCACCAGTGTATGTGCTGCCGGGCTATGTGGCAGGTAGCGCTGTGCGCTGGCCGGTGCCGGAGTTCTTCTGGCATCAGGCGGCTATCCTGGGCGGCGGCCTGGCCCTGCTCGGCCTTGTCCTGCTGTTATTACTCCGCGCACAGGAGCGCTGGAGCAGCCTGGCTGCTGCCGGACTCTGCCTGCTGGCCATGCTCTGCCTACCGCTGGCAACGCCATGGCTCTCGGTAGTTTATGGCAGTCTCGGTGAGTGGCTGGCCAGTGTCGACTATCCTCGCCTGTCAGCACTGCGCTTGTGGTTACAGCCACTCACCGGCGAAGCTCTGCTATGGCTTCTCTACCTGCCCGCACTGGGCCTGCTGGCCGTATTGCGCCAGGGCTGGCAGTTTTTGTTTCTACTCATCGGCGCCGCCCTTTGTCTGGCGCTGGGGCTGTTGCCCGGCAGCCACGCCACCCTGCTGGCACTGGAGCTGACCTTGATCCTCAACGTCATCATGCTGGTCAATCGTCATCAATCGTTCTGGCTGCGCCTGAGTTGGGGTCTGTATGCCCTACCCGCATGCGCACTGCTGATCACCGCCTGGCTTGTGCTGCCGCTGCCCCTACCGGTGATACTGGGCAGCGTGTTCCAGTTAGCCTGTGCGGCATTGCTTGCCATCTGGCTGGTGGAGCGCGGCGGGCCACTGCCGGCATTGCCGCGCCCCTGGTCAGTATTATTGCCCGCCTGGCCGCTCGTGGCAGGGTTGTTATTGCTTCAAGGCCTGTGATGCACCGCAGGATGCAGGCCATAGCCCGGCGCACCGGTCACGGCATTCAGCAAACCAATGAGACGATCGATGCATTGACCCCCGCTCCATGCTCTTGCCACCATGACCACACCCCATCGCTGCCAGCCAGCGACCAACAACAATATCGCCATGGAGAACGCCATGACCGCTGTAGCCGTATCTGAACTGACTTCCTATATCGGTAAAGACCTGGGCCATTCCGAATGGCTGCTGATCGACCAGCAGCGCGTCAACCAATTCGCCGAATGTACCGGTGACCACCAGTTCATTCATATCGACGAAGAAAAGGCCAAGGAGACCCCCTTCGGCGGCACCATCGCCCACGGCTTCCTGTCCCTGTCATTGATTCCCAGCCTCTCCGCCGGTCTCGCCATACGCCCAGAAGGCCTGAAGATGGCCGTCAACTACGGTCTGGACAGCGTGCGCTTCATTCAGCCGGTACGCGTCGGCTCACGGGTGCGCATGCAATTGACGGTAATTGACGTAACCGAAAAGAACCCCGGCCAGTGGCTGGTAAAATCCCGCGCCACGCTGGAGATCGAAGGGGTAGACAAGCCGGCTTATATTGCCGAGACACTGGCGCTGTATTTCGTCTGAGACCTGCAGTTCCGCGAACTCAAGACGCCCCTCTTCGCCTACCTGGACGCCCTCTTCCCTCGTGGGAGAGACTCCCGGCACGCTGAGAGGGGGCGAATTTCACTCCCCGAACGCCTCGCCATCCTCGCGCTTGACCACCTTATGCTGATCCTCGCTACTGCCACATTTCCAGTAGCTGGATATATACAGATCCTGCCGCGCCACTTGGCGCTCCTCCTTGAAATACCGGCGCAGCTCGCGCATTTCGCTGAACTCACAGGCGGCCCAGACACTGGGACGGCCTGACAGCCATTCCAGCTGACGCACACGATTGACAAGCACGCGGCTATCTTTGCCAGGGTGAGCGTTGATCACCCAATGCAGGGCGAATGATGGCGGATGTTCGAGAGTCTGGATATCACCTTCCTCGGCAACCTCAATCACCGCATAGCCTCGTGCATCAGCCGGCAATTGCTCGATGCTGACACTCATCGCCGGTAGCGCAGTCATATCGCCCGCCAGCAGGAACCAGTCCGCGCTATTATCCACCAGCTTCTTCGGGCCTGGCCCGCCAACGCGGATGTCATCGCCTGGGCGCGCACTCTTCGCCCAATTGGAAGCCGGCCCGCCATCGCCATGTATCACGAAATCCACATCAAACTCGCCGGCGCGCTGATAGCGTACGGTGTAGGTGCGCATCAGATCTTTGCCGCCGTCCTCCCCTGGAAAAATCAGTTTGATATAGGCGCTTTCCTGATCCGCCGGGAAGGTGGCGATCTCGGCACCGCCCAGGGTGAGCCTGAGCATGTTCGGCGTAATATAGCGCGAAGCAATGACCTGCAGAGTACGAGGTGCTGGACGAGACATGGTACCTCCTGATTAGTCGTTAAGATTATCGGTTATCTGATTGGCAGTCCTGATGAAAGCCTCGATCTGCTCCTCGCTAAGGCCGCGGGTCATGCGCTCGGCGGTCGCTGATTCCAACTCCGCCACGTGCAACATCAGCGCCTGGCCCTCGGCGCTGAGCTCAAGCAACTGGCTGCGACCATCTTCCGGATTGCCGCGCTTGACGATCAACCCCGCGCCAAGCAATTCGTTGAGCACCCGGGTGACCTGCGCTTTGTCCCGCTGCATCCGCACCGCCAGCAACTGCGCAGTGCACTTGGGTATTAAGGCAACCCCCTTCATCGCGCGCACATGAGTAACAGGTAGGTCGACGCCCGACGCCTGCATAGCCCGCCGCATGTGCGACCTGTAAGCGTGGGTTAATTGCTGAAGCGGATCAGCGAGGAAACGGTGTTTCATAGCGCACCTATTTGGTTGACAGGGTCAACTTATAGGAAAAGATTGACTATATCAACTAAATCCTCGACACATTGGCAAGCCAAGTTGTCACATCGTCCAGCGTCTGGGCATCCAGAATGCTATCTGCCACGGCTCCAGCTCGGCAGAGGTTGCCTGCTGCGGGCTGTGAGTAGAGCGGGCCAAAACGGCGGGGCAGCTGACGATGCAAGACGTAAATGTACCTGAACTAATCCCGGCTCTACGCTTGCATGTTGGGCTTAAACTTCGAGCAACCCCGACTCCACAAACAATAATCCCCGGAGAGCCGGGGATTGTTTTTAAAGTCAGGCCGTAAATGTACCTGACCTCTTTATGCTAATCCCCGGCGAACCGGGGATGTCGTATAACAGAGGAGCCGAACAAATCAGCAAGTCAGAAAAGAATATTCATCTCCAATTAGCTCACACTTAACTTAACCGCGACAAGAGCCAGGAAGAAACTTCTGGGGAATTGTGGTACCGTCAGTCGCACTACCACAGCGCCATGCTTGAATAGTGCCTCCGGCAGTTGGTGCCGCGGTCATACCCGTATCAGAAAAAGGCTTGAGGGTCAGAACGTTAGTATCAATATCTGAGTTAATCCCCTGAGCAGTAACAGTGATCATTCCATCATCATCGGTTACTACAGATGTAACATAGTTAGAAATCTCAGTCGCTGTCGTGTCGCTCTCACAGCCCCAGTCTCCCGCGCCCGGCAAGGTACTAGCGCTCTGAACTACTTCAGTAATAGTAGTGCGGCACGCTGACGCCGCTAAAACCACTTCTGACATCTTTGCCCGCGCCGTATAATCCTGATAAGCCGGCAACGCAATCGCAGCCAAAATCCCGATAATCGCTACAACAATCATCAGTTCAATAAGTGTAAAACCTTTCTGCATTTGAGCTTTCATTTCTCAACTCCATTTGTATGTGAGATAGCCTTTGGGCTGATAGGCTCAAAGCAGCTTCCGTGCCAGCTTGGCATTCCCGTAGACAATCAAAGCTCTGCGCCATGCTAGACGTGGCCTGGAGAGTGCATGGAGCTTGTACGGCAGGTGGGTTGGTTTGCTATTCTGCGCTCCGTAGCTCTTGAAGGCTCACGCTGGCACACCAACCACTACGCCAACAATCTGTAATGGCATGACAACCTCTATGCCAAACCATCACTGTAGGGATAAAACGTGAACGCAATCAGTTTGGACTCCGCCATCATTGTCACCGAGATAAGCAAACGCACCTTGTGGCGGCGGTTGACTGACGGGCAGATCGGGCGGCTGGAGAACGATACGCGCGGCCGGGCCATGTTGGACTTTGATGATCTGGTGCCTTTGCTGTGTATTTCGGTTGCGCCGGAGGATTACGAGCTGTTCATCAGTGCCGATGCAGGTGATGCCGATGCGCAGAATGATCTGGCTCAGTTGTTTCTCTACGCCGGTAAACCCGAGATCGCTCTATATTGGCTGCAGTCAGCTGTCACCGCTCCGCAGTCAGTAGTCAGCGTGGATGCGATGCATAACCTTGCAACGCTTTATTTCCAGGGAATTGGCGTGCCGCAGGATGAAAATACTGCGTTGATGTGGTTGGCCAAGGCGGCCTCACATGGGCATGTTATTGCGGAGCAGCAAATGAATGCGTTAATGCAGCGGGCGGTTAAAGTGGAGGGGTGAGTTGGTGAACCCGGGGCGCCCTACGCACGCCGTCGCGCCGAGGCGGCCCTTCTACAACAGACTGGCTCGCGCCGGAGCGCCTTGCACTTGCGTCATGTATTTCACAACTTGAAGCCCACGTTGACCATGGTTGCTGCTGTACCCAGTAGCACCACATCCACCCCTAGCCTGCGATAACTGGCCCCGAGCGAGGGGATCGCGGCTGGTGCTATGCCGAAGCGGTTGAAGGGGATCTTGTCGCGGTATTCACCCCGGTAGCCGTGCAGCAGTCCGGCGGTGAGTTTGGCGTTGAATGGCGTGCCGGCAAAGTCGAAGCGCTTTCCGACATAACCATAATGGGACCGCCCACCAAAGGAGTGACGGAAGGTTGCCGCCCCCCACAGGTAGCTGTCATCCCTATGCCGTTCAAGGCCAATCAGGTTCTGGTTGTTGTTATGCTCGGGGGCTGGGCTGAAGTGTTTGGTCCAGACGCTGCCCTGAACATACCAGTACGGCTGGGAGTCAACCGGCCCAGCCAGCTCTCGCAGGGCTGTCGGGATATCCCGTGTCTGCGCGGAAGCATGATCGCTTACCCCGCTCGCCATTGTATTACCCACAACCACGCACAATGCCAGGCCGCAGCCGACAACAGACCAACGCCCCATCACTCCCCCCAACGCGGCATCAGTGTCTGCTCATATCCCAGTTGATTGAGTATCCGCGCCACCACGAAGTCCACCAGATCATTGATCGACTCGGGCCGGTGATAGAAGCCGGGGCTGGCCGGCAGGATCACTGCGCCCATGCGGCTCAGTTTGAGCATGTTTTCCAGGTGGATGGTGGAATAGGGGCTTTCTCGGGGGACCAGGATCAGTTGTCGGCGCTCTTTGAGTGCTACGTCAGCGGCGCGCTCGATCAGGTTGTTGCTGGCGCCGGTGGCGATGGCTGACAAGGTGCCGGTGCTGCACGGGCAGACGACCATGGCTGAGGGTGCGCCGGAGCCGGAAGCGACCGGAGCCATCCAGTCCTGCTTGCCGTAGACGCGAATCTGCCCTGGTTTGGCGTTGTAGCGTTCGGTCAGGAACTGTTCCAGAGCCTGGGGCTTGGGTGGCAATTGCAGTTCGGTCTCGGTGGCCACGACCAACTGTGCGGCCTGGGAGATGAGAAACAGCACCTGCACTTCGGCCTGCACCAGACATTCCAGCAGGCGCAGCGCGTACTGCGCGCCCGACGCGCCGGTCACTGCCAGCGTCACTCTCCGCTCAGCCATGTTTCATCTCCAGCGCCTGCTTCATGCGTTGATGGATGCCGCCGAAGCCGCCGTTACTCATGATCACGATGCGGGTGCCGTGCGCGGCGCGGGTCACCACCTGATCAATGATGGCGTCGATATCGGTCATCACCTGCGCCGGAACCGGGCTTTGTTCAACCACGCCGTCCAGCGACCAGTCCAGCCCAGCCGGTTGGTACCAGATGACCTCGCTGGCATTTTTCACACTGGCTGGCAGCGCTGCCATGTGGCTGCCCAGGCGCATGGTATTGGAGCGTGGCTCGATGACAGCAATAAGCTGCTTCTCACCGATCTGCGCGCGCAATCCAGCGAGCGTGGTCGCTATGGCGGTGGGATGGTGTGCGAAGTCGTCGTATAGAATGATACCGTTGATCTCCGCCAGTTTTTCCATGCGTCGTTTGGGGCTGGCGAAGCCGGCGAGTGCGGCGATGCCCTGTTGCGGGGTGACTCCGACATGCCGCGCCGCTGCCAGTGCAGTCAAGGCATTGGCCACGCTGTGCGCGCCGGTCTGCTGCCATTCGGCAACACCCTGCAATGCGCCATCGAGCAAGACTTCAAAGCGCGAGCCATCGGCTGCCAGCAATCTGGCCTGCCAGTTGCCGCCCTCCCCGGTGGTCTGGCAAGGCGTCCAGCAGCCCATGTCGACTACTCGTTGCAGTGCCTGCTCCTGCTGCGGGTAGATGATCAGTCCGCTGGCGGGAATGGTGCGTACCAGATGGTGAAACTGCCGCTCGATGGCGGGCAGGTCGGGGAATATGTCTGCGTGATCAAATTCGAGATTGTTCAGAATGGCGGTGCGCGGGCGGTAATGGACGAACTTCGAGCGTTTGTCGAAGAAGGCGCTGTCGTATTCGTCGGCCTCGACCACGAAGAAAGGCGTGTCGCCCAAGCGTGCTGAAATGCCGAAGTTCTGCGGCACGCCACCAATCAGAAAGCCAGGCGCCATGCCGGCGTCTTCCAGAATCCAGGCCAGCAGGCTGGAGGTCGTGGTCTTGCCGTGGGTGCCGGCGACGGCCAATACCCAGCGGTCCTGCAATACGTGCCGGGCCAGCCATTCGGGGCCGGAGACGTAGGGAATGCCCTTGTCCAGCACATATTCCACTGTTGGGTTGCCACGCGAGAGGGCGTTGCCGATTACTACCATGTCCGGTGCGGGGTCCAGATGCGCGGCGTCATATCCTTCCATCAACTGAATGCCCTGAGCTTCCAGCTGGGTACTCATGGGCGGATAGACGTTGGCGTCGGAGCCGCTGACCTGATGCCCGAGATCCCGCGCCAGCAAGGCCAGCGAACCCATGAACGTACCGCAAATACCGAGAATGTGCAGATGCATCGGCCAACCCTGTAGTCAAACTGTCAAGCGGCCGATACTAACATGGGCCGCCCCCCTCTCCCCAGCCCTGGCATCCTGCTGGAAAGGAAGGCAAACACCACCCGACAGGCAATCATGCAAAACGGCGCTCATTCGGCTATCATGCGCGCCATTCTTTCGCCAACTATCGTTCTGCAGTAAGTGACAGACCTCGTGCAACCGTTTCGGTAGTCCGGTTGTCGTATCTGGCATCAGCCCACACATCATGGAGTCAGCATGACCGTCAAAAATGCCTTTTATGCTCAATCAGGCGGAGTAACCGCAGTCATCAACGCCTCCGCTGCCGGGGTGATTGAAGCTGCGCGCCAGCATCCGGATCGCATCGGTAAAGTCTACGCTGGTCGCAATGGCATTATTGGCGCCCTGACCGAGGACCTGATCGATACCAGCCTCGAGTCGGCGGAAAACATCGCTGCGCTGCGTCACACGCCTTCCGGTGCCTTTGGCTCCTGCCGTTACAAGCTGAAAAGCCTGGAAGCCAACCGCGCTGAATACGAGCGGCTGATCGAGGTATTCAAGGCTCACGATATTGGTTACTTCTTCTATAACGGCGGTGGCGATTCTGCGGACACCTGCCTGAAGATTTCCCAGCTGGCGGAAACCATGGGTTATCCGATTCAGGCCATTCACGTGCCGAAGACGGTCGATAATGACCTGCCGATCACCGACTGCAGCCCCGGCTTCGGCTCGGTCGCCAAGTATGTTGCCACCTCCATCCGCGAAGCTGGCTATGACGTGGCCTCCATGTCCGCCACCTCGACCAAGGTGTTCATCCTCGAAGTCATGGGCCGCCACGCCGGCTGGATCACCGCCGCCTGCGGTCTGGCCAGCGAAGCCGAAGGCGAGGCGCCGCACATCCTGCTGTTCCCTGAAATCGAGTTCGACGAGGCTGCGTTCCTGGCTCGCGTCGACGAGTGCGTGAAGACCCACGGCTACTGTGTGATCGGGGTGTCCGAAGGCATCAAGAATGGCGAAGGTAAGTTCCTCTCCGAATCCGGCCTGACCGATGCCTTTGGCCACGCCCAGCTGGGCGGCGTTGCGCCGACCATTGCCAATCTGGTGCGCGACAAGCTCGGTCACAAGTATCACTGGGCGGTGGCCGACTACCTGCAACGTGCGGCTCGCCATATCGCTTCCAAGGTCGATGTCGATCAGGCTTACGCCCTCGGTCAGGCGGCTGTTCGCATCGCACTGGAAGGCAAGAACGCCATCATGCCGGCGATCCGCCGTCTCGAAGACACGCCCTACCGCTGGGACATCATCGAAGCGCCACTGAGTGAAGTGGCCAACGTCGAGAAGTTCATGCCGCGTGAATTCATTACCGAAGACGGCTTCCATATCACCGACGCTTGTCGTGAGTACCTGTCGCCGCTGATCCAGGGCGAAGACACTCCTCCGTTCAAGAATGGTCTGCCGGATTATGTACGTCTGCAGAACCTGCCGGTAGAGCGCAAGCTGGCCCCGTTCGAGGTGTGAAATTGACCGCTGTGCCCGTCCATCCACAGGACGGCGGGCACAGCGGGGTGCTGGACTAAGGTTTAACTTGGTAAACCCCGCCCAAGCGCCTATAATCTCCGCCCATATTTTTCATGGCGTCAGTTGCATAGACGACCATCCCTTTTCACCGTGTCCCGCATCAGGTAACCCATGAGCTACGACCAGATCCCAGCAGGCAAGGACGTCCCCAACGACATCTATGTCGCCATCGAAATCCCGGCCAACCATGCGCCCATCAAGTACGAGATCGACAAGGACAGCAACGCGCTGTTCGTCGACCGCTTCATGGCGACCCCGATGTTCTACCCGGCCAACTACGGCTTCATTCCGAACACCCTGGCCGACGATGGCGACCCGCTGGACGTATTAGTAGTTACGCCGCACCCGGTTGCTCCCGGCGCAGTGATCCGCTGCCGCCCGGTTGGCGTGCTGCACATGACCGACGATGGCGGTGGCGATGCGAAACTGATTGCCGTCCCGCACGACAAGCTGTCCGTGCTGTACAAGGACATCAAGGAACATACCGACCTGCCTGAACTGCTGATCCAGCAGATCCAGCATTTCTTTGAGAACTACAAAGATCTGGAAGCCGGCAAGTGGGTCAAGATTGACCGCTGGGGCAACGCTGACGAAGCCCGTGCGGAAATTGTGAAGGCAGTCGACGCTTACCAAAAATAAGTGTTCCGCCGATGAGAAGCCGACCCACAAGGTCGGCTTTTTTTATGCCTGATCGTGCGCCACCGGCAGATCAGTGTGGAGCGGGCATCTTGTCCGTAGTCATGCGTTGCAATCTGAGTGCTTGCTGGTCCGCAGGGTCCCGTTGCAGCAATGCTTCGATATAATGCCGCGCAAGCTCCTGATTACCATGACGCAGGGCGAAGCTGGCACCGGCCCACAACAGTTCGCGGTTGTTCGGATGCCGTGCACTGGCAACAGTCAGCAGTTCCAACGCCTCTTTCGGGGCTTCCGACTCCAAGGCGACCGCCAGAATATAGCCGGTGCGAGGATCTTCAGGGCTCAGCCTCCAGGCTTCTCGGAAGTGTTTCAACGCCTCATCTCGCTGCTGTTGCCGCACCAGCGACAAACCCAGCGCGTAATGCAGCAACCCGTCTTCCGGCATCAACTCCAGGGCATCATGCAATAGCCGCCCGGCAGCTTTCTCTCGTCCCTGGCTGCGCAGCAGATCGGCCAGGTTCAGATAGGCGGCGACATGCAATGGCTCGGTGCTGATCGCCCTATCCCAAGCCTCCTCCGCTTCGCCGCTGCGCCCCTGACGCAGGCGCAACATTCCGAGCTGACCGAGGTGGCCGGCCCGGTCGGAATTGATTTCCAGTTCCTGTTCATATTCGCGCAAGGCGCGATCAAAACCTGTCTGGTGTGATGGAGGTATGGCAGCGTCGGCAAGCAGGCTGGCGACCAGACTCCGCACGCTGCGCAGGGGATCATCCAACAGCGGCAGCAGCTGGCGGGTGCGCAGCGCGATCGGTGCATCTTCCATCGCCCTGATGCTACCCAGGCGTACCAAGGGGTCGGTATCGGCCAGACCACGAATAAGCGACGCCAATGGCTCCCCTCCCGCCTCCGGATTCAGTCGCTGCGCGGCACTGCCCCGGACAATCGGCGCCAGTTGCGAATCATTGACCAGCGCCGCCAACTCCAGCTGCGCGGCCGGTTCACCCTGATCTGCCGCAGCGATGGTCACGGCGTGGTGGGACGCACTTTGTCAGCGCCCCTGCGGAAACCAGTCGACAATCTGCTGCGCCGCCCATTCCGGCTCCCGGTCGGTGTGGCAACTGGTGCAGGCGTCTGGCGTTCCCAGCTGCTGCGCCAGATCCGGGCGCGGTACGGTGATGCTGTGGTCCCGCCGCGGGTCAATGACCATGTAGGTGCGCTCAGGCATATGACAGCTGACACATTGTGCGCCATCGGAACTCGCGGAGTGAAAGTGATGTTCCGGTCGATCGAACTCGACAGGCGAATGGCAGGTGGAACAGAGCGCATTGCCTTCTGCACGGAGCTTCTGGCTGTGGGGCTCATGGCAATCACTACAGGTCACGCCCGCCTGGTGCATTTTGCTCTGGGCGAAGTTGCCACTGATGAATACCTCCTCACGTTGCTGACCATCAGCAAAATACAATGGATCAACCAACAGCTCCGGACGGTAGAAGTCCAGCAGCGGCAAACCGGCATGATAGCCCTCGGTAACCACGCTGCGCAGGGAATGACATTGGGCGCAAATCTGTTGTTCCTTGTCGGTTGCCAGGGGTTTGCTGCGCCGGGCTGTGACACGCTCCAGCTCATGCATCCAGTGCATGTCACGGCGTTCATCAAGCAGTACGGTAAGCCCCTTGTCCGGCCAGGATTGCCCTTCAGCCCATTCAAGATGCCGACTGCCCGGCCCGTGGCAGGATTCGCAGGTCACGCCCAATTCGGACCACTGCGCGGAGAACGCCTGCGTCTGAGCATCGTAGCCCTTGCGATAGTCGGTGACGTGACAATCGGCGCACATGAAATTCCAGTTCTGATTGGGCCCCGTCCAATGCAGCGGGTCGGTATGGGTAAGCTCATCATCGGGGTATATATGAAACCAGCGTTGCCCCCCGGCAGCGACCGGGCGGGTGTCCCAGGCGATGGATAATACCTGAAGACGGCCGCCACCCAGATCTATCAGGTATTGCTGCAGCGGATCGACGCCAAAGGTATATAGAACTTCGTACTCGGTCAGTTGGCCATCGGGCCCATCGGTGGTCACAAGGAATTTATCACCCTCCTGACGAAACTGGGAGCGGATACCCGCATAGTCAAAATGAGTACCGTTGAAATCCGCCAGCACGCTGTCAGCCGTTGCATGGGCCATGGCGTGGGCATGCTGTGAGTCTTGCCAGGCAAGATGCTGTTCGGAATGGCAGCCGGCACAACTCTCGTTGCCCGTGAACTCGGCCAAGGGCTTGGGCTGAGACGGTTTGCTCGGTTCAGGGTGGGTACCAGCTTCGCCGGGCGACGCCGTCGATGAGGTCTCTGGGCCACTATGGATAAGATAGTTGGCAAGAGCCGCCATGAGCAGCAACAGCGCTGCCATCAGCGCAAGTGTCGGCAAAGGACGGTGGGGAAATCGTTTGGGTGCTGCCATGTTTTTATCTTGTTTTTATTTTTGAAATCGTAAAAGGTGATCTGCTGCCTGCCGCCCTGTTTATCTCATATCGATGATCCTCTGGGCGCAAGCATGATGATCGCCATTCCCAGAATGGCCACCGCTGACCCAACCAGGTCCCAGGTTGTCGGTTTGATGCCATCGACCAGCCAGAGCCAGATGATGGCCGTGCCGATATAAACCCCACCATATGCCGCATAGACCCGGCCAGCGGCCGTTGGGTGAAGCGATAGCAGCCATGCGAAGAGCGCCAGCGATGCTGCAGCCGGGATCAACAGCAGAATACTTTTGCCTTGTTTCAACCACAGGTATGGCAGATAGCAACCCACGATTTCAGCCACCGCGGTGAGCGCGAACAGAGCAAATGTCTTGGTCATGCGGAGCTGTCCGAGTTGAAGTCGGTCGCTTTCATTTCCTGATAACGCTGCTCCAGTTCCCGGCGAATCTGCCTGCGCTGCCTGGCCTGGAAGAACCTGCGCTTCTGTTCCGAGGTAACCTGCTCCAGCGGCGGGACGGAGGTAGGCTTGCCGCTATCATCCACTGCGACCATGGTGAAAAAGCAGCTGTTGGTGTGGCGAACCGTTTTGGCGCGGATATCTTCAGTGATGACCTTGATACCTATCTCCATGGACGTAGTCCCCGTGTAATTGACCGAAGCCAGAAAGGTCACCAGCTCACCCATCTGAATAGGCTGGCGGAAGTTCACCTGGTCCACGGACATGGTCACTACATAATGTCCCGCGTAGCGACTGGCACAGGCGTAGGCGACTTCATCCAGGTATTTGAGCAAGGCACCACCATGCACATTGCCGGAAAAATTCGCTTTGTCCGGCGTCATCAGGACGGTCATGGTCAGTTCTGCGCTGTGGGCCAGCATGGCATTCGCTCTGCAGTTTCGGGGCGTCACTTTAATGTTTTCTGCGACATCCTGCCACAGGCGAAGCGATGCGAGGGAGATGGCGGTATTCCCCAGAGCCGCATCGAACCCTTGATGAACGACTCGCGATAAGACAGGAGTGAGCATCGAGGGCATCTACCCCTGACAAACCTTGCTTTAGCCTGAAAATGGTATTTATAGCTTCCGTCCACGATAGATGTACATCCGCCACCCTCTGCTTGAATAATGAAAGTACGTCTTGCTCCTGATGCTTTCGAAAACAGATTCGGCTCCTGCGGCGGCTTGAGTCATATACCAGGTGTCCCCCCAGCCAGATCTGCTTCCCGCTCGGCAACGGCCCGCTCCAGCTCAATGGAGCGGCGTGCCCACTGCTCGGGCGGTAGAGGGCGAGACCAAGCAACGATGTCCGGATCGGTCAAGTCGGGCGGCGGTAGCAGTTTCCGCTCCTGTAGATAAAAGCCCAGTGGAGCGCCAAGAAGGAAGGTAAAGAACAGGTCCTTGAGGGCTGATTTAAAATCCCCTTTGATCAACGACTTTAGCGCATCACCTATCAAGCTGAACAACCACCCGAGGAGACTGCGCCCTGTGGCTTCGCCTTCAAAGGAGCATCTTGGAACGGCCTCCGGTCCGACCTCCATATAACTGCGTATACACTCCCATAAACGCATGGCGGTGATGCCCCCACCACAACTGAAGCCCAGATTGAAATGCTTATTCTCTTCCGTTGCGTCCGGGTCAGGATTGGTAAAGCCGACCACCAATAGTCCCTGGGTGGTCTTGCCATGCTGGCCAATCGAAGAGACAGCTGTGGCGACGGCACTCACTTGCTCCCAGGGCACTATCCAGTAACTACCATCCTTCTGCGACACACAGACTTCCCGCCGTTGGCGATTGAAGCGAACGGGAGGAGGCACAGGCTGGGTCAGACCATAAAGAAAAATCAGAATAGGAATCCCACAAAAGCACATGAATCCGTACCAATAGAAAGAGTCTCCAATGACTTCTGCGCCGGTTAACCAGCCCATCCATATAAACAGCACCAGCAAGGGCCAAATAACCATTACTGCGGAACCAATACTGTATGACCCAATATCGAGAAACACGTCATTCTTGCGCCAGATAATATTCAGCATGTCCCTGGGCGGCTGGCCGGTGGGAATATGTGGCGGGGCAAGGTAATCGTCACGGGAAAACAGGCCCTTCTTGCTGGTGCCTGCGGCGGGTTGGGTCATATACCAGGTGTCTCCCCAGCCAGATCTGCTTCCCGCTCGGCAACGGTCCGCTCCAGCTCGATGGAGCGGCGTGCCCACTGCTCGGGCGGTAGAGGGCGAGACCAGGCAGCGATGTCCGGGTCGGTCAAGTCGGGCGGCGGTACGAGCTTCCAGTTCTGCAATTTCTCGGCAAAATAGGTTCCCAGAAAGACCACGAAGAACAGTCCCTGCATGACATCCTTGATATCACCCTTGCGCAGACTGGTTACGATAGAACCCATCTGGGTTTCCTCGTATGGCCTCCTGCCGAGGCGAGTATCAGGCACCGCCTCGGGCCCGACTTCCATATAACTGCGTATACACTCCCATAAACGCATCGCAGGGATGCCGCCGCCACAACTGAAGCCCAGACTGAAGTGCTTATTCTCTTCCGTTGCGTCCGGGTCAGGATTGGTAAAGCCGACCACCAATAGTCCCTGGGTGGTCTTGCCATGCTGACCAATCGAGGAGACAGCTGTGGCGGCGGCACTCACTTGCTCCCAGGGCACTATCCAGTAGCTGCCATCCTTCTGCGGTACACAGACTTCCCGCCGTTGGCGATTGAAGCGTACGGGAGACGGGACCGGCCGGATTAAACTGTAAAGCAGAACCAGAATAGGGATACCGAGCATGAAGAAAGCTAGAGAAAGCATTCCCCAGAAATATTCTCCTTCATTTCGCTCATTATAAATGGCTAAAGCGAAAATCAGGAATACGGGCCATATCACCATCAGTGCCGACCCAATACTGTATGACCCGATATCGAGAAACACGTCATTCTTGCGCCAGATGATATTCAGCATGTCCCTGGGCGGCTGACCGGTGGAAATATGTGGCGGGGCAAGGTAATCGTCACGGGAAAACAGGCCCTTCTTACTGGTGCCTGCGGCGGCTTGAGTCATACGGCGTCCTTGGGTTGCAGGTGTTGAGTACCGTCCAAACGATAGGATCTGACATCATCCAGCACGACGCTGGTATCTCCCGGGCGCAACTCGATTATCTCACCCTCGCTGAGCAGGGCATCAGGGCCCAGGGTATAGGCTATTCCACGGCTACCACCTATCACGGTCTCCATTCCTGCCAGCAACGCCAGTGGGCCGTGGTAGCGCAGCCGCAGCGAGGCTCGCAACAGGGGCCGAGCAAAGCTGCCACTCAGGCGCAGTCCCTGGCCTTCATCTGGAGGTATCCAGGTACAGCGACTGCTGCTGAGCCAAGCTTCGCCCAAATCAATCGGCGTACCCCGATTATCTCCGAACAAACGAAGCTTATCTGGCAGCGTGTTTCCACCCAGGGATAACTCCAGCAATACGCTAGCGGGATCAGCCGCAGGCAAATCTATGTTCAAGGCAGCAATAGCGTTCCGACTGACGCTGTCTCCCAGAGCGCCGGGGGTTCGTACACTTTGCACTTTTAACGCCAATCGTGGCTTATAGAGCAGCGCCAGTAGCAGCTCAAACTCTTGAAGTTGTACTTCCGGTTTGAGCTGTTCTTTCTTATAGGCTCGGCCATGTGACCAGCAGCAGCCTGCCAGATAATTCTGCAAGGGCGTGGCCTGGCGCGACCAGGAGTAAAGATAAAGACCGCCCAGCCCAAGCAGAAGTAAGTTAAGCGGTCCCATGGCCAGACGGAAACGGCGAATGGCGGTAGCAGTATCGATCTGATTGGCCAAACGCATGGTGGTCAGGCTGAGGCCAAGCAGGCCCTGCGTCCCATAGACAAGCATCTGTCCAGATACAGCCTGCCTGCGTATTTCCAGCCATGGGTCGATACGACTTCGAGCATTTTCTATCTGGGATCGTAAAGCTTTTAACTCTTGAAACGCTGCAATTGCCGAAACAGTCCCTACTACTCCGCCAAACAATGTCAAAGTTGGCGCAACAGTCGCGTTTCGCCCAATTTCATCCATACCCTTCCCAATAACTATCCAATTCTGCACCACCGCAGTCAGGGCAGCCGCGGTATACAGGGTCGCGGAAAGCCGCTCGGCGCGGCGCTGATCGCCTTCCCCTTCGAGTAACGCCCCTTGGCTAGCGTAGGTGCTGGCGTTCAGGGCATTCAGCAGCAGAGCGGCCAGCGGCAGGATGCCACCGCTGTTTTTTATAGCCGGTAATTGGGCTACTCCGGCAATCTGCCCGCTGCGAATGGCCTGAGCGGTGTTCTGTGTCCAGTGGCGCAGCGCATCCGCCTTCTGCCCAACAAGTCGCCAGGCTTCCACTCCATTTTCCATGGTACGCACCAACCGCGAGTCCTGACCGAAGCGTGCTGCCAGCATCAAACCCATCCAATGCCCAGCGATGCCGGTCTCCGCTCTGGTCAACAGCAACGCGGCCCCCAAACGGGATACGGTCCTGGCCCAATAGCCTTCAACATCATCGGCAAGCCGCTGAAACGCCAGCAAGGTGGGCTCATCCAAGGTGTTACCGAGCGCTGCGCGGGTCTCGGCCAGGTTGTCCAGACTGAGAGCCGCAACCACTTCGTTCAGGCGGCTGGTACTGTTGACTGCCGCTTCCAGGGGAGATCTCCAGGCATGGAAGATCAACCGCAAGCTGCCCAAGTCACCAGAACGCAAGTAACCAGCGAACTGCTCAGCTCCTGCCTGACGGCTGCACTGAGCACTGAGACAGGCATCGGCGAGCTCGTCCAGCCAGCGCTGGTGAGCGGGGTCAGCATGGTCAGCGAACCATGTGCCAGAAGCATGGCGGGGCAGAAAGCTGGCTCGGTCAGCGTACAAGGCAACATGACGCTCCTCCACCTGCCGATAATGTGCTGGAGCCTCGTCATCCAGCCACCCATTCATGCGCTCCAGATTGATGTGCTCAGTAACCTGGGCAGAGAAGCGCCCGCCGGCCAGATTGCTGGCCTTATCCTTGCGGTACTCCCGTACCAGTTGGCTGGCCTCGTGATAGAACTCAGGAGGTATGAAGTCTCGTACCGGTTGGGTTGCAGCATTGACCTCAGCATGTACATTGGCAAGCTTGGCGTCAGCTTCAGAATGGCCGTATAGCCGACCACGCTCCTGGTTGATTCGGCTTTCTTCCTCTAACAATTCTTCGAGCTGGCGTTGACTGGTGAGGATGGTCTCACTTTGTTCAGAGGTCAGGTGAATGTCTTGATCGCGGTAACGGTAGTTCAGCAGGTTGGCCACTTCACCCCCATCCTCGCGGATCAGGCTGCGAATAAAACCGCCAACGCTCTGTCGCAGGCTGTTATCAGCGACCCAGTTTTCATGCTCAGCTTCCACTTCCTCCTGTTCATGGTTGATATCCCGCAGTGCACCAAGATCATCATCCAGGCAAGCAAAGACAGCATGCAATTGACCAGCTTCGCTACGCGCCCGAGCAAACCAGACATCGGTAGCGGGCACATCCCAGGCCACCGAACTCCATTGCCCCGGCCCCTGCTCCTCTGATGCGGGATGGCGAGCAGCAGCAGTCGAGCCTTCGCTCAATTGGACAGAAGCATCCACGTAGGCCTGCACCCGCGCTGGTGTAGGCTCACGGCTCATCTGGTGACCGAGCACCCGGACATTCTCGCGGTAGCTATCGCCATGCTGTCGGTAGTCATGGGCCAACGCTTTGTCCCGTGCTTCAGGCATCAACTCGGCTACCAACTGGTCGCCCGCGTCCAGTGGCGGGCAGTGCGCCGCAGTGAGTACATTGGCGACCTGAGGCAAGTTGACATGACGCATATGAATCGTGCGCTCTTCAGCAGAATCGAGAAGACGCTGACAGACAGGTGCGGGCAATGGAATCTCGCAGAACATCAACCAGGCGGAGTGCTGCGTATTCAATGCGACACCCGTTTGACCGCCCATGGATACTGGCGTATCGGGCGCATCAAGCTCCTGCTCTAACAACAATCCATCATCTGCGATGGCATAGCGTTGCAGTTGGCTGTTTTGGTGCCAAATGTAGAGATAACCCTTGCGCAGGCATCGCAATGCCATAGGATGACTGCTTGGCGTTACACCTGGCTGAAAACTGGCATGCTCGGCTGCCTGTTCGGCCAGCGCATAGCGTACCGGCACGATAAAGAGCTCAGCCTGGCGCGCCGGGCAAGCGGCAACAGGGCTGGTCAGGTCTTCGCTGGCAAAATTCTTATTCGCGGCCTGATTGGCACTGGCCAGGCGCAAGACCTGGTCGTGGCTGTGAGTAGTCATACGATGACTTCCTTGTCGGTCAGCATTTGGCATTGCAGTTCCAGAACCAGGCGCTCCAACCGTTTTTTACCTGGCAGATGCGATGTGGCCAATATCTGTTGATAGACGTGGTGAGCCGGAGCCTTAGGGAAGTTGACTCCCAGCACAGAACAAAGACTCGCCCATTGCGCCACTTCGTCCGCCGCACTGTAGCCATGGTCCTGTGCGCCCTGCCGACAGGCAGCGGCCCAGGCGAAACGAGTGTTAGGCTCCCAGCCAGCCAGACAATCGGGGAAATACTGATCGATATGCCTCAGCAAACGCAGGTCAAACTCCATCAACTGAGCTCGGTTAAGTCGTTCGACCTGTTCATCACTCAAGCGTAGCCAAGGGGTATCGTTGTACTGGGCAGTAGTGGCCGGATGCGTACGGCGAATCTCATCTATTTGATCTTCACCATGCAAAACAGGCAAACGAATGCGCCGCATTGGCCCCATCATCCGATCGCATTCTTCTGGCGGCAAATCGGGTAACCAATGGCGCATGATTCGTGGATCATGGTATCGCAGCAGCACAGTCACGTCGGAGCCAATGCGGACATGAACAAGGCTGCGCAGATGCTCTACCAACGCCGACTCGTTCCCATCACTCTCAAGCCATAGTCCGGCACTAGCCTGCCAATGCTCGACAAAATGCTGCTCCAACCGACTACCCGTAGGCAGGTGAATCAGCAGTGGGCCGCTATCAGCCAAGGCATGGTAGCGCGTATTCTGATAGAGCAGATGAATCTCAGGGGCGTCTTCCAACTGATAAATTTGCACCATCAAATCATTCACCTGCGCGCTATCAAGTAGCAAATATGCGTGGGTAGTGGTCACGGCTTCTGCTCCTGTTGCTCGCAGATAGCGCAGAATGGTTTGACCTGTCTGGCCGCACGCTGCAACGCCTGTTTTTGCGCAGGGATCAGTACCTCAGGAGTCTTGTATGCACCCGCCTGGACAAGTAACCCACCACCTCTATCTGTATCTGCTGATTCCGTCTGCCCAGGCAAAACCGGCACCGCGCCGCTCCCCTTCCCCGCACTCCCACCCGAATTCATCCGCACCTGCGGCCCGACCAGACTCACCCCGCTGGGGTCGATCTTGACGAAGCTGCCTCCGGCTTTGAAGGTGATTTCGCTGCCGGCTTCGAGGACTACTTTCATGCCACTGGACAGGTGGATTTCCTGGCCGGCTTCGATGAACTGGCCAGTGCCGATCTTGATGTGCTGGTTATTGGCGATAGTCAGGTGGTCGTCGGCTTTGATTTCGGTTTTGCGGTCGGCGTGGGTGGTGTGGTGTTCTTCGGCCAGCAGTTCGGTGTAGCTGTTGGCCTCGACGCGGTCGTGGCGTTCGTTGCCCACGCGGATGTGCTGGTCGTGCTGGATGTTCTGGTCCCAGTCGCGCTGGGCGTGGATGAATATCTGCTCTTCACCGGCCTTGTCGTCGATACGCAGTTCATTGAAGCCGTCGCCGCCGGGGCTGCTGAGGGTTTTGAAGACGCTGCGGGTTTTGTGCTCAGGCAGGTTGTACGGGACTTGATGAGTCTTGTGGTACAGGCAGCCGGTGATCAGCGGTTGGTCGGGGTCGCCTTCGAGGAATGAGACCAGGACTTCCATGCCTATTCTTGGAATGGCGATGCCGCCGTAGCGGTCGCCGGCCCAGTTGCTGGCCACTCTCAGCCAGCAGCTGGTTTTGCCGTCGGCCTGACCGTGGCGGTCCCAGTGGAACTGGACTTTGACGCGGCCGTGTTCGTCGCAGTGGATTTCTTCGCCTTCGGGGCCGGTGATGACGGCGGATTGGCTGCCAGCGATGGGTTGTTTTTTGTGGACTGTTTGGGGGCGGAAGATCACATCCCAGGGGGTGGCGGTGAAGGTGTTGCGGTAGCCTTGGGTAAAATCCTCTTCTGGATTTACATCGCTGGTGACGGACTCTTCCAGTACCTGGGGTTGTTTGCCTTCGTGAGTTACCGAGGTCAGTAGCCAGAGATCATTCCAGTCTTCCCTGGGGTGCTCGGTCAGCGCCAAAAAGTGGCCGCTGATCAAGAGCGGCTGGTCGCTTTCTCCATTGACCAGGCGGTAGTCACTGCGGTGGGTTTCCAGGGTGCGGGTGGTGAGATGGGTGCCTCGGTCGCGGTGATTGAAGCGGCCTGGGTAGGCGTAGTCTTCCAAGGCGGGTAGAGCTTCGCTTTGCGCCGCGCTTTCCATCAGCAGGAGCGGCTTTTCGAAGTTGTAGTCGCGGCGGCTGACGTGGCTGGGGCGGGTTTGCAGGCGCAGGTTGAAGCGTTTGATGACCGGTTCGTCGGCGACCATGCCACTGCCCTGGTTGAAGCGGGTTGGCGGCAGTGTGGGGAAGAGGGTCTGGTCTTCGCCAAATACCAACTGATGCCCGTCCGGGCTGTGCTGGAAGTGATAGTGGATGCCTTCTTCTTCACACAGGCGCTGGATGAAATGCAGGTCGGTTTCGCCGTATTGGGTGCAATAAATACGCTCGGGACCTTCTTCACGCAGCTGGAAGCGGAAGCTGTCAGTGAAAATGCCGTGGCCCTTGAGTATCTCGGTGATGATCTGCGGCACGCTCTTGTGCTGGAAGATCTGCTGATTGGTCGCGTGTTGCAGGTAGGCCAGGCGCGGAACCAGGGTGACCCGGTAGCGGGTCAGGCGTTTGCCGGATTCGCCCTGGGCGATGCTGTGGATGAGACCGTGTATCCCCTTGCCCGGGCCGGCATAGTTGAGAAACACCGGCTGGTGCAGCAGGCTTTCGATATCCAGGTCTGGACGTTCGCTGACCAGATCCAGCTCGAAGCAATAGGGCTGGCTGATGGCTTCGGTGCCTTGAAATGACAGCACCTTGAAGTCGTGGTCGAGGCGGGGAATGTCGAGCGTGAAATACGCGGTATTGGCCGGGGCGAACATCCTGTGTTCCTTCGTCTGACGAACAAGCTGGCCGTTATATCAGAATCCGGACAGGCGGACCGACTCGGGAAAACAGGCCTGTGAGCCAGTTGGCAAAAAGGATGCAGGTGGCGCCGAAACCGCAGATCAGCGAAGATAGCGCCCCACTCTGTCTTATCCGCCCAGCCGGCCCGCCGCTGCGTGCGTGACAGCTCATTCATTAGAAAAATGCCCGCCGCCCATGCCCGAAAATATTGTCTCCAGCCAAGAAGCTCCAGCCAACTCCCGCTCCCGCGTCATGCTCGCCAGTCTCGTCGGTACCACTATCGAGTTCTATGACTTCTACGTTTACGCAACGGCTGCGGTGCTGGTCTTTCCCCATCTGTTCTTTCCGCCTGGCAACGAGACCATCGCGCTGCTGGCCTCCTTCGCCATTTTTGGTGCAGCGATGATCGCTCGCCCGCTCGGGGCGGTGTTTTTCGGGCATCTGGGAGACAAGGTCGGGCGCAAGAAAACCCTGATTTACGCCCTGTTCACCATGGGCGTCGCCACCTTCCTGATTGGTTTGCTGCCGACCTATCATGCGATTGGCTGGTGGGCGCCCTTGCTGTTGGTGATCATGCGTCTGGCGCAGGGGTTTGCCATTGGCGGCGAGTGGTCGGGAGCGGCGCTGGTGGCCACAGAGAATGCACCGGCAGGTAAACGCGCCCTATTCGGCACCTTCCCGCAACTGGGTGCGCCGCTGGGTTTCATTATCGCCAACGGACTGTTTCTGATCGTCGCCGCCGCACTGCCGTCGGATGATCCATCGCGTCCGTCCGAGGCGTTTCTCGACTGGGGCTGGCGCATCCCCTTCCTGTTCTCCGCGGTGATGGTGATTATCGGCCTGTGGATTCGCCTGAACCTAGTGGAGAGCAAGACCTTCTCGAAAACCGTCTCCGCCGGCAAGGTAGTCAAGCTGCCCTTGGGTGAAGTGATGCGCAAGAACTGGCGCGAGCTGATTCTCGGCACTTTCTACATGCTCGCGACCTACGTGTTGTTCTATTTGATGACCACCTTTTCGCTGAGCTATGGACGCGCGCCGATAGAGCCGGCAGCGGGTCAACTGTCCGGGCTGGGTTACAGCTATAACAACTTCGTGCTGATGCTGATTGTCGGTGTGGTGTTCTTCGGTATATTCACGCTGCTGTCCGGCCTGGTGGCCGACAGGCTGGGCCGGCGCAAGACGTTGATCCTGGTCACCCTGGGTATCATCGGGTTCAGCCTGCTGTGGGTGCCGCTGCTCAATATGGGTTTCGTCGGGGTGATGGCCTGGCTGATTCTCGGCTTCAGTCTGATGGGCATGACCTTCGGTCCCATGGGCGCCCTGCTCCCCGAGCTGTTCCCCACCAATGTGCGCTATACCGGATCGGGGATTTCCTACAACGTATCGTCCATCCTCGGCGCTGCCGTTGCACCCTTTATCGCCGTCTGGCTGTGGAGTGTGGGTGATGGCAGTCCTTTCCTGGTCGGGGTTTATCTTGCCAGCATGGCATTCATCACGCTGATTGCGCTGGTGGTTGGCAAAGAGACCAAGAACGTCGACATCAATCACTGACGCGGCAGGATCTGAGCGGAGCTCGCCGTATTATCGCAAGCTCCGCTCAACTCCATCGAGCCAACAGCGCAACGACCAGCGTTCCCATTTGCGCTTTATCCACCAGGCTTTTAAAATAGCCGCCACCCGGCCAGCAGTGCTCCTCACTGCAAGCATCCGGCTCCTCTCCTATTCTGGTTTCACTCTTCATGACAACGTCGGATACCGCCCCTCAGGGCAGCTGGCTCAGTGTGGTTGCGCTGGCCTTGGCCGCTTTCATTTTCAATACCACGGAATTCGCGCCCGTGGCGCTGCTCAGCGACATTGGCGCCAGCTTCGACATGCTGCCCGAACAGGTCGGCCTGATGCTGACGGTATACGCCTGGCTGGTGGCCCTGGCGTCACTGCCGCTGATGCTGCTGACGCGCAATATAGAGCGTCGCCGACTGCTGGTCGGCGTGTTCCTGCTGTTCATCGTCTGTCACCTGCTGTCCTATGTGGCGTGGAGCTACGATGTGCTGGTGCTCAGCCGCGCCGGTATCGCTCTGGCCCACGCGGTATTCTGGTCGATCACCGCCTCTCTGGCGGTGCGCGTTGCGCCGCCAGGCAGAGAAGCGCAGGCGTTGGGTCTGCTGGCCACCGGGACCACTCTGGCCATGGTGCTCGGTATCCCCCTGGGCCGGCTGGTCGGCCAGTTGGTCGGCTGGCGTGTCACCTTCCTGGGTGTTGCTGTGCTGGCATTACTGACCATGGTGTGCCTGATGCGCATGCTGCCGCTACTGCCCAGTCAGAATGCCGGGTCGCTCAAGAGCCTGCCGGTATTGTTGAAGCGCCCTGCGCTGATGGCGGTCTATGTGCTGGTGGTGCTGGGCGTCACGGCGCACTTCACCGCCTATAGCTATATCGAGCCCTTTGCCCGCGAAATAGGCGGCCTGATCGGTAATCAGATCACCGGACTGCTGCTGTTGTTCGGTGGTGCCGGGCTGTTCGGCGCCCTGCTGTTCAGCCGCTACAGCCCTTACTATCCGCGCAGCGTGCTGGTGGGCACCTTGCTCGCATTGGCTCTGTGCATGTTGCTGCTTCTGTATTCGGCCGACACCTTCTGGGGCCTGGGCTTGGTCTGTTTTGTCTGGGGCATCGCCATCCTCTGTTTCACGCTCGCCTTGCAATCGCGGGTACTGAAGATGGCCTCCGATGCCACTGACGTGGCGATGGCATTGTTCTCGGGACTGTACAACGTGGGTATCGGCGCGGGCGCCCTGCTGGGCAGCCAGATAACCATCCAGATGGGGCTGGCCAACGTCGGCCTGGTGGGCGGTGCTTTGGCCCTGGGCGCCCTTCTGCTGTGCCTCACCGCAATGTGGCGCCTTGCTCCACAGATGCCGGTAGCGCAGAGAGCCGCCACCTGATCAGGCATACTGCCGCCTTTACTGCTGACCTGAGATCGCCATGAAACGCTACGTTCTGCTCGATACCGCGCCCATTCCCAATAACGGCGGCGCCCTGTGCCTGTTCGAATATGGCGAGGATTTTGTCATCAAGCTGGAGGGCGGCAAGGGCGGGCAGCTGATGAATACGCGCATGCACGGCTCCGAAGATGCGCTGGCTGCGATCCCTTGCAAGAAGATCGCGGCACGGCCCCGCGCTCGGGTATTGATTGGTGGTTTGGGTATGGGCTTCACCCTCGCTTCAGCGCTGCAGCATTTGCTTGAAGATGCCGAAGTGCAGGTGGCGGAGCTGGTGCCCGGGGTCATCGAATGGAATCGCGGGCCGCTCGGTGCCAAGGCCGGCAATCCCATGTTGGATGCTCGGGCCAGGGTGCTCAACGAGGACGTGGCGAAGATCCTGCAGGCGGAGCCCAGGGGTTTCGACGCCATCATGTTGGACGTGGACAATGGTCCCGAAGGGCTTACCCACAGCAACAACAATTGGTTGTATTCCCTTGATGGGTTGACGGCCTGCGCTCGCGCGCTGAGACCCAAGGGTATACTCGCCGTCTGGTTCGCGACCGCTGATCGCCAATTCTCCAACCGGCTCGGCAAGGCAGGCTTCAGGGCTGAAGAAGTGCAGGTGTTCGCCCACGGCAATCGCGGCGCGCGTCATACCATCTGGATTTGCGAGTTGAAGTCAGGCGCCTAGACAAACGTCTGGGGCCACTCGGCTATTGCGCGGTCTCGCGTCGCTCGATACCCAGTTCCCCCAGGGTCGCGGCCATGTCCTCTGCGGAGGAGGCCGGCTCCACATCCGTATCTATCTTCAGCACCCGGCCATCCTTGCCAATATAGACAGTGTGACGCCTGGCAAAACCCAGCGGGTGCAGTACGCCATAGGCCTTGGCTACCGACTTGTCTTCATCGCTGAGCAACGGGAAGTCGGCGCCGGTCTCGGCAGCAAACCCCTTGTTCTTGCTCAGCGGGTCGACACTGACCATGAAATAGACAGCATCGTATTCACGGATCAGATGGCCATTCTCCGCCAGAGATTTGCATTCGATGGTGCAGCCGGAAGTGTAGGCGCGGGGAAACCAGGCCAGCACCACCGCCTGCTTGTCCCGATAATCCGCCAGACGATGGATTTCACCGTCCGAGCCGGGCAGTTCGAAATCCGGTGCTTGATCACCCACTTCCAGTGCCTGGACCGACGCTGCCAACAGGACCATTCCCATGCCCGGCAGCCATCGTTTGAAACAATTGAACATGGATTTTGCTCCTGCTCGATTCTGAAGAAGTATAGGCTTGAAGCTTTCCGCCACGGAACCCAGCGTGCCAGTGTGTATCCACATTAGCTGCAGGATGATGGAATTACCACAGCGGCCCCCACCTTCAATCAGTTCCACAGAGGTAAGCATGAACACACGCAGTCTGCTCGATCAATTGCTCAATGCGGGAAAGGACCTGTTGCAGAACCAGAACCAGAGCACCGGCCAGTCCAATCCGACGGCCCCACCGGCAACCGGCTCAACCGGCTCTCCCCTGGGCGGACTGCTCGGCAGCATTGGTGGCGGCGCGCTGGGCGGCGGCGCGGTAAGTCTGCTGCTGGGCAGCAAGAAGGCGCGCAAGATGGGTGGCAAGGTGGTTGCCTATGGCGGTCTGGCGGCGCTGGGCGTGGTGGCATACAAGGCGTACAGCAACTGGCAGACCCAGAAGCAGAATCAGCCCGGCGTACCGGCAATCGAGGATACACCACGAACCGTCGACCGCGTTCCGGCCATCGAGGTGGAACAACACAGCCAGGCGATCCTGCGCGCCATCATCGGCGCAGCCAAGGCCGACGGTCATATCGATGATCGCGAGCGGGAGCTGATCGATGGTGAAGTCGCCAAGCTGACCGGCGACTCACAGCTCAAACAATGGTTTGATCAGGAGCTGCGCAAGCCACTGGACCCTTCCGATGTAGCTCGCTCGGCCAGCACTCCGGAAATCGCCGCGGAAATGTATCTGGCCAGCATCATCATGGTCGATGAAGAAAGCTATATGGAGCGTGCCTATCTCGACGAACTGGCCCGCCAGCTGAAACTCGAACCGGCATTGAAAACAGAGCTGGAAACCCAGGCGCAGGTCGCGCTGCGCTGAGCCCACTACTGTGCCCGGCTCCTGCAGTTCAATCAGTATTGCAGGAGCCAGGCAAGCAAACCCTCATGGCGAGAGACCGGTCGGCCCTGACAGAGGACAGAGCGCGTTGTTGCCGAGGCCTCTCAGTTTTTGCCCACCCGACTGAAATCCGGCTTGCGCTTCTCCGCAAAAGCCAGGAATGCTTCCTTGGCCTCTGCACTCCGTAGCTGGGAAGAGAATATGCGGCTTTCACGTTCCATATGCTCCAGCACCTGCTCGGTGTTGCGCATCAGCCCCTTGGCCAACGCCAAAGCACCGGCTGGCTTACTCGCCACCAAGGTCGCCATGCGCTGAGTTTCGGCTCGCAACTGATCACGACTGACCACTCGATTGGCCAAGCCCCAGGCCAACGCATCCGCAGCGTCTATGGGCTCACCCAACGCGAACATCTCGAAGGCCCGGACATGACCAATGCGCAGCGGCATGAGCAGGCTGGAGCTGGCCTCAGGCACCAACGCCAGGTTGATGAAAGGAGCGATCAACTGGGCGTCGTCGGCCAGCAGGACCATGTCGCAGTGCAGCAGCATGGTCGTACCCACACCGACCGTCTTACCCTGCACTGCAGCGATTACCGGTTTGCTGGCGATAACAATGTTCCGCAGGAACCGCTCAACATGACGCACCGCCGGGCCGTTGCCGGTGGACTGCTGGGTGAACTCACCCAAGTCATTACCGGCGGAAAAGATTTCACCATCGGCCTGAATGACTGCAACCCGGATATCTGCTTCCGCTTCAACCCGTTCCAGCGCATCGGCCAGTGCCCCATACATGGTGTTGGTCAGTGCGTTCTTCTTTTCCGGGCGGGAGATGGTGATAGTCAGTACGCCCCCACTCAACTCGGTAGTTACTTCGCTCATCGGTTGCTCCTGAGGAATATTGTGGTTTTTATCAAGAGCCCGACAGTAGCCGCGTGTAGCGCGCAACGTCCAGATAAAGCCTGATGAATCAACAACCTTGTGCGGACGACATCGGCCTGGTGAATAAACCCAGAGGTGTTCCTGGATTTCCCGGCAGGCTCTATGCCCGTTGGTACTAGCCGGTCTTCCACCAATCAACCGCCTGACGACTGATTTCCGCTACGGGTAATGCCGCATCCACCGTCAACACCCGGGGTTCGTTGTCCGGCCTCTGCAGCGTGGCGAACTGGCTGCTGATCAACTCCAGCGACATGAAATGCCCCTTGCGCAAAGCGGCACGGCGCTGCACTTCAGTCTGATCAATATCCAGAAACACGAACCCCAATGCTGGCACGGCTGCCCGCAGCCGATCCCGATAGCAACGCTTCAATGCCGAACAACTCAACACCGGCTTCTGCCCCGCCGCCACCGCGCTCGTCAGCAATTCACCAAGCTGCTTCAGCCACTCTGAACGATCGGCATCATCCAGTGCGATACCACTGCGCATCTTCTTGATGCTGGCGGCACTGTGGAACAGATCGCCTTCGATATATATACCACCAGCGCCCTGTGCGATGGCCTCGGCAATAGTGCTCTTGCCGCAGGCAGTCACACCCATGACCACCAAAGCAGGAATGCCATGCTGCATGAGAGTTATGCTCCCGAGGTCGTGAATGACACCCCCATTCTAGACAAAATAGAAAATGACTGATCATTCTATTCATGAATGACAGGTCACTACTGAACGACTGTCACTCGTCGACTGATGAGTCAAATTCATCAGGCAAAGGGAGCCGCAGGCGCTCTGCGCCGCAGAGACATATAAGAAAAACGCCTCATTGCAATTTCCCGGATCGCCGGTGCGTCCAGGCCTTCGTTGTCGCTCTTACCCTTTGAAGCAGTATACCCAGGCTACGTCTCACGGCTCGCTGCCTATACTGGCTTGCGTTCCCGCTCTGGGACATAAGGTCCTTTCGTCCACCACGGATATGGACTCGAAATATGCATAGCCAGGGAATGGCGAGAGGCTTAAAACAACAATAATGGGAGTTCCATTCATGTATCGCATGTTCAAACCAGGCAACCGTTCGGTTGTATTGGCCGTTTCCCTGCTGCCCCTGGCACTGTCTGGCTGCTTCGGTGGCTCGTCTTCTTCCTCCTCGAAACCCGATGTGCTCACCGGCACCTTTATCGACAGCGCTGTCTCCGGACTCGATTACGAAGGTAGCGACACCGCCGCGGCGACCACGGACGAGCAAGGTGAATTCCATTACCGAGCGGGAGAAACCATCAGTTTCTCCATTGGCGATCTGTCACTGGGCTCGGCCAAAGGCGCGGAAGTACTCACTCCGCTGAGCATTACCGAGGGGGCGGAATCAGCAACTGATCAACGAGTGACCAACAAGCTCATCCTGTTGCAGACGCTGGATGCCGACGGGCACCTCAACAACGGCATTCAGCTCACCGATGCCATCCGCGATGTCGTGTCCTTGCAGGCAGCACAGATCGATTTCGATCAGACGCCCGCCGCCTTTCGCACCAGCCTGACTCCGTTGCTGGCAGAGCTTGAGAGCGCCGGGGCATTCAGCGATACCGACCCGCGCCCACGCACCGTTACTGCAGCCGACGCCGCCCTGGAACATTCCACCCGCGCCGCCAGCGTGCGCCATCTGGTGCAGACCGACGGCGGCGAGTTGAGTGGTTTCGAAGCTGACGAGAATACCTGGCAGTTTCTCGGTATACCCTACGCCCAACCGCCATTGGGCGATCTGCGGTGGCGCGCGCCGCAGCCGCTTGAGTCCTGGACCGGAACCCGGGATGCCATCGCCTGGAGTGATCAGGCCGCACAGAACCCCGGCCTGGAACGCTTCGGTGAAGGCGGCATGAGTGAAGACTCGCTCTATCTCAATGTCACCGCGCCCAAGGACGCCGACGGCCTGCCGGTCATGGTCTGGTTCCATGGCGGTGGCTTCACCTCGCTGACCAGCAATACCAAACCATTCAACAACCCCAAGGCGCTGGCCAGCAAAGGCGTCGTCCAGGTCTCGGTCAACCACCGACTCGGGCCGTTCGGTTATATCGCCCATCCCGATCTGAGCGCGGAAAGCGGTTATGGCGGTTCCGGCAATTACGGCCAGATGGACCTGGTTGCCGCGTTGAAATGGGTGCAGACCAATATTGAGGCGTTCGGCGGCGACCCGGGTAACGTCACCATCTTTGGTGAATCGGGTGGCGGTCGCAAGGTCTTGTCGCTGATGTCTTCACCTCAGGCCGCGGGGCTGTTCCACCGGGCCATCAGCCAGAGCGGCACGCTGCATCCGGATACCCGCACCCTGGCCAGTGCCGAGGCCATCGGCGTGCAACTTCAACAACGACTGCAAGCCGCCTCGCTGGAAGAAATGCGCGAGCGCAGCTGGCTGCAGGTGATGCAGGCCGGGGCGGCACTGGTGCCCTATACCAACGTTGACTACCACTACCAGCCCTACAGCGAACGGGAAGCCTTCGAAAGCGCCAGACAGAACGATGTGCCTTTCATGTTCCTGATCAACACCAACGACACCGAAGAACCCATCGCGACCGTGCTGGAGGTATTTCCCTGGATGGCGGGGCTGAATACCGCGCCGCAGTACGCCATGCACTTCAGCCAGCAACCCGCCGGTTGGAAAGCCCAAGGCGTCACCGCCTACCACGCGGCGGAGCTGGCCTACCTGTTCAACATGCCAGAGAGCGTAATCACCCATTACCAGCTGGGGCTGGTCATCGACCCGGCCACCGGACAATCACTGGAGATCGGTGATCTGAACGGCAACGGCGTCAGTGGCTCCCAGGGCGATCCGGCAGACATCTTCGCCTCTGCCGGCTTCGACGCTACCGATGACGCGGTGATCGAGCAGATGATGACTATGTGGAGCAACTTCGCCCGGACCGGCGACCCTAGCATCACTGATGAACTGGAATTCCCGCTATATGATGCGCAAGCCCAGCGCTATGTCGAGCTGGGTGCCGAAGCAGAGGTGAAGACCTGGATTTCGGAGGTGTTTACCGATGAATGACGCCGCCAGTTAATACCGCTATCAGAAGCAAATCAAGGGCAGCCCTCGGGCTGCCCTCTTCTTCAGCTTTCCCCAACAGGTAAACCAATCCCTGCGACCGTTGTTTGCGCTGGGCAGTAGCCTGCTTGCTGTTGGTAATGCTGCTGATCATTATCAGCAGGCGCTTCAGATAACATCGATTTATTCGATATCTATGACGTAAATTTCGCGCTTTATACATCTATCTTGGTGATCGATAATCAACCATCGATCAAATCCAGCAACCTCAGTTTCGCCATGTCGCAGCATGGCCTTTTGGAGAGAATTCATGAGCAAGATACAGGTGGCAATCGTTGTCGGCAGCAATCATAGCGGCTCCATCAATCGGCAGTACGCCCAGGCGCTGGCCAGACTGCTGCCAGTCCATTTCAACGTCAGCTATCCGCAGATCGACGACCTGCCGATGTACAGCCTCGATCTTGAAGGCGAACGCCCCGCCAGTGTGAACCGCTTCAGCAGAGAGATCGCCGCCGCAGATGCAGTGCTGATTGTCACTCCCGAGCATAACCGTTCGTTGCCTGCGGTATTGAAGAATGCCATCGACTGGGGCTCCAAGCCGATGGACAAGAACGTGTGGCGCGACAAACCCGTGGCTATCACCGGCACCTCGCCGGGCGCCATCGGATCGGCGCTGGCGCAGCAGCACTTGCGTCAGATCATGAGCATTCTTGGTTCGGTGGTGTTGGGCGGCGAAGCCTACATCCAGTTCAAGCCCGAGCTGATCACCGCCGAAGGCGATATCGGCGCCGCCAGCCGTGATTTCCTTCAGGCTTACATGGATCGTTTTGTGTGGTTGACGGAGAAGCTGAAGGGCTGAAGACCGTCGCGGTCCGCCCGGCAGATACTCCCACGCTGAGCGTGGGATTAATCAGGTAGGGTTGTTAAACGACCTTGATCAGAAGATCTGCTGCTGGATGATGGTTTCGTTGCGGTCAGGGCCGGTGGAGATGATGTCGATCGGCGCACCCACCAACTCCTGGATCCGCGCGATATAAGCCTGTGCATTGGCAGGCAGTGCATCCAGAGACTGGATACCCAGAGTCGACTCGCTCCAGCCGGGCACTTCTTCGTAGACCGGCTCCAGGCCGATGTAGCTGTCCGCGTCGCTCGGCGCTTCCAGCACGTCACCTTCGGCGTTGCGATAGCCCACACAGATCTGAATCGCATCCAGACCATCAAGCACATCCAGCTTGGTCAGACACAGACCACTGATGCTGTTGATCTCGATGGCACGACGCAGAATGACCGCATCGAACCAGCCGCAACGGCGCGCGCGACCGGTGGTGGAACCGAACTCGTGACCACGCTGGGCCAGACGCTCACCCGTGCCATCGAACAGCTCAGTCGGGAACGGACCCGAGCCAACCCGGGTGGTATAGGCCTTGGTGATACCCAGCACATAATCCAGGTACAGAGGGCCAAAACCGGAACCGGTGGCGGTACCGCCGGCAGTGGTATTGGAGCTGGTGACATAAGGGTAGGTGCCGTGGTCGATATCCAGCAGCGAGCCCTGAGCGCCTTCAAACATGATGTTGACGCCATCGCGACGCAGTTCATGCAGACGTGCGGTGACGTCTTGCATCAAGGGCTTCAGCCATTCTGCATACTCCATGGCGTCATCCAGTGTCTTCTGGAAATCAACCGGCTCAACCTTGTAATAGTTCTGCAGAACAAAGTTGTGGTACTCCAGCACCTCGGCCAGCTTGACGGCAAAACGCTCGGGATTGAACAGGTCACCAACGCGCAGACCACGGCGGGAAACCTTGTCCTCGTAAGCCGGCCCGATTCCGCGGCCGGTGGTACCGATCTTGTCTTCTCCGCGTGCCAGTTCACGGGCCTGATCCAGGGCCACGTGATAAGGCAAGATCAGCGGACAGGCCGGGCTGATGCGCAGACGCTCACGCACCGGTACGCCCTTGGCTTCCAGGCCGGTCAATTCCTTGAGCAGCGCCTCAGGGGACAGCACTACGCCGTTGCCGATGTAGCACATCACATTCTCGCGCAGGATACCCGAGGGGATAAGGTGTAGAACCGTCTTCTCACCGTCGATCACCAGCGTGTGTCCGGCATTGTGCCCGCCCTGATAGCGCACCACGGCGGAAACCTGTTCGGTCAGCAGATCAACGATCTTGCCCTTGCCCTCATCGCCCCATTGGGTGCCCAGGATGACAACATTCTTACCCATGTTCAGCTCTTGCCTCACTTGTTAGGAACTGGCCCTAGGCCATGGAAATTTCTTTTACCTGCCAACCATCATTCTCGAAGCGCAGAATGCGGTCACAACCGAAATCCGCTGCTTCGGCGTCACGCTGACCGGGCAGTGCAACTATCACCCGTTCGCCGGCACGGCGCAGCTGCATCACCTTGTCCTGCAAACCGGACTGGTTCGCGTTCGGCGCCCAGATGCCGTGCTCACGACTGCCGCCTTCGATCTGGCCACAGGCGACCAGCAGGCGCAGGTCGGTGGAAAAGCCGGTGGCCGGACGCGCGCGCCCGAAGTCCCGACCGATCTCGTCGTAACGGCCGCCCTGAGCAATGCTCTGACCGGTGCCGGCAACGAACGCGGCAAAGCTCACGCCCGTGTGATAGTGATAGCCACGCAGCTCGGCAAGATCGAAATACAGCGGTACCGCAGGATAGCGTCGGGAAATCACCTGGGCGATTTCCGCCAGCTCATCAAGCGCAGCCATGATCGATTCCGGAGCACCGTCCAACACCACGTGGGCACGTTCCAGCACCTCGACACCACCGGACAGCTCGGCAAGACTGCACAGCATGGCGGCCAGTGATGATTGTTCGATACGCGAAGTCAGTTCATGCACCTCGTCCACCGCCTTGCGCTGCAAGGCATCGAACAATGCACGCTCAGCGGCGCCATCCAGACCGGCGGCCTGTACCAGCCCGCGGTAGATGCCGACGTGACCGATATCCAGATGCACGCCCTCTACGCGGCTGGCCGCCAGGGTCTCCAGCATCAGCGCAATGACTTCGATGTCGCTGGCACTGGAGGCATCGCCGTAGAGTTCGGCACCCAGCTGAATCAGGCTGCGGGAGGTGGACAGGGGCCGCGGCAGGGTATGCAGAACACTACCGCAATAGCATAGACGACTGGGACCTTCCGCACCCAGGGTGTGCGCATCAATGCGCGCCACCTGGGGGGTGATGTCGGCACGCAGGCCGAGCATGCGCCCGGACAGCTGGTCGATCATCTTGAAGGTTTGCAATTCCAGATCATGACCGGAGCCGGTCAGGAGAGATTCGAGGTACTCGATGTGCGGGGTGATGACCAGGTCATACCCCCAGCGGGAGAATAGATCCAGCAATTGCCGGCGGGCTGCTTCGGTACGTGCGGCCTCTGCAGGCAGCACTTCTTCGATCCCGTCAGGCAACAGCCAGCGATCAACAGTAGGCATCTTCACAACCTTTATCTAGCGGATCAGGTATAGACAGGCGGTACCTGTCAGCATGCTCAGCAGTCCGGCAATGCGCAATTGACGGTCGCTCATACCGCTCACTTCGGCCAGCATTCGCTTCCAAAGGCGGGGAGCCAGAAATGGCATCAAACCTTCCAGTACAAGCACCAGACACAGCGCCGCGGCCAGGCTCTGCCACATCTACTCAAACCTCTTTCCGGAACTGCCGGTCACAAAAAAGCCGGGATGACCCGGCTGCGCGATTGTAACATGTTTTCGACTGGCTACACCCGTTCGTTGGACGAGTGTAGCCAGTCTCAACTCAGGGCTGTTGAGAACCCTTGAAAAACTTGAAGAAATCACTCTGCGGGTCAAGCACCAGCACATCGGATTTATTCGAGAAGCTTTCCCGGTAGGCCTGCAGGCTGCGATAGAAAGAATAGAACTCAGGATCCTTGTTATACGCTTCTGCATAGATGGCCGCCGCTTCGGCATCGCCCTGACCTCGGATCTCCTCGGCCTCGCGGAAGGCTTCAGCGAGAATCACTCGCTGCTGACGATCAGCATCGGCGCGAATACCTTCGCCCAGCTCGCGGCCCTTGGCGCGGTGCTCGCGGGCTTCACGCTCACGCTCGGAACTCATCCGCTCGAATACACTGCGGTTGACCTCACGCGGCAGATCCATGCCCTTTACCCGCACGTCCAGCACCTCAATGCCCAGCTCGCGACGCGCGCTGTCATTCAAGTCGGCGGTAATGTCGGCCATCAGTTGGTCACGCTCACCTGCTACAACCTCATGCAAGGTGCGGCGCGCCACTTCGTTACGCAGACCCGACTCGAGCTGGCGCGACAGACGTTCTTCAGCAATGGAACGCACACCGGAAGTAGCAGTGTAGTACCGCTGCACATTGGCAATACGCCACTTGGCAAAGGAATCCACCATCAGCGCCTTCTTCTCCAGCGTCAGATAGCGCTGAGTGGCGGTATCCAGCGTCAGCAGACGGCCATCGAACAGCTTGGCTTCCTGCACGAAGGGCAACTTGAAGTGCAGTCCCGGCGGCACATCATCGCGTACGACCTTACCGAACTGCAGCACCAAGCCACGCTGGGTCTGCTCGACGATGAAGAAACTGTTCAAACCAACCACGATCAACACCAGCGCGGCTATGAGTCCGAATATCGACTTGCTACTCATCAGCGAGCCTCCCTTGAACGCAGATCGCGCTGCTGCAATTGCACCGGCAGACGTGTCGAAGCATCTGCTCCGGTAGTGGACTGCGCAGACGAAGAGGACGAGCCTCCGCTACCCTGCTGCATCAACTTGTCGATCGGCAGGTACAGTAGATTATTACTGCCATCGCCCGACACCATGATCTTACTGGTATTGCTCAGCACTTCCTGCATGGTTTCGATGAACATGCGCTCGCGCATCACTTCCGGCGCCTGACGGTACTCGGTCATCAGCAGGTTGAAGCGTTCTGCCTCACCCTCTGCCCTGGCGACCATCGCCTGGCGGTAACCACTGGCTTCCTCCAACAGACGCTGGGCTTGACCACGGGCTTCCGGGATTACGCCGTTGGCGTAGGATTCAGCCTGGTTGCGCTCACGCACCTCGTCTTCCCGAGCACGGATCACATCATCAAAGGCATCCTGCACTTCGGCCGGTGCCTGGGCACTTTCGATGTTCACCTGAACCACGGTGATGCCGGTCTGATAGGCATCCAGATAACGCTGCAGACGCTCGGTGGTTTCCACACCCATCTGTTCACGACCTTCGGTCAGTACCTGGTGCATCGAGGTGGAACCAACCACGTGACGCAGGGCACTTTCGGTGGCATGGCGCAGACTGATCTCCGGATCTTCGACTTTCAATACGAAATCTTCCAGATTGGAGATCCGGTATTGCACCGCCAAAGGAACCTCAACGATGTTCTCATCCTCAGTCAGCATCTGACCCTGTTGACGATAGGAGCGAACCTGGGTGACGTTGCGCTGGAATTTCTTCTCGATCGGCGGGAAATAGATATGCAGACCGGATTCAACGGTACGGTTGTATTCACCGAAGCGCAGCACGACCGCCTGCTCCTGCTCGTCGACCTTGTAGATGGCGCTGAACAGCCAGAAAACGAACAGAATCAGTACGCCGATGATCCACAATCCCTTGGGAATGCCCTGACCACCGCCGACACGGCGACCGTTGCCGCCGTCACCATTGCCACGTTTCTTTTTGCCGAAGATGCCGTTCAGGCTGTCCTGCAGTTTGCGCAGCGCCTCGTCCAGATCGGGCGGCCCCTGCTTACCGCCGCGATTATCACCGCCACGGTTACCGCCACTTCCCCAGGGATCCTGGTTATTCGAATTGTTACCGCCACCAGGCTCATTCCACGCCATAGCGTTCTCCGTTGTCCAAAACCATGAAACTGCCTCTGCCGGCGTGGATGGCCGGCGCAGTCATTTCCGCAATCCTACAGCAAATGCCGACCGCTGCGCGAACCGCAACCGCTATCCATTATTGCAAAGTGTGTTGTTCGAGAAATCTTTCCAGCTGCCAACCTTCACGCTTGAGCAGGCGATTGAAATCGCTGCGCTGCAAACGCAGATCCAGTTCCTGCCGGCCATCTTCCGCAATACGCTCTGCAGTGACCGCACCGACCGCGTAGAACTGCGCCCGCAGCCGCGCCTCATCATGCCCCAACACAATGCTCTGCTGGACGACATCCTCCGACAGACGCTCGGCAATGGCCTGAGCCAGCAGATCCAGCCCGACACCATCTCGAGCAGACACCCAGACCCGGACAGCCACGCCATTACCATCGCGCTGGATCTGCGGCTCGAAGTGCTCCAGCAGATCGATCTTGTTGTAGACCTCCAGCATGGGCAATGCACTGGCACCGATCTCGTCCAGGACGAGGTTCACCTGCTCGATGTTCGACATGCGTTCGGCATCCGCCGCATCGATCACGTGCAGCAGCAGGTCGGCCTGACTGGATTCCTCCAGCGTGGCGCGAAACGCTTCAACCAGTTTATGTGGCAGATGGCGGATAAACCCGACGGTATCGGCCATGATCACTGGACCGATATCATCCAGCTCGACTCGACGCAAGGTGGGGTCAAGCGTGGCGAACAGCTGATCAGCGGCATACACCGCAGATTCAGTAAGCATGTTGAACAGTGTGGATTTGCCGGCGTTGGTATAACCGACCAGCGAGACGACGGGGACTTCTGCGCGACGTCGCGCACGACGCGCCTGCTCGCGTTGGCTGCGCACTTTTTCCAGACGTTTGCTGATCTGCTTGATACGCGCGCGCAACAGGCGACGGTCGGTTTCGAGCTGGGTTTCACCCGGACCGCGCAGACCGATACCGCCCTTCTGCCGCTCAAGGTGAGTCCAGCCGCGGACCAGACGAGTGCTCAGGTGATCCAGCTGGGCAAGCTCGACCTGCAGCTTGCCCTCATGGGTACGGGCGCGTTGAGCAAAGATATCCAGAATCAGGCCGGTACGATCAATCACGCGACACTCAAGCTCACGCTCGAGGTTGCGCTCCTGACTCGGGGTCAGCACATGATTGAAGATAACCAGGTCGCTTTCTGCCGACTTGACCAGGCCGCGTAACTCTTCGACCTTGCCGGCGCCGATGAGAAAGCGAGGGCTGGGCTGATAGCGGCTGATATTCAGGAAGTCAGCGACCTCCGCCCCTGCCGAACGTACCAGTTCGAGAAACTCATGAGGGTCTTCACGGTTCTGCTCATCCTGGCCTTCCAGGTGAACGAGTACTGCACGTTCACCTCCCTCATGGCGTTCAAAGAACAATCAGGCCTCCCGTACTATCAAGGATTGCCAGCCTCGACTTCATCACCCGGCGCCGGCAAACGGACCGGACGACCCGGAACCACTGTCGAAATCGCGTGCTTGTAGACCATCTGGCTGACGGTGTTCTTCAGCAGAATGACGAACTGGTCGAAAGATTCGATCTGGCCCTGCAGCTTGATGCCATTGACCAGGTAGATGGATACCGGAACACGTTCCTTGCGCAGAACGTTCAGGTAAGGGTCTTGTAGTGAATGCCCTTTTGACATTGCCTCACTCCTTATGGAAACCATTATGGGAACCGCTTATAAATTGAAAACATATGAAAAAACTATATGGCGATTGACCCGAGGTGTTTCAAGAGCTTGTCCGATCTTTTCGGATCCAGGCTGTCGAACCATTCAATTTCCTCATGCCAACCGCGCAGCCAGGTAAACTGCCGCTTTGCCAACTGCCGGGTGGCAATCACACCGCGTTCGACCATTTCATCGAGGGAGAGTTTCCCTTCGAGATAATCCCACGCCTGCCGGTACCCAACTGCACGCACCGATGGCATCGACACATCCAGATCACCGCGCGCATGCAAAGCTTCCACTTCTGCAATGAACCCCTGTTCAAGCATCAGCGAAAAACGCAAGGCGATACGTTCATGGAGGATATGCCGCTCTTGGGGAGCCACAACCACATAGCGCGTAGTATAGGACATATTAGCCCCGCCAGTCGCCTTGCTTTCGGCATTTTCAAGCGCTTGACGGGCATGCCAATCGGTCAGCGTCACGCCGCTCAGCAGAAACACCTCGTAGGCACGCTGAATGCGCTGCGGGTCATTGCGGTGAATACGCGCCGCAGAGGTCGGATCGACCTTCGCCAGCTCGGCGTGAACCGCCTCCCAGCCGTGCTCCAGCGCCATGACCTCGATGCGCTGGCGCACCGCCGGATCGGCGGCCGGCATCTGTGCCAGGCCGCCAGCCAGCGCTTTGTAATACAGCATGGTACCGCCGACCAGCAGCGGAATACGGCCACGGCCGATGATCTCGGTGATCAGCGCTTGGGCGTCATGGCGAAAACGCGCAGCCGAGTAGGCTTCGGCCGGATCGAGAATATCCACCAGATGATGCGGGTAGCGCGCCAGGGTCGCGGCATCGGGCTTGGCTGTACCTATATCCATGCCGCGATAGACCAGCGCTGAATCGACACTGATCAACTCGCAAGGCAGGTGCTCGGCCAGGTGCAACGCCATGTCGGTCTTGCCCGCGGCCGTCGGCCCCATCAGGCAGATGACCGTGGGGGTGACAGACGATGTCATCTAGCGGCCCCGCAAGAACAGCTTGTCCAGCTCGCCCATGCTCATGCGCGTCCAGGTGGGACGCCCATGGTTGCATTGGCCGCTGCGTTCGGTCTGCTCCATGTCACGCAACAGCCCATTCATTTCCGCCAGGGTCAGGCGCCGGTTGGCGCGCACCGAACCATGGCAGGCCATGGTTGCCAACAGCTCATTGCGGTGCGCCTCGATGCGGTCGCTGGTACCGAATTCCATCAGATCGGACAGCACATCCTGCACCAGTTGCGCGGCATCGGCCTGGCGCAGCAGCGCCGGAATTTCGCGGATGGCCAGCGTCTCCGGCCCCATGCGCTGCAGGGCAAATCCCAGCCGGGCAAACCAGGCAGCATGCTCCTCGGCGCAATCGGCCTGGCTCTGGCTCACCGCCATAGATTCGGGCACCAGCAGCGGTTGGCTGCGCAACCCCTCCAGCTCCATCGCCTGTTTCAGGCGTTCATAGGTGATGCGTTCATGGGCCGCGTGCATATCCACCACCACCAGCCCCTCGGCGTTTTCCGCAAGGATGAACACTCCATGCAACTGCGCCAGGGCATAGCCCAGCGGTGGGACCTCGCCAGCCTCTTCCGCCGTCGGCATCTGGGGCTGGCTGGCCGCTTCACCATAGAGCCCGGCATAAGCCTGACTCGCACCCGCCAGCGCCTGAGGTGAAGGGCGCTCCGGAGCGGAAGGCATGCTGGTCCAGGCAGCGGCCGGCTCATTGAGCGACATATGCGTCTGCCCGGAGAATACCCCGGCACTCAGGCCGCTCGCGGCAGGCACAGCCGTTGGCTGCAATACCTCGTCGCCGGTCGACTCTTCCGCAGCCGGACCCTGCGAGTCCGGACGCTGATCCGCCAGAGCGCGATACAAGGTACTGAACAGGAAGTCATGCACCATGCGCCCATCACGAAAGCGCACCTCATGTTTGGTCGGATGCACGTTCACATCCACCACTGCGGGGTCCACTTCGAGAAACAGTACAAAGGTCGGATGACGGCCATTGAACAACACATCACGATAGGCCTGGCGCACCGCGTGGGCCACCAGCTTGTCGCGGATCAGGCGACCGTTGACGCAGAAATACTGCAGGTCGGCCTGGCTGCGGGAAAAAGTCGGCAACCCGACCCAGCCCCACAGCCGCAGTCCACTGCGTTCATGATCGATGGTCAGAGATTGCTCGACAAACGCCGGACCACAGATGCTGGCAACCCGCCTCTGCGCCTCCTGCTCGGTATGCGCCGGCCGCAGGCTGAGTACCGAGCGACCGTTGTGACGCAGATTGAAAGCCACATCGAAACGCGACAAGGCCAGGCGCTTGACGACTTCTTCAAGATGACCGAATTCGGTTTTTTCAGTGCGCAGGAACTTGCGCCGCGCCGGTGTATTGAAGAACAGGTCGCGCACTTCCACGGTGGTGCCGCGCGGATGCGCCGCCGGCTGTACACGCGGGTTCATGTCCCGGCCTTCGGTTTCCACCTGCCAGGCCTGATCCGCCGCTTCGGCGCAGGACGTCAGCATCAGCCGCGATACCGAGGCCACCGAGGCCAGCGCCTCACCCCGGAAACCCAGCGTCGCCACGCGCTCCAGGTCATCCAGATCCATGATCTTGCTGGTGGCATGCCGTGACAGCGCCAGCGGCAGGTCGCTTTCATCAATACCACAGCCGTCATCACGCACCCGCAGCAGCTTCACGCCGCCCTGCTCGACGTCGATATCGACACGCGTGGCGCCAGCATCCAGACTGTTTTCCAGTAATTCCTTGATCACCGAGGAGGGGCGTTCTACAACCTCACCAGCCGCGATCTGGTTGGCCAGTCGCGGATTCAACAATTGTATTCGGGGCATATCAGGCTTCAATGGCGGTATCAGGGGTCATTCTTGACCAGCATATTGCCAGCCGGCACCTGGAGCACCTGACCGACGCGGATCTGATCGCTGCCCAAACGGTTGGCCTGACGCAGACTTGCCAAGCTGACTTCATAGCGGGTGGCGATCATCGACAGGGTATCACCCCGGGTCACGGTATGCTCGCGTGGCCCCTGGGCCAGTTTGCCGCTGTTCTTCAAGGCAGCGATGCGGGTGCCGGGCGGCGGATTGCGATGAAAATAGCCGAGAATCCCGCTGTGCATGGCGCGCGCCAGGCCTTGCTGATGACTGCGTGTGACCAGTTTCCTGGCCTCACCGGGGTTGGAAATGAAGCCGGTCTCCACCAGGATCGAAGGAATGTCCGGCGACTTGAGCACCATGAAGCCGGCCTGCTCAACCCGACGCTTGTGCAGCGGAGTGAGTTTGCTGATCGAGCTCAACACCTGCTGCCCCACATCAAGGCTGGCGGAGAGGGTGGCCGTCATCGACAGGTCCAGAAGCACACTGGCCAGCACCTGGTCCCTGTTGTCCAGACTCACGCCACCTACCCCACCGATCAGGTCGGAACGGTTCTCCCGGTCCGCCAACAGGCGAGCGGTTTCCGAGGTGGCGCCTCGATCAGACAAGGCAAATACCGACGCACCGAAGGCACTGGGCCGGGTAAAGGCGTCAGCATGAATGGAGACGAACAGATCGGCGTTGTTTTTGCGGGCGATCTCGGTGCGTTTGCGCAGCGGGATGAAATAATCGCCGGTACGCACCAATACCGCCTTGAACCCCGGCTCCGCATCGATCATGCCCTTGAGTTCCTTGGCGATCGCCAGCACCACGTTCTTTTCCAGCGCCTTGTTATGACCGATGGCGCCCGGGTCCTCTCCGCCATGCCCGGCGTCCAGCGCGACGATGATGTCACGCTGCCCGGCTTCGACAACGGAACGGCTCGGGGTCTGCGGCAAGGGCGAGGCGCTCGGCTCTGCGGTAGCCGGCAGTCTGGGCTGCGGCTCGCTGTCATACAGGTCGATCACCAATCGGTGCCCGTATTGCTGGTTCGGTGGCAATGAGAAGCTCTTCGGCTTGACCCCGCGGGACAGATCCAGCACTACGCGCAGATCACTGCCATCCCGGGGCGCGGAACGCAGCCCGGTCAAGGGTGTATCCTTCAACGGCAGGTCGCTGGTGCTCGCGGAGAAGCTGGCACCGGAGATATCGATGACAATGCGTTCAGGGCTGGAAAGCGTGAACAATTTGTGGTCGGCCGGCCCGGTGAGGTCGAACACCAGCCGCGTGTTGTCCGGCGCCCGCCAGAGCCGCACGCTTTCGATCTGGGCCGCATGCAGCAGCCCGCCACATAGCATGCTGGCTGTCGCCAGCAGCACCGTCATGATGCGCGTGGTCATTATTCTGATTTTCGTCACGGCGTTGCTTCGCCTCTTGTGCTGTACAAGCTTTGGGCAGCAGCCAGGCCACGTTCCCCATGCCCGTCAATCTGCAACCTCCTACCCTCGCCGTCAATCGCGATGCTGATGACAAGATCCGGCTGCGGCAACATGCCTTCTCCCTTGGCAGGCCATTCTATCAGACACAGACTACTGTCCGAAAAGTAGTCTCGAATGCCGAGAAACTCCAGTTCTTCGGGATCGGCCAGCCGATACAGATCAAAATGATAAATAGTGCGCCGCCCCAACTCATAGGGCTCCACCAATGTGAAGGTCGGGCTCTTCACCGCACCAACATGACCGGCAGCGCGGATCAGACCACGACTCAATGTCGTCTTGCCGGCGCCGAGATCGCCCACCAACCAGACGCTGCCGCGCCAGTCAAGCACCTCACCAATGACGGCACCCAGGCGCTCCATGGCCTGATCACCTAGTGCATGCAATTCCAGGGTCATCAAATATTCCGATTCAGGTAATAACGTATGGATGAAATCAAATCGCTGGCCAGCATGCCCAACTGTCCATCTTGCTCTGCCACTCGGTCACCGGCCAGGGCATGCAGCAACACTGCATAGCGCGCGGCTGTGCCGGCGTCCAGATGCTGCGCCAGCAAGGCACCGACCACGCCGGACAACACGTCGCCCATACCGGCGCTGGCCATGCCCGGATTACCGTGCATGCATATGCCAGGCCGCTGCAGGTCGCCCGGGCCGGCCACCAGCGAGCCCACACCCTTGAGGACAGCTGCGCAGGCAAAGCGTTCCGCCAGTTGCTCGGCTGCGGTCAGCCGGTCGGCCTGGATATCGGCAGTACGGCAAGCCAGCAATCGGGCCGCTTCGGCGGGATGGGGCGTAATGACCGTCTGGCAACCCAGCCGAATCGGCCGGGACATGCTGGCGATACCATTCAACGCATCCGCATCGAGAATCCGCGGCACCTCGCGCTCAAGCACCTGAATCAGCATCTGTTCAGCCCAGGCGTCGCGCCCCAGCCCAGGCCCCAACACCACAGTGCTGGCCTGGCTCAGCAATGGTGGTAATTGTGCCGGATCATCCACCCCGTGCGCCATCACTTCCGGGCAACGGGCCAGCAAGGATGCAATATGCTCGCTGAGGGTCGCCACGCTGACCTTGCCGGCGCCGCAGCGCAGGGCCGCTTCTGCCGCCAGCATCACGGCGCCACCCATACCCTGATTGCCGCCTATGACCAGCAGATGACCGAACATGCCCTTATGCGCGTCTCGCGGGCGCGCCGGCAGACGTTGCTGATATACCGATAGGTCCAGACGTTCCAGCCCAGGCACGGCATTATCGTTATCCAGCGAAGAAGGAGATGAATCAAGACGCATGGGCATGTCACCCGAGTCAATGTCTGGCAGAATTATACGTTCACTCAAGCATAGACCCCAACCCCATGCCCGACACCAACGCCGATTACGCCCTGCTCGCTGCACAGATCCGCGACATTGCCGCCGAACTGGGATTTCAGCAGCTGGGCATCAGCGCGCCGGATATCGGTGCCCATGAGCAGCGTTTGCAGCAATGGCTGGACGCCGGCTACCACGGTGAGATGGAGTGGATGGCCAGCCATGGCAGCAAGCGCACACAGCCGGCTGAGCTGGTGCCGGGCACGCAGCGGGTCATCTCGGTGCGCATGGATTACCTGCCCCCTGATACCCGTATGGCGCGGCGCCTGGCCGATCGTGACGCGGCGTATATTTCCCGTTACGCCCTGGGACGGGATTATCACAAGCTGATCCGGCGCCGCCTGCAGCAGTTGGCCGAGCGCATCCAGACGCTGATCGGCCCGTTCGGCTTTCGGGCCTTCGTCGATAGCGCTCCGGTCATGGAGCGTGCACTGGCGACCCGTTCCGGGCTGGGCTGGATCGGCAAGAACACCATGTTGCTGAATCGCAAGGCCGGCAGTTTCTTCTTTCTCGGCGAGTTGTACACCGATCTACCGCTGCCCACCGATGACGCTTATGAGCAGGAACACTGTGGCAGCTGCACCGCCTGTCTGAGCAAGTGTCCGACGGACGCGTTCATCGGACCGCATGTACTGGATGCCAGGCGCTGCATTTCCTACCTGACCATCGAACTCAAGGGAGCGATTCCCGGGGAGTTGCGCCCACTGATGGGCAATCGGGTATTCGGCTGTGATGATTGCCAGCTGGTCTGCCCCTGGAACAAGTTCGCCAAACCCACCGCAGAGCGGGACTTCAGCCCACGCCATCAACTGGACCAGGCCGACCTGATCAGCCTGTTCCGCTGGGATGAAGAGCAATACCTGAAGAACACCGAAGGCTCACCCCTGCGCCGCATCGGTCATGAACGCTGGCTGCGCAACCTGGCCATCGGCCTGGGCAATGCCCATACCAGCATCCCGGTGATCGACGCATTGAACAGCCGGCTCGACCACCCTTCCGAGCTGGTACGCGAGCATGTGCAATGGGCATTGGCCCGGCATGGAGCCGCGGTCACACTTTGATGAAGTGCTCGCGGTAATACTGCAGCTCGGCGATCGAGTCGCGAATATCATCCATCGCCAGATGACTGCTTTCCTTGGTGAAGCCATCGCGCACCGCCGGCGCCCAACGCGCGGCCAGCTCCTTGAGCGTGGACACGTCAAGGTTACGATAATGGAAGAACTGCTCCAGGCTCGGCATGCCTCGGTACAGAAAGCGCCGGTCCTGACAGATGCTGTTGCCGCACATGGGTGAGCGCCCTGCCGGCACCCATTTGCAGAGGAACTCCAGGGTCATCTGTTCGGCTTCGGCCAGACTGATGACGCTGTCATTGACCCGCTGAACCAGGCCTGACTGATTGTGCTGACGGGTATTCCACTCATCCATCCCGTCCAGCAGCGCGTCAGGCTGTTTGATCGCCAACGCCGGCCCCTCGGCCAGCACGTTCAGCTGGGCATCAGTGATGATGGTGGCAATTTCGATGATCACGTCCTTGTCCGAATCAAGACCGGTCATTTCCAGGTCGATCCAGATCAAGTTGTCCGGGTGTTTCATATTCGCTCCTATCTGTTATGGATGCTGTTTTTCCGCCATCCCGAGTAGCTCCAGTATACGCGCCCCGTGCTACACTGCGGCGGATTCTCAAGATGCAATAACACATGGCCAAGCGACATCTCACACGACGCCAGAGCTGGCGCATTCAAAAGGTGCAGGACGAGCGCAGCGCACGCGCCACTCGGCGTGCAAACATCGCCGAAGAAACGCTGCTCGGCGGCGATCTGGGCCCCGAACAGGAAGGTCAGGTCATTGCGCATTTCGGTGTGCAGGTGGATGTCGAAGCTTCGTCCGGACCACTGCGGGGCCAGATTCGCCGCTGCCATCGCAGGGCCAACCTGCCGGCACTGGTCACCGGTGACCGCATCGTCTGGCGGGCCGACAATCAACAAGGCGGTGTCATCGTCGCGCTGCAGCCACGGCACACCGAACTCTACCGGCCCGATCATCGCGGCCAGTTGAAACCGGTGGCAGCCAACGTTGACCGACTGGTCATCGTGTTTGCCCCCCTGCCCACCCCGCACAGCAATCTGATCGACCGCTACCTGGTCGCAGCCGAACAGGCTGGGCTGGAACCTCTATTGGTACTGAACAAGGCTGACCTGCTGGATCAGGGTGACTACGCCCATATCCGCGCCTGGCTGGACGACTATGCCCGCCTGGGTTACCGCACACTGTGCCTGTCGGCCGGTTCCGGTGAAGGGCTGGACGGCCTGCGCGAAGAACTGCGTGATCACGTCAACGTGCTGGTCGGCCAGTCCGGCGTGGGCAAATCATCCCTGATCAATGCTCTGCTGCCGGACGTGGATCTGCGTGTCGGTGCGTTGTCGGAAATGACCGGCAAGGGAACACACACCACTACCACCGCACGGCTGTTTCACTTTCCCGCCGGCGGCGACCTGATCGACTCTCCCGGCATTCGCGAGTTCGGACTGACTCACATCACGCCGGATGACCTGCTGGAAGGTTTTATCGAGTTCCGGCCGTTTCTCGGACATTGCCGGTTCCGGGATTGCCAGCATAAGCATGAACCCGGCTGCGCATTGCTTGAGGCGGTGGCCAGCGGAGAAATCTCAGCCAGCCGAATACAAAGCTATCGGCATATTCTCACCAGCCTTGGCAGCAGCTGAGCTACTGCCCCATCAGCTGCAGCGGCTGGCCTGCATCCTCGAACAGGTTGCGCGGAGGCTGCGCTGGCTGCTCAGGCAATAGCGGAGGTTGATCAGACTCCACGGCCGGTTCTTCCCGGAATTCCGGCACCCCCTCGGCTGCGGACGCCGGCTCCACCATGGGACTTTCCTGCTCCGGGTCCGTTTCTACTGCTGTACCACCCGCCTGGCGCGCCATATCCTGTTCCGCACGCTTGTTCATGACCACAATATCGATCCGCCGGTTGATCGGATTGAGTGGATTCTCGGGGTCGAATAATGCCGAATCGGCATACCCCACCACCCGCGCCACCTGATGCTCGGGATAGCCGGCTATCAATAGTGTGCGTCGCGCCGCATTCGCCCGCTGAGTCGACAGCTCCCAATTGCCGTAATCCGGGCGCCGGGTATAAGGCATGGCATCAGTGTGGCCACTGATGCTGATCTTCTTCGGCACCTTGGCGATAGTATCGGCCAGGGTCAGCAGAATCTCCTCGAAATAAGGTTGCAGTTCAGGACTGCCGCTGGCGAACATCGGCCGGTTTTCCGCATCGACTATCTGGATGCGCAAGCCTTCCAGGGTGAACTCCATCAGAATCTGGTCACGGAATCGCTGCAGAACCGGCTCGGTGTCGATCTTGTTCTGCAATTCCTGCAAGAGCAGATCCAGCTCACGCAGCTCCATCTTGTCCGGCAAGGGTTCGATCTTCGGCTCCACCGGCAGCGGCGGCGGCTCGATATCGGCGACCATTTCGTTGAGGGTGCGTTGCGGCGCCGGGACCGGTGAGCCACCCAGATCAATCGGGTGCGGACTGCCGCCATCGAAATTGATCGGGTCCTTGAAATACGCGGAGACCATTTTCAACTGTTCCGGCGTGGCCACCGTCACCAGCCACATCACCAGGAAGAACGCCATCATGGCAATCGCAAAATCGGCAAAAGCAATCTTCCAGGAGCCGCCGTGGTGGCCTCCCGCCTTGCGGCTGACCCGTTTGACGATAATCGGCTGGTCGTTGTTACTCACCGATCAACGCCCCTTGACCGAGGTTTCCAGCTCGGCAAAGCTGGGGCGCTGATCGGGCAGCAATGATTTGCGCCCGAACTCCACCGCCAGCGCTGGCGGCAAACCCTGCGCGCTGGCTACCAGACACATCTTGATCGCTTCGTAGGTATTGGCTTCCTCTGTGGCTTCATGCTGCATCGCCGCGCTGAAAGGGCCGACAAACCCATAGGCCGCCAGAATGCCGAGAAAGGTGCCCACCAGCGCCGTACCCACCTTCTCGCCGATCAATGCATTATCCGCCTCGCCAAGAATGCTCATGGTGATCACGATGCCCAGAACGGCAGCGACGATACCGAAACCCGGCAGCGCATCAGCGACCCGGTTCACCGCATGGGACGGCTCGCTCAGCTCCTCGGTGAGCGTGGAGATTTCCACATCGAACAGCGCCTCCAGTTCGTGCGGCGCCATGGTGCCGGTGGACATGATCCGCAGGTAGTCACAGATGAAAGCCGTCATGTGGGCATCCTTGAGGATGGCCGGGTACTTGACGAAAATCGGGCTTTCCTGCGGCTCTTCGATATCCACTTCAATCGCCATCATGCCCTCTCGGCGGCTCTTGTTGAGGACTTCATAGAGCAGCCCGAGCACGTCCAGATAGAAAGGCTTATTGAAGCGGTGGCCGAAAAAGATGATCGGGATCTTGCGGAACACCGCCTTGACCGTCGCCATGCTGTTGGCGACCAGAAAGGCGCCCAGGGCAGCGCCGAGGATGATCAGGATTTCGAACGGGTGCCACAATGCGGCCAGTGCCCCTCCAGACAGCATGAATCCACCCAGCACACTGACCAGCACCACCACATAACCTGCGATTTTCAGCATAAAAACTGCGATCCCCAATAAACACATTCTGCCTGGCGCACTGCCAGCGCAGCGAAATAATCATGTTCGCGTTATAGTCAGCGAGCCGCAACGCAGAGCGCTGATTCCGGCCACTGCGACTATATCGGCGACCGCCTCTCAATCCTGAACGCAATTCGTAACCGAATAATGCCATTCATCGCATTGGCATTTCAGGCTGAATTCCGGTTTTGATTGTTTTTGCTCTGTATAATCCTTCTCAACAACTAAAAGGCATCCCTTGGAACTGGAAAGACCATGACCACGTCCCCACTACCTTTGCTCCTGGAGCCGGGCCAGCTGCCCAGCCCGCTTGATCCCAGCCTGTTTCGGCTGGTGGATCTGAGTAAATCCGAGCAGTATCTGGCCGGCCATATCCCCGGTGCCGTACACCTGCCGCCCAACAGCATCACCACTCCTGCGCCGACGCCGGGTTTTCTGCCTGATGTGGACAGCCTGCAGCAGATCTTCGGTGCGCTGGGTCATCATTCCGAGCTGCATTATATTGTCTATGACGACGAAGGCGGTGGCTGGGCCGGACGCTTCATCTGGATTCTCGACAGCATCGGCCACACCCGTTACAGCTACCTCAATGGCGGTCTGAAAGCGTGGCAGGCTGACGGTCGACCGCTGGAACAGGAGGTTCATCAGGCCGAACCGACCCAGCCGACACTGACGACCAATGACGAACACACGGTGACGGCAGAAACGCTGATGGCAGAGCAGAACCACCCTGACCGGGTGATCTGGGATGCCCGCTCGCCGGCGGAACATCACGGCGAGAAAGTGCTGGCTGCCAAGGGCGGGCACATTCCCGGCGCGATCAATTTCGAATGGACCGCTGGCATGGACCCGCAGCGCGGTCTGCGTCTGCGTTCCGATCTCGCCGAGCAGCTATCGGCGCTGGGTATTACCTCTGACCGGGAGGTGGTCACCCATTGTCAGACGCACCACCGTTCCGGCTTCACTTATCTGGCGGCCAAAATCCTTGGCTATCCACGGGTCAAGGCCTATGCCGGCTCCTGGTCCGAATGGGGCAACCACCCCGACACTCCCGTTGAACTCTGAGGCTGTTACCGCATGCGCAATCGCTTGTTCATTACTTCGCAATACCTGTTGCCGCAGCACCAGTTATCACGCCTTGCCGGTGGGCTGGCCAATTGCACCTGGAGCTGGGTAAAAAACCCCTTCATCAATTGGTTCGTCAAGCGCTACCAGGTCGACATGAGCCAGGCGGTCGAGCCGGACCCGACGGCCTATCGCTGCTTCAATGACTTCTTCACCCGCGCCCTGCTGCCCGATGCAAGGCCACTGGATGAAGGTGAGAAAAGCATCCTGTGCCCGGCCGATGGCGCGATCAGCCAGCTTGGTCGTATCGAGCATGGCCGCATCTTTCAGGCCAAGGGTCAGAGTTTCAGCGTGCTGGAGCTGCTTGGCGGTAACCCGCTGCATGCCGAGCAGTTTCAGGGCGGCGAGTTTGCCACCGTCTACCTGTCGCCCAGCGACTACCACCGCGTACATATGCCATTGGGTGGCACATTGCGGGAAATGGTCTATGTACCAGGTAAACTGTTCTCGGTGAACCAGACCACCGCAGAAAATGTGCCGGAACTGTTTGCGCGCAATGAGCGGGTGGTGTGTCTTTTCGATACCGATGCTGGCCCCATGGCCGTGGTATTGGTGGGTGCAATGATTGTAGCCTCGGTGGAAACCGTATGGGCCGGACTGGTCGCCCCGCCACAACGCCAGTTGCGCAGCGAAGCCTATGGCCATAGCGCACCGGAGCTGGATCGCGGCGCGGAAATGGGCCGTTTCAAACTCGGCTCCACGGCCATCGTATTGTTCGCCCCCGGGCATGCCCGCTGGGATGAACATCTGACAGCGGGAAGCTTGGTGCGCATGGGTCAGAAAATGGGCGAACGGCTCAACCCCTCCAGCTGAAGCGCTCCACCCGGCCCCGCTCCTTGCAAGCGGGGCCGTTAGCAGGTCAATCCAGTACGCGGAACGATGCGAGCATTGCCGGTATTCCGGGGAGCATGCCGATCGCCAGCATCACTGCGCATAGCCCGACGAACATCACCGAGGGAATCACCCAACGGTCCAGTCGGCACAGGCCTTGGCCACGCTCGCGATCGCCGATGAAGCCCATGTTGTCGAGCAGCATGGTCAGCGACCAGCCGAACACGGGATTCACCAGCGCAGACGAAAACACCACGATAGCAGCTGACTGCGAAGTCTTGCCCTCACGGGTCATCTGCATGCCGGCCTCCAGCAACGGCAGAAAAACCCCCACCAGCAGTGCCACGCTCAACACCGGCGGCCAGACCGCCAGATCCATCGGATACCCCCAGACAGCTGCCACTATGCAGAGCACGCCGGTGAGCACCGCACCCGCAGGAATCGGACGCTTGGCAATGGCTGCCGGCACCATGAAGGTCCCCCAGGAAGAGGCCAGGTTGCCGCCGCCCAGTGTGGTACCCACCAATTGGCGGATCGACGCCACACGCATGGTGTCGTCAATATTCATCAGGGCTTTCCGCGCCTTGGGCGGATAATTGAGCTGCTGGAAGATGCGATGCCCCAGAAAGTCCGGCGACCACATGGCCACGGCCAATATGGCAAAAGGCGCCACGGCAATGAAATGGTGCAGCTCCGGCAGCCCGACCTGCCAACCGGTCTCCTCACCCCACCAATAGGCCGGATTCATGTTCGGAATTCCCGGCTCGGTCGTGAATTCGAAGGGCGCACCCAATGCCAGAGCGATGCAGGCGGCCATGATGCAGCCCAGCGGGATGGCCAGCCAACGCAGCCGCCAATGCTCCAGCAGGGCGTACATGACGATGGTGGCAAATACCACGATAAAGGCGATATGCCCCATACCGAAGCCGTCAGCCCAACTGAACAGGACCTTGATCTGCGCGATGACGCCGATAAAGCCCAGATAAAGCAACAAACCGCCACAGACACCGTCGCTGGTCAGCCGCGCCAACAGACTGCCGCCGCGCAGCAGTGCCAGCGCCAGCCCGAACACGCCGACCAGAATCCCCAGTGCCATGGGGTGCCCACCGGAGGCCACGATCAGCGGGATCATGGGAATCAACGGCCCATGAGTGCCCGCAAGGTTGGCGGTCGGAATCAGAAAGCCGGAAAACAGGATAACGAAAAGCACTGCTGCGATGATCATCTCGTAGCGGGCGTTTTCGATGACGAACTCACTGGATAACCCCAGCGGTCCGGCGAAGGCGCCAACGATGGCAGCAACCATGACAATCTTGCCGATGGTCGCCGCCATGGCGGGAACCCAATCTTCAAACTCGAAGCGGTAGTCACGGAACGGCAGGTTGGCGCGCCAGCGCCGCGGTGCCAGAATTTCCAGTTCATGCTCAAGGTATTGCGCGCGGGTCGGGAACTCCCGGCTGGGCCGGTGCTGCTCCCGGTAACTCGGATCGTTATTATTCATATGGCCGACATCCAGAAAATGTCGGCCAAAGATACAGACAGAACCGCTACCCGGCTCCCAGACCTTGACACTATTGAACAGCGCCAGACCCTGTGCTAGACCGGCTCGGCCTGCTCTTCAGGCGCGGTCCAGCGGGAAAGCAATCACCTCATCGATGCGCTCCGCTCCCAGCGCCAGCATCACCAGCCGGTCGACACCCAGCGCGACCCCGGCACAAGCTGGCAAACCTTGCTGCAACGCCTCGACCAGACGCTCATCCACCGGCAGTACCGGCCGCTCCAGGCTCTCACGCTGCTGCTGATCGACGGTGAAACGGCGCTGCTGTTCAGCCCAGTCGGTCAACTCGAAGTACCCGTTCGCCAACTCCATGCCCTCGATGAAAAGCTCGAAACGAGCCGCCGCGGGCACCCGGTCATCTCCCTCCACAACCTGAGCCAGCGCCGCCTGGGAAGCAGGAAAAGCATACACCATGGTCGGCTCGCGCAACTGCGGTTCAATACAGTGGGAGAACAGCAGATTGAGCCAGCCATCACGATCCAGCTCGCCACGAAAGTCGCAGCGCTTAGCACCCAGTCGTGCCAATACCGCATCGTCACAGGCATGGATATCCACATCCAGATGTTCGGCAAACAGCGCAGCGTAAGTCACCCGCCGGGAACGGCCGCAACCCAGCACGTCGTCAACCAGATCATCAATCTCTTCCATCAACTGATGGTGATCAAAGCCCACCCGGTACCATTCCAGCATGCTGAATTCGGGGTTATGCCGACTGCCACGCTCCCCGTTGCGGTAGACCCGGCACAGCTGCCAGATACAACCACTACCGGCGGCCAACAAGCGCTTCATCGGGTACTCCGGTGAGGTGTGCAGATACAGGGTCTGCGCCCGCCCACCGCCTTCGGGAACATAATCGGTGGCAAAGGGGAACAGGTGCGGATCGCTGACCGCCGCCGCCGACAGGCTGGGGGTTTCCACTTCCAGTACCTCGCGCTCGGCAAAGAAGCGGCGGATGCCATTGATGATCTCGGCACGGCGGCGCAGGTTGTTCATGGGTGCTGTCGGGTGCCAGTTCATGCCAGGCCCCGGGAAGGACAATCAGCCGCGCGGCGCGAATGGCGCCCGTCTGAGATTTTTCTGATGTACATGTCGATTATCTGCTTGCGCAGCCTGTGATCTGAAGTGAGCGTCAATGGACGAATCCGGGCTGCATTATGCCACTCACTGATCGATATTGCGGTCCCTGTCACGTTGCAGCGCATCACCAAGCGGGCCGACTTCTGGCCGTACGCCCGCCAGATGGCCGGCACGCGAGATGGCATGAGCCGCCATCGGCGCGGTGAGCAGCAACACCGCAATCGCCACCAGGATGGTGAACCAGGCATGACCTGCCGTAGCAAACAGCGTCCCCAGCAGGATCAGGATTGCCCCCAGGGCGCCCGCCTTGCTGGCTGAATGCATCCGACTGTAGGCATCAGGCAGGCGCCATACACCAAGCGCTCCCAGCAGACTGAACAGCGCTCCCAGCAGCACCAGAACCGAGCCGGCAAAGGCGATAAGGTCATTCATTCGCTGTCCTCCCGATTCCGCTGTTCCAGTCGAGCCTGTGAGTCATCACTGCGGTGAGAGCCGAGGAACAGTAACGCAAAGGCGACACTGCCCAGGAAGCTGACAATCGCCAGTATGATGGCCACATCCAACAGCACTTGCTGTTCCCGCATCAGAGCCAGAACAGCGCCCCCTGCCACACCTATCATGGTTAACGCATCGATGGCGACCGCCCGATCCGGCCTGCTCGGCCCCACCAGCAAACGCCACATTACCAATACTGTGCTGAGAACCAGCATGCCGCCAGCCAGCGGCAGCACCCAGGCCTGACCCGCCAGGACCACATTCACCGGCCACCTCCCAGCGGTCTTACCCAGCGCATGAGACGACGTTCTATCTCGGCAATGGCGCCGGTAATGGACTCTATCGAACGAGTATCCAGGACATGCACGAACATCTCTCCTGTGCGCGGCCGGTAGTCCAGCGCCAGTGTGCCCGGGGTCAGAGACAGCAAGCAGCCAATCAGTGTGATCAACCGCTTGTCCTGCGTTTGCACCGGAACGCAAACCACAGCGGATTCGATCTGCCGACGCGGATTCAATACGATCTTCGCCACATCCAGCGACGCATGAAATACCTGATAGGTAAACCAGGGCACAAATATCGCGCCGGCTTCAATACGCATCGCGTACAGGCGACTGGCCCCATGTGCCAGCCCACACAGCCGAAATAACGGGTACAGAGCCGCAAACGCCAGTACCCAGTAGAGCGGGCTCGCCTGCGCCAGCAGCATGGCCAGTCCTGTCGCGAGCAGCAGGTGCAGATACACCATCATTCGCCCCCTCTGTGCAACAGCTGCAGGTAGGCTGGCGCCTCTATCAGTTGGGCCGACGCTGCCATGGCGTAGTTCATTACCGGGCCGGCGCCCAGACCTATCATCACCGTGATCAGCGCCAACACAACGACTGTGAACCAGGCGCCACGCGGTCCACCGCCCACCACACCAAGCTGCTGCGGCTCGGGATGTGCCTTGAGAAAAGTTTCATTCCAGATCTTGCTCATCGATAACAAGGTGAAAATGCCGGTAAACAAGGCGAAGAATGCTGCCATCCAGATTCCAGCGTCCAGGCTGGCCTTGACCAGTACAAACTTGGCCCAGAATCCCGACAATGGTGGTATGCCTGCCAGAGACAGTGCGGGTATGGCAAACAGAATGGCCAACAGAGGCGCACGCGCATATAGCCCACCCATCGCCGCCAGACGCTCGGAGCCGGTCAGCCGTGCAGCGATGCCGCCGACGAAGAACAGATTGGCCTTAACCACGATATGGTGAATCAGATAGAAGACCGCCCCTGCCAATGCCAGCGGCGTAGCCAGCGCCAGCCCGAGCACCATGTATCCCACCTGACTGACGATATGAAATGACAATATGCGTCGCACTTCGGTCTGCGCAGCAGCACCCAGCACACCGATGATCATGGTCGCACAGGCCACCCACAGCAGCACCGAATGGACCACGCCGGGTTCCGGCCAGAGCAAGGTCACCAGGCGAATCAGAGCGTAGACACCGACCTTGGTCAGCAGTCCGGCGAACAAGGCGGAGACGGGCGTCCAGGCCACGTGATAGCTGGCCGGAAGCCAACCGAACAGGGGAAAAAGCGCAGCCTTGATCGAAAACGAAACCAACATCAGCACAACACCCAGCCAGGCGCCCGAACTGGCCTGATCGGCGCGAAAGAGCAGCGCCAGCTCGCCCATATTCAAGGTCCCGGTCGCCCCATATACCAGCCCGGCAGCGAGTAGAAACAACAGTGTCGCCAGCATATTCAGCACCAGATAGGTCATGGCACCCGACAGGCGTCGCTCACCGCCGCCCAAGGCAATCAGCGCGAACGACCCGATCAGCAGAACCTCGAACCAGACATACAGGTTGAATACGTCAGCAGTGATGAACGCCCCACAGATGCCGGTCAGCAGTCCCTGGATGAACAGATGGGTATCGCGCAGAAAATCGGCTGGCATTGGCTGGCGGAAACAATAGACCAGCGTAGCCAACCCGATCACCCCGGTAATCGCGACCATCACTGCAGACAGCCGATCTATCACCAGACTGATGCCGTACGGAGCAGCCCACCCGCCCATCTGAGCGCTGAGCACCCTGCCCTCGGCGGCAAGCGCGACCAGATAAAGACCAACGATTAATAACAGGGCCGCGCCCGTCATGCTGATGGCGGTGACCCAGGCATGACGGCGCCTGACCAGCAGCGCGAGCAGCAGGGTCGACAGCGGAATGAGAATGGGCAGTACGATCAGTACATTCATGGTTTGCCCTCCCCAGCCGGAGGATAGGCTTGTTCTTCGTCCTCGTCCGGGGCAGGCTCCTCGGTCACCTGGCTGACACGATCTGTATTCTTGTCGCCATGCAATTCATGAGTACGCTTGAGTACCGAGAGCGCAAACACGAAGAGCGCAAACCCGATCACGATGGCGGTGAGCACAAGTGCCTGGGGCAGCGGGTTGGCCGAGTCCAGCACATCCTGACCAGAGAAGATGAAAGCGGCTTCGCTGCCGGCAAAGCGGCCTGCCGTCAACACCCCCAGGTTGATGGCATTGCCCAGCACGGCGATACCCAGCACCACGCGCATCAGATGCCGATTCAGCATCATCCACACACCCAGGGCGGCCATGATGCCGGCGGTGACAGCACCGATCCATTCCATCAGGCAGTCCTCCCGATCAGATTGCGCAGCATGTGCATGACTGAACCGAAGACCGTCAGAAACACGCCGACATCGAAGAGCAACGGAGTTCCCAGCTTTACACCGAAAAGCTCAACCCACAGCCCGGTCATGAAAGACAGTTCAGCCACCAGCCCGAATAGTCCGGCACTCACCGCGCAGGCCAGCCCGATCCCGATGATGGCAGGCGGCGCGATCCGCGCCAGTCCGCGCTGCATGCCACGCCCGAATGTCACTATCAACAAGGTGAACCCGGTCGCTGCGATCAGCCCGCCGATGAAGCCGCCACCCGGCAGGTTATGCCCCCGCCAGAGAATCGCCAGCGACACCACCAGCAGAACCGTCGCCAATGGGCGCATGCTCTGACGCAACATCAACGAGCCGAATTCCGGCAGGCCGCGAGGCTTGAGACCGGGCAATTGCCCTGCGCCCAGCAGCGTCGACGCAGCCAGGGCGGCAATAGCCACAACCAGAATCTCGCCCAGCGTATCGACGGCCCGGAAATCGACCAGAATGACATTCACCACATTGCTGCCGTATCCGTTCGGCAGACTGTTGGTCAGAAACCAGTCGGCCAGATCTCCCGGCAACGGCTGGCTGACCGCGGTCATGATCAGCAGAGTCACGGCCAGACCGAAAAGCACTGCCACGACGGCATGCCAGATAGTCGCACCGGCCCCACTTCCGCCGCTGGCCGGCACCCCTGGCATCCGCCGCAACACCATCGCCAGGAAGACCACGGTCAGGGTCTCGACCATCAACTGGGTCAAGGCCACATCCGGCGCATTGATCGATACGAAGAACAATGCCAGGCCCAGCCCACTGGCACCGAGAGAGGCAACCAGCGCAAGACGACCAGCCATGAACGCAGCGCCCACGGCGCCGCCCAGTGCCAGCAGGCACCCGAGTACTCCCGGCACGGTCACCTCGGATAGCGCCTGATTGTCAAAGGCTGTGACGTTCATCATCAGCAGACCGCTCAGCACACAGAGGCTGACCACCAGCGTCATCAGCGCCATATGCAAACGCAGGGAGCCATGCTGGAACAATCCGGCCACTGCGCCAGCAAACTGGAACAGGCGTTTGAGCAGCTTGTCCCAGAGCAGATCTCCGCTGAATGTCCACAGGTTGCCCAATCGGTTTGCCAAGGCACGAATAGCGTTGGTATTGAAATAGAACACAGTACCAAGCCCCAGCGTAAGAGCGCTGGCAATCACCGCCGGGGTAATTCCGCCCCACAGGTAGAGTCCCACGTCCACTTCTTCACTGGCGACGGCCTGCACGGCAGTGTTGATCAGCCAGATTTCCGGCCACTGATTCCAGGCACCCAGACCCAGGCCGCTCACGGCCAGCAGCAGCGGACCGACCCACATCAACGGGCTGACCTCATGGGGATTGCGGTTCAGTTTGCCGGGTTTCCCCAGAAAGGTCTTGAAGAAGATCAGGCCGGCGGCAGCAACCAGAAGCGCATTGGTCAGGATCATCACCATAGTGACCGTCCAGCCAATCGAGCCCATTTCGATAAGCCCGGCGTACTTGAACTCCTTGGCAATGAAACCGAAGAATGGCGGCAGGCCGGCGTTGGAAAACGCGGCCAGCCCGACGGCGATGCCGGTAAGTGGCATCAGCGTGAACAGGCCGCTGAGACGCCGGATATCCCGCGTACCGGTGGCGTGATCGATAGCCCCTACAGCCATGAACAAGGCGCCTTTGTAAAAGGAATGCGCCACCAGATAGAGCACAAACGCCTGCAGACCATAGCTGGTGTTGGTACCGATGAGCATGGTCAACTGGCCGAGTACGGTGACGGTGGTATAGGCCAGCATGCGCTTGAGATCATATTGACGGATCGCCAGAACGGCGCCCAGCAGGGCCGTCAGCGCTCCGAGAGTGATCAACACCGTGCTCCAACCCATACCGCCACCCAGCGTGGGATTCAGACGGGCAAGCAGATAGATACCGGCCTTGACCATGGTGGCGGAATGCAGATACGCGGAAACCGGCGTGGGCGCGTTCATTGCATTGGGCAACCAGAGATGGAAAGGAAATTGCGCCGACTTGGTAAAACAGCCAATCAATACCAGTACCATGATCGCCGGAAACAGCGCATGGGCCTGCACCATATCAGCTTGCAGCCTGGATAGTTGCCAGCTGTCCGCAGCGATGCCCAGCAGCAGCAGCCCGGCCAGCAATGCCAGACCGCCACCGGCAGTAATGAGCAGCGCCTGCAGAGCGGCGCGGCGCGATTCGGCCTTCTCATGATTGAAACTGATCAGCAGGTAGCTCGCGATACTGGTCAGCTCCCAGAACACGAACATGGCAATCAGGTCATCAGCCAGCACCAACCCGAGCATGGCCATCATGAAGACCAGCAGGTAGGCATAAAAACGACCCAACTGCGGATGGCCGCGCAGATAAGCCCCGGAATACATCACGATCAGCGCACCAATGCCGGTAATCAGCAACGCGAACAACAGAGCCAGCCCATCCAGTCGCAAGCCCAGCGCCACATCCAGAATGGGGACCCAGGCCAGACTTTCGAACAACACCCCGCCTCCGGCCACCTCGGATATCTGCAAGCCAAACCATACGAAACTGGCAGCCGGAACCAGCGCCAGAATCAGACCGGCATGACGCTGGGCGACATGCCATACAAAAGGCGCACAGAGTCCATTGATCAGAATGGCTAACAGGCTGACCAGCATGGTCAGTTAGATCTCGCAGGGAAAGGGACCGGCATCGGTTGGCTGCGCTCCGCTAAAGCATGAGCTCACAATCTACACATTTCAGCCACGCAGGAAAATCTGAAAAACCCGGGGATTCCGACACTTCCGGCCAATGCGAAAAGTCAGATAAATAAGAAGAGAAAGGGCGCGCCCTGTAGCAATTTGAATCAAATTGCCATGGGAAACTGAAGATTTCGCGCCCGCTTCAGCTGGTAGTCACCTGAAGCGGGGCAGTAACACCGCGGAATCGGCCACAGAAATGGCCGTGGACCAGCCTGATACTATCAGGCGCGCCCAACATAGTCGGCGGTACGGGTATCAACCTTGAGCACATCGCCCACGTTGATGAACAGCGGCACCTTGACCACCGCGCCGGTCACCAACTTGGCCGGCTTGTTGCCGCCGCCGGAGGTGTCCCCACGCATACCCGGATCGGTTTCGGCCACTTCCAGCTCGACGAAGTTCGGGGGAGTGACCGCGATCGGCGCGCCGTTGTACAGCGTGATGGTGTAGATGACCTGTTCCTTCAGCCAGTTGGACGTGTCGCCCACGGCTTTCTCGTCTGCGGCAAACTGCTCGAAGGAGCCATCTGTGGCCATGAAATGCCAGAACTCACCGTCGGTATAAAGATATTCCATATCCCGATCCATCACGTCGGCGCCTTCCAGCGACTCGCCTGATTTGAAGGTACGCTCGTTGACCCGACCGGTCTTCAGGTTGCGCACCTTGACCCGGTTGAAGGCCTGTCCCTTGCCCGGCTTGACGAACTCGTTTTCGAGGATCGCGCAAGGATCGCCATCGAGCATCACTTTAAGACCCGGCTTGAATTCGTTGGTAGAATAGTTGGCCATACATTTCCCACTTACAGTTTGAACGGATACATCCGAAATCGCGCCGACCGATGGTCACTGCCTGACGTAGCTTGTACGTCTGACGGATGCCCTGCCACCCATGCGCGGAAAAAACCTAATGATACATGGATCTTCAGCCGCTGTTGAGTCTGTCAGCTGGCAAAACCTGCTGGCCCGGAGTATTACCGACCCCCTGGAGCTGCTGCGCCGTCTCGATCTCGACCCGGCGTTGCTCGGGCCCGCCCGCGCCGCCAGCGCCGATTTTCCGCTGCGCGTCCCGGAGCCCTACCTGAGCCGCATGCAGCATGGCAACCCCGCTGACCCTTTGTTGCGTCAGGTGTTGCCGGTGGGTGAAGAGTTGCTGGAACATCCCGATTTCGTGTTTGATCCACTCGGCGAACAGCATACCAATGCTCGTCCGGGCATCATTCATAAATACCACGGACGTCTGCTGCTGATCGTCAGTGCCGGCTGCGCGGTCAATTGCCGCTATTGCTTCCGTCGTCATTTCCCCTACAGCGACAATGCCCTGAGTACCGACGAGTGGCATCAGGCGCTGGACTACATACGCCAGGACGACAGCATTCGTGAGGTCATATACAGCGGCGGTGATCCTCTGGCCGCCAATGATAAACGCTTGGCGTGGCTGACTCGGGAGATTGCCGAGATCGCCCATGTAAAGCGGCTGCGAGTACATACCCGGCTGCCGATAGTAATTCCCCAGCGGGTCACCGATAGCCTGATCGAAGCGTTGTGCGGCACGCGTCTGCCGGTGACAATGGTCCTGCATTGCAATCATGCCCACGAGCTGGACAGCCACGTGGGAAGCGCCATTCAGGCTCTGCGCCGTGCCGGTGTGATGCTGTTGAACCAAGCGGTACTGCTCAAAGGTGTCAATGACCGAATCGATGATCAGCTCTCGCTTAGCGAAGCGCTAGGCGATCATGGCGTTATGCCCTATTATCTGCACGTGTTGGATCATGTGAAGGGAGCGCAGCATTTTCATGTGGACGATGAGATCGCCAGGCGACTGGTCGGGGAGATGCTGGCAAAACTGCCGGGCTTCCTGGTGCCGCGTCTGGTACGGGAGATTGCGGGGGCAACCAGCAAGACGCCACTGCCGCCCGAATTGATCAACCAGCAGATTGGCCGCCCCTTCGCTTAGGCGCGAGCCAGCTGCTACATTGTGATCAAAGATTCGTTTAGTGCGACGCATGTATGGGACTCCAGATTGATTCGTTCTCGATTTAGCCTGAAGGGGCTGCAACGGAAGAAAAATGTTATGGATAACGCTGCGCATACACTCAACCTGCGGGTGCCTCAGCAATCGCTGACGTCTCTGAGTTTTACCCAAAGCAATGAAAAGGGCATTGTCGACTGGATAGCCAATCTACCCAAGGCGAACATCGGCGAAACCGCCCGCCAGCTCTATTCGGGCCTGATCGAACTCAATCAGTTGCAGGTCTCGCCCGATAAGCGGCTTGCCATGCTGGAGCAGATTCGCCCCCAGGTTCATTACGTCTGCTCGGCCCTGACGCGCTATTATCTGGGCCAGTCCATCGTGCTGGAAGAGAAGCCGCGCAAGGTCGCCAACCTTTCACAATCGTTGCAGAACCATCTGGCCAATGGTTACAAGATCGTGGTCGCGCATGAACAGGACATGAAAAACCGCGACCGTGTGGAGCTCATGACGCATGCCATTCAGCGCGCTATCCGCGCCCTGTGCGGCCCACTGTTGCGTGCCTACCAACTGTATTGCCCGGTCGCCGATGGTATCTGGCTGGAAATCCACCAGCTGTATCTCCTGGCGCGCAAGCGCAACCTGCACCAACTGTCCGTGAATGATGCGGAAAGCCACACCGGCAAGACGCTCAGTATCGAACAGGCCTACCTGGTCGTACTGCTGATGGGCGCCGCTCGCCCCAACCAGATTCGCCAGAGTGCCATGGCCAAGCTGTTTTCCCGCCTGGAAGACTGGTGCAGCATGGTCGCCCTGGTCGAACCCGACTCCGTAGACGCCCTGTTCATCATCAATCTGGACATGGACTGCCCGCCCCGCTATCGATCACTGGTACTCAACGAAGACTTGACTGGCAGCCTCGGTCTGGATACCCGCCAGTTGGTCGACACCATCAAGCAGTACCTGATGGACAGCGAGCCGGCCCGTAAACGGTTGCAGGTGCCCGAAGGCCTGGGCGTGGAACTGTTGCAGCACATCAGCCAATCCTGGGGAGACCTGGCAGAGCGCACCTTCAATCGCATGCCGGGCCGAGGGGAGCTGAATATCACCATTGGCATGAGCGCCACCCACTTTCATATCGCTGGCAAGAGCTTCCCGCATTTCATCAATGCCGAAGACAGCAACCCCTTCTCCGATGCCAACCGGCGCGCCGCCCAGCAGGGCTGGAGCAATGCATTCGATGGCGACCAGAGCATCGACTGGGCACCTGATGTGGAGAAGATCAATTACAACAGTCCGAACGAACCCAGCGACGAAGAGAATACCGAAAACTACCCGATCCATAGCTTGCGCATCATCAACCACAGCCCCGGCGGCTTTTGCCTGACCTGGCCCAGGGAAGTACCCAAACAGCTGCAGGCCGGGGAGTTGCTGGGCGTGCAGGAGGAAAGTGACCAGGGCTGGAGTCTGGCGGTCGTACGGTGGATTCGCCAGGTGCGCGGCGGCGGCACCCAGATGGGTATCGAACTCATCGCGCCGCACTGCACGCCCTGCGCCATCAAACTGCTGCGCAAGACCGAACAACCGAGCCGTTATCTGCGCGCACTGCTGGTGCCGGAAGTCACCGCAATCGACCGCCCCCCGACGCTGATCACCCCGCGCCTGCCCTTCCAGGTGAGCAGCAAGGTGATGCTGTTTCTCGGTGGCCAGGAACTTCGAGCCCAGTTGGCAGACCGCATCACGGCAACGGGGAGCTTCAGCCAGTTTGAACATCAGGTGTTGAATCAGGGCGCCAGAAACGGCAGACAAACCGAGAACGACGGCACAAGTTTCACCATCGCTACCGAGGATGACTTTGACTCCCTGTGGAAGTCTCTGTAGATTCCGGTACTTGGACCCGCAGGGACGGACCGCTTGGGAATGAATGGAATGCCATGGGCACTGACGCAGCCGCTATAAAACTGCTGATTCTGGACGACTCGCAAAACAATGCGGAGCGTCTGGTAAGTATTTTACGCAACGCCGGACACGCTACTCGGGCGCACCGGATCACCTCGCGCGAAGATCTGCACGAGTCACTTCAGCAAACCTGGGACCTCTGCCTGGCCTGCCCCGAAACCAGCGCAATGACGGCGCTGGAAGCCTGCCAGATCATCAGCCACTCCCATGATGTGCCCTTTATCCTGTTGACTGACCAATGCGACGCCGACGCACGCACCGATGCCATGCGGTGCGGCATGCAGGATACCGTCCCCGCCAGTGCCGACAGCTTGCTCACCCTGATAGTAAAGCGCGAACTGACCAATCTGACGGCCCGTCGCCAGCGCCGCATCGCCGAACAGTCGCTGCGCGAAGCGGAGAAACGGTGCCAATTGCTGCTGGACAGCTCGGTCGACGCCATCGCCTATGTGCTGGATGGCATGCATATCTATGCCAACCGATCCTATATTCGCCTGTTCGGCTATGACGACCCGGATGACCTGGCGGCAGAACCCATGCTTGGCCTGATTGCTGCCCGGGATCAGAACAACTTCAAGGATTTCCTGCGGCATTACGCCTGCCGCGGTGATCAAAGCGAAATGCGCTGCAACGCCGTGGACAGCGAAGGGAAGGAATTCCCCATCATGCTCAGCTTTTCGCCGGCGCATTATGACGGCGAGCCCTGTACTCAGGTGGTCATCCGCGCTGAAACCGCCAGTGCCGAGTTCGAACAGAAGCTCAAGGCCATGGCCAGCCACGACCTGGTCACCGGACTGTTCAACCGCTCCTGGTTCCAGGAGCAGCTGGATAAAGTCGGTGAACAGGCAGTGCATAACAGCCAGCCCAGCACGCTGATATACATCAACGTGGACAACTTCAATACGCTGCAAGCCGACATCGGTATCGGCGGCTCGGATCTCATTCTTGCCGATCTGGCGCAGATTCTGCGGCGCTCTTTCCCCGAGAACACCCTCCTCGCCCGCTTCAGTGATGATGCCTGCAGCGTATTGCTCGAAGGCACCGAACCGGAACCGGTCACCGGACAGCTGAGAGCACTACTGAAGCAGGTTGAAGGCAACCTGTTCGAGGCCAACGGCCGCACCATCCAGATCACTGTCAGCATCGGTGTCTCCTGCATCAGCGAGACCCACCCGGAGCCAAGCCAGGCCATCGAACGCGCCCACCGCCTCGCCGAACAGATCAGCCAGGAAGGCGGCAATGCGATAAAAATCTTCAACCCGCTCGAAGAGCTTGAACACATGGCTAACCGGGGCAATATCATCGCCTTGATTCGCCACAAGCTGGAAACCAAGGGTTTCAATCTGCAGTTTCAACCTGTCATCAGTTTGCGCGGTGACAGCTCGGAACATTACGAAACATTCCTCACTCTGCTGAACAATCAGGGCGAGGAAATCCCGAACGCGGAGTTCCGTAACGCCGCACTGGAGTCAGGTCTCGCCACTCAGATCGACCGCTGGCTGATCACCCGGGCAGTGGAGCTGCTGGCACAGCACCGCAGCAAGGGAGCGGATACCCACCTGATCCTCAACCTCAGCAGCGCCAGCCTGCAGGATCCGGAAATCGTCCAGTGGATCTCCACTCTGCTGAAGGCAGCCAGGCTGCCGGCCGATGCGCTGATTTTCCAGTTCAACGATGCCGACGCCAACAATTACCTGAAACATGCCAAGGTAATGGCCGAGGCACTGCATTCCATCCATTCACGGATTGCCCTCAGCCATTTCGGCGGCGCCCTCAACCCCTACGCCGTGCTCCGACATCTGCCTGTCGACTACGTGAAGATCGATGACTCTTTCAGCAACGACCTGTCTACTCCCGAAGCCGTCGAACGACTCAAGGAAATGGTGGCAACGCTGCACAATCAGGGCAAGCTGACCATGGTTTCACGCGTCAACAGCGCAACCATGATGCCAACGCTCTGGCAGGCCGGGGTCAACTATATTCAGGGCGATTATCTGCAGCCGCCGACCGACAGCATGAGCTTCGATTTTTCAGGCGAATGATATCGGAATGACCGTGCATTGAATGCTTCAGGCAGGTAGATGAGAAAGTACTCTATCTTGTAAAAAAATATCCGGACTGGAGACCAGCCCGGATATCGAATTTCATCAACTGCATGCTCAGCGGAGCTTGGGAGATACCGGCCGAAGCCGGCACCTCCCTTCTGCTGTAGTCCGCCAAGCTGGCCAGCTGAGCGACTATCGTCGTATTACATCATACCGCCCATACCGCCCATACCACCCATACCGCCCATGTCAGGCATTGCCGGCTTGTCTTCCGGCAGCTCGGCGATCATGGCCTGAGTAGTAATCATCAGACTGGCAACGGATGCGGCCGCCTGCAGTGCACTGCGAGTGACCTTGGCCGGATCCAGAATACCCATCTCGATCATGTCGCCGTACTCGCCAGTGGCAGCGTTGTAACCGTAGTTACCTTCGCCTGCACGAACAGACTGCAGCACAACAGCGGCTTCTTCACCGGCGTTGGTAACGATCTGACGCAGCGGTGCTTCAATTGCACGGCGCAGCAGGTTGATACCCACGTTCTGGTCTTCGTTATCACCCTGCAGGTTCTCGAAGGCCACCAGGGTACGCACCAGGGCCACACCACCGCCAGGAACCACACCTTCTTCAACAGCAGCGCGAGTAGCATGCAGCGCGTCTTCAACGCGGTGCTTCTTCTCTTTCATTTCCACTTCGGTAGCAGCGCCGACCTTGATCACTGCAACACCGCCAGCCAGCTTGGCCAGACGCTCCTGCAGCTTTTCCTTGTCATAGTCAGAAGAGGTTTCTTCAACCTGCTTGCGGATCTGGGCAACGCGGGCTTCGATATCAGCCTGGGCGCCAGCACCGTCGATGACAGTGGAGTTGTCCTTATTGATCTGAATACGCTTGGCCTGACCCAGATGTTCCAGGGTAGTGGTTTCCAGGCTCATGCCGACTTCTTCGCTGATCACGGTACCGCCGGTGAGGATAGCGATGTCTTCCAGCATGGCCTTGCGGCGATCGCCAAAGCCAGGAGCCTTGACCGCAGCAACCTTGACGATGCCGCGCATGTTGTTGACTACCAGGGTAGCCAGCGCTTCGCCTTCAACGTCTTCAGCAACAATCATCAGCGGACGACCGGCTTTGGCAACAGCTTCCAGCACCGGCAGCATTTCGCGGATGTTGGAGATCTTCTTGTCGACCAGCAGGATGTACGGGTTGTCCAGCTCGGCGGACATGGTTTCCGGCTTGTTGACGAAGTACGGAGACAGGTAGCCGCGGTCGAACTGCATGCCTTCCACGACGGACAGTTCGTTGTCCAGGCCGGAACCTTCTTCAACGGTGATCACGCCTTCCTTGCCAACGCGATCCATGGCTTCGGCAATGATCTTGCCGATGGATTCGTCGGAGTTGGCGGAGATGGTACCCACCTGAGCAATGGCCTTGGAGTCGGCGCAGGGCTTGGCCAGGTTTTTCAGCTCGGCAACTACAGCCACAGTGGCCTTGTCGATGCCGCGCTTCAGATCCATCGGGTTCATGCCGGCAGCAACAGCCTTCAGACCTTCGGTGACGATAGCCTGAGCCAGAACGGTAGCGGTAGTGGTACCGTCACCGGCGTCATCGTTCGCACGGGAGGCGACGTCTTTGACCAGTTGCGCGCCCATGTTCTCGAAGCGGTCTTTCAGCTCGATTTCCTTGGCAACGGAAACGCCGTCCTTGGTGATCAGCGGCGCGCCGAAGCTGCGCTCGATCAGGACGTTGCGGCCCTTCGGACCCAGAGTGGATTTGACGGCATCAGCCAGGACATTAACGCCTTCCAGCATCTTGTTGCGTGCAGCAACGTCAAACAGTACTTCTTTAGCAGCCATTTTCACTTTCCTTCAATGAATTCGTTAAGGGATCGGGTGACGGAGCTCAGCCTTCCAGCACACCGTAAATTTCGGATTCGCTCATCATCAGCAGCTCTTCGCCATCGATCTTGATGGTGCTGCTGCCGGAATAGGGCCCGAAAACAACCTTGTCGCCTTCTTTGACGGCCAGCGGACGCACTTCACCATTGTCCAGCAGACGCCCGGTACCAACAGCAAGGACTACACCGGTGTTCGGCTTTTCTGCTGCAGAGCCCGGCAGAACGATACCGCCAGCGGTTTTTGTTTCTTCTTCGCTGCGACGAACGACTACGCGGTCGTGTAACGGACGGATTTTCATCGTTGTGAGTCTCCCAAATGAGTGTCAAAGGCCGGCATGCCGGCATTTCAAGTTAACCAGGCCTGCGGCCTGAAGGGCGCGCCGAAGCGACGCTCCTGTCCAACGCAGGGCCCCTTCTATGGGCCCCTGCAAAACTGGTGCATTGTTTATGGGGCCCGGCAAAACCTTTTCAAGGGGCGACTCCAAAAATTTCACGGTCTGTTCAATCGTTGGTCATCGTCAGCCGGCGCGGGAGTACCGGCTTCCCATTCGCCTTCAATGACGGTGTGTTCACCCCGCTGGTACCTATGTGGACCGCCGCCCTGGTCATCCGGACCGGAACCACCGCCGCGGTGCAGCAGCGCCAAGACCAGACAGGGGATCGCCAGTACATCGGTGACCAGCCCGGGAAAGGCGATCAGCACACCGGCGAGTACGCCCCACATGCCCGACTTCAATACACCGAACGGGCTACGATTGCTGGCCATCTGCTGTTGCAGGCGCTGCAGCATACCCCAGCCGTTGCGTTGGATCAGCGTCAACCCGACGACACCGGTGAACAATACCCAGAACAGAGTCCAGCCAACTCCAACCGCCTGTCCGAGCAGGATCAGACTCGCCAGCTCAATCAGCGGCAGCGCCAACAACAATATGCGCAACAATGGCATGACAACCTCAAGAATGGTTTCAAAGTTCTTATATGGGGCTTGCCAGGTCAGTTTCAAGGCCGCTTGGAAGCCAGGACGCGAGTCCCTCATCAAGTCAGCGGATGACCGTTTTTAGCTAACAGGTATTCATAATGCCGGCGGCTTGTTGCATTCTTGTGCGCTATTTCAAATTCAAGGAGTCACGTACATGCAATTGAAAGACAGTGTGATCATTGTTACCGGCGGTGGTCAGGGCCTGGGTCGAGCGATGGCTGAATATCTGGCAGGCCGCGGCGCGCGCCTGGCACTGGTAGATCTCGACCAGGCCAAACTGGACGAAGCCGTCGCCGCATGCAAGACCGCAGGCGGGGATGCCCGTGCCTATGTCTGCAACATTGCCAATGAACAGCAGGTGACCGACATGGTCGGTCAGGTGGCGACGGATTACGGCACCATCAATGGCCTGATCAACAATGCCGGAATTCTGCGTGACGGTCTGTTGCTCAAGTCGAAGGATGGCGAGATCCAGAAGATGAGCCTGAATCAGTGGCAGTCGGTGATCGACGTCAACCTGACCGGGGTATTTCTGGGCACTCGCGAGGTGGCAGCGAAAATGGTCGAGCTGGGCAGCAAAGGCCTGATCATCAACATTTCATCCATTTCCCGCGCCGGCAACATGGGCCAGTCCAACTACTCCGCAGCCAAGGCCGGTGTCGCTGCGCTGACAGTGGTCTGGGCCAAGGAGCTGGCACGTTATGGGATCCGCGTGGCGGGGATTGCGCCGGGCTTCATCGAGACCGAAATGACCTCTGGCATGAAACCCGAAGCACTGGAAAAGATGACCTCCGGCATTCCCCTGCGGCGCATGGGAATGCCGGAGGAAATCGCCCACTCCGCCGCCTACCTGTTCGAAAACGACTATTACAGCGGTCGTATCCTGGAACTGGACGGCGGTCTGCGCCTGTAACCTAGCCCAACGTGGACGGCCCCGGCGTCACCAGTTGACGCCGAAGCCCAGCTTGTAGCGGGTCTCGTTACGGCTCTTATCGTCCGAACTGTCGGTGTAATCCCATTCGGTCATCAAGCTCAGCGAGGCCCAGCTGTTCAGCAGGTAGCGCAGCCCCAGCTCGGCATCGACTATATAGCTCACTTCGTCATCGTTAGGGATGAGGGTTTCAGCGTTGTGGACCAGCTGGAAGCGCTTGCCGAACAGAAAACGTCGATAATCCCAGGCCAGGCCCAGGCCGTTGCTGCGGCTGTTATTCCCGTCCCTTGCATCCAGACGCAAATGCTCGAAACGCGCCGAGGTCTCGAAACGGCCGAAAGCATTGTTCCACCATTCATAACCCGGACCGGAACCCGCCTGGATCTGCCGCTTCACTTCGCCCAGATGATCACGCTGATAGCTGATGCGGTTCTGCCAGAACCACTTGTCGGCGAAGAACCAGCTCAGGGTGTAATCTGACTCCCACCAATGGCGGGTCTTGATATCGTCCCGGTAATCACGTTCGAAGTCCCCGGTGAAGGCGTGCCGCCAATCGCCATGGCGGGCTTCGGTCGATATATCCACATCAAGATCGCGTTTTTTCGACTCGGTGTTCTCCAGCTCCAGCGACAGATCCACGCGGCCATCCCAGACCCAGTCTTCGATCAACGGTTGCGGCTCCATCATCTGCTGTAACTGATCAAGCCTGAAAGGCTGCGGTTCCGGCTCGCCGTTGACCAGCCATATTTCTCCCGGCTCCTCGGACGGTTGAATGCGCCTTGCGTGCTGCGTATTGTCGCGGGTCTTGATCAATAGCGCTCTGTCACTCTCCAATGTGCGTATGCGATTGACATTGACCGACACCTGGCCGGCAAAATCGGTCTGGATGACCAGCTTGTTGCCTTCCATGAGCTCGATGTGACCGGTCAGCCGGTCACCATTATCCAGCCAGATGGTATCGGCGACCGCGGGCAATGCGCACAACAGGGAAAACAACAGCAGATAACGTGACTTCAACATGAAAACCAGCCTGGACAATCTGAAAGAGACAAAGGAAGAGGCATTATCCATGAGAGAAGGTTCCCCGGCACCTGCTTCCGCTTCCACTGCGGATGACCGTAAGCAGCTGCTCTGGCAGGTGCTGGCCTCCATTCCCCCGGGGCGCGTGAGCAGCTATGGCCGACTGGCGCAGCTGGCCGGCCTGGGGCGCGGCGCCCGACTGGTCGGCCGCTGGCTGGGGCAGTTGCCGGATGATACCCGCCTGCCCTGGCACCGTGTGTTGAACAGCCAGGGGCAACTGTCGCTGCCGGCGGACAGTCCGTCGGGTCAGGAACAATATCAGCGGCTGATGGCCGAAGGTGTCATCATTCGCAACCGGCGGGTGAATATGGCCCGTTACGGCTGGCCGGATCTGCACACAGGCGATAAGTGACCACTCGATGAACGACACCCCAGTAGTACCAGACCGCGAGAGCTGGAAGGTCTACCTCAAACCCCGCGTGCTGGGGATGCTGTTTCTCGGCTTTTCCGCCGGGCTGCCATTGCTGCTGGTCGGCGGTACTTTCAGTGCCTGGTTGCGCGATCTGGGTATCGAGCTGGCCGCCATCGGCTTTCTCAGCTGGGTCGGCATGGCGCATTCGATCAAGGTGCTGTGGGCGCCGCTTATCGACCGTGCACCGCTGCCGCTACTCAGCCGGTGGCTGGGCCGGCGCCGCGCCTGGATGCTGCTGGCACAACTGGTGATCGCTGGCGCCTTGCTGGGTATGGCTCTCACCGACCCGCGGGAGAACCTCACACTGGTCGCGCTATGGGCGGTTCTGGCCGCCTTCGGCTCAGCTACTCAGGATGTCGCCATTGATGCCTACCGGGTCGAAGCCGAAGCCCGCCATCGGCAGGCTGCCATGGCTGCCACCTATGTCACCGGCTATCGCGTGGCTGTGCTCGCCGCGGGTGCCGGCGCACTGCATCTGGCCTCCATCGACAGCTGGACCTTGGCGTATGGCAGCATGGCTATGTTGATGGGTGTGGGGCTACTCACCACTCTGGTCATCGCCGAGCCGGTCGTTTCGGTCACCAGCTCAACCCTGCACTTCGAACACCGTGTCGCCGACTATCTGGCCCAGACCCGCCATGGCGGCTGGCGGCGCCATCTCACGGCCTGGTTCATCGGTGCCATGGTCTGCCCTTTTGCCGAGTTCTTTCAACGCTACGGCAAAGCCGCCCTGTTGATTCTGGCCTTCATTGCTACCTTCCGGATCAGCGATATCTTCATGGGGGTAATGGCCAACCCCTTCTATCTCGATCTGGGTTTCAGCAAGGCACAGATTGCCAACATTGCAGCAGCCTTCGGCCTGGGCATGACCTTGCTTGGTGCCGGTTTGGGTGGATTGCTGGTGGCGCGTTTCGGCATTGCGCCGATTCTGCTGCTGACGGCCTTCATGGCCCCGCTCACCAACCTGGCCTTTGCCTGGCTGGCCTTCATCGGACCAGAGACCTACGGACTGGTAGTGGCGATCATTGCCGACAACATTACAGGTGGCCTGGCCATTTCGGTATTCATCGCCTACCTTTCGAGCCTGACCAATACTGCCTATACGGCGACGCAATATGCCTTGTTCAGTTCATTGATGACTCTGCCAGGGCAGTTTGCGGCAGGTTTTACTGGCGTACTGGCGGCTAATCTCGGCTGGACGAGCTTCTTCATGACCACTGCCCTGACCGGGCTTCCGGCCATAGTGCTGGCCGCTATGCTACTTAAATTTGCCCATCCTGATCAGGTGCGCCGACCCGGTATTGAATGACGAGCTGACGGGTCAACACGTGGCTCGACCCGTCGTTTCTCATCCAGCCACCGATCAGGTCGGTGACGTGATGTGATGCATGACCCGCTGTGGGTAGGGAATGGTAATGCCTTCCAGTTCAAAGACTTCCTTGGCTTGCTCCTGTAGCCCCCAGAACACACCCCAGTAATCTTCCGTCCTGGTCCATACGCGAAGAGACAAGTTGACCGAACTGTCACCCAGCGAAGCCAGCCATACTGCCGGTTCCGGATCCTTGAGCACACGACTGTCAGCATGCGCCAGCTGCAACAGGACCTTGCGGGCGTGCTTGACGTTGTCCTCATATCCTATACCCAGGTCGATATGTACCCGCCGGGTAGGCTGACGCGAGAAGTTGACGATGCTGCCGTTGGACAGTGTGCCATTGGGCACGATAATGGTCTTGTTGTCGCCGGTTTTGAGGACGGTATGGAAGATCTGGATGCTGTCAACAGTGCCTTCCACGCCCTGAGCCTGGATATATTCACCGACACGGATCGGGCGCAGCACCAGAATCAGGATACCACCGGCAAAGTTGGCCAGACTGCCCTGCAACGCCAGACCGACGGCCAGACCGGCTGCACCGATCAGCGCGATAAATGACGTGGTCTCGATCCCCACCATACCGGCGACGCTGACCAGCAGCAGTGCCTTGAGACCGATATTGACCAGCGTACCGATAAAACTGTGCAGTGTGGGATCTACATTGCGGCGTTGCAGCAATGCCTGGACAGCCCGCGTGATGCGTCCGATGATCCACCACCCGGCCAGCAGGGTAGCCAATGCCAATAACAACTGACTGCCATAGTTGACCACCATCGGCAGCAATTGATCCTGCCAGCCATCCATCCTGCTCAAAAACTCCTCCATCATCACTTCCTCGTTCAATCGCGAAAATTATTGAATTGCAGCGGCATGTCGAGCTCCGCGGACCGCAGCAACGCCATGGCTTCCTGTAGATCATCCCGCTTCTTGCCGGTCACCCGCACCTGCTCACCCTGGATGGCAGCCTGCACCTTGAGCTTGGCTTCCTTGATTCTGGCGACGATCTTCTTCGCCAGCGCTTGGTCGATGCCTTCGCGCAGTACAACGTCCTGCTTCATCTCCTTACCAGAAGTATAGGGCGTTTTTGCTTCAAGACACTGAACATCGATTTTGCGTTTGGTCAGACTCAGACGCAGGATGTCCAGCAACTGCTCAAGCTGGAATTCGGCCTCGGCGGTGATCGCCACGGTAAGTTCCTTCTCCTTGAATTCGAAACTGCCCTTACCTTTCAAATCGTAGCGTCGATCCAGCTCTTTCATGGCATTATCGACAGCGTTGGTTACTTCATGCTTGTCCAGTTCGGACACCACATCAAAAGACGGCATGGCTTGACCTCGAATAAATATGCGAATTGTGAACAGTGTGGCGAAACATCGGGCTGATGACGTGGCATTATACCGGCATCAGTCCTAAAACATGCAGCAGGGAGCTCAGACATGCCCAACCCCCAACTCAGCATAATGGTGGTGGACGATACCAAGTTCAGCAGTGCCGTCATAGGTCACACCTTGTCCCAGGCGGGTTATACGGACATCCGCTTTGCCAGCTCGGCCATGGCTGCCCTGGCCATGCACGAGGAACGTGCCGCCAGCGTCATGGTTGCCGATTGGCTGATGCCTGAAATGGACGGCCTGCAGCTGACCACACGCATCCGCCAACGTGACGAGCAGACCGACCATTACACCTACGTCATGCTATTGACCGCTCGGGAAGGCGACAACGTGCTCGGCGAGGCCTTTGATCGGGGCGTGGATGACTTCATCAGCAAGTCGGCAATGAGCGAACAACTGTTGCCACGTATCTACGCGGCAGACCGCATAACCCAGTTGATCAACCGACTGCTGGAGGAAAACCGCCTGCTGGCCAGCAATAACGCCCAGCTCGAAGAGCATAACCTGGTCGACAGCCTGACCGCCCTGGGCAACCGTCGCTATTTGCAGCAGCGTCTGGAAGATGCACTGCAGCAGGTGGAGTCGCGCGGCGGATATTGTTCGCTGCTGGTGCTCGGCATTCAGAACTTCGATGAAATGGGCGGGCGTTTTGGCGAGGCCGTGCAACAGGAACTGATGAGGGGTATCGCCCGCCGACTGCAACAGCTGGTGCGCCCCATGGATGTGATCGCCCGCATCGGCAACAATATCTTCGCCATCTGCACCGTCGGCGACAATATCGATGACTGCAAGCCCAACAGCTTTCGCCGCCTGCATGATGGGCTGAATCTCAAGGCCTTCAAGACCAGTGAAGGCTATCTCTCGGTACGGGCCGGAATGGCGCTGAGCAGAGTGGAGAAAAATGATTCGATCCTCGCCGCTGGCGACATGCTGCAACAGGTCGAACAGCATCTCGGCCAGGCGTATGCGACCAACCTGATCACTGAAGTACGGATGCCCCAGCTTGCCTGATGTGCTGCACATACTCGGTGGGGGCAGCCTGGGCCTGTTGTGGGCCAGCCGCTGCATCCAGGCCGGTATCGATTGCCGGCTGATTCTGCATACGCCAGCTGCACTGCAACAATGGCACAGCCGCGAGGATGCCCTGCTGTTTGAGCAACAGGGCGCCACACGGGCTCTCAAAGCACCCGCAGAGCTGGCCGACAGCAGCCCGGCGCCGATCAACAAACTGATAGTTACCACCAAAGCCTGGGCCGTGGCCGAGGCGTTGGAGAGTGTAGCGCCGCGGCTGAACGCTGACAGCGAACTGCTGTTGCTGCAGAATGGGCTGGGCAGCCAGCAGGCTGTTCGACTGCGCTTCCCCACACAACGCGTGCTGTATGCCAGCGTCACCGACGGCGCCTGGAAGCGCGCCGCCAATCACGTGGTCTGGGCTGGGGCCGGCCAGACCACCTTGGGCGACCCGCAGCATGGGCCTGCTCCCGGCTGGCTGAGCCTGTTGACCACCGCTGGTATCGACTGGCGCTGGGAACAGAACATGCTGCCGGCACTCTGGATGAAACTGGCGATCAACTGTGCCATCAATCCGGTCACGGCATTGCATGACTGCCCCAACGGCCAGGTGCTCGAGCGCGCCGGACCGATGTTTGCACCGCTGCTGGCCGAGCTGCATGCGCTACTCGCCAGCCAGCGGGTAAGCCTGTCGCTGTCGGAGTTGACCCAGCGGGTGACTACCGTCATCCAGGCCACGGCCAGCAACAGCTCCTCCATGCGTCAGGATGTGCATGCCGGGCGGCGTACCGAAATCGACTTCATCCTCGGCTATGCCTGTCGCACTGCCCGTCAAGTCGGACTCAGTACGCCGGTATTGGACGATCTGCACCGACAGCTGCAGCGCCACCTGGCCACTCTCGGCCTGCCGCAGGACTAGGCAATTGAACGCGTGGGACTTATAGCCTGAGGCTGACAGATCGGCTAGGCTGCTCTCCTATTTACAGGAGAACAGCATGGGCTACCGTTTGAGCAAACTTTATACCCGCACCGGTGACGCCGGCACCACTGGCCTGGCCGATGGCAGCCGCGTGCCCAAGGACAGCCCGCGTATCGAGGCCATGGGCGATGTGGATGAATTGAATAGTTGCCTCGGCGTGCTGCTGGCCGGACTGGTCAGTGACGCCCTGCAGCCGGTAAAGATGGTCCTGGCGCCGGTGCAGCATCGACTGTTCGATGTGGGTGGTGAACTGGCCATTCCCGGAGCCACTATCATTGACAGCACAGATGTTGCAGAACTGGAAGAGCAGATTGACCAGTTCAACGCCCAGGTGCCGCCGCTGAAGGAATTCATCCTGCCCGGTGGCTCACCCCTGATTGCTCAGGCACATCTGGCTCGCAGCGTCTGCCGTCGTGCTGAACGTCGTTACCTGACACTGGCCGATCAGCAGCCGGTAAACCCGCAGGCTCAAGCCTACCTGAACCGGCTGTCGGACCTGCTGTTCGTGGTGGCACGCAGCATAGCGCGACTGGAAAACATGGCCGAAGTACTCTGGCAGCCAAAACCCAAACCGGTTGAATGACTGCGAGAGCGGCTTGTGTGGGCGGGGTCAGACGCGGAAAGAGCTGATGACCTTTTCCAGCTCACCCACCAACTCACCCATCCGCGCACTGGCTTCCTCGGCACGGCGTGCACCATCGGCGGTGCGCTCGCCGGAGTGATTTATCTGCACGATGTTCTGATCGATATCATGGCTCACCGCCGTCTGCTCCTCGGCAGCGGTGGCTATCTGCTGGCTCTGGTCGACAATCTGGGTAGCCGCCCGCAGGATGTTGTCCAGCGCTGACTGCACCTTGATCGAAGAGTCCACTGCTTCGCCGGTCATGCCGTGACTCTGCCCCATCGCCTTTACTGCGGCGCCGACCCCGCCTTGCAGGCGGTCGATCATCTGCTCGATCTCCTGGGTCGACTGCTGCGTGCGCTGTGCCAGGGTACGCACCTCATCGGCAACCACCGCAAAGCCGCGACCCTGTTCGCCCGCCCGCGCCGCCTCGATTGCTGCGTTGAGTGCCAGCAGGTTGGTCTGTTCAGCCACACCCTTGATGACATCCAGCACGCGGCTGATGGAGGCGCTGTCATCGGCGAGGTTATTGATGACCTTGACCGAGTTCTCGATTTCAACGGCCAGCTTCTCGATACCGTCCACTGAGGACTCGACCATGCGCCGGCCATTGATCGTCTCGTTGTTGACCAGTTCGGCACTGGTTACGGCCAATGCCGCACTGCGAGCCACCTCCTGGGAGGTAGCTGACATTTCGTTCATGGCGGTGGCAACCTGCTCGATCTGTGTGCGCTGGCTCTCCACCGCCTGACTGCTCTCGCTGGAGATATCAACCACCTGCTGCGACTGATCACTGACCAGCCCCGAGGTTTTACCCACGTGCCGGATGAGTCCCTGAATACGCTCGATACTGCCATTGAATTCACCGGCCAGCTTGCCCAGTTCATCTCGACTGGCGACCGTAACGCGCGCCGTCATATTGCCGGCCGCCACTTGCCCCATGGTCTCGGACAATGCCTGTATGGTGCGCTGGGTAGCGACGTAAAAAGCCAGGTACAACCAGATGATCACCAGCAGAATAACCGCCAGAGCAGCCACCAGCGTCAGCATCGCACGATTGCCTTCGCCCAATCGCTGAGCCAGCCTTTCGTTGAGGAAGCTCAGAATCGCATCATTGAACGCGTGGGTTTTTGCCATCTCGGCACTCAGGCGCTGGAAGTAGCCATCCCAGGTGTCGTCATAACTGGATGCGAGAATGATTTCGTCTTCGAAAATCCGCGACACGGTACTCAAGGACTCGTTGCTGGCCGCCGCCGGAGCACGCAGCGCCTGCAGCTCAGGCTGTTGCAGGAAGGATTGTGCCTGGGTGTAGTTGACCGCCAGGCGCTCAACCTCTTCGAGGAAACGATCCATGTCCCTGCTCGCGTCGGAATTGAGGTAACCCAACCCGATGGAATAAGCGCCTGTGGCTCTTCCCAGTCCCAACGCCGAAGTCACCTGCGGCGTGTGGTTGACCAGCAGGTCTGTCAGCTGGCGCACGTTACGATCATAATCGTGGGGCAGGCCGCTGTACGCGGCACTGAAGCTGAACAGCGAAACGATACCGACATGGGCCTGGGTGGACATCTGCCCGCGATTACGTAATGAACCACCGTTGATTTTCTCGTATTCGAGGAGCAACTCGTCGCGCTTGCTGATCAGCTCTGCTGCGTTCGGATCAGCCAGGTCCAGCGGCAGATTCTCCAGCCCTGCCATCAAGCGCTGAATGGACTCGCTGCTGCGCTGCTGGAGAATTGCTCCCTGATCACCTGCCCCCAGATGAAACGCGAGGATGTCGAGCCCGCGCAGGGTTTCGGCATCCACCAGCAATTTGGAGACCTGCTCCAGCAACTGCATCGAATCCAGCGCGTGACGGGAGACCTGGACTCGATCCCACGCCTGGCTCACCAGCATGCCACCGACCACGATCAATGGGATGAAACACAGCGCACTGATCAGACAGAATTTCATGGCGTAGCCAAGTCTGTTCATCAACGCCATGGCGGGTGCCAACAGAGTGTTCACATGCATCTCCTTGTCCAAGCCCGTGCTGCACCACGGAGCCGAATCGCAATAATTACTATCGTCACCATCCAACCCCGCGGTGACTTCATCATTGCTCTATCGGCCTGACAGGAGACTTCTTTAAGGATTTTCAGCTCAGCATGGACAAAAAGGCTATCACTACCGCCCAGGTCAGAATGGCGCGGATCATCAGTTGCCGGGTAGCGGTAAGGATGTTATTCGGTTCGGGCACCGATATCGGCTCAAGCTCTGTCTCAGGCAGGGCTGCCTGGGCGCAGCGGGCGGCCAGTTCGCCGCCCCCCAGTTCCCAGTCGGTTGCCAGACTGCGCAGGGTGCGCAGGGTACTGTCGAACTGGCCTACCAGCGCGAAACTCAGCCCCAACAAGCGGGCCGGTATCCACTCCAGCGCATGTGCCAGCATGGCGGCGGAGCGCGCAGCGGGTAGAGAATCGTGCTGGCTCGACAGCAACAACAGGCGCCAGGCAAGCGCGCCCAGGGGGCCCAGCAATAGATACCAGAATGCGGGAACGAAATAATCCTGCAGGCTGGTTGCGACTATCTTTGTGCGTATCAACGCAGGCAGCAAATCGGGCTGGCCAGCCCGCACATCAAGCTGCTGTTCGGCGACCAGCCCCGCTGCTGCCAGATCGTCATGGTGCCACGCCGCCATGAAGTCATCAGTCATACGCCCCAGAGGATCATGGCGCCCGACACACAACAGCAGCACACCGACGTGCAACAACAGGGTAAACAGCCCATAGGCGATACCCTCCAGCCACCAGAGGAGCAAGCCCAACGGTGCGAGCAGCATGAGCACGGCGATCAGCGCTATCCACTCGCGTTTCAAACGTCCTGTACGCGCAACCCAGGGTATGAGGAAATCCCGCGGATAGCCGGTGCGCCAAGGCGTCCAGAGCAGGGTCAGCGCTACCAGCAGCAGTACCAGAAATTTCATTTACAGCTCCCATCCGTCAGTGCAGTGTCAGTCAATTGATCAAGGTAACGTGCCCAGTCGAAACAGGGGCCCGGGTCGGTCTTGCGCCCCGGTGCGATATGCTCATGGCCGGTAATCCGGCTGCGACTGATCAGCGGAAAGGCCTGTTGCAGCGTACGGGTAAGCGTGACCAGACTGGCATATTGCAGGTCGGTAAAAGATTGCTCGTCGGTTCCTTCCAATTCGATGCCGAGGGAATAGTCGTTGCAATCATCACGCCCAGCGAAACTGGACTGACCAGCGTGCCAGGCGCGATCAAGACAGGAAACGAACTGGGTGATGCGTCCATCACGCTCGATGAGAAAATGCGCGGATACCCGAAGATCGGCAATTTCGGCGAAATAGGCATCCGCCGTGCTGTCGAGCGTACCAGAGAAGAACTCATGCACGCAGCCGGTGCCGAATTGACCCGGCGGCAGGCTGATATTGTGAATCACCAACAGGGAAATATCGGTGGCGTCGGGGCGGGCATTGAAATGCGCCGACGGGCAAAGATGTATTCCGTTGAGCCAACCATTGGCTGCGTCAATCTGCATGAAACCTACCCTGACAGCAAAACCGCCATGTTAGGGTCTGCCGAGGTCGCATCGCAAGCCGCGTGCGTCCAGGCGGGTGTCAGTCTCTGCTTGAGCGCAGTTGACGCAGGTTGCCGATGACCGATTCCAACGCTCGATCAAACAGCTGATCATCCGCCACCAGTTGAACCAGACTCTGCTCGTAGTGACTGGTCAGGGCAGCGCGGGAGAACTCGGCGACTTTCATACCCGTGCGGTTCACGAAGATATATTTACCGCTGAAACTGATGATCGCTGCCAGCTTGCAACGCTGCATGGGCTTGTCACCCACGCCGGACAGTTCGAACCAACTGCCGGCGTTCAGACTTTCCACCCAATGGGTGGCAGCAGCACTGGGCAGATCCTCGATCAGCTCAGCTTCCTCGGTAGTATCGCAGCCGGACATTACCGGTACGTCAACCAATACCATTTCGGTCAGAACCGGAATGCCGTCGTCGTCACTCAGCGCACCGGGAAGTACTTGATACTGCGCCCCAGGCTCAGCGATTTCCTCGTTGAGCTGCGGATTGCTGTTTCCAGTATGCAGTGCCGCATCCGACTGAGCGGACGATTGCAGCTCAGGCTGAGCGGCGTCCCGCAAGGCTGCCCGCTGCAGATCCCGCAGTTGCGCTACCTTCGGTGAGTCTTCAGGGTTCTCCTCACCGAGCAAGCGCAAGCCTTTGCACAAGGCCCGGCAGACACTGTCATTCAGTGCAAGCCGCTGATCGGTCGCCTCTTGAACGGGGCGCTCAACACTGTGCACCAGCCGCTCGGCAACAATGACTGCGTTACGCCAGGCTGCGGAATCCTCCCCTTCGCGCAGACAGACCATCTGCAACACCTGACTCCAGGTTTCACGCAGCAGGTCCACAGCAAAGACCGGCAAGGTTCGTCCCAACAACAAGGTATTCAGTGCCCGCGCGGACTGGCTACGCGCCGCATCGACTCGCGCACGCCCTTCTTCGGCGTCACGCGTACGCTGCTCCAGACGTTCGGCCCGGCGCTGCTCGATATGGACAAACCCGGCCAGCTCTTCGTGCATCTGCTCGAAAAACGCCGCGTCGGCCATCTGCTCTCCATGCATCCGCTCAACCATGCGTTCGAGCAAGGTGTGCAACTGGTCGCGTTGCAGGTTGTCGTGATCGCTCCAACCCATGGTGGCCCGCGCCAGCTCGTTCAACAGGCGTCGGGCCGGATGAGAGGACCGGTTGAACAGGCTTTTGTCGGCAATGGCAACACGCAGAATCGGCAGCTGCATGCGCGCAATCAGCGCTTTCAATGCAGCCGGCAGATGCGCATCATCCAGCAGAAACTCGAACAGCATCGAGACCAGGCTGATGACGTCATCGTCCACGCGATCGAGTCTGCGTACCTCACCGGTCTGCCTGAGCTGCTCGCCCAACTGCCGGTTGATGTGTCCGCGCAGATCCTCGAATGTTCCGCCCCGGCTGGCTTCCCGACCACCAGCGAAATTGCTCAGCATGCTGAGCAACTCATCACTGGGTACCGGCGGCGCCGATGGCGCGCCCAGAGCGCTGAGCCCGATATCACCGCTGGTATGGCGCCAGTTGCTGATCAACTCGCCGAACAGAGACAGCACTTGCGCATCTGCACCTCCCGATGCGCCGGCAGCGCCGTCCTGCGGTTGCCGGCTCGCAGTCAACGGGCTCCGTGGGCGCACCGGCATACCATCCTGCCTGAGGTCCGGCAGGACACCAGCGTTCTTCAATAATCCATTGGCATCGGCATACAGCGAATCGATTGAATTGAGGACATAGCGCTCGAACATCTTGAGAATGATCAGTCGCACCTTGATATCCAGATCCAGGGGCGCACAGCTGTCGGAAAAAAGCTGTACCAGGTAAACCGGAGCCAGCGGATTGTTCGCTTCACTCAGCTTGCTGCCGACCAGACTACCGAGACGCGAGGCCAGATGTGACAGGCCAAGCTGATTTCGCGCATTGACCCGGCTCACCATGCCATCGAGCGCAACCGTCTGTTCCAGCTCGTCCGGCTGGACCAGACTCAGGGTATCAAGATCAAAGGAAAGGGTATTTGTAGAGGCCGCCGCCCGGCCACTCTGCAGCGTGCTGAATTCGTTCTCCAGACCGTCGCAACAGGCCTTCTCGATAAGGTGACGTTTCAGCCGCAGCAACCGCATGGCGTCGAAGAACAGGCTCTGATCGGCGTTGCTGCTGGCGCGATCGGCTTTTTCAAACAGGGTGTCGTCGGCATTATCAAAAAGTTCGCTCAAACCTACCCGCAGATAGGTCAGCGCCCGATCGCGTACAGCAGCGAGGGGAGCTGGCAAGGACGCATGGCGCTCGGAGTCAGCCTGCCGCCTGCCTGACGCAGCCGAGGCAATGGAAACTACCTTGTAATCCTGGGACATGCCATATCTCCGGGGAATCAGTCCGGCGCGAACATCTTATCCATATGCGCCAATGACGAATTTCTGGCGTCAAATTGTCGCAAGTATACATAATTTGAGAGGTTCCATAGCCTTCATGTTCTTTTTACTTGCTGAAGCTCACAGTTTTGCAATACAAGGGAGCTGAAAACAAAAACCAACCCACAGGTGTGGAGAACAAAATGGACAATTTGATCGATTTCATCAGCACGATAAATGGCTGGGTATGGGGGCCTTTCATGCTGGCGCTGCTTGCCGGCACGGGGATCTACCTGGCACTGGGGTTGCGACTCATCCCTCAGCGCAAGCTGATTTACGGTTTCGGCATGCTCTGGCGCGGCCGCAAGAAAACAGATGAAGATGGCGATCTCAGCCCCTTCAATGCCCTGATGACCGCACTCTCCGCCACCGTTGGTACCGGCAACATTGCCGGTGTTGCCACGGCCATCTTCTTCGGCGGGCCAGGCGCGCTGTTCTGGATGTGGTTGATCGCATTGATCGGTATGGCAACCAAATTCAGCGAAGCCGTACTGGCCGTGCATTTTCGTGAGAAAGACGCCTTCGGCAACTACGTTGGCGGTCCGATGTACTACATCCGCAACGGCCTGGGCAAGAACTGGAAATGGCTCGGCGTATTGTTCGCCATCTTCGGCATGCTTGCCGGCTTTGGTATCGGCAATACCATCCAGTCCAACTCGGTTGCCGATGCCATGCAAAGCACCTTCAACGTCAATCCGGTAGTCACCGGCTTGGTAATCGGCGTACTGGTGGCGCTGGTGTTGATCGGTGGCATCAAGCGCATTGGTGAAGTCGCCGGCAAGCTGGTTCCGCTGATGGCGATTTTCTATGTCGGCGGCGGGCTGGCCATTCTGATCATCAATGCCGCTGAAGTACCCGCTGCGTTCGGTCTGATCCTGCACCATGCATTCAACCCCACTTCTGCAGCGGGCGGCTTTGCCGGTGCCACCGTCTGGGCGGCCATTCGTTTTGGTGTTGCCCGAGGCGTTTTCTCCAACGAGGCCGGGCTGGGCAGCGCGCCAATCGCGCACGCCACAGCCAAAACCAACAACCCGATCCGCCAGGGTACCGTGGCCATGCTCGGCACCTTCATCGACACCATCATCATCTGCACCATCACCGGACTGGTGATTGTCGTCACCGGTGCCTGGCAGAGTGGTGAAAACGGAGCGTCACTGTCGGTACACGCGTTCAATCTGGGTCTACCTGGTTGGGGTGAATATATCGTCAGTATCGGCCTGGCCACCTTTGCCTTCACTACCATCCTGGGCTGGAGTTTCTACAGTGAGAAATGTACCCAGTTCCTGTTCGGCGAGCGCTCCATAATGCCGTTCCGCATCATCTGGATCATTGCCGTACCGCTGGGCACGCTACCCGTGATCAACCTCGGCAGCCTGTGGTTGGTGGCCGATACACTCAACGCAATGATGGCCATTCCCAACCTGCTGGCGCTGTTGCTGCTGAGCCCAGTGGTATTCAAACTGACCCGCACCTATTTCAGTCAGCCCAGAACGCTACAGGACGCCGACTGATTCCACCCGCCTGGCGCTTCAGCGCCTGATCGACCCTGGCAGCGAACCGCCTGCCAGGGTCGGCACCTCCCTCGCTTCATGTGCCATCCACCTGCCCCCAGCAGGATGTACCATCGGGTATACTTCGGGGTTTCCATCCGACCCGCAGTGGAGCACCCCATGCCGAATATCACCCTGGACAGTCTGCAATCCTCCATTCAAGACCAAGTGCGTCGTGCGCTTGCCGAGGACGTTGGCGATGGTGATATCACCGCAACACTGATACCGGCAGACCGACAGGCTCAGGCCACCATCATTTCCCGTGAGTCCGCGATACTCTGCGGCACGGCATGGGCCGATGAGGTGTTCCGTCAGGTGGATCCACAGATCAGCGTGCAATGGCTGGCCGCCGATGGGGACCGGCTCGAACCGAACCAGCCCTTCTGCAAGATGAGCGGCCCGGCTCGCGGCCTGCTGACCGGCGAGCGCTGCGCACTGAACTTCATCCAGACCCTGTCCGCTACCGCCACCCGCAGCCGGTATTTTGCCGATCTGGTAGAGGGCACCGGCGTCAAGCTGCTCGACACCCGCAAAACCCTGCCCGGACTGCGCCTGGCACAGAAGTACGCGGTCACCTGCGGCGGTTGCCACAATCACCGTATCGGTCTGTTCGACGCCTTTCTGATCAAGGAAAACCACATCGCTGCCTGCGGTGGTATCGGCGCGGCTGTGTCCCAGGCCCGAATTCTGAGCCCGGGCAAACCGGTGGAGGTAGAGGTGGAAAGTCTGGAGGAGCTGCGCCAGGCACTGGAGGCAGGTGCCGACATCATCATGCTCGATGAGCTGAGCAATGCTGACATGCGCACTGCCGTGCAGATCACTGCAGGCAAGGCCAAGCTGGAAGCTTCCGGCGGCATCAATGAGACCACGCTGCGCGCAGTCGCGGAAACCGGCGTCGACTATATATCCATCGGCAGCATGACCAAGGATATCAAGGCCGTGGACCTGTCCATGCGCCTGGCGATGTAATCACCCCACCGGCAAGGCCGGGTCCATGCCGGCCAAGGGTCACACCACTGGATTTGTGGCAGCGTGTTTATTGCTCGCGCACGTTGTCGTACAGCATGTAACGGGCCGTTTCATGCAGCCCTCTGGTCAGCGGCAGCAGCCGCTGGTATTCCTCGGGGTGTTGCTCGGCAACGTTGTCCAGCGGCGTGTCCGAGTGCAGATCGTGCAGACTTGGTTCGCTGCCGTCATGGTTCATCTGCAACAGGAAATCCTGCGTCACCGCCCCGATGAGCGGGAAGGTTCCTTCACGCAGCACCAGTGGTACCACCCGCTCCCCTTCCGGCGGCGAGGACAGCAGATCACGCCCCATGCTGCGCGTTTCGTACTCGATACCCAGGAGCCCGGCAATAGTCGGCAGTAGATCAGCCAGACCCACAGCTTCATCGAACTCACGCGGCGCCAGCAGTCCCGGCGCGTGAATCAGCAGGGGAACGTTGTTGCTCTCCAGCCCCAGCTGGTCGAAGGCCGGCTTCATGTAATCGATATTGGCAATGCGCGTATTGTGATCACCAAACAGCACGAAAATCGTGTTGTCGTAATAGCCGCTCGCCTTGGCCATCTCCATGAAGCGACCGATATTGAAATCCAGCAGCCGTGCGGCATTGTATTGCTCCAGACTGCGCGAGCCGGCAGCCTGAACCTCTTCCAGTGGACGCTCGATCACCTCGAAGCCGTCGTTCTCCGCTGGAATGGTAAAGGGACGGTGATTGGCCGCAGTCTGGATGTAGGCAAAGAACGGCTGATCCTGAGGCAACTCACGCAGCAGCTGGTCGGTTTCCTTGAACAGGTCCAGATCGGATATGCCCCAGACATCGACGTTCTTCGCCTTCCAGTAACCCTCTTCATAGATCTTGATACCATCGATGCTCTGACGTACCAGCGCATTCATGTTGGCCCAGCCCGAGTTGCCACCGATGGTATAGATCTTCTGATAGCCCTGCAGGTCATTGATCAGGGTGCGCTGATTGGTGATCAGCGGATTGCGCGTGGCGGTCTCCGACCGTGACACATCGGGCACCCCGGAAATACTCGCCCATACAGTTTTTGCGGTACCGGTTACCGGCACGTAGAAATGCCGGAAGAACCAGCTGTCCCTGGCCATGCGGTCCAGATTGGGGGTGGGGTTCAATGGGTTGCCATAGGCGCCCACCGCCGTGGTGCCCAGCGATTCCAGCATGATGAACACGACATTCGGGGCCTCCCCCGCCAGCCGTTGCGGCTGGACCGGCACACTGCGCGAAAAGTCGAGTTGCGCGGCATCAGGATTGGTGACGCCCAGGTAAGCACTCACCTGGGGATAATATTGACGCACCTGCGCCTCATCATAGCGCTCCTGCGGCACTTTCAATGTGTCGTAGAAGAACAGCACCGGATTGAGCCCCAACGCACCCAGCTGGCTGTCGCCGGCAAAGAAGGCATCGTTCCAGCGCAGCGGTACCGGGTTTTCCAGGTTCACGTTACTGGTCCGGCCGAGCAACACGAAGAACACCACGACCACCATGGCCGCACTGCCCCAGGCACGCGACCAAAGCGGGATAGGTCGGGGACGGCGGTCGAGAGTGCGCCGCTCAAGCCGGAACAGACCGACTATCGACAACCCCAACAAGGCAAGCCAACCCAGCGAGATCCATACCACGGGGTAACTTTCCCAGAGCATCTGCTGGGAAATCTGCATATCACCGAGGAACTTGAGGGCCGAGGCATTCAAGCGCACCCCGAGATAGGCGTAATGTCCGAAGTCGATAAAGTACATCAGCAGCACGACCGCCACTGCCAGTACCAGCCAGAGACGGGAGAGACCCCGCAGCACCCCGCTGCGTACACTGTTCCAGCCCGGCAGCCAGGCCAACAACATGGCCGGCAGCATCAACAGCACGGCCAGACGCAGGTCGAAGCGAACACCGACACCCAGGGTTTCCAGCACCAGTGACCACGGATGACTCGTGCCGCCGCTTACCGAGGAAAAGCCAAACAGAAAAACCGCGCGCAGCGCGACCAGCAGCCCAAAAAGAGTGGCCACCCCGCCTACGAAATAATGCAGACGTCGGGATTGCAGCCAGGCCATACGGGTACTCCTTGGAAGATGTTTCATTCAATGATTCGGCGATGATGACGGCAGGTGATTCAAGCCGGGCCGTCCGTCGTGCGCAGCTGCGCCAGTAACGAATGACAATCAGCAACGTGCAGGTCCGTCAGTTCCGGCCAGGCGTTGTCAGGAAAGACCAGACAGGTTCGGCAGCCAGCCGCTCTGCCCGCTGCCAGGTCAAAGTGGAAGTCGCCTACCATCACCGCCTCGGCATTGCTGAGTTGCCAGTCAGCAAGCAGTTGGTGAATGCCCTCCGGGGCCGGCTTGGGTGGTGCTTCATCACGCCCGAGAATATGCTCGGGCGCAAAGCAGTCGAGCACCCCGATGCGTTCCAGCGAAGCCATTGCCACGCTGCGCAGGTTACGCGTGAGAATCCCCAGTTGCCGGCCACTGCGATGCAGTTCACGCACCAGCTCGGCCGCCCCTGGCGCGGGGACGACATCAGCCGCCAGGCGCAACTCGATGGCGTTGAGTTCATCATTCAAGCGCTGGCGCTCGGCAATCGGCAGACGCCCCAGATGAGTGAGAATGTCTTCATCGGCGGGGATACCCAACTCCCGGCGGATCGCCGGAAAATCGTGCTGGGCAACGGTCAGGGTGCCGTCGAGATCGAAGATCCAGCCACGTATCTGTTGCATATCAGCTGCGCCGATCGCGCATCAGCGATTCCTGCGCCACCGAAGCCACCAGCTCACCGGCGCGGTTGAATACCTGCCCCCGTGAAAGTCCCCGGGCACCGCTGGCTGACGGGCTATCCATGGCGTACAGCAGCCAGTCATCCATACGCAGCGGACGATGGAACCAGACGGCATGATCAAGACTGGCAACCTGCATATGCGGGGCCCAGGTCGAGATGCCATGAGGCAACGCCGCCGTGCTCAGCAGGTTGAAGTCCGAGGCGTAGGCAAACAGGTAGCGGTGCAGATGATCGTCATCCGGCAACTGGCCGTCGGCGCGGAACCAGGTGTACTGAACTGCCTCGGCAGGCTTGGGTTTGAATGGGTTGTAACCATTGACCCGGCGGATCTCGATCGGCTTGGCACTCAATACGCTGTCGCGCACCGCTTCGGGTAGCAGATGCTGGTTTTCCAGCGCCACTTCCTGTTCGCTCTTCAAGCCTTCCGGCCCCGGCACCTCGGGCATCATCGATTGGTGTGACACCCCCGGCTCCTCACCATGAAAAGAGGCCATCAGTGTGAAAATAGCCCGCCCCTTCTGGATGGCACTGACCGTGCGTGTGGTAAAGCTGCCACCGTCGCGCGGCGATTCCACCTGATAGACAATCGGCAGTGACGCATCACCGGGGCGCAGAAAGTATCCGTGTACCGAGTGCACGTTACGCTCGGGCGCTACGGTCTGGCTGGCTGCGGACAACGCCTGGCCCAACACCTGACCACCAAACAGCTGGCGGAAGCCCAGATCCTCGCTTACGCCACGGAACAGGTTTTCCTCGATCTTTTCCAGCGCCAGCAGGCGAACCAAATTATCCAGCATGTGGGTCATGACCACTCCTCAACTCAACACCGGCAACGACCGGATTGTACGACTCAGAGTGCGCGACAAGGCGACGCACCGAAAAGGTCGAAGATTTTAAACCTGAGCGGCCCATTGTTACAGCTTTTTGCTTATCTTCGCGGGAAATCAGGCTAAACTGCCGCGCATTTCGTCATGGTATTCACCTATGCCCTCATCACCTTCCTCCAGCACAGCGGTTGTCGCGGTCATCGGCGGCGGCCCCGCCGGGCTGATGGCTGCCGAACGGCTGGCCCGGGCTGGTCTCACCGTCAGAGTCTACGACGCCATGCCTTCGGTGGGGCGCAAGTTTCTGCTGGCCGGCATCGGCGGCATGAATATCACCCATTCCGAACCCTCAGAGCCGTTCGTCGGCCGTTATCGGGAAGCTGCCCCTTGGGTTGGTCAGTGGTTGCAGCAGCTGGATGGCCCGGCGCTGCGCGAATGGATCCATGGACTGGGAATCGACACCTTCATCGGCTCTTCGGGCCGAGTCTTTCCCACCGACATGAAGGCCGCGCCGCTGCTGCGCGCCTGGCTCAAGCGTCTGCGCGAATCCGGCGTCAGTTTGCATACCCGGCACCGCTGGCAAGGCTGGTCCGAGCAGCAACTGGTGTTCGACACGTCTCAAGGTCAAGCACAGGTGAGAGCCGATGCGGTGCTGCTCGCCCTGGGCGGCGGCAGTTGGGCACGCTTGGGCTCGGATGGCGCCTGGGTGCCCTGGCTACGCGAACGTGATGTTGAGGTCCGCAGCCTGCTGCCGGCCAACTGCGGCTTCACCGCCGACTGGAGCGAGCATCTGCGTCAACGTTTTGCCGGACAGCCGCTGAAACAGATGATCGGCCGGGTGATGGACAGCAACGGCCGATGCCATGAGCGGCGTGGCGAGGGCATCCTGACCAGAGACGGTCTTGAAGGCAGCCTGATATACGCTCTTTCCGCCGAGCTGCGCGACCTTATCTGCCGCCAGGGACATGCCGAATTGCAACTGGACCTGACGCCAGATCGCAGCCAACAGCAACTGGCGACTCTGCTGGCGCAGCCACGCAAGGGTCAATCCCTGTCTGCAGTGCTACGCAAGCGTGCCGGACTCGACCCGCTGAAGACCGCGCTGCTGCATGAATGTCTGAGCAAAAACCAGTTAGCCGACCCTGAACAGCTGGCGGCAGGCATCAAGGCTCTGCCCGTGCGCCTGACCGGCACCCGTCCACTGGATGAGGCCATCAGCAGCGCCGGTGGCGTCAAAGCCCAGGCGCTGAATGACCAACTGATGTTGAAGAACATGCTTGGCGTATTCTGCGCCGGCGAAATGCTTGACTGGGAAGCGCCAACCGGCGGTTATCTGCTTACCGCCTGTTTCGCCAGCGGCCTGGTGGCTGCTGAAGGTGTGATTGACTGGCTAAGCCACGCGCTCACCGCGAAATAGTCACCGCCCCCAAATCAGCTACCGTCAGTGCCGACAGACTCCAGAAGCAGGCCTTCCAGTTGCGTCATCACCCGCCCGGGCTGCAGTCGGGTAAAGCACAGCGGCAACTCCTGGCGCAGATCGAACTGCTTCGCATCGGCGGGCGTCGGCTGGTACTTGCAGGTCTTGCTCATGCAGGGCGCACAGGGGAAATCACTGGCCAGGTGGATCTGTACCGCGCCGTAGGCACCGGTAAAGCCGGGATTGGTCGGACCGAACAGCGAAATGGTCGGCACATCCAACGCAGCGGCAAGATGCCCGAGTCCGGTATCGACGGCAACGCAAGCACGCGCACCGGCGAGTATCCGCGCCATGCCGGCCAACGGCATTCTGGGTAATACCTGCACACCTTCAATGCCGTCGGCTATGCGCTCGGCCCGGGCTCTTTCGGCGTCATTTCCCCAGGGCAGCTTGACCTGAACACCCTGCTCCACCGTCAGCTGCGCCAACCGCTTCCAATACAGCTCCGGCCAATGCTTGGTGACCCATGTAGTCCCGTGCAGAAACACCACATAATTCTCGGCCGACTGCTCCCCGGCCAGGTAAGCGTGGTTCAGCCCATACTGCCCGGTACCAGCCGGCACCTGATAGCCCAGCACCTGAGCAAAGAGTTGCCGCACCCGCTCCACCGCATGCTGCCCCCAGGGCACATTGACGCGCTGATCATACAACCGGCTGGCCAACGGCTCACGCGCTGAGTCACTATCCAGGCCTGCCACCGGCGCCTTGGCGTAGCGCGTCAGCAAGGCGCTTTTCAGCAGGCCCTGCGCATCAATGACCAGATCGTACTTATGGTTTTTCAGGCGACGCTTGAAGCGCTGCCATTCACCCGAGCGCAATGCTTTCAGCGGACTCTTGCGCCAGCGCCGGATGGCCACTGGAATCACCTCGGCCACCGCCGGATGCCAGAGCGGAATCTCGGAAAAGCTCTCCTCCACCACCCAGTCAAAGCAGATACCGGGAATGGCTGCCTGTGCGTCGGTCAGCGCTGGCAGGGTATGAATGACATCCCCCATGGAGGAGGTCTTGATCAGCAGTACGCGCATGCTCAGAGGCTCTCTGGGTCGGCCAGTGGGTCGCCAACCAGACGGTCCAGCGCGCCGATCACCCGCTGCGGCTCAAGATCACGCAGGCAGTTGTAATGACCGAAACGGCAGGTACGATCGAAGCACGGACTGCAGTCCAGCCCCAGCCGCACCACTTCGACCTGCTCGGCCAGCGGTGGAGTGAAATCCGGTGAGGTAGAGCCATATACCGCGACCAGCGGACGATTCAGCGCCGCAGCCACGTGCATCAAACCCGAATCATTGCTGACCACAGCAGTGGCACAGGACATCAGGTCGATGGCCTCGGCAAGGCTGGTTTCGCCGGCAAGGTTGCTGGATTCTTCGCGCAGCCCGGGAATCAGACGATCACGAATCTGCTCGCCGACCGGATGATCCTTGTTCGAGCCGAACAGCCAGACCTGCCAGCCCTGACGGATCTTCTGGTCCGCCACCGCAGCGTAGTGCTCGGCAGGCCAACGCTTGGACTCGCCAAACTCGGCACCGGGGCACAGCGCCAGAACCGGACGATCCAGCTCCAGGCCAAAGCGCGCCAGTGCCGCTGCCCGGCTGGCCGGGTCGATCTGTAACGTCGGGCGAGGATAGGGGCGCGTCAGCGGGTGATCGCGCTCCCAGGCCAATGCCATGAACCGCTCGATCATCAACGGATACTCTTGCTTGTCGAGTACCCGGATATCGTTCAGCAATCCATAGCGCATTTCCCCGCGCCAACCGGTGCGCAGGGGAATACCGGCAAAAAACGGCACCAGGGCCGATTTCAGGGAATTGGGCAACAGAATGGCTTGGTCGTATTGACCAGTCAGGCTCTTGCCGATACGACGGCGGCTGGCAATATCCAGCACGCCATGGCCCAGCGGAAAGCTCAGTGCCTGATTGACCTCGGGCATGCGCTCGAGGATCGGCCGACTCCATTCCGGGGCCAGAACGTCAATAAGAGAGTCCGGGCCATGACGCAGCTTCAGGCAGGCAAACAGCGTTTGCGCCATGACCATGTCACCGACCCAGCTGGGTCCAACAATAAGAATTCTCATAAGCTCTGCAAATGCCCAGCTGCAAACGCCAGACAACGAGCGGCTCGTACCGAATGGCCAGCTGCAGGCAACCGCCCACAATCTACCATTGGCCGCCCGCTGCCTGTCGCGGTCATTTGACCAGCGTCAGCCATTCACCGCGCGCGCTGTCCCTGCCGTTGACCAGGTCAAAGTAAGCTTTCTGCAGCTTCTCGGTGACCGGGCCACGGCGACCGATGCCGATCTGGCGGCAATCCACTTCCCGGATCGGGGTGACTTCCGCTGCGGTACCGGTGAAGAAGGCTTCGTCAGCGATATAGACTTCGTCGCGGGTGATGCGCTTCTCGATCACCTTGATGCCCATTTCCTCTGCCAGCGCCAGCACGGTGCCGCGGGTGATGCCGTTCAGGCAGGCAGTGACTTCCGGAGTGATGATGACACCGTCCTTGACGATGAAGATGTTCTCACCGGAGCCTTCTGCGACGTAACCTTCCGGGTCCAGCAACAGTGCTTCGTCAGCACCGGCCGACACTGCTTCCTGAAGTGCCAGCATGGAGTTCATATAGGCGCCGGTGGATTTGGCACGGGTCATGGTGATGTTGACGTGGTGACGGGTAAAAGAGCTGGTGCGGATCTTGATACCCTTCTCCAGAGCTTCATCACCCATGTAGGCACCCCAGTACCAGGCCGCGACGGCGACATGTACTTTGAGGTTGTCAGCACGAATGCCCATGCCTTCGGAACCGTAGAACACCAGCGGCCGCACGTAGGCGGTTTCCAGGTTGTTGTCACGCACTGCGGCGCGGCACGCTTCGTTGATTTCTTCTTTGGTATAGGGAATCTTCATGCCCATGATGTGGGCAGAGTCAAACAGACGATCGGTATGCGCCTGCAGACGGAAGATGGCGGTGCCCTCGTCGGTGTTGTAGGCACGGATGCCTTCGAACACGCCCATGCCATAGTGCAGCGAGTGAGTCAGCACATGTACGTTGGCATCGCGCCAGGGAACCATTTGACCATCAAACCAGATAACACCATCACGATCAGCCATCGACATAACAGCCAGCTCCATTCATATATCTATCTAGGGTTCAGGAATCCGCGTCCGCTTTCGGGAGGCCCGGCGGCGCTTTCCTATCGTTTTTCGGCCTGATCATGCCTGCCGCACTGACTGAATATTAGCCTTATTCAGGCACCCGCGGCGTCCGGCAGCCATTGCTGCCAGAGTCGGATGATGTCATGTCGGTAGTCATGAAACTGGTCGCCAGGTGTTTTCCCCGGCTGCTTCTGCAAAGCCAGGCGATGGGCTGCTGCTCGGTAGGCTTTGTAAGCCTCCTGCAAACGCTGAACGTCCTCGCCGGCGATCAATCCGGCGTCACGCAGCCCGTCCAATATTCTGATGTTATCCGTAAAGAGCAGTAACTCGGGGTACCGGCACGACCAGGCCAGAACCGCATATTGCACCATAAATTCGATATCAACGATACCTCCCGCGTCCTGCTTGAGATCAAAGGCGGCATCGGCGGTGAAGGCGACGGGATCAAAACCGCCTCTGGTCGCCTGTGTGGCCAGGTTGTCACGCATTTTCTGACGCATCACCAACACGTCCTGACGCAACTTTTCCTCATCCCGCTCGCGCCCCAGCACATCGGCACGCAGGGCGATGAACTTGTCACCCAGGCGCGGGCAACCCGCCAGTGGACGTGCCCGCACCAGAGCCTGGTGCTCCCAGGTCCAGGCTTCCTCACGCTGGTAGCGGGCAAAGGCGTCCAGCGAGGTCACCAGCAGACCGGCATCGCCGGAAGGACGCAGACGCATGTCCACATCGTAGAGCGCACCAGACATGGTCTGAGCCGTGAGGATATGGATGATGCGCTGCCCCAGGCGGGTATAGAAACGGCCGCCGTCCAGTGGTCGCGCCCCGTCGGTCTCTGCATCAGTGTCACCGTCATGAATAAACACCAGGTCCAGATCCGACCCGTGGGCCAGTTCGATACCGCCGACCTTGCCGTATCCGACAATGATGAAGTCCAGCTCACAGAGACTGCCATCATGCCGCCGCGGTACACCGTGACGCCGAACCATATCGCTCCAGGCCAGCTCCAGAACCTGCTGCAGGATGGCCTCGGCAATCCAGGTCAGGTAGTCGCTGACCTTCATCAGCGGCAGGCTTCCGGCGATTTCCGAGGCGACCACGCGCAGCACGTGGGCGCGCTTGAAATAGCGCAGCACTTCCATCTGCTGCTCCAGATCGTCCTCGGGAATGCGCACCAGCTCCTGACGCAATTCGTCCACCAGCTCGGCGATTTCCGGGGGCCGGTACAAGCGGCCCGAATTCAGCAGCTCATCCAGCACCACCGGATAGCGGGTAATCTGCTCGGCGACCAGCGGGCTGGCGGAACACAGCACCAGCAACTCATGCAGGGCCCCGGGGTTTTCCGTCAACAGCACCAGGTAGGCGGAACGCCGGGCCACCGCTTCGACCAACGGCATGACGCGTTCCAGGGCCAGGTCCGGATCTTCCTGCTCACAGGCCATGCCCAGCAGCCGCGGCATGAAGATGTCGAGTCGCTCGCGGCTCATGCGCTGCATGGCCCGCACCCGCGTCGAGGCCATCAGCGTGTGCAACTGGTTCCAGGCGCGCGCCGGATCCTTGAAGCCGCCCTCGGCCAATTGCTCCTGCGCCTGCTCCGCTTCGGGCAGGTCATCCCACAGGAGTATCCATTCCGCATAATCGGCCTGCGGCTGATCCTCATCGTCATCCGGGTCGGCGATTACTCCGGCGAAGTGCCGCGCAACCTTGCTGCGCTGCAGATTCAATTGCGCAAGATATTCGTCCCAGGAGCTGAACCCCATGACCAATGCCACACGGGCCCGGCCCAGCGCATCGGTCGGCAGCATCTGCGTCTGGCGGTCATCGATGGCCTGCAGCGCATGTTCGGTATCACGCAGGAACAGGTAGGCGCCCTTGAGTTCGTCCACCGCAGCATCCGGCAAATAGACATTGGTGGCCAACACGTCCAGCACCGGGAGAATCGGCCGCTGCTGCAGGCTGCGGTCGCGCCCGCCGTGGATCAGCTGGAATGCCTGGCCGATGAATTCCACTTCACGTATGCCACCAGCACCCAACTTGACGTTATCCTCCAGCCCCTTGCGTTTCACTTCACGCTGGATCATCAGTTTGAGGTTGCGCAGTGCTTCAATGGCGGCGAAATCCAGGTAACGCCGATAAACAAAGGGTTTGAGCATGGACAGCAGCTCGGCACCCGCCTGCTGGTCGCCCGCTACCACGCGCGCCTTGATCATCGCGTAGCGCTCCCAGTCGCGACCCTGACTCTGGTAGTACTGTTCCAGGGCGTTGAAGCTGAACACCAGCGCACCGCTGTCGCCATAGGGGCGCAAGCGCATATCCACGCGGAATACGAAGCCATCGACCGTCACTTCGTCCAGCAGCTTGATCAGTCGCTGGCCGATACGGGTAAAGAATTCCTGGTTGGACAGGCTGCGCCGTCCACCCTGGGTTTCACCGGAACTCGGATAGGCAAAGATCAGGTCGATATCCGAAGACAGGTTCAGTTCATGGGCACCCAGCTTGCCCATGCCCAGCACGACCAGGTGCTGCGCCTCCCCAAGATGATTGCAGGGCGTTCCCAGGCTCTCGACCAGCTGTCGATAGAGCCAGCGGTAACCCTGCTCCAGACAGGCATCGGCCATGTCGGACAGGTCGCGGGTAGTCTCCATGGTCGGGGCATGGCCCAGCACATCGCGCCAGATGATGCGCACCTGGTGTTGCTGGCGGAAACGGCGCAGCAATTGGGCCAGCTCCTCCTCGCTGGTTGCTGGAGCCAGTGCCTGACTCAGCAGCTCAGCCATCTCACCGGTTGCCAATGATCGCCACAATCGCTGGTCTTCAATCAGCCGCCAGGCCATCTCCGGCTCGCGACGCAGTTGTTCGGCGACGAAATCGCTGCCCGCCAGCACCTGCGGCATTTCGGTAATGAAGGCCCCACCGAGCTGCGGCAGGCTGGCTTCCAGTCCGGCCTGTCGAATGGCCAGCCGCCACTGTGCCAGATGGTGATCGACCAGCTGCTGCAGGGCGACCGTTGATGGGGGCGGCAATGAAAGAGACATGGTCTATCCTGAAGACATTCGAAAGATGCAGAGTGCCACGCTCGGGGGGCCATGGAAAAGAGCACAACATGAAAACCCTGACCGGTAATGTAGTTTCACTACAGAAAGCCGCGCATACAGATAGTTTTTTTCTTCATTTTGTAGTAAAACTACACGCACCGTTGACCATTGCATTCCCGAGCCTCACCACCCCGCTCCGGCAATGCAATTGTTTTTCCACCATGGGACCCACAAGGTCTGGAGAACAATATGAAGCATGCTGATATCGATCCACTCGAAACCCAGGAATGGCTCGATGCCCTGGAATCCGTTCTCGACGCCGAGGGCGAAGGTCGGGCGGAGTATCTGATCAAGCGTATGGGCGAGCTGGCCAGTCGCACCGGCACCCGCCTGCCTTATGCCATCACCACCCCCTATCGCAACACCATCCCTGTCACCCATGAAGCAGTTATGCCCGGCGACCTGTTCATGGAACGTCGCATCCGCTCCATGGTGCGCTGGAATGCTCTGGCCATGGTGATGCGCGCCAACCTGCAGGACCCGGACCTGGGTGGTCACATTTCCACCTTTGCTTCCAGCGCCACCCTGTATGACATCGGCTTCAACTACTTCTTCAAGGCCCCGACCGAGGAACACGGCGGCGACCTGGTCTTTTTCCAGGGGCACGCTTCACCGGGCATCTACGCCCGCGCGTTCCTTGAAGGCCGCATCAGCGAAGAGCAGATGACCAACTACCGCCAGGAAGTGGGCGGCGACGGGCTGTCTTCCTACCCGCACCCCTGGCTGATGCCCGACTTCTGGCAGTTCCCCACCGTATCCATGGGTCTGGGCCCGATTCAGGCTATCTACCAGGCACGCTTCATGAAGTACCTGGAAAGCCGTGGCTTCATCGAGCCGGGCAAACAGAAGGTCTGGTGCTTCCTGGGTGACGGCGAGTGTGACGAGCCGGAGTCCCTCGGCGCCATTTCCCTGGCTGGTCGGGAAAAACTCGACAACCTGATCTTTGTCATCAACTGCAACCTGCAGCGCCTGGACGGCCCGGTGCGCGGCAACGGCAAGATCATCCAGGAGCTGGAAGGCAACTTCCGCGGTGCCGACTGGCACGTGATCAAGGTCATCTGGGGCCGCCTGTGGGATCCGCTGCTGGCCAAGGATGTCGATGGTCTGCTGCAGGAACGCATGGAAGAAGCCGTAGATGGCGACTATCAGAACTACAAGGCCAATGACGGCGCTTATGTGCGCGAGCATTTCTTCGGCACCCGCCCGGAGCTGAAGAAGATGGTCGAAGGCATGACCGACGCCGAAGTCTGGAAGCTCAACCGCGGCGGTCACGACCCGTACAAGGTATATGCGGCCTATCACGAAGCGGTCCATCACGAAGGCCAACCTACCGTCATTCTGGCCAAGACCATCAAGGGCTATGGTACCGGCGCCGGTCAGGGCCAGAACACCGCGCACAACACCAAGAAGGTCGACATCGAGAGCCTGAAGACCTTCCGCGACCGCTTCGGCATTCCGCTCAATGACACCGAACTGGAGAAGCTGCCCTTCTACCGTCCCGAGGAGGGAACGCCCGAGTACAAGTACCTGCACTCGCGCCGTGAAGCGCTCGGCGGTTACATGCCCCAGCGCCGTCAGCAAAGCCGGCCACTGCCAATCCCGCCGCTGGAAACCTTGAAGAGTATTCTCGACGGTACCGGCGAACGCGAAGTGTCCACCACCATGTCCTTCGTGCGTATTCTTGCGCAACTGCTCAAGGACAAGGAACTGGGCCCACGCATCGTACCCATCGTGCCGGATGAAGCCCGCACCTTCGGTATGGAGGGCATGTTCCGCCAGTTGGGCATCTACTCTTCCGTCGGTCAGCTGTACGAGCCGGTCGACAAGGATCAGGTGATGTTCTACCGCGAGGACAAGAAGGGACAGATTCTCGAAGAGGGCATCACCGAAGCCGGCGGCATGTCCAGCTGGATTGCCGCTGCGACTGCCTACAGCACCTACGACCAGCCAATGCTGCCGTTCTATATCTTCTACTCGATGTTCGGCTTCCAGCGCATCGGCGATCTGGCCTGGGCCGCTGGCGACAGCCGCGCCAAGGGCTTCCTGCTGGGTGGAACCGCTGGTCGCACGACACTGAATGGCGAAGGCCTGCAGCACGAGGACGGGCACAGCCACATTCTGGCTGGCACCATTCCCAACTGCCGCACCTATGACCCCACCTATGGCTACGAGCTGGCGGTGATCATTCGTGAAGGTGCACGACGGATGATGGAAGAGCAGGAAAACGTCTTCTATTACCTGACCGTGATGAACGAGGCCTATACCCATCCGCCCATGCCCGAAGGCGTGGAGGATGGCATCATCCGCGGCATGTACCTGCTCGAAGAAGCCAAGGAAAAAGGCAAGCAGCACGTGCAGCTTATGGGCAGCGGCACTATCCTGCGCGAAGTGCGCGAAGCGGCTGAAATCCTGCGCAAAAACTACGGTATCAGCGCGGATATCTGGAGCGTTACCAGCTTCAACGAACTGCGCCGTGACGGTCTGGATGTAGAGCGTTGGAATCGTCTGCACCCAACCGACACCCCCCGTCTGACCTTTGTCGAGCAGAACCTGGCCGAGCGCAGCGGTCCGACCATTGCCGCCACCGACTACATGAAATTGTATGCCGAGCAGATCCGCCAATGGGTGCCGGGCAACTTCAAAGTGCTGGGTACCGACGGCTTCGGACGTAGCGATACACGTCGCAAACTACGCGATTTCTTTGAAGTCGATCGCCGCTGGGTCGCCTACAGCGCCTTGGCAGCGCTGGTCGAAAATGGCGAGCTGCAGCCCGAGGTACTGGTCGAGGCACAGACCACCTTCGGTCTGGACCCGAACAAAACCAACCCGCTGAACTGCTGAGGAGAGCGCCATGAGTGAATTGATCAAGGTACCCGACATCGGCGGCGGTGAAGGCGAAGTTATTGAGATTCTGGTCCAGGTCGGCGACTCCATCGAAGTCGAGCAGAGCCTCGTCACGCTGGAATCGGACAAGGCCAGCATGGAGCTGCCCTCCCCCAAGGCCGGGGTGGTGAAGGCCATCAAGGTCAAGATGGGTGACACACTCAAGGAAGGCACCGACCTGATCGAGCTGGATGTGGCCGGCGCCGACGAGGCACCGAGCCAGGAACCCGCTGCTGAAGAACCCAAGGCCGAAGAATCATCAGCCAAGCAGGAAGAAACTCCCGCGCCTGCGGAAAAACCGGCAGCGAAGAAGTCTGAAAGTAGTGTTCAGTCTTTCAATATCCCGGATATCGGCGACGGCGGCGCACAGGTTATTGAAATCATGGTCGCCAAGGGCGACCGTGTCGAGGCCGAACAGAGCCTGCTGACGCTGGAATCCGACAAGGCCAGCATGGAAATCCCCGCGCCGGCAGCCGGCGTGATCGAAGCCATCGAAGTGCAGATGGATCAGCAGGTGAAGACCGGCGATCTGATGCTGCGCATGCGCGTGGAAGGTGTCGCTGAGGAAACCGAGGCGGAATCCGCACCGGCTCCGGCGGCCAAGACCGAAGACAAGCCAGCCGCAGCACCGGCGAAGGAAGAACCTGCCAAGGCCCCAGCCGAGGAACCTGCCCCAGCTCCGGTGGGTGCACCCAGCCGCAGTGGCAAGAAAGTGCACGCCGGCCCTGCTGTACGCAAACTGGCCCGGGAGTTCGGGATAGAGCTTGCGGAAGTCAGCGGCAGCGGCCCGCGCAGCCGTATCCTGAAGGAAGACGTACAAAGCTTCGTTCAGAATGTGATGCGCAAGAGCAAGGATACTGGCGGTGCCACTGGTGGTGCCGGCATCCCGCAGGTGCCGGAGGTCGATTTCAGCCGCTTCGGTGAAGTGGAACTGAAAGACATGACCCGCCTGCAACAGGTCGGCGCCAGCAACCTGCACCGCAGCTGGCTGAACGTGCCGCATGTCACTCAGTTCGACCTGGCCGACATCAGCGAGCTGGAAGACTTCCGCAAGGCGCAGAAAGCGGTTGCAGAGAAGGCCGGTGTCAAACTGACCGTGCTGCCGTTCCTGCTCAAGGCCTGTGCTCATCTGTTGCGCGAACAGCCGAACTTCAACGTGTCGCTGGCGCCCAACGGCAAGCAGCTGATCCAGAAGAACTACGTGCACATCGGCTTTGCCGTGGACACCCCGGACGGTCTGCTGGTTGCGGTGATCCGTGACGTGGACAAGAAGAGTCTGCTGGAACTGGCTGGCGAAGCGGCCGAGCTGGCGGACAAGGCGCGCAACAAGAAGCTGTCGGCCAACGACATGCAGGGTGCCTGCTTCACCATCTCCAGCCTGGGGCACATTGGTGGCACCTACTTCACACCGATCGTCAACACGCCGGAAGTCGCCATCCTCGGCGTCAGCCGGGCGACGATGCAACCGGTGTGGGACGGCAAGGCTTTCGAGCCGCGCCTGATGCTGCCGCTGTCCCTGTCCTACGACCACCGCGCCGTCAACGGCGCCGCCGCGGCCCTGTTCACCAAGCGTCTGGGTGAACTGCTGGGTGATATCCGGTCGATGCTGCTGTAATGCAAAACGGCTGGCAACTCAGGTTGCCAGCCGTTCTTGTCTTTCAAGACCCACTGCCATCCAGCGATTGTTATGGCGCCAGTCGTTCCCGTCGCCAGTTCCCACCTTCCAGGCAATAACGCAAACGATCATGCAGCCGGCTCGGACGGCCCTGCCAGAATTCGACCATCTGCGGTACCAGACGGAAGCCGCCCCAGTGCGGTGGGCGTGGTGGTGGCGTGTCAGCATACGTCGCCTCGACAGCAGCAAGACGCTGCTCCAGCACATCGCGCCCACTGATCACCTGGCTCTGAGGCGAGGTCCAGGCGCCCAGACGGCTGCCCAGCGGCCTGCTGTGATAGTAGGAATCGGATTCCTCACCGCTCACCTGTTCAACCGATCCCTCAATTCGCACCTGACGTTCCAGGTCGTGCCACCAGAAGGTGATGGCGGCGCGCGGATGCGCCAACAGCTGCTCACCCTTGGCACTCTGGTAGTTGGTGAAGAATACGAAGCCCCGCTCGTCAAAGCCCTTGAGCAGCAACGTACGCAGGTGCGGCTGGCCGTCGGCATCGACGGTGGCCAGCATCATGGCGTTCGGCTCGTTTGGCTCGACGTCCACCGCCTGACTGAACCAGGTTCCAAACTGGGCAATGGGGTCATCCGCTGCCTGGCTCTCCAGCAGCCCATCACGGGTGTAGTTGCGGCGCATATCGGCGATGCTGAGCTTCATTCATGTACTCCTGAAAGGTTATGACACAAGCCTAGCACTGTAGCGTGGCAGCAACCATTGACCCCGGGCAAGATCCTTCAATCGCGCTCGCGCAGACATCGATATACCTCCCGGCTCAGTTCGCCGGCACGCGGATCGGTCAGCACATAAGGGCCCATGGTATTGGTTACGTAACCAAACCCGACCCGAGCATCCGGATCGGCAAAACCCAGCGCGCCACCGGCGCCCGGATGACCGAAGGCGTTAACGCCCATACCGAAACTGCCGCCCTGCCACTCCTGCTCCAGCATGACGCCCAGCCCGAAACGGGTCGGGCAGCGCAGCGTGCGGTCCATGCCGACGCTGTGCTCCCGGCGCATCAATGCGACCAGTTCCGCATCCAACAGCTGTGTTCCGCCTAGACTGCCGTCGTGGGCCATGACCTGCCAGAACCGCGCCAGCGAACGAGCATTGCCGGTGCCGTTGGCAGACAGGATCTGGGCCTGCTGCCAGGCTGGTTTATTGGTACTGGTCTGCAGGCTGGTCGGGTTGCCGAAAGCCTTCCAGGCCAGTCCTTGCGGATCACCCATGGCAGCAAACAGATCACGGGCATACTGATCACCCTGCTGGTTGCGTAAACGTGAGACATGGGCGATCCGCGGCAAGTCCTCATCGGCAACACCGACGTGGAAATCCATACCAAGCGGAGCGCAGAGGTGGTCGCGCAGATAATCTCCCGGCATCTGACCAGTCAACCGCCGCAGCGGCTCACCGAGCAGCCAGGCGTAGGTCAAGGGTGCGTAACCATGTGCTTCGCCGGGAGTCCACCAGGGCTGCTGGGCAGCAATGGCCGACGTCATCGCCTGCCAGTCGAACAGCGCCTCGGGATCCAGCGGTTCGCTGACGGCGGATAACCCCGCCCGATGACTGAGAATCTGCCGCAGGGTGATCTGCTCCTTGCCCGCCTGGGCGAACTCCGGCCAGACATCAGCGACCCTGTCATCCAGCCCGATCCGGCCCGCTTCGACCTGCTGCAGCAAGGCAACCGCGCCCAATGGCTTGGTGCAGGAAAACACGTTGATCAGGGTGTCCTGCTCCCAGACCTGGCTGTTGTCCTTGTCCATCACGCCCTGCCACAGATCCAGCACGGTCTCACCGCCGACAGTGACGCACAACGCCGAGCCACGTGCCTGAGGATCGGTCTGGTGCTGCGCAAACAGTTCACGCACGGATTCAAAGCGGGGGTCGAAATAGCCTTGGGTCTGGGTCATGGGAGTCTCTTTATTCTTTATCCAGTCATGAAACGGTATATCTCAATCGATTTCCCGACGAAACGGCGGCAGCGCATTCAGGATGGCCTTGCCGTACCGCTGGGTGACCAAGCGTCGGTCCAGCAGAGTGATGGTGCCGGTATCCTGCTCGGTACGCAGCAGTCGGCCGCAGGCCTGTACCAGCCGCAGACAGGCGTCCGGCACGGCGATTTCCATGAACGGGTTACCGCCGTTGCGTTCGATCCATTCCGACAGCGCCGCTTCGACCGGGTCATCCGGTACCGCAAAGGGGATCTTGGCAATCACCACATGCTCGCAATACTTGCCCGGCAGGTCGACACCCTCGGCGAAGCTGGCCAGCCCGAAGATGACACTGGATTCGCCTTTATCGACCCGCGCGCGGTGTTGGCGGATCAGCTCCTGCTTGGACAGATCACCCTGCACCAGCACCCGCTCGCGGAAATCCGCTGGCAAGCCGGCATAGACCTCGAGCATCTGCCGCCGCGAGGAAAACAGCACCAGACTGCCGGGCTCATCCTGCAGCATGGCAGGCAGATGTTCGATGATGGAAGCGCTGTGGCCAGCATTGTCCCGGGGATCGGCGCCATGATTGGGCACTCGCAGCACGCCACTCTCCGCATAACGAAACGGACTGGGCGCGAGCGTACAAACGGCGCTCTTCGGCAACCCGGCACGATGACTGTAACGGTCGAAACGGCCCAGAGCAGTAATGGTCGCCGAGGTCACCAGCGCGGCGAAAGCGCTGTGCCAGAGGTATTGCCGCAGGGTATCGGCCGCCAGTATCGGGCTGACGTGCACTTCCAGATCATTCTGCTCGGTAAGGGTCAGCCAGCGTGCGGTCGGCGGCTTGTCTTCGGGGTCCAGCAGACTGAACCGGGTCCACAGCGTCCAGTTGCCCTCGGCGCGTGCCTGCAGGGCGCCGAACAGTGGATACCACTCTTCGGCCTGGGTCTGATGCACGCCGACCACCTCACCGTCCATGGCCTCCTTGAGCATATCAACCATACGCTGTAGCAGATCAGTGATGCGACCAAAACCGGCCTTCAGCTCCAGCGACATCTCGCGTATGTGCTCAGGTACCACGCCATGCTCAAAGCGATGCTGCGGCCGCACCTGGCCGGAGAAATCCTCAGCGCTGGAAAAATCCGCCACTTCACCCAAAGCCTGGCTCATGAACTGCTGATGGGGTTTGAGTTCGCGGGCCTGCTGCGGCACCTGCTCAAGCAGACGACCGAAGTCCCCCGGCAGCGGATGCTGGGCCAGCAGCTTGGACAGGTTCTTGTCCAGTTGCTCCAGCCAGTCGGCGGTGGCTGCCATGCGCGTGTGATGAGCAAAGTGGGCAATCGCCTTATCCGGCAGGTGGTGGCCCTCGTCGAATACATAGAGGCATTCACGCGGGTCCGGCAGGATCGCCCCGCCACCGAGAGCCAGATCCGCCAGCACCAGATCATGGTTGGTGACGATCACGTCGATCTTCTGGATGCCCTCGCGGGCCTTGTAGAATACGCACTGGTTGAAGTGGCCACAGCGCCGGTTGGTGCACTGGATATGGTCCGTGGTGAGTCGTGACCAGTCCTGATCCTCCAGCGCCTCGGGCCAGGAGTCGCGCTCGCCGTCCCACTTGTTGGTGCCCAACGCCTCGACCATGCGGGTATAGAGTTTGAGTCCGGCCTCATCCACATCTATGCGAAAACCTTCTTCGGCAAAGCCCTGCTGCTGGCTGGCCAGCGACTGGTTGTCCTGCAGCAGCTGATCAAGTTTGGACAGACACACATAACGCCCACGCCCCTTGGCCAGGGCGAAATGGAAATTGAGACCGGCGTTGCGCTGGATATCGGGCAGATCCTTGAGCACGATCTGCTCCTGCAGCGCCACCGTGGCAGTGGAGATAACCAGCGGCTTGCCCAGATGTTTGGCAATGGGAATGCCCGCCAGACAGTAGGCCACGGTCTTGCCAGTACCGGTGCCTGCTTCCACCACGGCCACCGCCGGTTCGCCGTCACGATGCCCTTCGTCATCCAGCTCGACGCCACCGAAGAGTTTCGCCACCTCGGCAATCATCACCCGCTGGCCGTAACGCGGCTTCAGCGACTTGTTTTCGAGAAAGGTGCGATAGGCCGTCTGGATCTGGCCTTTGAGGTCATCGTTGAGCATGCGGTCTCCGAAACAGAGCGCGAATGATACCATTTAGCGAACGGCGGCGGGCGTGGGTCTGCCGCGACAAGACAGGTGACAAGATGGCATTTCCCACTACCACAGCGCCCTGCCCCTGCGGCAACGGCAAACCCTACGCTGAATGCTGCCAGCCGCTGCATCAGGGCGAGCCTGCGGCGAGTGCGGGACGATTGATGCGTTCACGCTACAGCGCCTACACCCTGGAACTGATCGACTATCTGGTCGCCACCACCCTGCCCGCTCAACAAGCCCAGCTGGATCGCCAGGCCATGGCCGACTGGAGTCACCACAGCCACTGGCTGGGCCTGACGGTGGAGCGTGAGGATGCCGATACCGCCAGCGACCGTGCGCAGGTTACCTTCACCGCCCGCTGGGCCGACCCGGACGGCAGCCAACACAGGCATCTGGAATGTTCGGATTTCTGCAGAATCGGCGAGCGCTGGTACTTCATCGATCCCAACCACCCGGTGAATGTCGGACGCAACGAGCCCTGCCCCTGTGGCTCAGGTCGCAAGTTCAAGCAGTGCTGCCGCTGCTGAATACGCGCTTCAATCCTCGTCGAGCATGTGCAAGTGGGTGATGTCCGGTGTGACCAGCGGCACTGATGTCTTCAGTTGCGCAAGGTCACTGCCGGGCGGCGCCAGGCTGAAGGCGGACAGATCGAGGGACAGCGGGGTGTGGTCGGCATAGGCATCCTGCATATCCGAACCCAGCGGCGCTATGGGCAAATCGGGCGCTTCTACATCACTGAACGCCGCCATGAACTCGTCCCGCGGTACTGGGGCAGCTGATTGCTGCGCAGGCTGAGTGACCCTCGGGACTGGCTGTGGAGCAGCCTCAGCTGGGCTGTCTGCCACGGGCAGCACCTCACAAAGCGCGCCCGCCCGCTCAATGGCCTGGCGGTATTTTTCCGCAGCGGCCTGATCCAGCCCCTGCTTGATAACGATCCGCCGTCCGGAAAACAGCATGTCCAGCTGCCGGTCGGCCACCTGAAACAGCTGACCAATACGTGCTCTGGCCTGCTCCGGCGCCACGTCAGCGCGAACCTGACCGTGGAAAACCACCTCGAAAACTGCCATCTTGTCACTCCCTTGGGTAGATTCCGGGTTAGTATGAACAGGCTGCCGGCCGCCGACAACAGATCTGAATAAACGGGTGGCATGGCTATAACGGAGGGATACCACTTGATGACACGTTCACCGGGCCTGATGTTGATGATCCTGCTGGCGGGCTTGTTCGGTCTTAACGGCTGCGCCGTATTCGACCGGTCCTATACCGAGCCGGAGGTACGTCTGGCCAATGTAGAGATGCTCAAGTCCAACCTCTGGGAGCAATCCTTCCGTCTGCGCCTGCGGGTCGATAACCCCAACAGTCGCAACCTGCCGATCCGCGGCATGCATTACCAGGTGTACCTGAATAACATGCGTCTGGCCACCGGCGTCACGGACAAGGCATTCAACGTACCGGCTTATGGCTCGGAATATTTCGATGTGACTGTGCGCTCGAATATCTGGCGTCACCTGGGCGACCTGGTGAAACTGGTCGAGCATCAGCAGCCGGTCAACTACCGGATTGACGGACATATCCGTACCGGCCTGTTCCTGTCACCGAAACTGACATTGCGGGAAGAAGGCACCATCGACCCGTCTGACATGCGTTTTTAGGACCCAACATGACCAATAATGATTGGCTGATCATTCTCGGCCTTGTCATCATCTTCGCACTTGCCATGTACGCGGTGATTCTCTGGCGCCGGGTGTGGCGCAACCAGCAACTCCTGACCAGAAAGGAAGAGGAGCGCAATGTACGCCTGGAAGGTGATATCCGAATACTTGCGCAAAGCCTGGTAACCGGCCAGCTACCGGTGATCGAAGGGGCGATACGGATCAAGGTATTGCTGGACAATTACAGCGGAGCGCGGCGCGCCGATCTCGATGTCCGGGTGTTCGAGACCATTTATGACGCGACGGCGCACATCCCGACCCATCAGGCCTGGAAGGACCTGCCCAAGGCCCAACGCAAGTTGCACGAACGGCAGATGGAAACCCTGGAAGCCCAGCACCGCAGCGAAGTGGAACAGGTCGCCAGAGTGCTGAGCAACGGCGTACGTCCGGATGACCAGGGCGCAGCCGGCAGACGTCAGACCGCCGAGTAACCACCATCCACCGCCATCGCCTGACCGGTCACGTGGCGGGAAGCATCACTGGCAAAGAACAGCGCCAGCCCTTTGATATCATCCTCGCCACCAACGCGCCCCAGCGGCGTGTTGCGGATGATCGATTCGGACACATGATCCAGCCCCTTGGCCAGCTTGGTCGGGAAATAGCCCGGGCAGATGGCGTTGACGTGGATGCCATACGCGCCCCACTCGCCGGCCAGCGCGCGGGTCAGATTGATCGCCGCTGCCTTGCTGGTGTTGTAGGCCACGGTGAACACACCGGTATTCGGGCCGTTGCCCTTCAAGCCGGCAATCGAGGCGATGTTAATGATCTTGCCGGAGCGGCGCGGAATCATGAAACGACGCGCCACTTCCTGAGCCATGAGAAAACACACATCGACGTTCAGGCCCATGACTTTCTGCCAACCGGCGTAGCTGTGCTCAACGGCGGGCTGGCCCCAGGTGGTGCCGGCGTTGTTGATCAGAATATCCACCGTACCGAAGCGCGCTTCAGCAGCGTCAACCAGGGCGGTGACCGGGTTGCCGTCGGGCTTACCGAGATCGCAGGCAATACCTCCCGCCTCGATGCCACGTGCATTCAGCTGGGCGACGACCTCTTCCACTTCAGCAGGGTTACGCGCATTGATGAAGATCTTCGCACCCTGCTCGCCCAAAGCTTCGGCCATCTGCAGGCCGAGACCCTTGGTGCCGCCGGTGATGAGGGCGACCTTGCCGGTCAGATCGAATAGCTGCATTACGCTCATAATGATTCCTTGTTGTTTTATCGCCAGTCAGACGACCGATCATATAGCCAGCCACGGCTGACACAGACCATCAGTGAGCACAGTGATATGTCGTCCTGCACCAGTGTTATCATGGGGTCTTCTTACTAAGCGGAGCTCCCATGGCTGAACACGACTTCCGGCGCACAGCGCTCAACCCTTCCCACACGTTGATCGAATGCCGCACACTCGCGGGTGGGCTGTATCAGGTCACCGGTCAGGGCGGCGGTATTCAGCCAGGCGATACACTCATCTGCACGGTCAAGGGCAGCAAGGACCTACCCCTGCCACTGGTCGTGGGCAAGGTGCGCTATCTGATCAACCCGCCGGGACAATGGACCGCCACCGCCAACGGCCCGAACCTGAGCGGGCAGATGGTGCTCGGCTGGTCGATCCGCTGCGATGAGTGCGCAAAGGAACAGCCCTTCGAGTTTCTCGCCCAGGAAAAGGACAATCTGCAGGCACGGACCGCGAAGGCCGAGCAGCGTATCGCTGAGCTGGGCTGGAAGCCGCGCGGCGATAATCATCTCTGCCCACGTTGCGCTACCGGCACCTGAGTCCATCAGAACAACAGAAGCTGCTCACCCAGCGGGCTGTGTGCGTTGTCCAGCCGCACGCCCACGCCGATCAGCCGCACCGGGCGCTCACCGCGGGTAAAGGCCTGGCTGCACAAGGTCTGAAACCCCTGGGGCGTGATCGGCGCACCGGCCTGCTCCAATGTGGTCTGGGTAAAGTCGTGGAACTTGAGTTTGACGAAGGGCTTGCTGATTCGATATTGGCCTTCGAGCCGGCCCAGACGCTGGGCCAGTTTGTCCAGCAGCGGTGGCAAGGCATCGAGGCAAGCCTGCAGGTCCGGCAGGTCGCGGTCGTAGGTGTTTTCCACACTGACTGACTGGCGCGCTCGGTCAACCACCACCGGGCGCTCGTCAACTCCTCGCGCCAATTCCCACAAGCGCTCACCGAAACTGCCGAATTCCCGGGCCAGATCCTGCTTGCGCCACTGACGCAGCTCGGCACAGGTATCCACACCATGCTTGTGCAGACGCGCCGCAGTCACCTTGCCTACGCCATGCAGGCGATTGACCGGCAGCGCCAGCACGAACTCGTCAACCTCCTCAGGGAGAATCACTTTCAGCCCATCGGGTTTGTTCCAATCACTGGCAATCTTCGCCAGAAATTTGCTCGGTGCCACGCCGGCCGACACTGTGATGCTTTGGGTTTCCTGCACGCGGCGGCGGATTTCCTGAGCGATCAGCGTCGCGCTACCACGGCATGCCGTGCTGTCGGTGACATCGAGAAATGCCTCATCCAGCGACAATGGCTGCACCAGCGGCGTGTACTCATGGAATATGGCCTGAATGGCCACGGAGACTTCCCTGTAGACCTGCATCCGGCCGGGCACGATCAACAAATCGGGGCAGAGTTTCTTCGCATAGGCCGAAGCCATGGCCGAATGCACGCCATAGGTGCGCGCCTCGTAGTTACAGGTAGCAATAACGCCGCGCTTGCCGGGGTCACCGCCGACTGCCAGCGGCCGGTTGCGCAGACGCGGGTCATCACGCATCTCGATAGCGGCATAGAAACAATCGCAGTCGATGTGAATGATCTTGCGCAAAAGGGCTCTTCCGGCGGGGTTGGCCGGATAGTGTACATCAGACTACCACTACCCGATTACGCCCGGCCCGTTTGCCGCTGTACAGCCCTTCATCCACACGACGCAAGGTCTCGACTATATCTGTCTCGCCATCCCACACAGCAGATACAGAAAAGGTCGCGGTGATGGTTCGGGGTTCTCCCTTGAGCATGACCGGCGAGGTTTCCAGTCGCGTTCTCAGCCGCTCGATAACCCGTTCGGCCTCGGTTGCCCCGGTATCAGGCAGCAAGATGATGAACTCTTCGCCACCAAAACGCCCGACCACATCGCCTTCACGCAGCTGGGCGGTGAACAGATCGGCAATATGCTTCAGCGCGATATCGCCAGCGTCATGGCCAAGCTCATCGTTCAGTGATTTGAAAGAATCCAGATCAGCCATGGCCAGACAGATACTGGTGCCCTGCCGCCGGCAGCGCTCACGCTCGCGGCGGAACAGCATCTCGTACTGACGGCGGTTGAACAATCCCGTCAGAGGGTCGGTGGTTGCCTGGCGCTTGAGCTCCTGCTCCAGCAACTTGCGGCGCTCCATTTCCTGTTCCAGCTCGCGGTTTGCCTTGTTAGCCTGATTGAACATCGCATACTGCCTGCGCTGCACTATATGCAGCTGCTGCGAAGTAAAAAAGCCTGTAACGACCGGTAACGCCAGCACAAAGAAGGCGCCGATAAGCACATCGACACTCCGCCCATTCATCGCGATACAGACCAGGGCCAACACCACACCTGCCACTGCGGCCAGCAGCGTCAGTACCAAACGATTGGGCACGAACAGGAACATCGCCAGCAACATCAGACCGATGACGCCTATGGTAAAGGTAGCGATATCCGGACGCAGAAAATAGATAGGCATAAACAGGACAAAGCCGATGATTTCCAGCGCGGTGGTCACACGACCGCTGGATATCAGCTCCGGTCTTCTTTTCAGCATGAAAGCGAAGGCGAACAGCAGAGTTGCCTGTAATACTCGACAAACAAGCAGGATGTAGAAATCTCGAGACCAACCCAGGCTCTGCAAGTCCAGCACACCGAACAGTAATATCAAGCTGCCCCATACGATCAACGCAACTCGCAGATGACGTGCCGACAAAGGTTGCATGTGCACACGATAGGCGTGCTCGACCGCGGAATCAGCGAACTCACCCAGCGCAGTGAGCTTGTATTGTTTCGTGGAATTGTTCATGGACATTCCTTGCTTGTTCATACGCCGTATAGCATGTTGACTACCGCTACGGATAGCCCAGGCCACCCCTGGCTGGAGCACCTCAATCATGGCACAAAGACATTACACCGTCCTGATTAAAGTGCGTTTTTCCATGTGATCCCCTACGCAAAAAATTCTTTTCGCATCAATCGCTTGACAGCCTCCCGAGAATGAGTAGAATGGCCGCCACAGACGCGGGGTGGAGCAGTCTGGTAGCTCGTCGGGCTCATAACCCGAAGGTCGTAGGTTCAAATCCTGCCCCCGCAACCAATATAGAAAATGCCTCGGATGCTCACCCATCCGGGGCATTTTTGCATTTGGGATTCCTGTCCCACTTCGTTTGACCGCTGTCCTTTTGCAAAGTGCAAGCTCGCAACGTATCAAACTTCAGAACGGTCATCCTCCGCCCAATACCATCGCGGATACCTTCCGGCATCCGCTTCAGATCGGACAAAAGCCTGGCGGCCACTCATCAGTCAGACGCCGCGCCCTTGACCCCACTCCGCAATTGCTCTACAAGCATTAGATTAATTACTCTAAACATTGCCCGGAGCTTCCTTGGATGGACAGTAGCCCTTCCCAGAGCGAGACCAGCGAGCATCTGGCTTTTTTACTGAGCTGTCAGCGTGGCGCCTTTCAGGCCGAGCCCATGCCATCGCTGGATATTCGTCTCACCTGGCTGAAACGCCTGCGCTCCGTGTTGGTGAGCGAACAAGAGTCGCTGGTCCAGGCTGTGAACCAAGACTTCGGCAACCGCTCACGCGACGAGACCCTGTTTGCCGAAATACTCCCTACCCTGCAATCCATCGACCATACCTGCAAACATCTGCGCCGCTGGATGAAGCCCTCCCGACGGCCGCTGGGCATCGCCTTTCAGCCGGGTTCAGCACAGGTGGTCTACCAGCCGCTGGGCGTGGTGGGGGTGATAGTGCCGTGGAACTATCCAATCTTTCTCGCCATGGGCCCGCTGATCGGTGCGCTGGCGGCGGGCAACCGGGTGATGATCAAGATGAGCGAAGCCACACAGGCCACCTCACAACGGGTCAAGGAATTACTCGCCCAGGCGTTTCCCGAGGATCAGGTGGCTGTGGTGCTGGGTGAGGCTGATGTGGGTGCGGCTTTTTCCCGTCTGCCCTTCGATCATTTGCTCTTCACTGGCGCCACCAGCATTGCCCGGCATATTCTGCGTGCCGCCGCGGACAACCTGACGCCGGTGACGTTGGAACTGGGCGGCAAGTCCCCCGCCATCGTCTCGCAGACGGTGCCACTGGACGATGCCGCCGAACGCATCGCCTTCGGCAAGACCATGAACGCCGGGCAGACCTGTGTGGCGCCAGATTACGTACTGGTTCCGGAAGCGCGCGTGGAGGCGTTCGTCACTGCCTATCGTCAGGTAATCGGCAGGTTCTATCCGCAGCTCGTCGACAACCCCGACTACACCAGCATCATCAATCCGCGCCAGCAGGCCCGATTGAACAGCTATCTGGAGGACGCCCGAGCCAAGGGGGCACGTTTGCTGCCGCTGTTCGACGAAGCTCAGGAGCGGCGTCTGCCGCCTACGCTCTTGCTGGATGTGACCGATGACATGCTGGTGATGCAGGACGAAATCTTCGGCCCGCTGCTGCCTATAGTGCCCTACCGGCAGATCGATGATGCCATCGCCTATATCAATGCTCGCCCCCGGCCACTGGCGCTCTACTATTTCGGTTACGACCGTGACCAGCAACAGCACGTGGTGACTCAGACTCACTCCGGCGGAGTGGGCTTGAACGAAACCCTGCTGCACGTGGCGGTATGCGATCTGCCCTTTGGCGGCATCGGGCCCTCCGGTATGGGCCATTATCACGGCCATGAGGGCTTTCTGACCTTCAGCAAGGCCAAGGCGATATTGCGCAAGCCGCGCTTCAATGCCACCCGGGTGCTTTATCCACCCTATGGCACCAGGCTGCAGAAACTCGCCCGCAGGCTACTGATTCGCTGACCGGCCAATAATGAGATAACAATAACAATGACCAATATCATCGCAAATGCGCCCGGCCTGAATCGCCGGCAACTCCTCAAACTGGGTCTGTTCGGCACGGCTGTGCTGGCTACCGCTGGCGGTATCGCCAGTCTCTCCGGCTGTGCTGCGGGCAGCTCGGCACCCGGCTTTCAGCAATTGCGGGAGGACGATCTGCCCATGCTGCGCCGGGTCATTCAGACGGTTCTGGCCGAAGCGTTACCGGCAGCGCGAAGGGCCGAAGGGGTAGAAGGTGTATTGCTAGCGCTGGATAACAACCTGAACCGGCTGTCCCCCAGCTTGAACCGTCAGGTCCTGCAACTGTTCGACCTGCTCACGCTGAGCGTAACCCGCGGCCCGGCGACGGGTATCTGGGGTCCTTGGGAAAATGCCAGTGACGAGTCAGTACAAGCCTTTCTCAAACGCTGGGAGAACAGCTCGTTCGCCCTGTTGCAACAGGGCCAGAGCGCGCTGACCAATCTCATTTTGCTGTCCTGCTATAGCAGTCCCGCGTCCTGGCCGCAATGCGGCTACCCAGGCCCACCGCGTATCTGAACAGGGAGATATATCATGCCGATTCCGGATCTGTTCGCCGAAGGGCTCAAGCGCGATTGGCAAGTAACCAATGCCTCACAGCTGGAGCAGGACTTGACCCTGGAAGCCGACATCGCCATCGTCGGCAGCGGTGCCGGCGGTGCCACCAGCGCTGAGGTACTCAGCGCCGCTGGCTTCAAGGTATTGCTGATAGAGGAAGGCGGGCTGTTCACCAGCAGCGATTTCAAGATGCAGGAAGATGAAGCCTACCCTGCCCTCTATCAGGAGGGACTGGGGCGCATGTCCAAGGATGGCGCCATCACCATCTTGCAGGGCCGCGCCGTGGGCGGCACAACTCTGGTCAATTGGACTTCCTGTTTCCGCACGCCAGAACCAACCCTGGCACATTGGGCCAGCGAGCATGGGGTGCGCGGTCACAGCAGCGATGAGCTGGCGCCCTGGTTTGCCCGGCTGGAAGAGCGCCTGGGCATCAGCCCCTGGACCATGCCGCCCAATGGCAACAATGATGTACTGCGCCGCGGCTGCGATGTGTTGGGGCTGCATTGGCAGCCGATCCCGCGTAACGTGCGCGGCTGCTGGAATCTCGGCTACTGCGGGCTGGGCTGTCCGACCAATGCCAAGCAATCGATGCTGGTCACCAGCATTCCGGCAGTACTGGATCAGGGCGGCGAGCTGATTTACCTGGCCCGGGCCGAGCGGCTTCAACTGGATGGTGACCGGGTGATCGGTCTCGAATGTGCGGCCATGGACGAGCGTTGCGTGGCGCCGACCGGTCGGCGCATCCAGATTCGCGCCCGGCATTACATTCTCGCCGGCGGCAGCATTAATACCCCCGGGTTGCTGCTGCGCTCGAAGGTGCCTGACCCCCACAAACGGGTCGGCAAGCGCACCTTTCTGCACCTCACCAGCTTTTCCTGGGCGCAGTTCGAGCAGCCGATCAATCCCTTCTATGGCGCACCGCAATCGGTTTATTCCGACCACTTCCAATGGCAGGACGGCGCCGCCGGGGCGATGGGTTACAAGCTGGAAGTGCCGCCCCTGCAGCCGGGCTTCAGCGCCACGGTACTGGGTGGCACCGGTGTGGCCAACAGCGAGCTGATGCAGCAACTGCCCAACAGCAACATGATGATCGCCCTGCTGCGCGACGGCTTTCACCCGGACAGTGCCGAGGGCACTGTCCAATTGCGCAGCGGCGGCTCCCCGGTACTGGACTACCAATTGACCGATTACACCTGGGATGGAGTGCGTCGCACCTATCTGAGCATGGCCGACATCCAATTTGCCGCTGGCGCCCGTGCGGTCACACCAATACATAACGATGCCCGTCCGGCACGGACTATGGCCGAGGCGCGAGAGATGATCGACAACCTTGATCTGCGCCGCTTCAAGACCCGCCTGGGCAGCGCCCATGTGATGGGCGGCTGCGCCATGGGCGACGATGCCAGCCGGGCGGTCACCGACAGCCTGGGCCGGCATCATCAATTGGAAAACCTGTCGATCCATGACGGCTCGCTGTTTCCCACCAGTATCGGCGCCAACCCGCAGCTGTCTATTTATGGGATCACCGCCCGACTGTCGAGCCTGCTGGCCGAGCGGCTGGCATAAGCCCCCTACCTCATACCGGAGCACACAAAATGAACAAGACCTTCTGTCTGACCGCATTATTGGCCGCCACTCTGTGGCTGCCCTACCCCGCCACGGCTGACAGCCAGCCCGCGGAACCGGCAACCATTCAGGCCAATGCCGAGGTGCTGAAGCAACTGGATTTCAGCGAACGCCAGGCCTTCGAGGATGCCCGCCGCGGGTTTATCGCCGCTGCTGACAATGAGCCGCTGCTCAACCCCGATGGCAGCACGGCCTGGAACCGAGCGGCCTATGATTTTCTCGATCAGCAGCCAGCGCCGGATACCGCCAACCCCAGTCTGTGGCGTCAGGCTCAGCTCAACAATATCCACGGCCTGTTCGAAGTGACCGAAGGGATCTACCAGATCCGCGGCATGGATCTGGCCAATATGACAGTGGTCGAGGGCAAGACTGGCCTGATCATCATCGACCCGCTGCTCACCCCGACCACCGCCCGGGCCGCGCTGGACCTTTATCTGCAGCATCGCCCGGACAAGCCGGTGGTCGCGGTGATCTACACCCATAACCATGTGGACCACTTTGCCGGCGTGCGCGGTATCGTCAGCGACGAGGATATACGCAAGCAGCGGGTGCGCATCTATGCTCCCGAAGGCTTCATGGAGCACGCGATAAGCGAGAACGTGATCGCCGGCAATGCCATGACCCGCCGCGCCATGTATATGTATGGCACCGGTCTGCCGGCCGGCCCCACCGGGCATATCGACAATGGCCTGGGCAAAGCGTTGAGCATCGGCGCACTGACGCTGATTCCGCCCACCGACATCATCTCCAGCAATGGTCCGCAGACCATCGACGGCGTGGAGATCAACTTTCAACTGGCCCAGGGCAGCGAGGCGCAGTCCGAATTCATGCTGTATTTCCCGGCCAGCCGGGTGCTGAATACCGCGGAGGTCACTTCGCACCAGTTGCACAATATCTACACCTTGCGGGGCGCAGAGGTACGTGATGCCAACCGCTGGTCGCGTTATATCGACGAGGTGCTGGAACAGTACGGCCCGCGTACCGATATCCTGATTGCCCAGCATCACTGGCCGGTCTGGAGCCAGGATGAAGCCAGGCATTTTCTAAGCGCGCAACGGGACTTGTACAAGTACATCCATGATCAGAGCGTGCGCTTGATGAACAAGGGCTATCGCGCGGACGAGATCGCCGAGCGTATCCAGTTACCCGACAGCCTCGCCAGCCAATGGAACGCCCGCGACTACTACGGCACGCTGCGGCACAACGCCCGCGCCATCTACCAGAAATATTTGGGTTGGTACGATGCCAACCCCGCCAGCCTCAACCCTTTATCAGCCCAGAAGGCAGCGCGCAAAAGCATGGAGTACATGGGCGGTATCGATCAGGTGATCGGCCGCGCCCGGCAGGACTTCGAGCAAGGCGAATACCGCTGGGTAGCCTCGGTCATGAGCCAGGCGGTGTTTGCCGAGCCGGACAACCAGACCGCCCGGGAACTGAATGCCGCTGCGCTGGAGCAGCTCGGTTATCAGGCCGAGTCCGGCCCGTGGCGCAACGTTTATCTATCCGGTGCCATGGAGCTGCGCAGCAGCACAAGCGAGCGCGCCGCCGGCGCCGTCGCTACCGACCTGCTGCAAGCGCTGGATACCGGGATGTTCTTCGATCTATTGGGCGTGCGGCTGAATGGCCCCAAGGCCGCAGGCAAGCATCTGGTGCTCAACTGGCACTTCACTGACACCCGGGAGCGGTTCCGCGTCAATCTGCAGAACGCCACGCTGACCTGGCTGCCCGAGCGCCAGGCCGAGCAGGCCGATGCCGGCATCACCATGACCCGAGCCACGCTGGATGCTATCCTGACCCAGCAAAACAGCTTCCCCGCCGCCATCAAGTCTGGCGAGATCAGCATCACCGGCAATCCGCAGGCGTTTCTCCAACTGATGAGCCTGATGGATGATTTCACCCCAGACTTTGCGCTGATCGAGCCGGTCAGCGACTAAGCGGAGAAGCGGAAAAGGGGTCAGCAAGACAGTGAGAGATCAACCTATGGCTGCAAAGCCAAGCACCCGAGAGCGTATCCTGCAAGCAAGCCTGGAGCTGTTCAACACCCAGGGCGAGCGCAACATCACCACCAATCACATCGCCAGTCACTTGGGCATTTCACCCGGCAATCTCTATTACCACTTCCGTAACAAACCCACGATAGTGGCTGAGCTGTTCACCGAGTTCGAAGGGAAGATGGAGGTCTTCTTTACTCTGCCCGAACAGGCCGCTGTCAATCTTGAAGACAAGGCCCGCTACCTGGAAAGCCTGCTGGATATCCTCTGGCAGTATCGTTTCATGCATCAGGGACTGGAATATCTACTCGAATCCGACCCCGAGTTGGCGGGCCGCTATCGGCAGTTTTCCCAGCGCAGTCTGTGCAACACCCAGAAAATCTATCTGGCATTTGCCGAGGCGGGGATTCTGCAGCTCAACGCACAACAGGCGGAAACTCTGAGCATCAATGTGTGGATTGTGCTGAGTTCATGGATGCAGTTTCTGACCACCACCCAGGGCGCGCAACTGAGCCTGAGCGAGCAGCTGCTGCGCCGGGGTATCTATCAAATACTGGTGCTGGAGGAAGGCTATGTGGTGCCGGCCTATCGGGAGGCGGTCACCTCCCTGTGCAACCGGCTCTATGTACCCTTGGAGGACATCACCTGCTGAGAACCATTCACCGACACTGATCGCTACCGGCGGCGTCTGAACCAGGCGAACAGCGCCCAACCGATCAGCAAGATCAGAATGACAACACCCACTAGCAATTGGGCGCCGTGGCGGGCAAGAAACTGTTCTCGGGCATTGCTGTTCAGTTGCTGCCAGGCGTTGTAATCCTTCGGCACTTCGACCAGCCCGTGCTCGGCGACGAAGTCGTGATAGGCCTGCACCAGCTCGGCGACACGCTCGGGTTGCTGCGCCGCCAGGTCATCGCGTTCCAATGGATCCTCGCGCATATTGAACAGCAGCTTGCCGGACCGCGTAGCGATGGCGCTCGAGTTCGATACCACCAGCTTGTAGTCGCCTTGCCAGATGGCCATACCGCCGGCCAGCTCATAGACGATCACCTCATCCTCAGCATGGATACGCTCGCGCTCGCCACGCAGCAGCGGCGCCATGCTGGTACCCATGATGCGATGCACCTGGCGCTCCTGATACTCGCCATCCGGCGCCGGCGTACTGGCCAGTTCCAGCAGCGTCGGCGCGATATCGGTCACATAACCAAAGGCGGCGGTGCGCGAGCCCGGCTCGATCACACCCGGCAAACGCATGATCATGGGCACCCGCAGCCCGCCATTGAATGGAGAACCCTTGTAGGAATAGAACGGCGAGTTGGACGCATAGGCCCAGCCGGGGCCGTATTCGCTCCAACTGCCGGGGCGGCCCAGATCGGTCTGGTCCTGATCGTAGCGCAGGCGATAGAACAGCGGCGCGATATCGGTCAATACCGTAGACTCGGCGCCGTTGTCGCTCATGAAGATCACCAACGTGTTGTCATACTCGCCACTGGCCTTGAGGTGGTCGATAACCCGCCCGATATTCTCATCCATGGCCTGTGCCATGCCCGCGTACACCGCCATCTGCCGGGCGCGGTAGGCGCGCTCTTCATCGCTGAGGCTGGCCCAGTCGATGGTCGGGGTATCGTAGAAGGTGCCCCAATCGCCGCTGACCACCGACTCTGCCGTGGCCGGCAGCAGCCCCAGCTCGGTCAACCGTTCATAGCGGCGCTGGCGGATGATATCCCAGCCCTCCTGATACGCCTCGGCATACTGCTCGACATAGGATTCCGGCGCTTGGTGCGGGGCATGCACCGCCTGGAATGCCAGGTAGGCGAAGAATGGCTGATCGCTGTCCGGCTCACTGCCCAGATACTCGATCAGCTTGTCGGCATCAAAGGACGACGAATAGAAATCCTCCGGCAACTTGATGGGTTGGCCATCCTCGACCCAGGTCGCGGTGCCGGCAGGCAGATAATGCTTGGCCTCCCAGTTGTCAGCCCCGCTCTCCAGCAACGCCACCGAGCGGTCGAACCCGCGGGCGTTGGGCAAACTTTCCGGGCGACTGCCCAGGTGCCATTTACCGGCCATATAGGTACGGTAGCCAGCATCCTGCAGCAAAGCCGGAAAAGTCACGGCCTGGTCGTTGAGCCAAGTTTCGTAGCCAGGCTGGCCCTTCTGGTTGTCAGCCATGATCTCTTTCATATTGCCCATGCCGACCTTGTGACTGGTGACGCCGGTCAGCAGCATCGCACGGGTTGGAGAACAGGTCGCGGCCACATTGAAGTTGCTGAACTGCAGCCCTTCGGCGGCCAGCTCATCGATGTTCGGCGTACTGATCTCACCGCCATAAGCGCCGGGATCGGAAAACCCCATATCGTCAGCGACGATCAACAGTATATTGGGGCGGGGGTCAGCCTCGCCGGATAACGGCACCAGTAGCGCCAGAGTACCCAGCAATCGGGCCAGGAGCGGAAATCTGAACATGGCATGCAATCCCGTTTGTCGTTGTTGTTCTCAGCAAGAATCGCCTTTATTGACTGTATAGAGCAATTACTCTACTTTGTAAAGAACCTGCCTGTCTGATCAATCCAGCGGTCCCTGCAGGCGCCCCATGGTCTGGCATTCAGCCTGGCGACCGCTGGCGCAGCAGCCCAAGGGCTCAGCCAGGCGGAGATCGAACAGTTGGGCGCTGACCTTACGCCCATAGGCGCGGAGAGCGCTCCAGACAATATAGAGCTCACCCTCCCCCGTCTTGCTAGAATGCCCCTTTCCTCCCTGAGAATTGTTCATATGGATATCAGCCTGGCCCGCACCTTTCTGGAGATCGTTCGTTGCGGCAGCTTTGTCGCGGCGGCTGATCGGCTGCATGTCACCCAGGCCGCCATCACCTCGCGCATCCAGAGCCTGGAAAATCAGTTGAATTGCACGCTGTTCATCCGCAACCGCTCCGGTGCCCGGCTGACGGCTGATGGCGAGGCGTTCATTACCCATGCCACGCAGATGATTCAGGCCTGGGACAATGCCCAACGTGATCTGCCGCTGCTCAAGGGTTTCAGCGATGTGCTGCATGTGGGTGGTGAGGCCAGTTTGTGCACGCCGCTGATTCTGGACTGGGTGCGGGCGCTGCGTCGGGAGATTCGGGAACACTCCATTCGCGCCGAGATCGGTGACAGCGGCACCTTGATGCAACGCGTCGAACAGGGTTCGCTGGATGCCGCGCTGGTTTATCAGCCGGAGTATCTACCTGGCCTGCAGGTCGAAGAGCTGCTGGAAGAAAAACTGATTCAGGTCTGCCTGCCCGGTCAGCGGGAGCCTTATGTGTATATCGATTGGGGCGAGAACTTCCGACGCCAGCATGATGCCGCCCTGCCCGACAAGGCCCGCGCCTCGGTCAGTTTCAATCTTGGTCCGCTGGCCTTGCAGTACATACTGGAGGCCGGCGGGTCAGGCTATTTTCGCAGCCGCGTGGTACAGAGCTATCTGGATAATGGATTGCTTGAGGCGGTACACATGGCACCGGAGTTCAGCTTTCCCACCTATCTGGTGTATTCGCGCCAGCGCGAATCAGCGGTACTCAATCAGGCCTTGACGTTGCTGCGCGAACTGGCGCGTACCCCGCAGGACTGGTCCCAGCGCTGGGACCCGATGATCTGAACAGCCGCATACCCGATCAGGCCAGATGGCTGACCAGATCGCGGTGCAGCGCCGCTATCACATCAGTCTGAGTCACCAGCCCAACCAGTTGCCCGTTATCCAGCACCGGCAGGCAATGCAATCCCTGGTTCGACATCAGCGGAATCATGTCCACCACGTGCGTTTGTCCATCTACGGTGACCACCGGTGTGGTCATGACCTTGTGCAGCGGCTGATCACGCCACAGGTTGATTCGCGTGGGCAGCATTCTCCCCATCGGCAGATCCAGTTGCGCCAGCAGATCGCCCAGACTGGTGATGCCCTGCACCACACCTTCGCTGTCTACCACCGGCAGGGTTTTCACATGGTGGTGACGGAAAATTCGGATTGCCTGCATCACCGTGGTGTCCGGTCCAACAGTGCGGATGTCTCGGGACATGATCTGTTCGGCGCGGATATCGCCCATCTTGCGTCGGAGCGCAGAGCTCTCGGTATCACGAATGATCTGCTCCAGATCGTGACGGGTAATATCGACAAAAGAACCGAATTGATCCAGCGCCCGATCCAGATCCTCCTCAGTGAAACCCACTCGCTGACCGGGCAGAATATCGCGGGTATGGTGCAGGTCGGCTCTTGGCATCTGCTTCGGATAGCGCACGCCGGTCAGGTTGTTGTACAGCGTGGCGCAGAACAGCAGACAACATGCATTGAGCATGACCGGCAACAGCAGCCAACCTCCCAACGGCCTCAACAGATCACCGGCAAGCACGACGACCAGCACCAGGGCGCAGGCCGGGGGATGTAGACAACGCAGCAAAGACATACCCAACACTACGCTGGCAACCGCACCCACAAGCAGCCAACTGAGAGGCAACGGTGGCAGAGGGAGGTGGAGCGCTGCGATACCGATTACGCCCGCCAGCAGATAACTGCCCAGCACTGGCCAGGGCTGGGCCAGCGCCCCGGACGAGACCACGAACAAGAGTACCGCCGAGGCGCCTGCCGGACCCAAAAGAATCATCGCCGTGTTGTTGCCATACAGCAGATCTGATAGCCAGAAAGTGCAGGCCACCGCCACGCCCACGCCAGTCGCGGCACGCAGCCACTCCCCTGGGCGGGTCTGAATAGTACGCGGCAACCAACCGAATAAACGTCGGGATAGGGTCAGTAAACGACCAGACATCGTCATGCTCCTGCCGGCAGTAGGTGACGGCCAGAAGAGCACATCAGAAACCGGATTTTACCAATTGAGATAAGAAGGGCCAGCTATTCTGCCCACCGGCATAGCGATAGACAATTTAATAATAATTGAGAAGTGATAAAGTTATTTTTATATAAGTACCTATGTCAGTCATGGTGCTGAGCTAGTGCCGTAGCTGGTGTGATGAGATAGGGTGTCAGCACGGGCGCCATGCTTTTCAGGACTTGTGCGGGAAGTGCTGAAGTGAAGTGGAACTTCGCGGCGTCGGCGCCGGGTACGAATGCGGTCAACGTCCCGAAGTGGTTCGGACCGAGAAAGAAAACGAAGGTTGCCGTGCGTGGGACTGTCAGATTTTTTGTGTTCGGGCCGTTAATGGCCTGCCATCAGGTAGGCCCTCACTTACCAGGTCGGCCTGGTGAAGCGATCTTCGTATAGGATCGCGAACTGATTCATAGCGGCTTTCCAGTCATGTGCCGCGTTACCCCAGTTGGCAGTGATATTACGTAGCGCCAACCAGATCAACTTCGTCGCGGCCTCATCCGTTGGGAAGTGGCCCCGGGTTTTAATGATCTTACGCAACTGAGCGTTGATGCTTTCAATCGCATTGGTCGTATAGATCACCTTTCGTATGGCGGGCGGGAACACAAAGAACGGAATGACCCTATCCCACGCACGCCGCCAGGCTGCTGTGACCGTCGGGTACTGCTTACCCCATGGCCCAGCTTCAAACGCGTCCAAAGCCTGCGCTGCGACCTCGGCGTTGAGCGCCTGATAGATGGGCTTGAGAGCTTTGGCCAGCTCTCTGCGCTTGTCCCAGCCTGCATAATCAAGGCTGTTGCGGATCAGATGTACAATGCAGGTCTGCAAGGTGGTATCCGGGAACACCGCACTCAGGGCTTCAGGTATGCCCTTCAGGCCGTCAGTCACGGCGATCAATATATCTTCTACGCCTCGGGTCTTCAGATCGTTGAACACCTTCATCCAGAATTTGGCGCCCTCCGTCGTTTCGATCCAGATGCCCAGAATATCCCGTGTACCGTCCGGTAACACCCCAAGCGCTAGGTAAACGGCCTTATTGCGAACCAGGCCCTCGTCCCGAATTTTGACCCTCAAGGCATCGAAAAAGATGACCGGGTACATTGGCTCCAAGGGGCGTTGCTGCCAAGCGCTAATCTCTTCCAATACGGCATCGGTAACCGAACTGATGAAGTCATGAGAAACATCGGTTCCGTACTGCTCGGCCAGGAAGGCTCGGATTTCACGAACCGTCATGCCTCGGGCATACATGGCAATGATCTTGTCGTCAAAGCCGGTAAAGCGGCGCTCATGCTTGGGAATCAGGATCGGGGCAAAGCTGCCGTCGCGGTCTCGGGGGATGTCCAGACGCAGCGGGCCATCATCGGTGAGCACTGTCTTGCCGCTCCGGCCGTTACGCTGGTTGCTCGCCCCCTCTGGGCGCTCAGCACCTTCAGGGTAGCCAAGGTGATGCCCTAGCTCGGCACCAAGGGCCCGCTCGATCAACGCCTTCTTGAACGCCATCGAGGCATCCTGAATGGCTTCAGCGCTCATCGGGCCATTGACGAACTGATCAATCAGCTCTTTGGGAATTGCTGGTAGGTCTCGCGGGGTTTCACGCCCCGGCTTCTTCTTGGTCGGCATACATGCATCCTCTGCTGCAACATGTTATGCCCAAACACAAAATTTATGACACCCCCCCGTGCGGTTCATGACCTCACTGGAAATAACCCTGCCACCGGCCGCCATGGTATGAATTCGATTGTCACCGGTGCCGGTTTTTCCGCCTACCGCCAGCGGCTCACCATCGGCGGTCATGAATACCCCCTGCAGGCGTCGCCCCGTTCCGTCAAGCACGACAGCCGAAAGTGCGTTGCGCAGCGCTGTCGCCACCTCGGGATGCAATACCTGCTTTGCATCAAGTGACAGCGGCTCGAAGCGGGTTTCCCAGGGAGTGGCAGCGGCGAAGTGCAGGTTATTGATGCGTCGCACCTCCAGCCGTCGCCCCTCATTGAGAATGATGCCCATCAGCTCAGCCAGTGCGCTCGGTCGATCGCCGGAGCTGCCCAGGGCCGTGCCCAGCGAGGGCACCAGATGGGGAAAGGGATAGCCAACCCGCTGCCACCGCTGATGCAGGGAATCAAACGCCTCACGCTCCAGCATGGTGCGGATTCTGACGTTTCTCGCGCTGGTATGGCGGGTGCGGAACAACCAGGCGTAGACCTCCTGACGCTCAACCGCACTGGCGGACAACACCTCATTCAGCGTCGCCTGCGGGTTGCGCTTGAGATAACCCAGCAACCATAGTTCCAGCGGATGGATCTGCGCAATATAACCCTGATCCGTCAGATTGTATTTACCCGGGCGATAGGCTTCATATAGCCGTTCGATGCGCTCCGGTTTTTGCGGTACCCGCACCCGCTTCACCAGGAATGTACTGAAGGTTTCAAAGTCTGCCTGCGGATAAAGATTGCGATATACCACCGACAAGCGCGCGGCAATAGGTTGCACTTGGTCCATCAACTGCTCAAACCGCTGCTGCTCGTCCATACCCGCATAACGTCGCCAGAAGCGTTGAAGATAGACCCGACCCTCACGGTCGGCGAATGTCTGCAGCCAGGCTTCGCGGCGTGGATCACGGTCGTTGCTGAGCAGGCTATCGGCATCTTCCACGCTGTCATGCAATGAATATCGAACCACATCACGCAGCAGTCGTACGAAGGGCAGATTGATGGATTCCTGCAGCGCTTGCTGCACTGTCGGCCGGCGTCGATTATCTTCCTTGCGGAAGTTTTCAAAGTGCTGCACGCCTCCGCCGGTGGCAAAACCCTCCCAGGGCGAGGCGGAGTAACGCCGTTGCAACGCAGCGTCGAGCAACGCAGGCAGGTCCGCTCCCGGGTTGGCGCTCAGATAACCCGCCGCCCAGCGGGTAAGCGGATCACTTGCCTCGGACCTGGCTGTACGTAAAGTGTCGGCGTCCGCATCAGCCAGCGCATCATGCAGTTCGGCGATTATTTCAAGATAACTGGTCAGCACCCGCAGCTTCGCGGTAGACCCCAATTCCAACTTGCTACCTTGGTTGAGGTCGAACGGCAGGCCGGTGGTATCCGTTTGTACACGGACCTGGTTACCGGTCGCGGTTCGCTCCATCAGAGTGAAGCTGTAACGTATCTCCGCAGCCTGCTTGCCAGATAGCAAGGTGTCCCCCAACAGCCCGACCTCACGGGCGGTGTCTTCGTCTGCCAGGCCCTGAAGGAACTCGCTCACGGCCCGTTGCAGTCCTGCATCCAGACTGCTGCTGGCACTCATATCGAGCCGGTCCAGTTCATAGAGCGAGCGGCCGAGCATGGATGCCAGCTGGTTGCGGGTAACCCGCACGGCCTTGTTCACCTCGATCTGCTCATGCAGCGGCTGAGTCTGCCAATCACGAAACGACACCACTCCGATCAATCCCGCCTCGGCCAATTCGTCGTCGATGCGCCGATCGCTGGCCAGTAACCGAATATGGCTATCAACCAGCTCCGCCAACTCGGCGCGCCCATCCAACAGGTACCAACTGGGCCGGCGCTGCGCAATGATCAAGGACAGCGCCTGGCGCAGGGCCACAGCCTGAGCGGGCAGCCCCCGTTCACCATTGAGCCCGGCGCGGAAACGGTCGATATCCTCGGCAAACCAGACCCACAGCGCATCACCGAAGCCATGCACTTCACCATGGCCGGGGGCCGCCGTCAGTGGCACGCTGTTGAGATAATCCAATACCAACTGCCGGCGTACCTCGAGCGTCTGCGGGCCGGTGCTATAGGCACGCACACTGGCTGATGCCATCTGCCGTAATTTATCCATCGGCGTCTGGGTACGCCCTTCGAAAGAGTGCCGGTATTTTTCTATCTGAGTTGCGAGGGTACTGGCGCCGTGGCTGGGGCCACTGCCGCCCAGCGAACCGACCACCATAGCCACGGATGCGCTGGCCAGGCGAGGCCAGTCCACCGCCGGGTTGGCGTGCTCCAGCGTCGGGTCCAACAGATGCCGATTCTCGATGAACAACAAGGTTTCCACCAGCAGCGGCGGAATATCTTCATACTTGTTGAAATGAAAACGCGGATAGGCGAACTGATATATGGGCTGACCACGATAATCGAATATCTGCAGTCCGGCCTGAGTTTTCTCCCGATAAGGCAGAAACAACCCATGTTCTGCATAATCGATCAGTTCACTGGAAAAACGTGCCTGACGACTGACCCCGTAGCCTTGCTGCTGCAGTTGTGGTTGCAGTTTGGGAATGGCGCTATACCCAAGGCGCTCATTGAAAGGCCCTGCGTCCGGAAACCGGATTGCGTCACTCTCGCCCTCGCCGATCTGATAATGCAGCCGGCTGGCGTAATCGCTGATCCATTTTGATTGCAACCAGGCATAACGGAATTCAAAGCCTGCGATGCAGATCAGCATCAGCGAGATAACACCTGTCGCAATCCATATCCGCAGCCTCATAGCCCTCTCGTTCCACTGGTTCGCTTTCAGTCTAGTTCAGGACTGGAATTCCATCAGCGGATATGCGCCTTTCGTCGGGCCAAACACAAAAAAGGCCGAGACAAGCCCGGCCTCCGCTGCACTGTTGCGGTTAACCACCAGCGCCCGCCCCAGCACCGCTTGCACCACCGGAACCAGCACCACCAGTACCAGCGCCAGTACTGCCAGCACCACCACTGGTACCCGAGCCGGCACCACCGCCGGTACCAGTACCAGTGCCGCTACCACCAGTGCCAGGGCCAGCCGGATTGTCGGTATCAGTGGGTGGCGCATCAGGATCGGCACCCGTGGCGTTGTAAGCGCCAGAATCCTGTCTCTGATCCTGCATGGCATCCCGGTCCTTATCATGGTCACCGTCGGCAATAGCCACAGGCGCCGCTGCGGCGAGAGCAAAGGTAAATAAAGCGGTATAGATCAGTTGCTGTTTCATGTCTTCACCTCTGGTTATATTCAGGGGACTACATAAAAGTAGAAATGCGCGGTCGGTATTGGTTCAAACAGAAAAACGCTGTGTCTTCATAAATACCGTCCCCACTGCAGTTGCGCAGAACCCGGAGTCGCCTCGACCGACGTACCGCCTCCGTTGCCGCCTCCATCCGCAGGCATCAAACCGCCAGTTGGATCATAGCGCTCCGCTATTTCCGCCGGCACTCGAAGATTGATAGTGGTACTGGCGCCCATCTTGTTGACCGTGTTGGCATTGCTGCGTTGCGCCAGCGCAGATACATAACCATATAAACGGGCCTGCCCACTGCTGGAGAACAGATTGCCTGCTTTCGTTACGCCAAACACCGTCTTCTCCACAAGGATATCCCCGCCGATATAGGCGCTTCTGGCGCAACCATTGATATTCCCCAATGGACAGCTCCCGGCCATCAATGCGTAATTACCCAGCCCACCATGAGCCCCGTGGCTATAGGTGGACTCACAGAACTTGCCGGGGCGAAAGCTATAAACCGAGTTGCGGCACACACCCAGCGCGGTATGTCCTTCCACCGTAATACCATCGGGGCCAGCGTAGTTCAGCGCAAACACGGCCCCTCCGGCGGTGGTCACATGCAGATTACCAGTGGCAATAAAGGTATTGGTGTAGGTGCCGTTGCCAATTTCCATATTGCCTTCAACCAACACCACCCCCGGCGCGTGATTAACGCCATTAAAGATCCAGCTACCGCTGCGATACTCGGGCAGCGGCGTGCCATCATTGTTGGCATATCCCAATCTGGCGATACACTCACCCGCCGTCTCGTCTCGACGCGACGGCGGGTTGTTGTTGATACAGGCATAGCCGGCGACTGTCCGGTTGGTCCAGTATGGATTACTCGGGTCGAGAATATTGGCGGTGCGATAGAAATACCCATTTCGCCGCACCTCGGCCGGATTGGCGGGGTCATCCCAGTCAACAATACCCTGCACATCCTGCACCTTCACCCGCATCGCCCCATTCACCCAGGAATAGATGTAATTTGCAGCCGTGCGGTAAACATTGGCGTCGAAGACTTCCGGCTCCACTTCCACCGGCGGGACGGGGTCCAGTACTACCGGCTGGTCTGATTTCGAGGCTGAGCGGCGGCAACTGGGGTTGTTGGTAAAGCTCCCCCCGTATCTGGCAGAGGTCCAGGTGGGCGTGCATCCCTTTATTACCAGATTGCCCTCGGCCTGCACTCGGCCAACGGTCGCAGTACTGTTGAACTCCACTGCCCCCTTGGAATAGATGTTGGCAATGGTCGGACTGGGCTGGGTGCGCACCCCAAAACCCGGATTCAAAGAACACCACTGCTGCGCCCCCGCCGCGCATTGAGCTGTGCCGCCTGGCTTGTTGGCCAGCGCCCGTATATCACCATGCCTACCGCCAGTAACCTCCACCGAGCCATTGGCGGTAATCAACTGACTGTTAATGGTATTGGCCAGACAGGCGTTGCGCGTTGCCTTGACTTCCTGAACAGTGAAATTGCCATTGCTTACCAGCACATCACAATTAGCGTGCATCTCCTGAAGGTCCGTCGACGAGCCACCAACGAAGCGGATTGAACGGGTCGAGCGGATGCTATCGATCCCTCCGGCCGACAGCCCGCCCATATTCACCTCACCGTCCACGGTAATGTCGTAACTTTCACCCGGCGCCGTCAGCACCTTGAGGTCACCGGTTATATTGAGGCCGTCACGGAACAGGATCACTTGGCGATTCGGCTCAGGCTCCAGAGCTTCACCTTGGCCCGGCGGACGTATGCGGTATACGACTTCCAGCGTTGTGGTGGCCTCTGCGGAGGATTCCTTGGCCGAGGTAGCCTGTATCTGCAACGTTAGATCTACCCAATCCGGCAGACTCTCGTCATCATAGTTGGTACGCGTCAACACCACACCGCTCAACCCCTCCAGCTGCGGCTGCTCAGTGCGAACCACCTGGTCAAATGCCTCCCAGGTAACCGGGTCAGCGACCACCAGCTCCAGATATTCCTGAAACGCCTCCGCCGCCAACCACGCCCGTTTCTGCGCCATGGTCTGGGCATGCAGACTGACTGACATTTCCTGACTGGAACGCAACTGGGACACCCCCACCAGGGTCGCCGAGGTAAGCGACAACCCCAGCAGCACCACAGTCAGTACCGTGGCAATACCCCGTTGGCGTTTGAGCGTCTTCACGCTTCTCCTCCCTTGAAATTCACCAGGCAGGTACTGCTATAAACAGGCACCGACTCAGTTCCCGTGTCGGGGTCCGCCGCCACCGGATGCTGCGCCTGCAAACGCACCAGCGCCGCGCCCGGCACCCCCAGGTCCACACCGAATGTCTGACAAGACTCTTCCACCAGCTCCAGCGCGACAAAGCCTGCAGTCGTGGGCTCCGGCGTAAACAGAGCCTGACGTTGCGTAACCGACCAGGCACCACTTGGCAGCCCACCGGCACAAGACTGCGGCTGCAGATGCTCAAGAGCGCCCGCCGCAGTGATAAGCAGCCCGGCACATTGCACACCTGCGTTTTCGTCTACGCCGAGCAGACGCCACAACAACAAATTGCCACGTCCACTCGGCGCGCAATCGCTGCCGCGCAATTGCCCCTGGGATGTATTAGAAGTACAAACAATCAGATCAGCACCCGGCGCCGCCCCCTCCATCCCAAACCCCGCCTCCTGCAAATAAGCATGGGCACCCAATAAAGCCGCCGAACGCTCACTCGACAAACGTGCATAGGCACCGGATTCCGCCGTGGTATGCATCACTGTGCGATACAACGCCATCATACCCATCACTGCCAATAACGACACCAACAGTCCGACCATCAAGCTGATCAAAGAGATACCTCGCTGCCGTTGACCGCGCACATTGCCTCCTAATAATCCAACCGAAACTGGCCGTCACCACCCACCAGCGAGCCCGGATCATCCGTCACTGACAGGGTCTCGGTTTGCAGGTTGACCGTCTTATCCACAGTACCAACCCGTACTGTTACGGACAGAGATTCCGACTGCCGGACAAAACCCAACTCACTGCCCGCTACCGACACTCTGTTAATGCTGTCCTCCATCAGCAGCGCCTCGCGCAGCCCCAACAACACCTGATTTTCGGTGGTCGCATAACGCTGCACGGCCAGGGCCTGCACCGTCACATGGGCCAACCCCAAGCCGGTAATGGCAATCAACAACACACTGATCAGCGCCTCCAACAGGGAAATGCCCCGCTGGTTTGCGCGTGAGCGGAGGGGTTTATTGCAGGATGTGGACATCCGTCATACCTCCCTTGGCCAACTGCACAGACACCGGCGCATCCAACAGACCGAGGTTATTCAGATTGATAGGGAAAGCGCCGCCCAGCACGCTCAACTCCACCCCGACAGGCAGTGCGCTACGCCACAACACCTTCTGGCAGTTATCTGCAGCCAGAGTGCATACCCGTAGCTCACGAACCTGTGGATCAAGGACAATCCGAGCAGCTCCCTCCTCACCCTTCGCTCCCCCGGCATTACGCAGCGCTGCAGCCCGAGCATGGGCATAAGCCTGGTTCAGCTGCCCGCCGGCGGTATGCAGATCAGCACTGGCGCCCCATGACGATGTCAGCGGCGTGGCCATCAGCGCCAGCAACCCGACAATCAGCAACACGATCGCCAGCTCAATCAGCGTCAAGCCCGCCTGACTTCTGCGCCGCCTTACCATGAAGTGAATCCGCAATCAGAAGTAGCCGAGCGCCGATTCTCGCCATCCAGCGTCAGTACACAACCCTGCATGGTGCCGCTGCCGGTGGCCTGCAAACGATAGGGAGTACCCGCAACAAAGGAATGGGAAAAATGCTCCGCCTGGGAAGGACTCCACTGGGAGAAAGCAGCCTTGACCGCCGCAGTACCGGCAATATCAGCGGTGGGATACGCAAGGGTACGTTGGAATCGCGCCTCCACCGCTGCTGCCAACCCGACCAGATCAGCCGCTGCGGTCTTCGCGCGACTCTTGTGCACATAACCCTGATACGACGGCAAGGCAATCGCCGCCAGAATGCCCACGATCACCAATACCACCATCAACTCAAGCAACGTCAGGCCAGCCAACCGCCTCGAAAAACCCCGCCGCGAAAGTCGCGAACGCAGCATCGTATAGCCCATGTACCACACTCCAGAAATAGCAGAGAAAACCAGCCATCCCTGGTCGAAATCCCATGGTCATAACGAGCGTTAAAACAAGCGCCGTCTAAAAGTCAGACAGCGAGGAAGAGAAAGAGTCTCAGAAAATTGCCCGGGCCGCAGCTCGGCATGAAGGGTTGTCCCGGCCCGTCATCCCCCGCGAATACGGGGAATCAGGAAACGGATTACGGAGCATTGTCCCGCAACAAATCCGCCAACGCCTCCATCGCCGGAATGGTCAAAGGCATGGTCTGCGCACTGCTGGCAACCGGATGCGAAGACAGCCGCACCATGACCATCCCCACACCCGGGTTGATATGAATCATCTGCCCATGCACACCCAGCGCCTCAATGGCGCCGTCATCGTTATGGCTGATCCACCACTGATTACGATAGGAATAGCCCGGCTGATAATCCCGCCCCGCCGCCTTGAATATCTCCCGATCCGCCCCGGCACGAATGGTATCAACCACACCCGGGCTGACAATCTGCTGGCCATTGAAGCTCCCGTTCAATCGCACCATTTCCGCGAAGCGCGCCAGATCCCGCAGCGTCACATTGAACCCGGCACCGGCCCACTCCGTGCCCTTGGAATCCAACAGCATATAAGCATCCTGCTCGGCACCCAGCTTGCTCCAGATACGCTGCTCGATCAGCGCCGCCGTAGACAGACCCGTCACCCGGCGCAGCACCCAGCCCAACACCTCGGTGTGCGTCGTGCGATAACGGAACGACTTGCCGTGCGGGTCCTCCCCCGCCGTAATCGTCGGCAGATAGCTGTAAAGATCCCGCGCACCCGGATAATCAGGGGGAACCGGACTCATACCCGCCGCCAACGAATACTTCACCACATCGGAATTGCGGTCGGCATACACCTCGCTGTAATCGATATCAGCAGTCATATTCAGCACCTGCTGCACCGTCGCTCCGTGCCAGCCACTACCCTCGAGCTCGGGCAGGTAGTCGGTCACCAGAGCGTCGGGATTCAGCTCGCCCTCTTCAATTAGCTGGGTCGCCAGCAAACCCACTACTGATTTGGTCACCGACCAGAGAATATGCGGCTCATCCTCCGGCACCCCGGCTTGGTACTGCTCAAAAATCACCTTGCCGTGCTGCATGATCAGTACGCCGTCCACGTAGGTGGAATCCAGATACTGGGTGAAACTCATCGGCTCGCCGTCAGGCCCGGTAAAGGTCAGATCAGCAATCTGCTGCTCAAGCCCGTCCGCCCGGGGCAAGGCGTAAACCCCTTCGTTGCCACGAGCCACTCGGCGGGAAGGGAATAGCTCCCGGGCGTGATGGAAGCTCCAGCGTGGATTGGGATACGGGCGCATGAAGCCGGCCTGGGTTATCTGTTTGTCGGCAGGCGGAGGGAAGCCTTGCATCAGTTGAAGTTGATCGGTGCGCACCGACTCGGGGTCGGGCAACTCAGTGGCGATGCCTGGTGCGGATAGCAGAACGGTAGTCAAAGCCAGCCCCCTTAATCCTGATATTTTCATGACAGCGAATCCGGATGATTGTTGTGGTTTGAGGGTATCCAACCTAGGCGGCCCGAGCCAATGGAAAGCAGGCGGATTATTTTGCTGAATGAGGAAGGATTGAATCGCACCGGGTTTCGTGGAGGCCTCAACTCTTGAGAGAATGAGGCATGAAGAAATCTAATAGCTATTCCCCTGAAGTCCGTGAACGTGCTGTGCGCATGGTTCTGGAGAACCTGAAGGACTACCCCTCCGAATGGGCAGCCATCGAATCCATTGCGCCCAAGATCGGCTGTGTCCCCCAGACGCTGCATGGCTGGATACGCACTGATATTGGCCACCGCCCCGGCCAGACGACCGAGGAACGAGAACGCATCAAGGCTCTGGAACGCGAGAACCGGGAACTGCGCAAAGCGAACGAGATTCTGCGCCTGGCCAGTGCGTATTTTGCCCAGGCGGAGCTCGACCGCCGCAACAAACCCTGAACGCCTTCGTTGACGAGTACCGTGACCGCTACGGAGTCGAGTCGATCTGTCGGGTAATCCAGATCGCTCCGTCCGGTTATTACGTGCATGCAGCCAAAGCCCGTCAACCCGAACTGCGAAGCGCTCGTGCCAAACAGGACGAGCTGTTGAGCGATAAAATCCAGCGAGTCTGGGATGACAATATGCAGTGCTATGGCGTCGTGAAAGTCTGGAAGCAACTCAAGCGTGAGGGCATTGATATTGCTCGCTGCACGGTACAGCGGCTGATGCGTCAACTGGGCCTGCAGGGCGTTCGTCGCGGTCATGTGATCCGCACCACCATCCCGAATGAGAACGCGATTTGTCCGCTGGATAGGGTCCAACGCCAGTTCCATGCGGATCGACCCAATCAGCTATGGGTGTCCGACTTTACTTATGTTTCAACGTGGCAAGGCTGGCTCTACGTCGCCTTCGTGGTCGATGTATTTGCCCGGCGTATCGTTGGCTGGCGGGTGAGCAACAGCATGCGAACAGACTTCGTTCTGGATGCCCTGGAGCAAGCGCTGCACGCTCGACAGCCGAGCCGCATGGACGGCCTGATACACCATAGCGACAGGGGTAGCCAATACGTCTCCATCCGATACACCGAGCGTCTCGCTGAGGCCGGCATAGAGCCCTCTGTAGGCAGCAAAGGCGATAGCTATGACAACGCTTTGGCTGAAACCATCAACGGGTTATACAAAGCGGAGCTGATCTATCGGCAATCCTGGCGTAGTCGCGAAGCCGTGGAAATCGCCACTTTGAAATGGGTTCACTGGTACAACCACCAGCGGTTGCTGAGCTCGATTGGGTATATACCCCCGGCAGAAGCTGAGGCAAACTTCTACCAGCAACAATCCGGTCAGACCATGGCGGCCTGACTTAAACGAAATGGCCTCCATAAAACCCGGTACGATTCAGATGGTTCGCGTGATAGGCCTGACGAGGTAGCTCATCCTCCGAAAATGACCGATCATCGCAACGGCAGCGACCTTGCCAAAAGGCCAGCATATAGTGCACACACTAAAAGGAGGGTACTGGATGACTCGTGTTAAGGGATTTACGTTGGTGGAGCTGATGGTTACCATTGCTGTGGCCGCCATCTTGCTTGCTATAGCGATGCCATCTCTAGATAACATTTCAGCCAGCAACGCTCTCAAGTCGACCACACGCGACCTGGTTTCCACCATCAGTACCGCCCGCTCCCAATCGATCAGCACCCGAACCGATATAGAGGTCAGACCCACTGGCGGCGGCTGGGCCGATGGCTGGTCAATCGTCTATGGCGATGGCGCCGCCGAGGAAGACCAGAACTACGCGCCTCGTGATGGCGTAACCGTAACCCGATCCGGATCCAACGGAGCCCTCGAGTTCCTCGCCCGCGGCGGCATGTCGGGTGGAGCGGCCACGTTCACCGTCTGCCATGCCGACCTCTCCCAAGGGCGTAGCGTATCGGTTTCCTTCCTGGGCAAGGTGACTACTGCTGTGGGGACTTGCTGATGCTGCTAAAAAACTCACGGGCACGTCAGAGCGGCATCAGCCTGCTTGAAGTTCTCATATCCCTACTCATTCTCTCGCTCGGCGCCTTGGGTTTCGCTGGTCTACAACTCAAGGGTTTGAAGACCACCGAAGATGCAAACTATCGCGCCCACGCCACCCTTATAGCTCAGGACGCCATTGAACGCATCCTGTCGAACCCCGAACAGATAACCGCCTATATCACCAGCAACAGCTATACCGCAACCGCGCCCGGCACTGCACCGCCCGGCAACTGTGTAGGCAGCACCTGCTCTGCAAGCGCAATGGCCACCTGGGACATAGCCCATCTCAACTGGACGGTAGCCAATGCCCTGCCGGCAGGACGCATCATGGCCGGTACCTGCCCCTTCAATGGCGGCAACGCTCAGTGTGTAACGGTCAGCTGGAACGGCATGCTCCCCGGCAACTGCACGACAGCGGGCGGTATCAACAGCACTCCTGACAGTACTTGCCTCGTTATGGAGATCATCCGATGAAAAGTACCCAGAAAGGTCTGACTCTGATTGAGCTGATGGTTGCCCTGTTACTCGGGCTCATCTTCTCTGCCGCAGCCTTCCAGCTCCTGTTTGCCAACCAGCGTACATTCGGTTTGCAACAAACCCTCGCCTCGCTGCAGGAAGACGGCCAAATGGCCCTGCGTTACATAGCTGCGGATATTCGCAACGCCGGTCGCGGCACAATACTGCAGGGCACCATCCCCCCTGTGATACTGGATCCGGCCTCTCCCAACGGCCACTCACAGAACGGCACCAATGACGAACTGGTGGTGCAATACTTTGGTACCGCTGATTGCCAAGGCACAACAAGCGCAACAGAAGTCGAAATCATCAATCGCTACTTTGTTCAAGGCGGGGCGCTACTCTGTTCGGGTAATCGGTCAGGCGGCACAGTGGAATTGCTGAACGGCGTGGAAAGTTTTCAGGTTCTATACGGCCTGGATACCGACAAGAACGAAACGCTGAGCGTAACTACCTACGCCAACGCCAGTGCCACCATGCTTGATCCCAGTGAAGCAGGCGCCGACGACGCCCCCGTTCTGGTTTCCATCCGCCTTGCTGTTCTGCTCCAAAGCGAGGAATTGACTCAACAAGCACCAAGCAGCGCCACCACGCACCATGTACTGAATCAACGGATCACCTCACCTTCTGATCGCCGCATCCGCCGGGTTTTCTCTACCACGGTACACATGCGCAACTTCAACTCGGAGGAGGTGTGATATGACCCCGACTCGCAATCATCCAGAGCGTGGTGCCGTGCTGCTCGTTTCGTTACTGATTTTGCTGATGGTATCGGTGCTGGGCATTTCAGCCATGCGCTCCAGCATCTTCGCCAACAAGGTCGCCACCGGGATTCAGGCCGACGCCATGACCTTCGAAGCGGCGGAAACAGCCATTGCAGTAGCCTATGGCAGCATGCTGCAAAACAATTCTCTGCAAACCGTTTTCGCCCCCGGCCACACCACGACTACCTGTATAGCCAGCGGCGGTAGCTCTGACGGTAGCTGCGGCTCCAACACTACCTTCGATAACCGGGGCTTACTCACCGCAGAAGCGTTCAGCTATTTCGCGGGCTACAAGGCCCTTCCCGGCGGCCAGATCAGCACCACCGCCGGCGGCAATTTGTTTGTCGATTACAAGATCAACATCCTTGGGCAAAGCACCATGCCCAGCTACAACATCGAAAACCACCATCAACAGGAAGCTCTGAAACGGGGAATCAAACCCGGTTCAGAGATCGAGTAAGGATTTCCAGACATGAAACTACTGACTCATGTACTGCCCACTGCCCTCTTTACCTCGATGCTCTGTTTGTCATCCCTAGCCTATGCAGACGATACGGAAATCTATTTCGCTCAGGCGAATGCGGATAATGAAGAAAACCGATCTGTAGCCAACGTGCTGATCATGATCGACACATCCGGCTCCATGCGCTTCTGCCAGAATGAACTATCTACATCAGGCCATAACGCAACCTGGTGTTCAAACGCCCAAAATCGGCGTATCAATATTCTGCAGAACGCCCTTGATCAGCTGCTAGACTCCGTATCACCCTCAATCCGCCTAGGTATCGGTCGATATAACTACCGCACGAGTAGTAGTTCAGGTCAGCGAGGGGGCCGCATTCTGGTACCAGTCACCGAGCTTAACAATGACACCCGAACACTGATTCGTTCACAACTAGAAACATTGAACGGCGCAGGCAACAACTCCAGTGGCGGAGCCAACGCTCAGCCAGTCGGCGACACGCCCACCGCACGTGCCTTCTCGGAAGCGGCGCGCTATATGATGGGCATGGCTCCCGTATTTGGCTCCACAGCCAATGGCCAGCAACCCTCGGTATGCGCCGCTGAAGAGGAGGTTGAGACAAACTGCCGAGATGTAGTCGTTTATGGCGATCCCAGTACCGTAGACTTCTGCGATATCACGTCCAACGAATATCAATGCATCAGAGGCACCTATCAGAACCTGCCTGACTGGCAGTTCTGCGATCTCAATTCAGATGACTGCAGGTTACGTAACTCATGGACAAGCTGGACCTGGAATGAATCTTGCGACCATACATTAAGCTGGTGTGACCGTCGGGAGCGAGGACTATTCATCCGGTACTATGAATATCAGCACCAACGCTTTGAACAGCGGCGCTACACTCAACGCATCCCTACCGGTGCCATTGAGCGCGTCTGCAGCAGAGATGTGCAATGCACAGCTCCGCTGACCATCATTGAGAACAACCACTACGTTTCGCCGATGAACCTCAATAACCAATGCGAAACCAATCATATCATCCTGTTTACCGATGGGGCCCCGAGCCCTAATGACCAGCCAGGGCTGGACGACGTTGTCTCAAGCAACTGTGTCGCCAATAACACTGGCTCATACACCTGTCAAACACGCATCGCCAGTTATCTGAACAGCACTTCAAACGCCAAAGGTCGCGAGGTATTTACCCACAACATCGGCCTGTATATGGGCAACAACGAAGCCAACATGAAAGCGGTCTCAGATGCTGGCGCCGGCTCAACCGCCAACGCCGATAACGCCGAACAACTCATCGCCGCCTTTCTTGCCAACCTCGACCTGATCGACGAGCAAGCCCGCTCCATTTCCGCCCCCGGCGTAGCAGTTAACACCCAGAGCCGCTTCCAACACTTGGATGAGCTGTTCTATTCAGCATTCCAACCAGCAGAGAGCAGCTACTGGGAAGGCAACCTGAAAAAGTATAAATGGTCCGCTGAAGAAGATGCTGACGGCAATGTGGAAGGTGAAATCCAGGGTGTTGGCGGCAGCAACGCCATCGACCCAGACACTGGCTACTTCAGGGATGGCGCGCGCAGCTTCTGGAGTAACGAGGTAGACGGTAATGACGTCACCAAGGGCGGGGCCCGCGTGAATATTCCCGCTGAACGTCGACTGTTTTATACATCTGAAGTTGAAGGCAATATCTCGCAACTAACCTGGACCAACACGTCCACTCCCGCTAACACTCTGCTTGGCCTTGAGCCCGACGATGAAACTGCACGTACAGCTGTATTCCAACGCTTGAAAACCATGTGGGCCGACCCATTGCATAGCGTACCGGTGATCGTCAATTACAACGATGACGATCCCTACGCCAACGTTGCATTTATCTCCACCAACGGTGGCATGTTGCATGCCATCGATACCAAAACAGGTACTGAAAAGTTTGCCTTCATGCCCTACGAGTTTCTCAGCCAGGCAGAACGCTACACAACAGATCGACCAGGTCTTCTCGGCAACAAGCGCCAGACCTACGGGCTGGATGGTAGTTGGGTTGCCTGGCAGCGCTCCGCCGAACAAGATGGCAAAGTCTACCTCTACGGCGGCATGCGTCGCGGTGGCCAGCATTATTACGCGCTGGACGTGACCGACCCAGAACAGCCCAAGATGCTCTGGCAGATCAGTCCCGAATCCAGCGGCTTCGCTAAACTGGGCCAGACTTGGTCTACCCCGACCCTTACTCAGGTATGGACTGGTGGTGAAGCAGTACCGGCCCTTGTATTCGGTGGCGGTTACAGCCCTCTGGATCATGATGATTACGCCAGCCGCTCTACAGAGGACCAAATGGGCAATGGCATCTACATAGTCAACGCCGTCTCTGGTGATCTGCTCTGGTCCGCAGGCGGCGATGACAATTTCACATCAACAGTAGCTGATATGAAGTGGGCTATCCCCAGCTCAATCGCCGTCGTCGACAAGAACTTTGATGGTGTAGCTGATCATCTCTACTTCGGCGACCTTGGCGGCCAGGTATTCCGCGCAGACCTGCCGGGCAGTGATGACGGTAGCGTCCAGATTGTCCGCATAGCTGATCTTGGTGGCGCCAGCGGTGCCAGCCAGCGGCGCTTCTACGAAGCACCCGCAGTTGCCTATGATCGTGTCGGCGGTGAAGAAGCGCTGTATGTCGCCATCAGTTCTGGGTATCGCGCTCATCCGCTGAATGAAACCGCCAAAGACGGCATATTCATCATACGTGACCAAGCCGCCATGCAGGGCGGCGGAAATACGCTGGCCACCGTGAACAATATGACCAACGTAGTCTCCAGCAGCGCGGCCAATAACGTCGGCTGGTACTACCTGTTCAGCGAAGACAGCCCAGACCGCTCCGGCGAGAAAGCGATGTCCTCACCGGTCATATTTGACGGCAAGATTCTGCAAAGCACCTATGCGCCCACCCGGCAGGATGACGACGACAACCCCTGCGCGGTGCGGTATGGTGCTGCCTTCCTGCATACCATTGACCTCAGAACCGGCGCCCCAGCGGCACTGACGGGCGAAGCTCCTGCTAACCGCAGCCGCGGCCTGGATCAATCAACACCACCACCCACCCCCAGTCTGCTGGTGGACGAGGAAGGCAATCTGATTACAGTGATAGGCACAGAGCCGACCGACCCTGGCAACTTTGGCAATCCCGACCTGCGCCGCCACCGCTGGATGCAATTGCCGCGAAATGAAGCCAATACCATCAAGGCTGGCGCCTCGGGCGGCAATACCGAAGAAGGAGGCGCCGGATTATGACCAAGGGCATTTCGCGCAAACTGAGCAAAGGCTTTACGCTGATTGAAATTATGATCGTCGTGACCATCATCGGCATCCTGGCCTCTATCGCCTACCCCTCCTATCTGGATTACGTGCGGAGGGGCCACCAGACCGAAGCGCAGGGGCAGATGATGGAGTTGGCCTCTGCGCTGGAGGAGCATAGAGCGAAAAACTTCACTTACAGCGGTGCCACTTTATCCGCTCTCTCACCGTCACTAGCTGCGAACGCACATTATAACGCGGCATTGGCGCTGGGAGCTAACAACCAGTCCTATACCATTACCTCCAACACTTCCAGCTCCCTTATGTCAGGTATGCCGGCCCTGACTCTGGATAACAGAGGAACCGCCTCCTGGGATAGTCATCCCTAAGCTACAAATTCCAAACCCGCCGAAGCGGCTTTGGATGCTAGCGCGCAGCGTTATTGCGTCAGCTGACTCTTTAGACAACCAGCTGTTTGCTCAGCCAGGGGGGATTCCTGTATCAAGTGGTGCCAGCGACCATCACTCCACCAACAGATCATCCGCGCCATGCACATCGGTCCGGGTGTTACCCACAATCCGCACCGCACTCACAGCCCGCTCCGGCTGAAACACAAAACAAGCCCCGGCACGTGCCCGCATGGCTACGCCGGCGTTGGGGATCAGATCCAGATCAAACCCCTTGCTGGCGGCTACCATGACCGCTCGCCGCTGCACGAACAGGGCTTCCAGCATCTGATCATCCAGATGTTCATCCGCCCAGGGCATGATGCTGCGCAGGTCTTGCTGATTGCACTGATCCTCGCTATGGACCACAGTGCCGCGCAGGCGCCAGTCCAGCAGTTTGTCATCGTCCAGCAAGAGTTCGGCGTGGCGGTATTCGTGCATGGCGCCGACCACCTTGACCAGGTACTCCCGCCGCCCGGGACGCAGTGCCTGCGATAAGGCCAACATCAGCAGGTCGTATTGGTGGGTGCATTGTTGTTTGCTGTCGATCTCTGGCAGAGTGACGGCAATGCGCTGACGCAGGGGTTGACTGACGAACATCTGCAGCTGCCGCTCGGCCTCGGGGCATAGGGTCCATGGCGTGCGCCGGGCGGTGCTGACAACCGAAGTGATCCGCTCGCCATCGTGACCCAGCTGCAGGATGAAATAGTGATGCTCATCCTCCATGGCCACCCGGCATTCGGTCGGGGTTACATCAAAGATGATGCGGCGGAAGAAAACGTGGGGTGAATCCGGTTCTTGCATGGCACGCCTCGATGGCTGTTCTTATTGGTCGGCATTGTTGCGCAAAATGTCTCAGTCATAGACAGCCTACCCGTTTCCCGAACTGCTCAAAAGGTCGATTCGCCAGATAAATACCTCATGAAAATAATACAACCACCTATTCGGGTCTGGCTCTGAAGCTGTGAGTTCAAGACAATGGGTGAAAAGATAATAGGGACTACACATGTATCAATTGATCGGCGCGCCCGTTTCACTCTACACCGGCAAGGTACGTTGCTACCTGCACTTTAAGGGCATCACCTTCAAAGAAATCCTGTCCACTCCGCAGGTCTTCAAGGAGCTGATCATTCCGCGAACCGGGGTTCGTTATATTCCGGTATTGGTCACGCCCGATGACCAGGTGATTCAGGATACTACCGATATCATCGACCATCTGGAGCAACGCTTTGCGGACCGATCGGTGTATCCAGTCGGTCCTTGCCAGCGGTTAGTTGCACTGCTGATGGAAATCTACGGGGACGAATGGCTTGTCAACCCCGCCATGCTCTATCGCTGGGCGAATGATGAGAACCGTGAGTTTGCCATCCAGGAGTTTGGCCGAACTCGCTTGCCCGGTGCCAGTGATGAGGAGCAGTATGCTGCCGGGCTGGAAGCGTCCGGTCCCTTTGCCGGCGCCCTGCCCCGCCTGGGCGTAACCGACCATTCGCGCCCTGCCATTGAGCACAGTTATATGGCTTTGCTGACGGAGCTGAACACCCACTTCAGTGCTTATGATTACCTGCTCGGCGACAAACCCTGCATCGGCGATTACGGCCTGATCGGCCCGCTGTATGCGCATCTCTACCGCGACCCTGCCTCTGGCCGCCTGATGCGCGATCAGGCTCCCCAGGTAGCCAGCTGGGTGGAACGCATGATCAGTCCGGACGCCAACCACAATGAGGGCGACTACCTGGCAGATGATCAGATACCCGACACCCTGTTACCCATCATTGCCCGCATGTTTGATGAGCAGGTCCCGGTGCTGCTGGAGACCGCACGATTACTGGAACAATGGACACAAGCCAGCCCTGACAGCACTGAGATTCCCCGCGCCATCGGCACACTGCGCTATCGGCTGGGCGATATGGAAGAGGAGCGGTTGGCGTTTCCCTACAACCTGTGGATGTGGCAGCGAGCGCATGATTTCTTCAATGGCCTGGGTACCGATGACAGGGAGGCTGTTGATACCCTGCTGACCGATGAGCAGATCCAAGCTCTGAGTGCGCCGCTGACTATTCGAGTACAGCGGAGAGGGAACAGGCTGGAGCGGCAGCAGTAGCATGCTGCCCGGTGCCAGACTGCTGGCACCGGGCATTCGGGGAATAAGCAGATACTCCGAAGATCAGTCCGCCTTACTGATCAGAACCCTTCCCGATCCCGGAATCCCAGCAGATAGAGAATACCGTCCAGCCCCAAGGTGGAAATTGCCTGTTTGGCAGACTGTTTCACCAGCGGCTTGGCGCGGAAGGCCACACCCAATCCGGCAATGGACAGCATCGGCAGGTCATTGGCACCATCGCCTACGGCGATGGTCTGCTCCAGGCTGATGCCTTCGCGCTGCGCCAACTCGCGCAGCAGGTCGGCCTTGCGCTGGCCGTCGACGATGGGCTCCAGCACCTCACCGGTCACCAGACCATTCTCGGTCGGCAACGCGTTGGCGTAGACGTAGTCGATACCCAGACGCTTCTGCAGGTCTTCCGCGAAATAGCTGAAGCCGCCGGATAGAATGGCCGTCTTGTAGCCCAACCGCCGCAGTTGTGCGATCAGGGTTTCCGCGCCCTCGGTCAGGCGCAGCGCTTGGCCGATCTCTTCCAGTACGCTCACCGGCAAACCTTTGAGCAACGCCATACGCTCACGGAAACTGGCCTTGAAATCCAGTTCACCGCGCATCGCCCGCTCGGTAATCTCTGCCACCTGGTCACCCACGCCAGCGGCCTTGGCCAATTCATCGATCACTTCAGCGTCAATCAAGGTGGAGTCCATATCGAACACCACCAGACGACGATTACGGCGGAAGACGCTGTCCTGCTGGAAGGCGATATCGACGTTGAGTTCCTGGGAGATCGCCAGAAATTCTGTACGCAGCGCAGCGGGATCAGCTGGTTCACCCCGCACCGAGAACTCGATACAGCCCTTACCCTGATCCCCGGGCATACCTTCGGGGATCCGTTCGGACAGCCGGTCAATGTGATCGATATTCAGCCCGTAGCGGGCGGTGATCTCACTGACCCGGGCGATGTGTTCGGCGGTAACCCGGCGCGCCAGCAGGGTGACGATATGCCGAGGCTTGCCCTGCCCCGTCACCCAGCGGCTGTACTCTTCGGCGCTGACCGGTGTGAAGCGCACTTGCTGGTCCAGCTCATAGCCGCGGAACAAAACGTCTTTCAGTACGTCTGAAAGACCATCCTCACCCGCTATTTCAACCAGGATGCCAAACGACAGTGTGTCATGGATAACAGCCTGCCCGATGTCAAGAATATTGACGTTCGCCCGCGCCAGAATGCCGGTAATGGCCGCCGTCAGGCCGGGGCGATCGGGACCGGTAATGTTGATCAGGACAATTTCCTTCAAGACGCCGCTCCAGTCAGAAAACAAAGTCAGCTATTCTACCCGCAAATGTCCGGCTCATCACAGCTGCCGCCTTCTTCCGGCTGCGGCTACTGGCTATACTAGGGGCTGTCGACCTTTCAGGCTGCCGCTTCTGCCCTCTATTCATCAATCGAGACCATTTTGAATCACACACCGAATTCATCCGATAATCTGTTTCTGCGTGGTCATGCATCATTGCGCAGCAAGCACCTGAAGCTGCCCGGGGCACTGATGCTGTTGGCGCTCACCCCGCTATTGCTGATGTTTTTACTGGTGCTCTGGTTCGGCCAGTTCCAGTTGCAGCGCGATATTGCCACGCAGGCAGATCAGACCGGCAGTGAACTGGCGCGGCAGATAGGGACGTTGATTGCAGATCCGCTGGCAGCAAACGACACGCTGAGTCTGAATATCATTCTGGCCCAGTGGGCACAAAGCCCGATGGTTGCTCATATCAGTCTGACGTCAGCCGAAAACCGCATCGTCGCCGAGGCAGGCCGCAAACCGTCAGCCGACAATCTGGCGCCAGGCCAGGGCCGCTTTGTTGCTGCCGTGCACTTTCAGGATGAGCTCATCGGTCAATTGCATCTCAGTCTCTCCCGCGCGCCCTTCACCGCGCCCTCGGGCAGTCTGGTGCAGAGTCTGCTGTGGAGCCTGGCGCTATTGGCCATCGTCGCCGGCCTGATTGCCTGGCGGCTGGGGGCAGGCATGCGCCGTGTTCTTGCGGGACTTGGTAACTGGTATGGCGACACCGGCATTGCCCCGCCAGGCATACGCCGATCCGACGAGCTGGGTGACCTGGCCAGACGGCTGGCCGAGCGGCGCATCACCGACCTGCCGCCCTTGCCGGAGCCTGAACCAGAGCCTGAGCCCGACCCCGAAGTGATTGACGAAATGCTCAATGACGTGCTGCTGGACGATCCATCTTCAACCGCGGAGCCGGACAGCCTTGCCGATGAAAACATCGAGCCGCTGATCGAGAGTCAGGCGGAAGGCGAAGCCGAAGAGCCCGAGATCGACAGCCCGGTAGCGGCTACCGACACGCCAGTGACAGGCCCTCTGGCCACAGCCGACATCGCCGCGATAGTTGACGAGCATCTGGCCGAGCTGCCGGAGCCCCCCACCCCGCTGGCGCCAGCCAGCACTGTTCTGGCAATCCGTCTGGGTAATCAACATACGCTGCATCGACTGCCGAGACCGCGCCTGCTCGGCCTGCTGGAGCGATATCGCGAGCAGCTGGACCAGGTCAGCCGCGCCTGTGGCGGCCAGCTGCATACCTTGCTGGACGGCACCAGTCTGATCTTCTTTCATCCGCAGCAAGCTGATCAGCTTGGCGACGCGCTTTTCTGTGGTGAGCTGATGCGCGTGCTGGGTCATGAACTGCAGATCCAGATTGCCGACACCGGCGTTGCCCTGCATGTGCAGATCGCCCTGTGCCATACACCCTGCCAGGACATCGCACCGGATGAAATGCAGGAGCGATCCCCGGACTGCGCGCAGATGCTGGAGCGCATGCAGCACAGCCGCAATCTCTTGCTGCTGGATGCCGAGCTGGCGACCAGCGGCTTGCTCAACGACAAGGTGGTGGTACGGAGATTAGCAAGCCAGTCAGGGGTTTATTGCGTAGAGCGTCTGAAGGAGCCTTACCAGAGCCAGCTGGAGCGGCATCTGGAACTATTGAGTAATCAGTAGACCCTCACGCAGCTCCTCACGCAGAGCATAGAGGTCTGCGTGAGGAGCTGCGTCGGAGCGGTCTGAGGCTGGCAATGAAGTCAGGCCCCGCCTTCCACCGTCAGCGCATCCACCTTCTGAAAACCACGCGGCAGCTTGTTGCCCCGTCGGCCACGCTCACCGCGATAGTGTTCCAGGTCCGCCGGTTTCAGGGTCAGGGTGCGCTTGCCTGCAGTGAACACCACACTCGCACCTTCCGGCAGCACAGCGAGCGCCAGCAGGTACTCCTCGCGGGTTCTCACCCGTGCCGAAGGAACGGACAGAATCTTGTTGCCCTTGCCTTTGGACAGCTGCGGCAGGTCCTTCAACGGGAATACCAGCAGGCGACCTTCGTTGGAGATAGCGACAACCTGATCACTGTCTCGCTGATTGACCGGCACCGGCGCGATGACTTTGCCACCCTCGGGCAGACTGAGCAGCCCCTTGCCGTTCTTATTCTTGGCCTGCAGATCCGCGCCCTGCACCACGAAACCGTAGCCCGCGTCGGAGGCCAACAGATACAGCTGCTGATCTTCCGGCAGCAGCACCCCAACAAACTCGGCACCTGGCGGCGGACTGAAGCGCCCGGTCAACGGCTCGCCCTGTCCGCGCGCAGACGGCAGGGTGTGTGCCGTCAGGGAATAGCTACGCCCGGTTGAATCGAGGAATACCGCCTGCTGATTGGAGCGTCCGCTGGCCTGGGCAAGGAAGCTGTCTCCGGCCTTGTAGGACAAGCCCGCACCATCAACATCATGGCCCTTGGCACAACGCACCCAGCCCTTTTCCGACATGACCACTGTGACCGGCTCCGACGGCACCAGATCGGACTCCGACAAGGCTCGTGCTTCCTGGCGCTCGACCAGCGGTGAACGGCGGTCATCGCCGTAGGTTTCCGCATCAGTGATCAATTCGCTACGCACGGTTTTACGCAGCAGTTTCTCGCTGCCGAGGATTTTCTGCAGCTTATCCCGTTCGGCCGCCAGCGCATCCTGCTCGCCACGAATCTTCATCTCTTCCAGACGCGCCAGCTGCCGCAGGCGCGTATCGAGGATGTAGTCGGCCTGCAACTCGCTCAGTTCAAAGCGCGCCATCAGTTCGGCCTTGGGGTGCTCTGCACTGCGGATGATCTCGATCACTTCATCCAGATTGAGGAAGGCCACCAGCAAGCCGTCCAACAGATGCAGTCTGGCAAGTATCTTGTCCAGCCGGAACTGCAGACGGCGACGTACCGTCGTGACACGGAAACCCAGCCATTCGCTGATCAGACTGCGCAGGTCCTTGACCGCCGGTCGGCCATCGGTACCGATCACGTTCATGTTGACCCGGTAGCTGTTCTCCAGGTCGGTGGTGGCAAACAGGTGCTGCATCAGTTCATCGGCGTCCACCCGGTTGGAGCGGGGCACGATGACAATGCGCGTGGGGTTCTCGTGATCGGACTCGTCACGCAGATCGGCAACCAGCGGCAGCTTCTTGGCCTGCATCTGCGCGGCGATCTGTTCCAGTATCCGTGCGCCGGAGACCTGATGCGGCAAGGCGGTAATGACGATGTCGCCATCCTCTCGCATCCACACCGCCCGGCAGCGAATCGAACCGCGGCCGGTGGCATACAGGTTCAGCAGGTCGCGGCGCGGGGTGATGATCTCCGCCTCGGTGGGGAAGTCCGGGCCCTGGATATGTTCCATCAGCTCGTCCAGCCCGGCGGCCGGCTCATCCAGCAGGCGCACGCAGGCGCCGGCGACTTCGCGCAGGTTATGCGGCGGAATATCGGTGGCCATGCCCACAGCGATACCCGTGGTGCCGTTGAGCAGCAGGTTCGGCAGGCGCGCCGGCAACACCATGGGTTCCTCCATGGTGCCATCGAAGTTTGGCTGCCAATCCACTGTGCCCTGGCCCAACTCGCTCAACAGCGTCTCGCTGTATCGGGTCAGGCGCGCTTCGGTGTAACGCATGGCAGCAAAGGATTTCGGGTCATCCGGCGCGCCCCAGTTGCCCTGCCCGTCCACCAGCGGGTAACGGTAGGAAAACGGCTGTGCCATCAGCACCATGGCTTCGTAGCACGCAGAATCCCCGTGCGGATGATACTTACCCAGCACATCACCCACAGTTCGCGCGGACTTCTTGTGCTTGGACAGCGCCGACAATCCCAACTCGCTCATGGCATAGACAATGCGCCGCTGCACCGGTTTGAGCCCGTCACCGATATGCGGCAACGCGCGGTCCATGATCACGTACATGGAATAATTCAGATAGGCTTCTTCGGTAAACGACGACAGTGATCGGCGCTCAACCCCTTCCATGCTCAGATCCAGACTGTCACTCATACTTGCTCTCTACATTGGCGTGTTGGCGCAAAATAAGTTCACCGCCCTGCTGACTGAAATCCAGCTGTTTCAGGGCGCTCATACCTAAAAGAACATCTTCACCGAGGATACCCGGCACTATGCCCGCGCTGACATCATGCAGACGGATATCGCCCAGTTGCAGTGTGTCGATGCGGGTACTCCAGCTCTCAGTCGGGCCGTTGGCGGTATTGACCATGACGGGTCGGCCGCGCGACAGATTCAGACGCTCGGCCAGTGATGCGGGAACGGCAACGAAGGTAGCGCCAGTATCCAGCAGAAAGGTCACCGGCTGGCCGTTGATTTGCCCAGCTGACAGGTAATGCCCGTGGCGATTGCGCTCCAGGCGCACTTCCACCGCTGTGCCGACCTGTGATGACACCGGCGACTGGTTGGGGTTGCGCTTGCGCTCCTCCAACCCGGAAAACCACTGTGCCGCCAGCCCCAGCCCGACAACCCAGGCCAGCACCAACATCACTGTTCCCAATCGCCGATCCGGCGGTGGTGCCTGGGTCATACCGGCATCAGCCCAGCACCTCGGCGAGATTGCCTTTGCTTTCCAGCCATCGCTTGCGATCCGATGCGCGCTTCTTGGCCAGCAGCATATCCATCAAGGCTTCGGTGCTGTCCATGTCATCCATGGTCAACTGCACCAGTCGACGGGTGTCCGGCGCCATGGTGGTTTCGCGCAGCTGCAGGGGATTCATTTCACCCAGGCCCTTGAATCGAGTGACCTGAATCTTGCCGCGCTTGTTTTCGGCCTCTATGCGATCCAGAATGCCGGTCTTCTCCGCATCATCCAGCGCGTAGAACACTTCCTTGCCGATATCCACCCGGTATAACGGCGGCATGGCCACAAACACATGCCCGGCCTCAACCAACTGACGGAAGTGTCTGACGAACAGGGCGCATAGCAAAGTGGCAATGTGCAGCCCGTCGGAGTCGGCATCAGCGAGAATGCATATCTTGCTATAGCGCAGCTGGGACAAGTCCGGCGAGCCGGGGTCGACGCCGATGGCGATGGCGATATTGTGTACTTCCTGGGAGGCCAGCACCTGCCCGGAATCCACCTCCCAGGTATTCAGAATCTTGCCACGCAGCGGCATGATCGCCTGGAACTCCTTGTCCCGCGCCTGCTTGGCACTGCCGCCGGCGGAATCACCCTCCACCAGAAACAGCTCCGAACGGCGGCTGTCCTGACTGGCACAATCGGCCAGCTTGCCGGGCAGTGCTGGCCCCTGGGTAACCCGCTTGCGCTCTATCTTCTTGCTGGCCTTGAGACGGCGGCTGGCATGATCGATCGCCATTTCGGCAATCTGCTGGCCGATGTCGGCGTGCTGATTCAACCACAGGCTGAACGCATCCTTGATCACCCCGGACACGAAGGAGGCTGACTCGCGCGATGACAATCGCTCCTTGGTCTGCCCGGAAAATTGCGGCTCGGCCATCTTGACCGAGAGCACGTAGCTGACCCGCTCCCAGACATCCTCCGGCGCCAGCTTGACTCCGCGCGGCAGCAGGCTGCGGAACTCGCAGAATTCACGAATGGCTTCCAGCAGCCCGGTGCGCAAACCATTGACGTGGGTGCCGCCCTGCGCCGTGGGGATCAGGTTGACGTAGCTTTCCTGCACCAGCTCGCCGCCCTCGGGTTGCCAGAACAGAGCCCAGTCGACCGCCTCCTTGCTGCCCGTCAGCGCACCGGTGAAGGGTGTTTCCGGCAGGGTAACCCATTGTGAACAGGCATCGAGCAGATAATCGCGCAGGCCATCTTCGTAATACCAGCTGGTCTTCTCGCCGGACTGGCGATCATCAAAATCGACGCGCAGACCCGGGCACAGCACCGCCTTGGCTTTGAGCAGGTGCAACAAGCGGTTGATATTGAATTTCGGGGTATCGAAATAGCTGCCGTTGGGCCAGAATTTGACGGTGGTACCGGTATTGCGCTTGCCGACCGTGCCGACAACTTCCAGCTCGTTGACCTTTTCGCCGTTCTCGAAGGCGATGAGATATTCCTGCCCATCACGCCGCACGCGCACTTCCAATCGCAGCGACAAAGCGTTGACCACGGAGATGCCGACACCATGCAGGCCGCCGGAAAACTGATAGTTCTTGCCGGAAAACTTGCCGCCGGCGTGTAGCCGCGTGAGGATCAGCTCCACCCCGGAAACCCCTTCCTCCGGATGAATGTCCACCGGCATGCCACGCCCGTCGTCGATGACCTCCAGCGCATTGTCCTGATGTAGAACGACGGTGATCGTCCGAGCATGTCCGGCCAGTGCTTCGTCGACGCTGTTGTCGATGACTTCCTGGGCCAGGTGGTTGGGACGGGTAGTGTCGGTGTACATGCCCGGGCGACGACGCACCGGGTCCAGACCGCTGAGTACTTCAATATCATCGGCGTTATAGGACGATTGGGACATATTGTCTCTGGGTTTCCTTGGTCATTCGAGGCGGGCATGGCGTCCCGCCGGGACAGATCAGCATAGTATCCTATTCATTACGACGGCAGGCTGCCAGTCGTAGGCTAGTACCCGGATCCACCTGCTTCCGGCACAAAACAGCCCGCCGGCAGGCGTGACACCGCCGTTTCGATTCGGCCATCGTTATACAGCCGCAACCAGCGATAGCCGGGTGGCTGTGTGTCTGTAGCGAAATCATCGCTGCCCACCGCGAATTGCACGCAGGTGGATGGCGCTGCCAGCAGGCGGATGTGTCCGCGCTGCTGGTCCAACTTCTGGTGGATATGCCCCCAGAGCACAACGCGCACCCGCGGGTCATCATCCAACCGTGCAAACAGCTGGTCCGCATTACCCAGCCCCAGCGGCTCCATCCACTCGCTGCCAATCGGCACTGGATGATGATGGAGGCAGACCATCACATGGCGATCTCCGGCGCTCGCCAGTGCCTCATCCAGCCGCAGAAGTTGCTGCTCATCGAGATAGCCGGCCACTGAGCCCGGCACACTTGAATCCAACAACAGGATGCGCCAGGCACCGACATCAACCCAGGCACGATTGAGATCATGCTCTCCGCCGAGTGCGGCCATGCATGCCGCGTCGTCATGGTTACCGGGTATCCAGTGACAGGGTTTGGGGATTCGCGCCACGGCGTCAATGAAGCGCTGGTAGGCCGGGACATCCCCGTCCTGAGTAATATCGCCGGTAGCCAGCACCAGATCAATGTCTGCTTGCTGCTCCAGCACCTGATCAATCACCGCATGCAGTGAGGCGAGTGTATCCAGCCCCAGCAAACGCTGGTCCGGACTGGAAAAGATATGGCTGTCAGTCAGCTGGACCACATGAATGGGTTCAGCGAAGAGAGTACTGTCGGTCGGCGGCATCTGGCCTTCTCTCAGAGGTTATTTGCCTGCCATGATCGCAATACAAATGCCGACAATCCAGTGATGAGCTGACTCAGGTGGCAGAAACTTGCGCTTGGCCACAGAATCGCGTCATCGATTGATCAGTACCGGCTGGGCGCTTTGCCCGTGACGCTGGCAATAGCCGAGCCACTCGCCGAGGAAACTGTTGAGCTGAAACTTCTCATCGGGCTGCAGCATCTGTTCATTCGGATAGGGGTAAACACCCTGGAAGCGCCGGCGGTTATAGGCGGCGACCACCTCGGCCATGCGCGCATCGTGGTACATGCGTACTTCCATGCTTGGCGGCGCAAACCAATCATGGCGTCTCTCATGCTGGAGCGTGAGCGTGGTGGTGTAACGGCAACGCTCGATGACCCGCATCACCAGACGCTGTTCCGTTTCATCTGTTGCGCTCAGCAGAATCTGCCGCTCATCCTGCACCGCCAGATCCGGCATCAGCTGATATAAACGGAAGAAGTTGGTTTCGCAGACGGCCTGCAACGAGGAAAGGTCAACCCGATAACGGCGCTTGCCCGCAACCATCATGGTTGTGGCCCCGCATTGTCGCGAAGCGCCTGTCCATGCAGTTCGAGCCACTGCAGCGCGATGATGGTAGCGGCGTTGTCCAGCCGCCCTTCGGCCATTGCCGTCAGTGCGTCTACCCGCGACCAGACACTGACGCGGATATCCTCACCCTCTACGGCCAGTCCATGCAGGCCACCCGCGCCCCGGCTGTCCACCGTGGCGCAATACAGATATACCTGTTCGTTGCTGCCACCCGGCGACGGGAAATAACGAGTGATCGGTGTCAGGCTCAACAGTGTCAGCCCGGCTTCTTCTTGCGCTTCACGATGGGCGACCTGCTCGGCCTCTTCACCATCATCAAACAGACCGGCGACCAGTTCCAGCATCCAGGGATTGGTGCTTTTTTCCAGCGCACCGACGCGCACCTGCTCGATCAGTACCACCGCATCCTGCCAGGGGTCATAGGGCAATACGCACACCGCATCCGGCCTGACAAACAACTCACGCCGCAACGCCGGCCCCCAGCCGCCAGCAAACAGTCGGTGTCGAAGGGTCAATACATCCAGTTGGTAGAAGCCTCGAAAGCCGGCTTCACGGTGGATGATTTCCACATCGTCGCGGCTGAAATCAGTCAATTGGATAAACTCTCGATTAAAAGGATCATGCCATTAACCTCGCATATCCTAACCGTGACGGGCAAGGGTTTCTCGTCGGTGGGCAGACGACACCCCGAAACACCTCAAACAGGAGGGGCGCTCGGATCGCCGCGACGGCGTCCGCAGGACGCCACCGGGCTTTGCTCAGAAGCTATCCATCAGACCTTCTGATACAACTGCGAGCCGGTCTGCCGAAACTCGGAAGACTTGGCCTTCATTCCTTCCTCCATGACCAGATCCACCGCCTCGATCCGCTGCGCGGCTGCGTACTCCCGCACTTCCTGGGTAATCTTCATCGAACAGAATTTCGGTCCGCACATGGAGCAGAAATGCGCCACTTTGGCCGACTCCTTGGGCAAAGTCTCGTCGTGGAAAGCCCGCGCGGTATCCGGGTCCAGGCCGAGGTTGAACTGGTCCTCCCAGCGGAACTCGAAGCGCGCCTTGGACAACGCATTGTCGCGGATCTGTGCTCCCGGATGCCCCTTGGCCAGATCCGCCGCGTGGGCCGCGATCTTGTAGGTAATGATCCCAGTCTTCACATCATCCCGGTTCGGCAGCCCCAGGTGTTCCTTGGGCGTGACATAGCAGAGCATGGCACAACCGAACCAGCCGATCATCGCCGCGCCAATCCCGGAAGTGATGTGGTCGTAGCCCGGCGCGATATCCGTGGTCAGCGGCCCGAGGGTATAAAATGGTGCTTCGTCACAGCATTCCAGCTGCTTGTCCATGTTCTCCTTGATCAGCTGCATGGGCACATGCCCCGGGCCTTCGATCATGCACTGTACGTCATGCTTCCAGGCGATCTTGGTCAGCTCGCCCAGGGTTTCCAGCTCGCCGAACTGGGCTGCATCGTTGGCATCGGCAATCGAGCCGGGGCGCAAGCCGTCGCCCAGCGAGAAGGACACATCGTAGGCCTTCATGATCTGGCAGATATCTTCGAAGTGGGTATAAAGGAAGTTTTCCTGGTGATGCGCCAGGCACCACTTGGCCATGATCGAGCCACCCCGGGAAACGATGCCGGTGACCCGGTTCGCCGTCATCGGCACGTAACGCAGCAAAACACCGGCGTGAATGGTGAAGTAGTCCACACCCTGTTCCGCCTGCTCGATCAGCGTGTCACGGAAGATTTCCCACGTCAGGTTCTCGGCAATGCCATCGACCTTTTCCAAGGCCTGGTAAATAGGCACAGTACCGATCGGCACCGGTGAGTTGCGGATGAGCCACTCGCGGGTTTCGTGAATATTCTTGCCGGTGGACAGATCCATCACCGTATCCGAGCCCCAGCGAATGCCCCAGGTCATCTTCTCGACTTCTTCCTCGATAGAGGAACCCAGCGCCGAGTTGCCTATATTGCCGTTGATCTTCACCAGGAAATTGCGGCCGATGATCATCGGCTCCAACTCGGTATGGTTGATATTGGCCGGGATGATTGCCCTACCACGGGCCACTTCATCACGCACAAATTCAGCGGTGATCTCGCTGGGGATACTGGCGCCAAAGCTGTGGCCCGGATGCTGATCAGCCAACAACCCGGCAGCGCGCGCCTCCTGCAGCTTCATGTTCTCGCGGATGGCAATGAACTCCATCTCCGGCGTGATGATGCCCTTGCGGGCATAGTGCATCTGGCTGACGTTACAGTCAGCTTTGGCCCGACGCGGCGTACGAAGATGGGCAAAGCGCAGATGATCCAGTGATGGATCGGCCAGACGGGCGCTGCCGAATTCCGAGGTCAGCCCCGGCAGAATCTCGGTGTCGTTGCGCTCTTCAATCCAGGCTGTACGCACATCCGGCAGGCCGGCGCGCAGATCGATCTTCACCGCCGGGTCGGTATAAGGGCCGGAGGTGTCGTACACCAATACCGGCGGGTTTTTCTCCACGCCTTTATCGGTCTGCGTATCGGCCAGACTGATCTCACGCATCGGCACGCGGATATCCGGGCGCGAACCCGTCACATAGATCTTGCGGGAATTGGGTAAAGGCTGGGTTGCAGCACCATCGGCACCAGAATTGGCGATGGCGGTATCAGGTAAACGGCTGGTCATTGTTGTGCTCCACTGTAGGAATTACAGGGAACCGAAGCGGCACGGAACACCACCCCAGAACGGGGTAATGCAGAACGGCGCATCTCGATTCCTACGCCGGTATTAACCGGATCAGGTTCAACGGGTGTCGTCTCAGCCGGCATAAAACCCCGGCACCCCGTCAAGATGAGCCTGCAGCTTAGATGTTCATGTGATGAACGGCAAGCGAGGGACCGATGAACCGCTTCGGTTGCGCTTGACCGGCGGCCTGCAGCTCTTTAGCCTTGGTGGATTGACTTCTACCTCCATGCGAAGGACCTCTGCATGCTGCGCCCCCTTTATGTCGCCATTGTGCTGGCAGGCCTGTCCGGCCCGGCCCTGGCCAAATCCGATCTGCTGACCATCTACCAGGAAGCCCTGCTCAACAGCGCCGATCTGGCTGCCGCTGAAGCTGACGCCCTCGCCCGCCAGGAAGCCCTGCCCCAGGCCCGCGCCCAGTTACTGCCCAATATCGGCCTGGGTGCCGGCCTCGCTCGGGAGTATGTCGATGTCGACGGCATGGGATCGGACGACTACTCGACGCATTACTATCAGGCCAGTCTGACGCAGCCGCTGTTTCGCGCCGACCGCTGGTTCAATTATCAGGCCGCCAAATCCCAGAGTGAACAGGCTCGCGTGGAGTTTTCCGCGACCCAGCAGCAACTGATCCTGGATGTGGCGTTGGCGTATTTCAACGTGCTGCGCGCCTCCGACAATCTGGCTACTGCCCGCGCCGAGGAAGCCGCATTCGAACGCCAGCTGGAACAGGCTCGCGAACGTTTTGAGGTCGGCCTTTCAGCCCGCACCGATGTGCTCGAAGCACTGGCCGGATTCGACACCGCCCGCGCCACGCGCATTACCGCCACCACCAATCTGGATGTGAGCTACCAGGCTCTGACCCGCCTGACCAACCGCGATCATACTGATCTGCTCGGCATGAGCCACAACCTGCCGGTTCTTGCGCCGACTCCTGCCGATATGCAGCAGTGGGTTGAGACAGCCGCAGCGCAGAACCTGTCATTGCAGGCATCGCGCCTGGCCATCGACACCGCTGGCGATACACTGCGCAGCAGCAAGGCTGGCTACGCCCCGACAGTGGACGCCTTTGTGCGTTACAACGACAGCTATGGCGGCGCCCGTCTCGGCGGCGCCGGAGCCGGCATCGGGGGCGCTGGCATTGGTGGCGATACTGAGCTGACCCAGTTCGGCGTGGAAATGACCCTGCCCTTGTTTACCGGCGGTGGCACCACGTCGCGGGTGCGCGAATCAACCTTCCGGCTGACCCAGGCCGAACAGTCCAGCGAAGCCGAGTTGCGACGCATCGTCGAGCGTACCCGCAACCTGTTCCGTACGGTTACATCAAGCGTAGAAGAAGTGGAAGCCCGGCGTCAGTCGATCATTTCATCCAAGGCCGCAGTGGATGCCACTCAGGCTGGCTATGAAGTCGGCACACGTAACGTGGTGGATGTACTGGATGCCCAGCGCAACCTGTATCGGGCGGTACGTGACTACAACGATGCCCGTTACAACTACATCATCGACAACCTGAATCTGAAGCAGGCTGCCGGCACGCTCAGTCCACAGGACCTGGAAGACCTTTCGACCTGGTTGAAAGCTGACTACGATCCGGACCGCGATTTCATCCCGCCGTTTACCCAGGAAGAAATGCAGCGCATGACCATCGGCAATCAGCCCCAGCCACCGGTGAATGAGCAGCAGAGACGGATGCGTACGTCGTTCTGATTGTGGGAAGGCAGGCTGGGACGCTCTGCGTCCCGCTGCTACAACCGCCGGGCGATACCCTGGAGGAGCCTTTCCAACGCCCCCTGATTGGCTTCAACCACCACCCGCCCCGCTTCTCCTGCAACCCGTGCCGAGGGCCGATCACTCAACCAGCCATTGACCTGCTCAGCCATGCCCTGCGCATCCGCCACTTCCACCAGCGCTCCGGCCCGCTCCAGCAACTCGCTGATCTCGGCAAAGTTGAAACGATGCGGCCCGGACAGTACAGGCAGACCAAGCGCCGCGGGTTCCAGATAATTGTGCCCACCACCTGGAATCAGTGAGCCACCGACAAAGGCCACATCGGCGCAAGCATAGAACTGCATCAGCTCACCCATGGTATCGCCCAACAACACCAGATCACTCGATGTCGGCATGTTGCCGGCACTACGCCGCACCATGCTCAGACCCGCCCCTTCTATCTGCCTGGCAACCGCATCGAAACGCTCAGGGTGGCGGGGCACCAGGATCAGCAACGCATCGGGATGTTGTTGCAGCACCTGCCGGTGCGCCGCCAGCACGACTTCGTCCTCGCCAGAGTGGGTACTGGCGGCAATCCAGACCGGACGCTCACCCCACTGAGCCCGCCACTGCGCAGCCGTGGCCAACAGCTCCGCCCCCGGCTTGAGGTCGAATTTGATGCTGCCGGTCACCGTCAACGCTGTCTGGCGCACGCCCAGCATGAGGAAACGCTCAGCCTCGGCTGCGGTCTGCGCCGCCACCCAATCCAGCGCTGCAAACATAGGCCGCACCAGCCCTGACACTCGCTGATAGCCGCGGGCCGAACGCTCGGACAAGCGGGCATTGGCCAACACGACAGGCACACCAGCCCGCCCGCACTCAGCCACCAGATTCGGCCACAATTCAGTTTCCATGATGATGGAAATGCGCGGTCGCAGCCGCCGAATGAGCCGCCGCTGCAGCCAAGGAAGGTCATAGGGCAGATAAGCATGCCCCACCTCGTCACCGAACAACTTGCGGATCTGTTCAGAGCCGGTCGGCGTCATGCAGGTAATAGTGACTGGCAGCTCCGGATGACGCTTGCGCAGCTCGCGCACCATGGGCGCTGCCGCGATCGACTCGCCCACGGACACGGCATGTACCCAGATGCCGCCGGCACGCAGGTCGCCGCTCAGGGCAAAGCGCTCGCGCCAGCGCCGCGCATAGGCTGGAGCGCGCCAGGCGCGGTACAGCAGGCGTGCCAGAATCAGCGGCAGACACAGGGTAAAGATCAGACTGTACAGAAAACGCGGCATTCCCTTCTCCAGAACCGGGTCGAGCGGCACAAACGCGGCATAGAGTAGCAGAAGTGACCTGCCCGGCTGCTAATGGCTATACTACGCGGGCAAAACCAGCCCCTTATTCTTGAAATCCGCGGAGCCCATGAGCACACCCCTGCACACCGATATCTGTATTCTGGGCGGCGGCATCGCCGGTCTCTGGCTGAACGCGCGCCTGCGGCAACAAGGGTTCAGCACCCTGCTGGTTGAGCCACATGCTCTCGGCGGCGGGCAGAGCAGCAAGTCCCAGGGCATCATCCATGGCGGTACGAAATATGCGCTGAACGGCAAGCTGACCACTGCGGCGGAAGCCATTGCCGGCATGCCCAATCGCTGGCGTGCCTGTCTGGATGGCACCGGCGAGCTTGATCTGCGGGGAGCTCGAGTGCTTTCCGCCCATCATTACCTATGGTCCCCAGGCAACCTGATCAGCAATCTGGCCGGATTCTTCGCCAGCAAAGCACTGCGCGGCCGGGTAGACAGTGTCAAAGGCAAGGAGCTTCCGTCGGTATTCAGCAACCCCGCCTTCAAGGGCAAGGTCTACCGCCTGGCCGAACTGGTGCTGGACGTGCCCGACGTCGTGCGCCATCTCGCAATACTCGGTGGGGACAGCCTGATCAGCGGCCCTGTGCAGATTGAAGGCAAGGATAGCGGCATCAGTTCGGTGCGGGTTGCCGACCAGCAGATCATCGCCCGTCGCTACGTGCTGACCGCCGGTGAAGGCAACGAAGCTCTTCTGCAAAGCGCCGGCATCACACAACCGGCCATGCAGCGCCGGCCCCTGCAGATGGTGCTGGTCAAGGGACCGAACCTGCCAGCACTCTATGCCCACTGCCTGGGCAACAGTCCCAAACCGCGGGTGACCGTGACCACGCACCCCTGCAGTGACGGTCAATGGTGTTGGTATCTCGGTGGCGAGCTGGCCGAACAGGGTACCAACATGCCTGCCGACGCACTGATCCGACAGGCACAAAAAGAGATGCGCGAACTACTGCCCTGGGTCGATTTGCAGAGTTGCCAATGGACCACCTTGCCAGTCACTCGTGCTGAACCAGCACAGAGCGGACTGGTTCGTCCGGATAATGCCTACCTGCAAGCGGTAGGCAATACGCTGATCTGCTGGCCGACCAAACTGGCGTTGGCCCCTGACCTGAGTGACCAGGCTATCGCCGAGCTGGAGCGTCAGGCAGTCAAGCCTGAGCTGCCACAACCAAGCAGCGACCTGCCGCCGCCACCGGTTGCCACCCCCGTCTGGGATAGGCTGTTCTGATGAAAACCCTACATCAATACCATCGTCCCCTCGGCAGCACTGGCCTGACGGTTTCTCCGCTCGGCCTTGGCACGGTCAAGGTCGGCCGCAATCAAGGGGTCAAATACCCCAGCGGCTTCGAGCTGCCGGATGATCAGCAAGTGCGCGAACTGCTGGCACTGTCCCGTGATCTGGGCATCAATCTGTTGGATACCGCCCCTGCCTATGGCATCAGCGAACAACGCCTGGGCCCGCTGCTGGCAGGTCAGCGGCAGGAATGGGTGCTGTGCAGCAAGGTCGGAGAGGAGTTTGAGAACGGCGAGTCCTGGTTTGATTTCAGTGCACTGCACACACGTCATTCGGTGCACCGCTCGCTGCAACGCCTGCATACGGACTACCTCGACTTGGTACTGGTGCATTCCAATGGCGATGACCTGCAGGTGCTCACCGAGGAAGTGTACCCAGCGTTGCAACAGTTGAAGCAGGAAGGCCTGATCCGCGCCTTCGGTTTTTCCGGCAAGACCGTCGCCGGCGGCCTGCAAGCGCTGGAAAAAGGTGATTGCGCCATGGTTACCTGGAACCTGCGCGAGCAGGCCGAACGTCCGGTACTGGACTTTGCGCTGTCACACAACAAGGGCATTCTGGTAAAAAAAGCACTCGCCAGCGGGCATATCTGTCTTGAAGGCGAAGACCCGGTCCGCGCTGGGTTCGAGCTGGTATTCAGCCATGCGGCGGTGGGCAGCGCCATCATCGGCACTATCAACCCGACGCATCTGACGCAGAATGTCATCACTGTAGCCAACATCCTGGAGCAATCCGCTCTGAACATTTGAGCGCGACCCAGGAGGCAAGGGGGCATCATGGTTACCATCATTGCCCGCCACGATCCCGTGGCTTTCAAGACCCAGGCCATACACATCCAGGCCAGTCCTGAAGTATTGCGCTATACACCTGTCGGCAACCCGCTGAGTTTCGAGCAGATGCTCGAGCTGCGCCGGCCGGTGCAGGTGGACGATTCTGACTCTTTCGAGTTGACCGCAGCTAACCTGGGCGTCTCCGCCGATATCACCTTCCGCTGGCAGCAACGTGACTTCCGTCTGCTGGTCAGACAACAGCGCCCCGATCGTGGCGATGATGTACTGAAGCTGCTGTCCGGTTACGTACCCGCTCACGAGCTGCGCCTGCCGCTGCTGACGCTGATGACCGAACTCGCCGAAGAACTCCTGCTGGAAACCGACCAGGGTTGGCTTCCCGGTCGCTATCAGGATATCTGGCTACCGACGCCCTATGCCGACACATTGCTACCCGACCGCAACCGCTGGTATAGCCTCAGCCCTCATCAGGGCGCGGCAAGGGCCGTGCTGTGCCGGGAACTGAATCTGCTCGAACGCCCGCGTGCCTATGTACATTTGCCGACCAACTCATTGCAACTGGTCTACCATATGCACCTCAGCGTACCCCGCTGCGCCGACCTCAACGCCTTGCATGCCGACGAATCGCTGGATCCACAGAGCGGGCAGCTGCAAGCTCAGCTGGATCATCAGCAACCGGACCTGTATCTGGCCGAACTCATCGACGGCACGGCCAGCGGCCGAGTGTTTACTCTGGTTAAAGGCGAACTGATCGAGCAGCACCATCCTCATCTCATGCTCAGCGAAGCCTTTGCACCGCAGACTGGCTGGGTGGTGTCAGACTCCCACTGCGCCTGGCCGAATGGCCTTGGGCTGTCATGAATAAACTTTCCACTCCTTAGACCTTGGTCGGATCGCAATGATGGCCCGCTGTTCCCTAGACTGCCGGCTGTCCGTAATCACCCACTGGTATCAAATCCATGTATAAAAGTCGTATTCGCATGACTGCGCTGCATGACAAGATCATGAGCGCGGCAGACGCTGCATTATTGATTGAAGATGGTATGACCGTCGGCATGAGCGGTTTCACCCGTGCCGGTGAAGCCAAGGCAGTGCCACAGGCACTGGTCGAGCGCGCCCGTGAACAGCCGCTGAAAATCAGCCTGCTGACCGGAGCCAGCCTGGGCAATGATCTGGACAAACACTTGACCGAGGCCGGCGTACTGGCTCGCCGGATGCCCTTCCAGGTGGACGCAACCCTGCGCAAGGCGATCAACCAGGGCAACGTCATGTTCATTGATCAGCACCTGTCCGACACCGTCGAGCAGATGCGCAACCACCAACTGAAAATGCCCGATATCGCCGTTATCGAAGCAGTCGCCATCACCGAGGAAGGTCACATAGTACCGACCACCTCGGTCGGCAACTCCGCCAGCTTCGCCATCTTCGCCAAGCAGGTCGTGGTCGAGATCAACCTGGCGCACAACCCGAATCTGGAAGGTCTGCACGACATCTTCATCCCGACTTACCGGCCTACCCGCACACCGATTCCCCTGGTCAGCGCCGATCAGCGCATCGGCAGCACGGCGATCCCGATCGACCCAGCCAAGATCGCCGCGATTGTCATTACCGACCAGCCCGATTCCTATTCCACGGTTACCCCGCCGGATGAGGAAACCCAAGGCATTGCCAATCACCTGATCGGCTTCTTCGAGAAGGAAGTCGAAGCCGGCCGACTGCCGAAGAACCTGGGGCCGTTGCAAGCGGGTATCGGCAGCATCGCCAACGCGGTCATCTGCGGCTTTGTCGACTCCTCATTTGAAGACCTGGTGATGTACTCCGAAGTACTCCAGGACTGCACCTTCGAACTGATCGACGCCGGCAAGATGAAATTTGCCTCCGGCTGCTCCATCACCCTGTCCGGTCGTTGCAACGAGCGCGTGTTCGGCAACCTCGAAAAGTACAAGGACAAGCTGATCATGCGCCCGCAGGAAATGTCCAACCACCCGGAAATTGTCCGGCGCCTGGGCATCATCGGCATCAATACCGCTCTGGAGTTCGATATCTACGGCAACGTCAACTCGACTCACGTCGGCGGTACCAAGATGATGAACGGCATCGGCGGCTCCGGCGACTTCGCGCGCAACGCCAACCTCGCGATTTTCGTCACCAAGTCGATTGCCAAGGGCGGCGCCATCTCCAGCGTCGTGCCCATGGTCAGCCATGTGGACCACACCGAGCATGACGTGGATATCCTGGTTACCGAGCAGGGTCTGGCGGATCTGCGTGGTCTGGCGCCCCGTGAGCGTGCCCGTCAGGTAATCGACAATTGCGTGCATCCAGACTACCGCGAAGCATTGAACGACTACTTCGACCGCGCCTGCGACAAGGGCGGCCACACCCCGCACCTGCTGCGCGAAGCCGTCGAATGGCACCTTAACCTGGAAGAGTTCGGCCACATGCGTGCCGCTGGCTGATCCATCCGCCTGACCACCCTGCTCCGCAGCTTCCATCACCGCTGCGGAGCAGGGTTTTATATGTCTTGCGTCACAAAACCCTCTCCTACTCGCGCCCTCTGCGCAATACTGTGAACTGGCGCACCTCCCTCGCTGACCGCCCTTGCTACCCTGCATGCTGAATCCATCAACTGCCCGGGGCTCATCATGGACGCCAGCGAAACCCGAGACAGATCCAATCGTCGTCTGTCAGTCTTCAGTATCATCATCGTCTTTTCAGCAACGATGAGCATCAGCCTGCCCTCCCATGCCAGCGATCGCAGCGTCGAACGGCAAACCGTATTCAGCGACCACAACTATACGCCCAGACGCAGCGTCAACAGCATGCGCTCAGTGATGGCCGAAAAGGAACGAGACGGGCCAGTCAAGGCTCCGAAGATTGAAAGAAAAACGGAAAAAGTGAAGTGGCTCGACGCCCGAGGTACGGAAACCGAGTACCGCATGTATTACCAACATGACGGCATCACGCTGGACTTTGCCAGCGTCTGCAGCAATCACCGCAGCGGCTCAATCACTTATCGCAACTGCCGCAAAGCCGCCAGACAATGGTTCGGTACCAAGTGCAATGGCGGAAGTAGCGCAGGAAAGATGTATTGCCATGCGCGGAATGCGTTCAGGCCATAAGCTGGTGCGCGTCAGCAGAACCGAACGCTGACGCCACACCCGACTAAACTCAGCTACACCTCAAACAGAGCCTGCATCCGCACCCTGCTCACGAATCTTTTCAACAATGGCCGTAGTCGAGCAACTATCGACGAATTTCAATACCTTCACTTCACCACCGTAGGCCTGCACTATGGACGCGCCCACCACCTGATCGATACCGTAGTCTCCGCCCTTGACCAGCACGTCCGGCCGCAGCTGCTCCAATAGTACTTCCGGAGTGTCCTCGGGGAAACTGACCACCCAATCCACAGCACCCAGCCCGGCCAGCACTGTCATGCGCCGCTCAACCGCATTGATCGGCCGCCCTGGGCCTTTCAGACGGGTCACGGAAGCATCATCATTGATCGCCACGATCAACCGATCACCCTGACTGCGCGCCTCCTCCAGATAACCGACATGGCCAGCATGAACAATATCAAAACAGCCATTGGTAAAGACGATACGTTCCCCATGGGCACGGGCATCTTCCACAGCCACGATCAGCTGCTCAGCCGACAGCACGCCGAGCCCCGCACCCTGTTCATGCTGCACAGCACGGCGCAATTCAGGGGCACTGATGGCAGCGGTACCCAATTTTCCGATAACAATCCCGGCAGCCAGATTGGCCAGACCCACGGCATTGGGCAGCGATTCGCCAGCCGCCAGTGCGGTAGCCAGAGTGGAAATCACCGTGTCACCGGCACCGGTCACATCGAACACTTCCCGCGCACGGGCCGGCAGATGCATCTCTACCTCACCCCGTCGCAGCAACGTCATGCCCTGCTCGCTGCGGGTCACCAGCAGCGCTTCCAGATCCAGTTCTTCGATCAGTGCCATACCCCTGTCGACGAGTTCCTGCTCGGTGGAGCAGACACCCACCACCGCCTCGAACTCAGCCAGGTTAGGAGTGATCAGGGTCGCACCACGGTAAATCGAAAAATCCTTGCCTTTGGGATCAGCCAATACCGGCAGATTATGCTCCCGGGCCAAGCTGATCAGCGCTTGATGGTTGACCAACGCACCCTTGCCGTAATCGGAGAGAATAACCACCTTGACCTGATCCAACAGCCCCTTGACTCTTTCGAGCACGGCAGCACCATCGGTCTCAAAGGGTTGCTCAAAATCGAGACGCAGCAATTGCTGGTGCCGGCTCATCACACGCAGCTTGGTAATCGTCGGCTGTTCTGGATGCGCCTGAAACGCACAATAGACCCCAGCCGCATTCAAACGCTGCTGCAAGCTGTCGGCTGCCTCGTCGGCGCCGGTCACGCCCACCAGCCAGGCAGGGGCACCCAGCGCTGCAATATTCAGCGCCACGTTACCGGCGCCACCGGGACGATCCTCCATCTGATCAACCTTGACCACCGGCACCGGCGCTTCCGGCGAAATACGATGAGTGGGGCCGTGCCAGTAGCGGTCCAGCATCACATCACCCACTACCAGAACCGGCGCGGAGTCAAAACGGGGCATGGTCAGTTTCATTGCATCACTCATTTATATTGGTTCCGATCCTTTGGTCTGGGTAATTACGTCTCAGACAACAGGCTTTTCATCCTGAAACTGCATGCTGTGCAACCGCGCGTAGTAGCCATTCTGTGCGATCAGTTCGGCGTGGCTGCCTCGCTCGACGATCTGACCCTTGTCCATCACCATGATGATGTCGGCCTTTTCAATGGTCGACAGACGATGAGCAATCACCAAAGCGGTACGTCCTTCCATGACACGATCCAACGCAGCCTGAATATGCCGTTCAGACTCAGTGTCCAGCGCCGACGTCGCCTCATCCAGAATCAGAATAGGCGCATCGCGCAACAGGGCGCGGGCGATGGCCAGGCGCTGACGCTGGCCACCGGAAAGCAGCACGCCGTTTTCACCCACCAGCGTATCGAAGCCCTGGGGTAACTCCTCGATGAACTCGCGCGCATAGGCCGCCTCAGCTGCCTCGATGATGGCCTCGCGCGGCGCACCGGCCAGATCACCATAGGCGATATTGTTAGCCACCGTATCGTTGAACAGAGTGACATGCTGAGTCACCAGCGCGATGTGCCGTCGCAGATTGCGCAGACGGTACTGCTCCACCTCAACGCCATCAAGCAGGATCTCGCCCTCGTCATGACTGTAGAAACGGGGAATGAGATTGGCAAGCGTCGACTTACCACTGCCCGAGCGCCCAACCAATGCCACCATCTGCCCCGGCTCGACGGCAAAATTGATGTCCTGCAACACCACCTTGTCCGTCTCGGGATAATGGAAGGACAGATTCTTCACCTCGATACGGCCGCTGATGCGGTCGCGCTCTATGCTGCCAGTATCCTTCTCGGGCTCTTCGTCCAACTGCTCGAAGATACTCTCTGCCGCGGCGATACCCTTCTGGATATTGGCACTGACTTCGGACAGCTGACGGATAGGTTTGGGCAGCATACCCGCCGCGGTAATATAGGCCACCAGGTCACCCGCCGTGGCATCCCCACGTAGGAACAGCACCAGGAACATCACACCAGCCATGGCACCGTAGGTCACCAACTGCAGCGTGGGGGTAAATACCGCTCCGGTACGCACCATCTTCAACCCACGCAAGCGGTTGTTCTCACTAGCCTTTTCGAACCTATCGCTTTCATAAGTCTCGCCGCCGAAGCTGCGTACCACACGATACCCGGTGATGGTTTCGGAAGTGACGTGGGTCACGTCGCCCATGGCAGTCTGGATCTTCTTGCTCTGCTTGCGGAATTTCTTGCTGGTGCTGTTGACCAGTAGGCCAATCAGAGGCAGAACCGCAATCAGGACCAGGGTCAGCTTCCAGTTCATCCATAACAGATAACCAAACAGGAATAGCACGGTCATGCCTTCCCGAAACACCACCTTGATCGCATCGGTGGCTGCCCCCGTCACCATGGTCACGTTGAAGGTCACCCGTGAGACCAAGTGGCCTGAATTATTGTTGTCGAAATAACGGTTGGGCAGGGTCAACAGATTGTCGAACAGCGCGGTCCGCAGGTCGTGGACCACTCCCAGGGACACCCGGGCAATGTAATAATTACCCAGAAAGGAGCCTATCCCCTGATACACCGCGATCAGTATGATGAACAGCGGAAAACCCCAGATCAGGGGGACACCGAGGAACTGCGCGCTAGCCCCTTCAGTCAGACCATCAACAAAATACTTCAGCATCCCGGCCATGGCCGGCTGGCTGGATGCAAAAATCATGAAACCAAAAATACTGACCGCAAAAGGCAGCCAGTAAGGTTTGACATAGCCAAGCAGACGCCCGTAGATACGAATACTCGAGCGGGCAAAACTTTCTTTCTGTGAATCCGACATAAGCTCTTCGCGAAATGGAATCAGGCCGGGAGTTTATCACAGCGCATCCGCCTATAACCCTAGCGTCACCACAGCAAGCAAAGGCCTCTGCCTGCCCAGAGCTATCACTGCACATGAAGCAAAATTGCAGTTACGGTAAACTACCGTTTTGTTTCAGGGTCGTGTCAATGCAGCCACTCAGTAGGGAGCAATACGATATCTGGCGCACAGGCGCGCAGGTACTGGAAAAAGATGCCCACGGCGAAAAGGTCCTGCGCCTGGCCGACGGCACCTTTCTCAAACTGTTCCGACGCAAAAGCTGGTTCTCCAAGACTGCATTCCACCCACCGGCCAAGCGTTTTGCAGAAAACGCGGCAGAGCTGCAGCGCCTCGGCATCCCCTGCCCGCACGTCATCCAGCTTTACCAGATGAGCGAGCCATACCGCTCCGTCGTACATTACGAGCCATTGGCAGGCGAAACGCTTCGGCAACTGATGAGCAACGACACCAGCCTCGACCAGCTTGAGCTCTTTGCCCGTCTGGCTGAATTCATCACCAAGCTGCATGACTTGGGGGTGTATTTCCGCTCGCTGCATATGGGCAATATCGTTCTGACACCCGACAACGAACTGGGCTTGATCGATATCTCGGACATGCGCTGCTTGGGCCGCCCCTTGTCCCGACGAATGCGGGATAGGAATTATCGACATTTGCTGCGCTATGAGAGTGACTGGAAGCGAGTGAACCCATATGTGGAGACCCTATTCATGTTCAACAAGAGGTGAACTGACCCTGTCCCAGCCTCACTTCATAAAGTTCTCAGGTTCGGTAGTTGTCAACAATGATGTCCGGTAACTCATGCGGCACGTCTTTCCTTTTCTAATAACTCCTCATGCAGATTGTCCGGGTTAAGCCAGACACTATCGATAGGTGTCCAGTTGCGTGTCGGGCGAGTTCTCCAGCGAGCCGGATTGGCCTGTTTCGCGGCTTCATAGACAGCAGTACGGCTGACCAGGATATCCCGGTCAAGGCCGACATGACGCTGCTCCGGCGTAACGAAGCGGATACCACTATGACGGTGCTCGGTGTTATACCAGCTCACGAAGCGCTGCACCCAGACACGGGCCTGGTCGATGTCCGCGAAGCGCTTAGCAGGATAGGCTGGACTGTATTTCAAGGTCTTGAACATCGCTTCAGAATACGGATTGTCATTGCTCACCGATGGACGGCTGAACGAGGGCACCACACCCAGTTTTTGCAGTGTTGCCAGCATGGTGGCCCCTTTCATCGGGCTGCCATTGTCCGAATGCAGCACCAGCTGATCGCGGCGTATGCCATGACGTAGGCAGGCCTTGCTGATCAGAGTCGAGGCATGTGCTGAAGCCTCATTGTGGTGGATCTCCCAACCTACGATCATACGGCTGAAGATATCCATCACCAGATACAGACGGTAGAACTCTCCCTTCACAGCGGTCGGCAGGAACGTGATATCCCATGACCAAAGCTGGTTCGGTGCCGTAGCCACCCAGGCTTGCGGCTTTTCCAGGGTGCGTGGTGCGGCAGTCCGTCCACGGCGATGCGCCTGTTCATGCTCTCGCAGAACCCGGTAGAAGCTGGACTCACTGGCAATGTAGATGCCGTGGTCAGCCAACCGAGGAACAATCTGGCTGGGAGGCAAGCTCTGATGTTCCGCGCTATTACACACAGCGAGAATCTGCTCCTTCTCCTGTGCGGTCAGGGCATGGGCGCTGCCCTTTCGGACAGCTCCTTTGCGCTGATCTAGCAGTGTCTCGCTGCGTTGCCAGCGGCGCAGCGTACGATCGGTCAGGCCGAGCACCCCACAGGCCAAGTGCTTGCGTGCACCTGCTTCTACCGCTTCGTCAATCAAGGCAATGGCCATCTGTTTCATCGGCTCGGAGATCAATCGTCCTCGCTGGTGCCCCAGATGGCCTGGGCTTTTTTTGACAGGGTCAGCAAGGCAGCCACCTCCGCCAGGGCACGCTCCTTGCGCAGCAGTTCTTTTTCAAGCTTACGGCTCTTCTTGCGCTCTGCTGTCAGCTGCGCCTTGTCAGCCGGATGGCCGCCAGCATCCATACCCTCGAAGGCCTCCTTCCAGGCCTCCAGCTGCTCTGGGTACAGACCATGCTCACGACAATAGGTCGAGCGTTCGGCCTCATTCATGGAGGCGGTCTGGATGACCGCTGCCAGCTTGGCACGGGCATCCCAACGATCCGGGCTGGACGGTTTGGCTGGCACAACAAATCCTCTGGTCTGAAACTGCTTTTTCCAAGCATACAGCGTTGGCTCCGAAACACCGATCTCTCGGCTCAGATGGGCAACACTCTGATTATAGGGCGGCATCATCTTTCTGACGGTCTGCTCTTTGAATTCCGGGTTGTAACTGGGCACTGAATAAATCCGTCCGCCCCTCAAGTATCAATGGTAAACGAGCGGACATCTATTGTGACTGAGGGGGGGTTGCCCCGCCTCACCTAATCAGTGTTCAACCTTGCACAAGACGCCGGGATGAAAACATCCCATTAAGAATACAACGACGAAAGAACGGATAGGGACCTGTCCTCCTCAGCACACACATTTTTTGCACTATCAAGCGGATCAAAACCAACCCCGTCAAAGAAACTCTCATCAATTTCTTTTATTCGATCATAAACATAAAGATTAATACCATAACACTCTTCTAAAAATAAATGATTCGGGGAATTTCTTCGAACCGCAATTCGACCTCTACCCCATTTGGCGAAAAGTCTGGCAGTGCTCGCGCCACCACGGTCCTGAAGAATAAGGTGGGTACATGAAGCCAGCATTGCGTTATACATCTGCGGTGGCATTGGAGCCAAGTATGTTATATTAAACAAGCCGCGCCCTATAACTTTTTGATATGCTCTAAATACCTCGACAAGAAGCCTGCGCCTTGGATTAATGAAACAAAATAACTGAATATCGGGTGAACGTTGTTGGAAAACAGGATTTTTCAAAAACTTAAACAGCTTCTTCCACGAAAACCCCTTCGTTTCCACAAGCACTCGCGCACCGCCAGCACCATATTCAAGGTTCTCACAGAAGACTCTGCGCATCATTTCAGAATAACAATGAGGAAGCACGTCGAAAATTATACTAGCATCAAAAAACTCAATATCGTTCCTATCAGAAATCTCACGTATTTTTTCGTGAAAATAAGCTTTCGGCGCAATAAAAAACTTAACCTGCTCAATAACAGAAATACAATCACCTGAAATATCCAATTTCAAGTCTTCTACCAGCCGACCATTAACAGCATGGTTCTTTTTCCAGCGATCGACCTCATCGTCCGTAATAAAAATATAAATTTTTTCAAGAAATTCATCACTAGCGCTAATCAGACGCCTGACAACTGGAGAGTTCCATTTAGTCAAAGACATGAATGTCAAGCTTTTCGCCTTAGACAAGCTTTCAATTTCCACATCCGCATAATTGAAGTAGGAAACACCAGTTAACCTGGGTGAGTTTACTGGTTGCCTACCACTTTTCAATACAATTGACACAACTTTCTCAGCTGGCAAGCCAAGCTTTGAAATCAGCGCATCTCCAAAAAGGTAGAAGAAGCGGTCACGATCGCCAATGAAAAAGACATGTTTTCCTTCAAAGTCCATCAAACTGTTATCCATAGAATGATAAAACGGCGTCAACAATATACTTGAGCTCACACTGTGCTATGTTAAAAAACATCGGCAGTCTCACCAACCGCTCACTTTCGTTGGTAGTAAAGCGATCCTCGTCGTGAAACCGCCCGAATGACCTTCCGGCTTTTGCTGAGTGTAGCGGCACATAATGAAATGCCCCAAGAATGTCCCGGCTTTTGAGGTGTTCAAGCAAAGCAGTACGCTCGCTCAGACCGGACGTTTTCAGATAGAACATGTGAGCGTTGTGCTTGCAATCTACAGGAATTGTGGCAAGGGTAACACGCCCTTCTAGCACCAGCGGCTGCAGTTGTTGCCAGTAATACTGCCAACTATTCAGTCTCGTTTCGTTGATCTCGGTTGAGTGCTCCAGCTGGGCCCACAGGTATGCTGCCTGCAGTTCACTGGGTAGATAGCTGCTGCCTATATCAACCCATTGGTACTTGTCTACCATCCCTCGGAAGAACTGGTTCCGGTTAGTTCCCTTCTCTCGTATTATCTCTGCACGCTCTGTAAACTGTTCATCGTTGATAATCAGCAAGCCGCCTTCACCGCCACTGGTGTAATTCTTAGTTTCATGAAAACTGAACGCCCCCAAATGACCAATCGTTCCCAGAGCGCGGCCTTTGTAGGTGCTCACCATCCCTTGGGCAGCATCTTCAATTACGTAGAGGTTGTGGCGCTCGGCAATGGCCATAATACTGTCCATCTCACAGGCGACACCCGCATAGTGAACAGGTACGATAGCTCGCGTTTTGGGGGTAATCGCAGCCTCGATCCGATTTTCGTCAATATTCATGGTATCTGGTCGAATATCGACAAACACGATCTTTGCACCACGTAACACGAAGGCATTTGCCGTGCTCACGAAAGTGTAGCTCGGCATGATGATCTCATCGCCGGGCTGTGTGCCGATCAATACTGCAGCCAGTTCCAATGCCGCGGTGCACGACGGGGTCAGGAAAGTTTTTCTGGCTGGCAGATTGGCCTCGAACCAGTCCTGGCATTTCTTACCGAAAGGGCCATCGCCAGACAGTTTATTACTTATCAGCGCCTGCTTGATATATTGCTCTTCTGCACCTGTAACAGGGGGCTTGTTAAACGGGATCATGCTTGCTGCTCTTTAAGAAATTGTGCTTCGAGTTCCAACAAATCCTGTTTTCGGTCTTTGATTCTGCGCATAGGACTGCCTGCGTAAATACCCCACGGCTCGGTGCTTTTACTAATCAGCGTCATAGCACCGACTGAACATCCTTCCCGAACCGTCACCCCCGGGAAGATGATCGACCCAGCACCAACGATTACTTGTCTTTCCAGAATGACTTCGGCCAGATATTCGTTTTTAAACTTCTTTGGAATCAGAGAGTTCGCCATCGCAGCGCCGCTGTAATCATCAGACTGAGCAAAAACCTTGACCCCGTAAGCTAAGGTGCAGAAGTCCGCAAGCTTTACACCTGGAGAACCACCAGCAACCAGGCACATCGGAGTAATATGACAATATCTCCCAATCGATACCTTCCCTGACAGAATACAGAAGTCGTCGATCCGCGAATGGTCACCTAAGACGATGGTTCCAGGATTATAGATACTCGCTTTATCGCTAACTTTTACGTTTTCACCTACAGCTTTGAACCCCACCGCCTGTAGCTGCTCTTTGGTTAAATAAGCCATCCTACCCCTCCGCCCTAACCAAAGCGCTCAAATATTCACCGTAGTTATTCTTTTGGAGCTGTTTGGCCTGCTGTTCAAGTTGCTGTCTAGTCAACCAACCACTGTTATAACCAATCTCTTCAAGACAAGCGATTTTATAACCTTGACGCTTTTCAATGGTTGCCACAAATTGCGCAGCCTCAAGCAAGCTTTCATGGGTGCCAGTATCCAGCCAGGCAAATCCTCTCCCTAATAGGTTGACGTTTAACTCACCTTTTTCCAAATACGCTCGGTTTACGTCTGTAATTTCCAGCTCACCACGAGCTGATGGTTGAACAGCTTTGGCAATATCGACCACCTTACTGTCGTAAAAATACAAACCGGTTACCGCAAAGTGTGATTTTGGTTTAGAGGGCTTTTCTTCGATAGAGATAGCTTTCTGAGCACTATCGAACTCCACTACGCCGAAACGTTCCGGGTCTTTAACCTGGTACCCGAACACTGTTGCCCCGCCCAGCTCTTCAACTTGATTCACAGCCTCGTGGAGTTTGGGAGTAAACCCCTGCCCGTAAAAGAGGTTGTCGCCCAGTACCAGACAAACGCTGTCATTACCGATGAACTCTTCTCCAATGATAAAAGCCTGAGCGAGACCATCCGGGCTTGGCTGAACCTTGTAGCTAAGATTGATACCAAATTGTTCACCGTTGCCAAGCGCACGTTGGAAGCCAGACTGATCTTCTGGGGTGGTTATGATGAGAATATCGCGGATGCCTGCCAGCATGAGTACGGACAGCGGGTAGTAGATCATGGGCTTGTCGTACACCGGCAGGAGTTGTTTTGAGATGCCGAGTGTTATGGGGTACAGGCGGGTTCCGGAGCCGCCCGCAAGTATTATTCCTTTCACTTTTACTTCCTTGGCCTAGTTCGGCTGAAGTTGATTTGGTTGCGAGGAGGCTGTCTACGCAGGGACAGCTCCCCTCTCATCGTTGGGGCCCTTCGGAGAATCTGGCTTTGACACTCCGAGGCGTTCGCGTTGGTAGCTGCCGTCTTGTACTCGTTGGCACCAGTCGCGGTTAGCCAAGTACCACAACACAGTTTTTTGGATGCCAGACTCGAAAGTTTCTTCGGGCACCCAGCCCAACTCCCGTTGGATCTTGCTTGCATCGATGGCATAGCGGCGATCATGGCCGGGCCGATCCTGGACGAAAATGATTTGATCGCGATAAGAACTATCCTTGGGCAACAGGTGTTGAAGGATATCGCAGATGGTCTGCACTACCACGATGTTCTGTTTCTCATTGTGGCCACCGATATTGTAGGTTTCACCCGTTTTGCCTTCCGTAAGAACTTTGTACAGCGCCCTTGCATGGTCATCAACGTAGAGCCAATCGCGAATCTGGTCGCCCTCGCCGTAAACGGGTAGGGGTTTGCCCTCGATGGCATTGAGAATCACCAGTGGTATGAGCTTTTCCGGGAAATGGTACGGACCATAGTTATTGCTGCAGTTGGTGATCAAAACCGGCAGGCCGTAAGTCCTTTGCCAAGCGCGGACCAGGTGATCCGAACTGGCTTTGCTCGCTGAATATGGGCTGCTGGGAGCATAGGGAGTTTGCTCTGTGAACAGGAAGGGCTCCTCCCCCTCCCTCCCTCCCTCTACAAAAGCACCGAGATGTGTGGGATAGGGCAGATCCCCATACACCTCGTCTGTGCTGATGTGGTGGAAACGGAATCGGACTCTCTCTGCAGGCGCAAGCGTCTGCCAATACTGGCGGGTCGATTCCAGCAATGTGTAGGTACCCACGATATTTGTCTGGATGAAGTCAGCAGGACCATCGATAGAGCGATCTACATGGCTTTCGGCTGCGAGATGCATAATGGCGTCGGGTTGGTGTTTGGCCAATACATGGTCTACTTCCGCACGGTCACAGATGTCCACCTGCTCGAAACTGTAACGCTCGCTGGCGCTTACCTCGGCCAGGCTTTCCAGATTGCCGGCGTAGGTAAGCTTGTCGAGGTTAATTACTTCATTATCAGTGTTGTTTATGATGTGGCGAATTACGGCGGAGCCTATGAAGCCGGCACCGCCGGTTATTAGTAGTTTCATTGAGTTTTTCTCAAACATGATCTGCCGTACGTTTGAACACGCCTTGTTGACGAGGCCGTCTAAAAACCAAGATAGCGAGTATTTTCTCTTATAGAATCAAAACGTTCATGCAAGAACACGATTAAAGATGGCCACTCGTCATAGGTGAAAGCATATCCACCTGGACGCCCTCCTGCAACGGCTCCGTCTGTGTCGAACAAAGCGGCCACCCCACCACCAGCGACATCGGGGCGTTCACCCATACGGAGATCGTAGCCAGAGAAAATGGGGTCACAATGCGTGATTCGGCAACCTCGTGAAGAGGCGGGTTTTGTATTGGACTGGCTGTACGTGCCGACCCGGCTGCCGACGCAGCGGTGCAGCGCCATCGACGAGCTACTGCCCCACCATTGCAAGCCAGCTACGCCTAGCGTGATGGCCGGACACTTACCAATATTGCCCGGGATACCCGACCTGACTACAATGTGCAGACTAGCTTCGCTACAGGCGTGAGCACAGAATCACAGGCTCCTTCCGCAGGCCTAGCGCGAGATCTCTTCGTGCCACGGTAAACTTTAGCAAGAGCACTCTAAACACCACCCAGTGATAGGCCCATCATGAATCAACCTTTCATCGAAATAGCAGGAAGAAAAATCGGCAACGACTTTCCTCCGCTTGTTATAGCGGAAATTGGAATAAACCATGAAGGAAGCCTTCAGACTGCATTCGACATGGTGGATGCAGCTCATGCAGCCGGTATAGAAGTAGTAAAACATCAGACACACGTCGTGGATGATGAGATGTCCGGAGCAGCGAAAAAGGTTATTCCAGGTAACGCAAATGTCTCCATATTTGAAATCATGGAACGCTGCGCCCTATCGGAAAGCGACGAGATTAAGCTCAAGGAGTACGTTGAAGCAAAAGGCATGATCTTCATCAGCACCCCTTTTTCTCGGGCAGCAGCAAACCGCCTGGCTAAAATGGATGTGCCAGCTTTCAAGATCGGCTCGGGCGAGTGCAACAACTATCCGCTACTGAAGCACATTGCTGGTTTTGGAAAACCCGTCATTCTGAGTACCGGGATGAATGATATTGAAAGTATCCGCAAGGCCGTCGATATTTTTTCCCAGGCGGGCGTCCCACTTGCCCTGCTCCACACCACAAATCTCTACCCAACCCCACCGGAACTGGTTCGCCTGGGTGCGTTAGAAGAAATGATGCGCGAGTTCCCTGAGGTGGTTATGGGGCTATCGGATCACACCATTTCCAACCATGCGTGTTTTGCAGCCGTCGCTCTGGGCGCATCAATTCTGGAGCGGCATTTCACCGACAGAATGGATCGTCCAGGTCCGGACATAATCAACTCCATGGATCCCGGCGCCGCGTCAGAACTGATCGAAGGCTCCGAGCTGATATGGAAAATGCGAGGCGGTAGCAAAAAGGCAGCTCCAGAAGAAGCAGTCACAATAGACTTTGCCTTCGCGAGTGTCGTAAGCATCAAGGATATTGAGAAAGGCCAGGTCTTTACCGAAGAAAACATCTGGGTCAAGCGGCCCGGCACCGGAAAAATTCTCGCCGAACACTATGAGTCCCTTATCGGAAAAAAAGCCAGCAGGACGCTCGCGGCAGATGAGCAGTTGAGCTGGGACGATATCGTAAATGACTAAGAGAATATTATTTATCTCTGGCACCCGGGCTGACTTTGGAAAGATAAAGCCCCTGATAAAATCTGTTCAAGATTCCGATGCTTTTAAGTATGGGGTTTTTGTCACCGGCATGCATTTGATGTCAAGATACGGACTAACTGTAAACGAAATCAAAAAGTCCGGGTTTGACCAGATCCATACCTATATAAATCAGATACCGGGAGAGGATATGGAATCCATCCTGGCTAACACTATAACCGGGCTGAGTCGCTATCTACATGAGCATCAGTATGATCTGATTGTAGTGCACGGCGATAGAGTCGAAGCCCTGGCGGGCGCAACCGTGGGCGCTCTCAGAAATATTCTTGTCGCTCACATCGAGGGTGGGGAAGTCTCTGGGACAATTGACGAACTGATGCGACATGCAATTACCAAGATGTCACATATACATTTCGTAGGGAGCGATACGGCACGAAAAAGGCTAGTACAGCTGGGTGAGAATCCCACCAGCATTTTCACCATCGGATCCCCGGATATCGACGTCATGCTCTCGGACAGCCTGCCCGATATAAATGATGCCAAAAAACGATATGACATCCAGTTTGACAACTTTTCGATCGCCATGCTGCACCCGGTTACGACATTACCTGAACTACAAGCCCAACACGCCAATATCTTTGTCGATAGCCTGATCAAGAGCGATTTGAACTATATCGTTATCTACCCAAACAATGATGCGGGATCAGAAAATATTCTACAGGCGTATAAAAGACTGGAAGGGAGGGCGAACTTCAGGGTTTTCCCCTCATTACGCTTCGAGTACTTTCTAGCTTTGCTGAAAAAATCAAAATTCATAATTGGAAATTCAAGCGCCGGAATTCACGAAGCCCCGGTGTACTCAGTACCAACAGTTAACGTCGGCGAGAGGCAACACAACCGCATCAAACACTCCAGTGTTTATAATGTGGACTTTAAAGAAGTGGATATTCTGGAGGCAATTTCGAGCCTGCCTGCCACCAAGAATTCCCCTCCACTATTCCATTATGGCAATGGCGACAGCGCAGCCAAGTTTATGGAAGCGCTCGGAGATGATGGGCTTTGGACTAGGTCCCGGCAGAAATACTTTCAAGACATTGAGTTCGACAATGATAAACGGTAAACGAATCCTGGCGCTTATCACCGCGCGGGGCGGCTCCAAAGGTATCCCAAACAAGAACATTAAACCCTTGAATTCCAAGCCCTTGCTCGCCTGGACAATTGAGGCGGCAAAAAAGTCCAAATATGTCGACAGGCTTGTCATATCTACAGACAGCCCCGAAATTGCGGATGTGGCCCGTTCTTTTGGTTGCGAAGTACCTTTTGTCAGGCCAGCCAGCCTGGCCCAAGACAATACGTCGAGTATGGACGTGATAGCTCATGCGCTCGATAACCTAGAGGAGAGCTTTGATTACCTCTTGCTGTTGCAACCAACATCCCCGTTTCGTACGACCTACCAGATAGACGAATGCACCTTTCAAGCAGTGACTAATGCTACGCCCATACTCGTTTCCGTCTCGGAATGTCACTCTCATCCAAGCTTTGTTTACACTCTGGAGGGGAGTAAGCTCCAGCCCGAATCAGGAAAAGTTTCGAAGCAGCTTAGGCGACAAGACCTACCCGCGACCTATGAGCATAACGGATCACTATACGTAGCGGATATCAACTATTTGAGATTGCACGAAAGTTTCAACACCCCCGACACTGAGGCTTATATAATTAACGGCTACACCGCTATTGATATCGACACCCCGGATGACTGGACAATGGCTGAACTTATTGCTTTGGGACTGGAAAGACAGAACGCATGAGTACGGTATCAGTATACTTTGTCAAAACAGAGCTGGAATTACTTTCCTCGGAAATAATATCTCAGTCTTTTGAGCTCGAAAGCTACAATATACTGGCGTATCAGTCATCAGTTTCTCATAAGCCGGCCAAGCCGATCTTTGACGTAGCGATTCCGTTCACCAGCGCTAGCGCTAAAAGCTACTTTTCCACGCACAAGTCAATACAGAATAGCTTAATCCAGATAGCAGAACGCATAAAATCCTATTCAACAAAACCAACGCAAATAAAAATCCATCTGCCGCGCATATCCACCTCGAAGTCCAACTTTTCCATCAACTACTTTAGCAAGATGTTTCCTTTCTCTGAAGTAATGATATGTATAATTCCCCATGGATTGATTAGCATAGACATCATCCCCCTCCCCCTTAAAAAGCGGCTGAAATTTCTCAAAAGAACCTGGGGGATAAACTCAATACTTTTCCCGAAACTGAGGTATTACTCGCCAAAGACTGATCTGATCGGAATATTAGATAAGAAGGTAAGGTATATTTACACATTCAAAGGAATGGAAAGCAATTACCCAAGCGACAAAGTACGCTTGTTGGAGGTGCCGGTCGGCGGGGCGCGCAACGATGGCAAAAAAGTAGCCGTAGTAGTAGGTCAGCCATTGCTCAAAGACGGATTTGCCACTGAAGAATCGGTTGAGCTAATCACGAAAGAGATCCATAGCTGGATTAAAGAAAACCACTTTGAGGCTGTATTTTACAGCAAGCATCCCCGGTCGTCAGATTACCTGGATTTTTATTGCGATGACTACGTCATCCTGGAGCAGAATGGTGCGATTGAACCTCTGCTTTGTGAAATACAGCCATACGCTATCATTTCCTGTTACAGCACAGCCCTAGCAATTGGCAAGTCGCTTCTCGGGAATAACGTGAGGTGTGTCTCCATCGGTTTGGATCATACTAATACGGACAAAAAAAGCGAGCTACGAGCGCATTTCCAGAAAGCCGATATAGAATACTGGTAAACAGCTGCGCTCGGACATTACTTACTTCGCTAACAGGGTTTGGTCACTTAGCCCTAGCTCTACAAAACAGTGGTCAAACAGCTTGCAAGCATCGTCTACTGAAAAATTATTGTCCCGTATACCTTTTACAAAAAATGCGTTGTCTTTCAAGGCATTCCGGTCTACCGAGCCCACTGGTACCACCCCAACCGTCATATTCTCTAGACCATTTTGCTTACAAATATGATTTAGTATCGTCATCCGATGATGGCCGTCAATATAATTAAATATTCGCCCGTATTCAGGGTGGGCCAGATAATAGCCTCTAATGGCTCCGCCTTTCTTTGGTTTGTATCCGTTCTTCCGGATGGATTCGTACACATCGAAAAACCCGTTAATTTTTTTCCGAGCGCGGGCTTCCAGATCATGGCTATCCTTCTGAGAGCGATCTTTACCAGGGATAACCGCCCATGGCATCACCCACCATTCTGGGATACGCGTCAACCCTTCGGGAAGAGCACTGAAGTTATCGGTCAACTTCCGGTCTCGGCAGACCATTATTTGAAAATAGCTTGTGCTCCTCCAATCGAACCCCTCTCGGCCATACTCATCATATTTTCTTAATAGTTCGGCATGTGGCAATTCGGTGCTGCGAGCCAGATTCTTACCAATCATTCTGCTTAGCGGGAACTGTTCAGAAGCCGCGCATGTCCGGTAGTTATAATAAGCCCTTTTTAATCCCTTCAACACGAATCGCCTCCTTTAGTCTCAGCCCCCACGAGGGCTGCGATCAGCTTGTCATCGAAAATAATTCTACACCGATGCGCGTCTCGGCGCCTTGTATGGTATGGGGCGGTTGCCGGGACTGTAGGTACTGGTACCGCGTGCGCCGCCCCGATGGAGCAATAATCCGAGGGCTAGCGGGGCAGCCGCTACCGCGGGAGCCTGTCGTCCAGCCACATCGCCAATTTGCTGTCGGCAGGCCAATTACGCACAAAGCGCACGCGGTCCTTGGCCCAAGCCTTAGGCCATTTCGCATCGTTTCCATGCGCCTGCATCGCATCCAGATCAATCAACACTACCCGCCCGTCATACCACAACAGATTAGTCGCTTTGAAATCACCATGACTGATTCGCGCCTCAGCCAGCTGCTTGAAGGTGCGCAGCATTGCATCGGCCGTCTGCTTAACAGGAATGGCGTCACCCGCCTCTCCCAGATGCTCGAGGAGGTTCTGTCCTGGGCAGTACTCGGTAATCAGCCAGGCCTCTCGACGCAACAGTCCGATCCGCCGCTCTATCATGGCCAGCGGCTGCGGAGTGGCGATGCCGAGAAAGCTCAGGCGCCAGCCGGCCAGCCAGGAGTGCCATGCGCGACTGGGGCGCCAGAAGCGTTTCAGCCAATGCCCGAGACCCTTGATGTTGTAGCGTTTGATGACGACGTCACGACCGCCGATGGTGGCGCGGGTGACCGTGCTGCTGCCGCCGTCCTTTAGCAGTGGTATGCCTGTGAAGACGCTGTCGGGGTCGGCAAGTAGCGGTGCCAGGGCTTCCTGTTCGGAGCGCAATACTACGCTGTAACGCTGAAAGGTTTTGGTGACGGCGAATTGGCTGCAGTCGCGTAGTGTTTTGCTCAGAAAATCGTCCAACCGCCGCTGGCGCTCTGCCCGAATGGCTGCATTCAATTGCTCTCTATCTAACTCCGGCAGCGGATTAATGACCAGATAACTCTGCAGCAGGGAGTCGATTTGTTTATCCCATTGCGGCTCAAGCTGGGCGAAGAACAGCGCCAGGTTGGTTTTCACAGCACTCTGGCGTAACGGCTTTCCGGGGTCGGTCACCTCAATGGCGTCGCCATCAATTACATAGATCTGCTGCTCGTGCTGCAGAAAGTTGCCGAGATGCAGGTCAGTTTGCGCCAGCCCCTGTTTGTGCATGGCAGCAATGGCCTGCAATGCCTCCTCAAGGATGGCAGTGGCGGCTGGGCTGCCCAGTCCTGTATCCGCGAGCTGATCCCAGCATTGTTGCAGGCTCTGCGAGCCTGCCAGGAATTCAGTAAGCAGATAGTAGCCCCCACCGGGCAGGTCGCCGCTGGCCAGCAGGTCCGGGGTGGGCTGGCCGGCACGCTGTAATGCTTGAATGCCGGCGCTTTCCCGTTGCCAATGGCGTTCGGCCCCTGTGGCGATGAACAGTTTGGCCAGCACTCGCTGGTCCTGCCACTCACCCTGCCCGACCAATCGTTTGCCCGGCAGCACACGCAGCCATTGCTGAATGGTCAGCGGTTCGCCGTCAAGCTGTACGCTCAGTGGCGCCGGAGGATGACGGCCGGCATCACGCAGTCTGGCTGTGGTGCTCATTCGCGCCCCTCGAAAAATGCCAATACGGCTCTGATGCGTTTTTTATCGGCTGCTGTCAGACGCTGACGTTGCGTATACGCCAGATAAAATCGCAATCGATCCACACGCCGCAGGTGATATTTGCCCAACTTGTCGAGACAGGCCAGGTCTTTGACGATGCGGTAATGCAGCAGCGGGCCCGGCCATTTTCTGCCAGCGGGGCAATCGATGAAATAAACCTGTGGGGATGCCGCGCGGTCGACCAGGATGTTGCGCCACTTGAGATCATTATGGGCAAATCCATGCTCATGCATGATCCGCGTGCCGCGCGCCACCTGGGCGATGACTGCATCAAGCCAACTCCGATCGCGCAGGCGCAGACCCTTGTGCTTGGCCAGGTGCGCCAGGTCATCGGTGTCGTCGATGCCCAATGTGATCAGCGCGCCCCGACCAAAGCCCAGGCCGGAGCGCTCCATGCCATAAGCCACTACCGGTACTGTCGGGATGCCCCAGCGCTGGAATTTGAGCAGGTTTTCCCACTCGGCGCGTATCCGCGGACGGCCGATGAACCGACGCAGGTTCTTTCCTGCTTCGACATAACGCTTGATGTAATAGCAGCGTCCGTCCATGCAGAACCGGTGCACTTCACTGATGTCGTCAGTGGTGATGCTCTCCCCTTGCAAGGCAAATACGCTGGGTAGATCAGCAAACAGCTGTCCCGCTTCCCCGTCCGCAAAGGCGGGGTTGAGTACCCAGGTCTTCATTGCGGCTTGCCGGGTGCATATTTACGCTCGAAGCGCGTCTGCAGCCGTGCCGCCTTGCGCTCCAGCATGCTCAGCAGGACCGCCTCTTCTGCCAGGATCTGGCGCAAGGGGCGCTGGAAATAGGTGCGCAGGAAGCGCAGTTTGTCGCGCTCGGTGAGGCCGATATTCAGTGCCGAGAAATACAGCCCCGCCAGATCCTTGTCGCGCCAGCGGCGTGGAACAGCAGGTCGAATCTGCGCGCGGTGCAGATCGATCAGTGACAGTTTCAGGTTGTCCGCGGTCGGCTCGCTGTCGGTATGCAGCAGGAAATGGCAGATGTAACAATCGCGGTGATTGACGCCGGCACGGTGCATACGCCCGGTCATGTCTGCCACTCTGTGGATCAGCGCGTGCTTCAGCGCCGGCTCCGGCGGGTGACTCGGCCAGTTGTGGCTGAGGTCTTCCAGGCTGATGGTTGGAGCGAGCTCCTCGGTAATGATGAAGGAATGCCGGTTGGCAGGATTGCCACCACGCTCACCAAAGGCGACGGCGGTCATGGTTGGCACGCCGGCCTCGGTCAACGCCGCGATGGCTTCCCATTCCTGATCAGCGCCGAGCACCGGCTTTTTCAAGGTGGACCAGTTCTTGAGTATCTCAGCCCAGCCCACTCCGCGGTGGATCTTGACGAAGTAGCCCCGCCCGTCCACTTCAGTGCGCAGGGTACGCCGCGCTTCAAGTTCCCGGAATACTTCGCCCTGGAGCTTCTCTACCTCGACAAAGGCGTCCCGACCAGCCCACAAGGTCTTGAAAGGCTCCTTCAGCACCAGCGTCACGCCAACTCTCCCAGAATCACATCGGCCGCCCGTTCCGGCATGCTGTAGAGGTCAGCATGCTCGGCGTAATCCAATGCATTTTCCTGCCATTCCCGGCGTGTTTCCGGATCATCCAGAATGCGCGCCAGCCATTCATTCAAGGTCTTCTGTTCAAAAGGATGCGGCACCACCAGGCCGCAATCGGCCTCTTCAATGTAGTGGGCGTAGCCGCACGCTTCGGTCGTCAGCACCGGCAAGCCGGCGACCAGCGCTTCGAGCAGGACGGTACCGGTATTTTCATTGTAGGCAGGATGGATCAGCAGATCGGCGCCCAGCAAAAAGCGCGGCACGTCATCGCGTCCTGCCAGTATCTGTACCCGGTCCGACAGGTTCAGAGTGCGAATCTGGCGCTGGAAGGGTGCCGGGTTATCCGCGCCGATCACGATCAACCGGGTACGCTGACGCAGCGCCGTCGGCAGCGCAGCAACGGCTTCCAGGGTCCGATCCAGCCCCTTGGTCTTGAAGCCGGAACCGATCTGTACCAGCAGTAATTCATCGTCGGTCAGGTTGAATTCTTTCCGCAGGTCGGCACGAATCTCGGCGGCATTGGCCGGTGCACGGCGATCAGTGGTGATGCCTGGCGGCAGCAGGTGAAAACGTTCGATCGGGGTGCGGTAATGCTGCATGAACAGCGGCAGCTGTACTTCAGAGATCATCAAAATCTCGGTGCGCCCTTCCGGCGCAAACACGGCACGTTCAGCGCTTGAGAAGTGTCGATAGCGTGGGCCGAACTGGTAGAGCCAGTTGCGCTGATTCTGCGCCTTGTCTTCATAACAGCCGTCGGCGGCATAGTAGACATCCAGGCCCGGCATTTTGTTGAAACCCACTACGCGGTCAACCGGATCACGGGCCAGATCAGCCCGCACCCATTTGGAAAATTTCTCGTTGCGGCTATGGTTCGACAAGGCCTTGACTGGCACCAGCCGTATATCCCACCCGCTCGGCCGCTCCCCCTCCCACTCCATGACATAGACACGCACAGCATGCCCACGCTGCTCGCAGACCCGCGCAATGCGCAGAAAATCCCGCTGCAGACCACCGAAGGGAAAATATTTGTAGAGCAGAAAGGCCAGTTGCATCAGGACTCTCATTGTAGGTCTTGCTGAATGGCAAGGCCCGTGGATGGCCAGCCAGTGAATCTCCGCCTATAACGGAGGGTGATAACTCAGGTGCAAAGATTGGCGAGTTTAACACAGGTCGGCAACTGCCCGGCAGCATGCAACCAAACGCCAAACCCCGACCAATGGCCGGGGCTTGCGTTGCAACTTATCGTGTAAAGACGAAGTCTTCGCCTTCGACACTGGTCTTGATGGTGACTCCCGGTTCGAAATCGCCAGCAAGGATACGCTGTGCCAGCGGGTTCTCGATCCAACGCTGGATTGCACGCTTGAGCGGGCGCGCGCCATACACCGGGTCATAGCCGACAGCCACGAGTTTCTCCAGCGCTTCGTCGCTCAGCTCCAGATTCAGTTCGCGCTCGGCCAGACGCTGGCGCAGACGCTCCATCTGAATCTCGGCAATCCCGCCGATCTGCTCCTTGCCCAGCGGCTCGAACACCACCACTTCGTCGATCCGGTTAACGAATTCCGGGCGGAAGTGCTGGCCGACCGCGTCCATCACCGCTGCGCGCTGAGCCTCCGGATCGCCGACCAGCTCCTGGATCTGCGCCGAGCCCAGGTTCGAGGTCATGACGATCACCGTATTACGGAAATCCACGGTACGCCCCTGACTGTCAGTCAGGCGGCCATCTTCGAGCACCTGCAGCAGGATGTTGAATACATCCGGATGGGCCTTCTCGACTTCATCCATAAGGATCACCGAGTACGGCTTGCGGCGTACCGCTTCGGTCAGGTAACCGCCCTCCTCATAGCCGACATAGCCCGGAGGTGCCCCGATCAGCCGGGCCACGGAATGCTTCTCCATGAACTCGGACATGTCGATGCGCACCATCGCTTCCTCAGTATCGAACAGAAACTCGGCCAGTGCCTTGCACAGCTCGGTCTTGCCCACCCCGGTCGGGCCGAGGAACAGGAAGGAACCGCTCGGGCGGTTCGGGTCCGATAGTCCGGCGCGGGAGCGACGCACCGCATTGGAGACAGCCACCACTGCCTCATGCTGTCCGATCACCCGCTTGTGCAGCTCGTCTTCCATGCGCAGCAGCTTGTCGCGCTCGCCTTCCAGCATCTTGGATACCGGAATGCCGGTCCACTTGGAGACTACTTCGGCGATTTCCTCGTCGGTAACTTTGGTGCGCAGCAGTTGGTTCTCAGTCTTGGCGTGCTGATCAACCATCTGCAAGCTGCGCTCAAGATCCGGGATGATCCCGTATTGCAGCTCGGCCATGCGTGCCAAGTCACCCTTGCGGCGCGCAGCTTCCAACTCGGCCCGAGACTGCTCGATCTTTTCCTGCAACTGCCCAGCACCCTGCACTTCGGCCTTTTCCGACTTCCAGATATCCTCGAGATCGGCGTACTCACGCTCGAGCCGAACAATATCCTCCTCAAGCTTCTCCAGCCGCTTGATGGTGGCTTCGTCGTCTTCCTTCTTCAGCGCCTCGCGTTCGACCTTGAGTTGAATCAACCGGCGATCCAGGCGATCCAGCTCTTCGGGTTTGGAGTCGATTTCCATGCGGATACGGCTGGCTGCTTCATCGATCAGGTCGATGGCCTTGTCCGGCAGCTGGCGGTCAGTGATGTAACGATGCGACAACTTGGCGGCAGCGATGATTGCGCCGTCGGTGATCGCCACCTTATGGTGCACTTCATAACGTTCTTTCAGGCCACGCAGGATGGCAATGGTGTCCTCTTCACTGGGCTCATCGACCAGCACCTTCTGGAAACGCCGCTCCAGCGCCGCATCTTTCTCGATGTACTGGCGATATTCGTCCAGGGTGGTGGCGCCCACACAGTGCAGCTCACCACGGGCCAATGCCGGCTTGAGCATATTGCCCGCATCCATGGAGCCTTCGGCCTTGCCGGCGCCCACCATGGTGTGCAACTCGTCGATGAACAGGATGACCTGGCCTTCCTGTTTGCCCAGTTCGTTGAGCACGGCTTTCAGACGCTCCTCGAACTCGCCGCGAAATTTCGCGCCGGCGATCAGCGAGCCCATATCCAGTGACAGCAGACGCTTGCCTTTCAGGCCATCGGGCACTTCGCCGTTGATGATGCGCTGCGCCAGCCCTTCGACGATGGCGGTCTTACCCACACCGGGCTCCCCGATCAATACCGGATTGTTCTTGGTACGGCGCTGCAGTACCTGCACGGTGCGGCGGATCTCGTCATCGCGGCCGATCACCGGATCCAGCTTGCCGTCTTCGGCTTTCTTGGTCAGGTCAACCGTGTATTTGTCCAGCGCCTGGCGAGACTCCTCGGCATTTGCGTCGTTCACAGTTTCGCCTCCACGCAGGTTGTCGATGGCGGTTTCCAGCGCCTTCTTCGATACGCCCTGGGCCAGCAGGATCTTGCCCAGGCGGGTGTTCTCGTCCATGGCCGCGAGTAGTACCAGCTCGCTGGAGATGAACTGGTCACCGCGTTTCTGTGCCATGCCGTCGGCCTGATTCAACAGGCGGGCAAGATCGGTAGACAGGTTCACATCGCCGGTGGGGTTGGCGATGGTCGGCAGTTGATCAATCGCATCGCTGAGCTGCTGGCGCAGGCCACCAAGGTCGAAACCAACCTGCAGCAACAGAGGTTTGATCGAGCCTTGCTGCTGCTCGATGAGTGAAAGCATCAAATGCAGCGGTTCAATCTGGTTGTGGTCACGGCCGACCGCCAACGACTGCGCGTCGGACAGGGCCATTTGCAATTTACTGGTTAAGCGGTCAATACGCATGAGTAGCAATCCTTATCGGCAGGCCGGAACCGGAGCTCCAGCAACATTCACTTAGATGAATGATAGATGAGGATTATTACTTCGCTTTCAAGGGGGTGACACTGATTCGTGTCAATTTTTTGTCGCAGAGTCCAGCCAGACCATAGAAGCGAAGCGACCGGTCTGCCCGTCACAACGATAGGAAAAGAAACGGATGGGGTCGCTGACGGTGCACAGTCCGCCGCCATAAATGGCTGTAACACCCGCCCCGTTCAGGCGCAGCCTGGCCAATTGATAGATATCTGCCAGATAATGACCGGCACGCTCGGACGGCTTGAAACACGCTGCAGCCGCGGCGCTGCTGAATATCTCGCGCACCTCGGGACCGACTTCGAAGGCGTCGGGACCAATAGCCGGCCCCAGCCAGACCAGCAGCTCTTCCGGCGGCACACCGAGCGCACTGATGGTGTTCTCGAGAATGCCTGCCGCCAGTCCGCGCCAGCCGGCGTGCGCTGCAGCCACTCGGGTGCCCGCCCGGTCACAGAACAGCACCGGCAGGCAATCGGCGGTCATGATAATGCAAGCCACATCCGACTCCAGCGTCCAGCTGGCGTCAGCCTCTTCTACCAACCCGGGCGCAGCTTCAACCACATCGGTACTGTGGGTCTGTTCCAGCCAGGCAAGGCGGCAGCCGAGCATGCGCCCGAGTTCCGCCCGATTGGCCAGCACGTTATTCGGATCGTCGTCAACGTGGGTGCCCAGATTGAAGCCCTTGAATACACCCTGACTGCATCCGTCCTGGCGTGTTGTCACGCAGGTTCTGACCCACTCGGGGGCTGGCCAGTCGGCCTGCAGCCAGTGCTCTTTCATTCTTCCAGCTCACCGTCGTGGCGCAACTGCGCCAGCAGTTCCTGCATATCGGCCGGCAGCGGCGCTTCCCAGCGCATCGGGCGGTTATCGTCCGGGTGCTCCAACTCCAGCCGTCTGGCGTGCAATGCCTGGCGCGGGAAGCCGCGCAGCATGGCGATCATTTCCTGCGTCGCGCCTGGCGGAATGCGCAACCGGCCGCCGTAGGTCTGATCCCCCACCAGCGGGAAGTTGATGTAACTCATGTGCACGCGAATCTGGTGCGTGCGGCCGGTCTCCAGCTTCACCTTGACGTGGGTATGGGCACGGAAGCGGCTGATCACTCGATAATGGCTGATAGCCTGCTTGCCGCCGGCCACCACCGCCATCTTCTGTCGATTGTGGCCATGTCGGGCAATCGGCTCGTCGACCTTGCCGCCCGCGGTCATGACGCCCACCACCACGCACTCGTATTCACGGGTGACGCTGCGGTTCTGCAACTGGATCACCAGATCGGTCTGGGCTTCCAGCGTCTTGGCAACCACCATGAGCCCGGTGGTGTCCTTGTCCAGCCGGTGCACGATACCGGCACGCGGCACTTTTGCCAGCTCTGGGGCGTGATGCAACAAAGCATTGAGCAAGGTGCCATCCTGATGCCCGGCTGCGGGGTGAACCACCAACCCGGCTGGCTTGTTGATCACCAGCAGCGCGTGATCTTCATAGACAATATCCAGGTCGATGGCTTCGGGTTGCCAGTCGCCCTGCACTTCAAGCTCTGCGTCCAACTCCAATAGTTGGTCACCATAAACGGTGTCGCGTGGGCGGATCTGCTTGCCATCAACTGTCAGAAAACCATCCTTGATCCAGCCTTGCAGGCGCGATCGGGAGTGGCTGGGGAACAATTGGGCAGCGACCTGGTCAAGGCGTTGACCACCGCACTCTGGGGTAACCTTTGCAGACAAGCGAATTCGTTCTGACATCAAGGGCTCACTGGAACGCACCGGTAACGCGCAATCCCTTTTGGTTTCGGCCCGGCGCTGTGGTTAAATACGGCTTCTTTGCCTGGCACAAGCTGTGCCGGGCAACTGAGCTCAACTATAACAGGACGGCTGTCATGGCAACAGCGCGGGGTCGTCCATCCGGATGTCAAACATGTCGATAAAACATCTCCTGCTGGTCGGTCTGCTGAGTCTGCTGGCGGCCTGTTCATCTAACAAGGCAACGGTTCTGGATGAGTCGCTCAGCGAGTCTGAGCTGTATGTGCTGGCCCAGAAGAATCTGGATGCCAATAATTATAGTATGGCCATCGATTCTCTGCGGGCGCTGGAGTCACGCTATCCGTTCGGACGCTTCGCCGAGCAGGCCCAGCTGGAACTGATCTACGCCTATTATCAGAATATGGAACTGGAAGCCGCCAAGTCTTCCGCAGACCGCTTCATCCGTCTGCACCCGCAGCATCCCAACGTGGATTACGCCTATTATCTGCGCGGCATGACCTCCTTCACCCGCGACCGCGGCCTGTTCGAGCGCTTTCTGCCGCTGGACATGACCCGCCGCGATCCAGGTGCGGCACGTGATTCTTTCAACGAATTCGCTCAGCTGGTCAGCCGCTATCCGGACAGCCGCTACGCGCCTGATGCACGTCAGCGCATGGTCTATCTGCGCAATCTGCTGGCGGCGTACGATGCCCATGTTGGCCATTACTACCTCAAGCGTGGCGCTTATGTTGCGGCGGTCAACCGTGGCCGCTATATCGTCGAGAACTTCCAGCAGACGCCGTCTGTGGGTGATGGTCTGGCACTGATGGTCGAAGGTTACCAGCGCCTGGCCATGGACGAGCTTGCCAATAATGCGCTGCTGACCCTGCAGAGCAACTATCCCGAGCACCCGAGCCTGAAGGATGGCGAGTTCCAGCATCATGTCGAGCCGGCACAAAAGGATACGGGTTGGGTCGAGTCGATGACGGTAGGCCTGCTCGACAAGGTCATGACCCCGCCAGCGATGAACCGCGACACGCAGATGGAACGGGAAATGGAGCAGCAGTATCAAGAGGCTCTGAATGCCCTGCCCCGCGATATCAAGACACCGCAACAGGAACAGAAAGCCAAGCGCTCCATCTGGAGTCGGCTGAGCTTCGGACTGTTTGACTGAGCTGACTGACCGGCCCGGGCGCTAAGCGCCCACGGTGCAGCCCCCATGCAGAGCGTGGGGGGCCATCAGAAGCCCAGCTTCAAGCCCCCTGAACACCGCAGCGAGCACCAAGGACTTGTTTGGCACGCTGTCCATGTGCGATACACTGGCTCCAATTTCACAGGGAATCGCAACGGTCATGGGTCTGATCAAACTTTTCATTCTGCTGGTACTGGCATATATCGCTTTTGTCTTCTGGCGACAGATGAAAGCTGCCCAGGCGGATAAACGCCGCGCGGCGCCACCACAGCAGCCTCCTAAAATGGTCCGCTGCGCACAGTGCCAGCTACACCTGCCGGAACACCTGGCCCTACGTCAGGATGACAAATGGTATTGCTGCAGTGAGCATCGCAATGTGGATCAGCAAGACTGAAACGGTTGATTCGCAACGCCCCAAGATACTGCGGATTTATAATGTCTATCGGGTAATTCTCGGGCTCTTCCTGACCCTGCTCACCAGCTCCGCCCTGCGTGACGGGCTGATCGATCTGCAGAATCCCGATCTATACGAAAGCGCGAGCTGGATCTATCTGATCATCAATGTGCTGATTGCCCTGCTGCTGCATCAGGGCAAGCGCGACCTGCACCTGTTCGTACTGGCATTCATCGATATATTCCTGTTGGCGGTGCTGTTCTATGCCGCCGGCGGCGCCAGCAGTGGGCTGGGCAACCTGCTGATCATTCCAGTGGCCACCGGCAACATTCTGCTGCATGGACGCATCGGCTTGCTGCTGGCGGCACTGGCCAGCCTGGCGTTGATCTATCTGACGTTCTTTCTCAGCCTGGCGCACCCGTCGATCAGTCAAAGCTACCTGCAGGTGGGCGTGCTCGGCTGTATTTACTTTGCTGTGGCCATGTTCGTACAACGGCTCAGTCGCCGTTTGCGGCTATCGGAAAATCTCGCCCAGCAACATGCCGCCAGCCTGGCCAGCATGGAAAAGCTCAACCAGTTGATCATTCAGCGCATGCGCACCGGCATCATGGTGATAGACGAGTCGCTGGAGGTACTGCTGGCCAACGAAGCTGCCGCACAGATGCTGGGCAAACCCATCATTCGCGGCATGGCGCTCGACAGCCTCGCCCCGGAACTGGGTCAGCGTCAGCGCCAGTGGCAGGTCAACCCCTCGATACGCGCCCTGCCCTTTCGCAACCATGTGGGCGCAGCGGAATTGATGGCCAACTTCAAACGCCTGCCTGCCGATGACCGGGAGTCTATTCTCATCTTTCTGGATGACCATGCGCAAATGGCGCAACAGGTTCAGCAGCTGAAACTGGCATCGCTCGGTCGACTCACGGCAAGCATCGCCCATGAGATCCGCAATCCACTGGGGGCGCTCAGCCACGCAGCGCAATTGCTGGTCGAATCGGAACATATCCATCCTCAGGACCAACGTCTGACCGAGATCATCCAGCAACACTCCAAGCGCATGAACAAGGTCATCGAAACCGTACTGGAATTATCCCGGCGCCGGCAGAGCGAACCCCAGCTGGTGGACCTGACGCTGTGGCTGGCGCAGTTCGTCAGCGACTATAAGCAAACCAGTCCTGCCACTGACAGCATCGAATGCGAGCTGGAGAAGGAAGGCATTCTGACCCGCATGGACCCCAACCAGTTGAGCCAGGTGCTGAGCAATCTGTGCCATAACGCCTTCCGTTACAGTGGTGCGCCGGACAGCCAACGGACAATCTGGCTGAAGCTGTATGAGAATGCCGAGACCGGTTTGCCAACGCTGGAGGTCATCGACCATGGGCCGGGCATTGATGATCGTCACCTGAGTCAGGTATTCGAGCCCTTCTATACTACCGAGTCCGCCGGCACCGGTCTGGGCCTGTATATTTCCCGGGAGTTATGCGAGAGCAACCAGGCAATCCTGGAGTATGAGCGGCTGGAGCCCCGCGGCAGCTGCATGCGGATAGTCTTCGCCCATCCCAAACGGCTGGTATGATCCTTCTTTTCTGAACCGTACGAACGCATGGAGCACCACGTGAACAACCCGCTGGCACTGATCATCGACGACGAGCCCGATATACTTGAGCTGCTCGACATGACGTTGGGGCGGATGAACATCAATACCCGCAGTGCGACCAACCTGACCCAGGCGCTGGCATTGCTCAACAGCCAGCGTTTCGACCTGTGTCTGACCGACATGCGCCTGCCTGACGGTGACGGTCTGAGCGTGGTGCGTCACATTCAGCAGCACTGTCCCAACACTCCGGTAGCGATGATCACGGCGTACGGCAGTCTGGATACCGCCATCACTGCATTGAAATCCGGCGCCTTCGATTTCGTCACCAAGCCGGTGGACCTGCAACGCTTGCGCGAACTGGTCAACAGCGCCCTGCTGCTCAGTCGCCCCGTGGCTGAGCCAGCCGCGCACGACGCAGACGATCCGATTCTCGGCGCATCGCCGCCGATTCAGCAACTGCGTCGGCAGATAGCCAAACTCGCCCGCAGTGAAGCTCCCCTGTATGTCAGCGGCGAGTCCGGCAGCGGCAAGGAACTCGTTGCGCGGCGTATCCATGCGCTGGGCCCGCGGGCATGCCATCCGTTCGTGCCGGTGAACTGTGGCGCGATTCCTTCGGAGCTGATGGAAAGCGAGTTTTTCGGACACCGCAAGGGCAGTTTCACCGGCGCGGTGGCCGATAAGCCTGGGCTGTTTCAGGCCGCCAACGGCGGCACACTGTTTCTCGATGAAGTTGCCGACCTGCCGCTGTCCATGCAGGTCAAGCTGCTGCGCGCCATTCAGGAAAAGGCCGTACGCCCGGTCGGCACCCAGCAGGAAGAGGCAGTGAATGTGCGGCTGCTCTGCGCCACCCACAAGGATCTCGCCCTGGAAGTGGCTGAGGGGCGCTTCCGCCAGGATCTGTTCTACCGTATCAATGTCATCGAACTGCGCGTCCCGCCACTGCGCGAACGGCGTGAGGATATTGCGCTGATAGCCCAGCGCATCCTCGGCCAACTGGCCCACCGGGCCGGCGTCAAGGTACCCGCCGTGGATCCGGACTGCATGGAACGCCTGAGCAATTACCGCTTCCCCGGCAACGTTCGTGAACTGGAGAATATCCTGGAGCGCGCCTTCACTTTGTGCGAAGGCGACAGCATCACCGCCGCCGACATTCAGCTCAACAGCAGCCCGATCCCCGGTGACGAAGCCGCGCTGACACAGATCGATTCACTGGAAGACTTCCTCGATGACATCGAACGCAAAGCACTGACCCTAGCGCTGGAAGAAACCCGCTGGAACAAGACCGCCGCCGCCCGCCGCCTGGGTCTGACCTTCCGGTCATTGCGTTACCGGTTGAAAAAACTGGGACTGGAAGACTGATTACCGGCGCTGAACACGCCCTTCGATCCGGTAAGGCGCCGGATCGACGATCGGCCTTCTGCCCAGCATGAGATCAGCCAACAGACGGCACGACGCCGGCGCCAGTACCAGACCGTTGCGGTAATGTCCGGTGTTCAGCCAGAGCCCGGGATAATCCGGCACCTGACCGATATAAGGCACTCCTTCGGGCGAGCCCGGGCGTAACCCGGCCCATTGCATGACTGGCTCCTGCTCCGCCAGTGCCGGCAGCAACTGGACCGCCGATGCGCGCAACGAGCTCAATGCAACCTCGGTGGTAGTTTTGTCGAAGCCTTCGTGTTCCAGGGTGCTGCCGATGAGAATATGCCCATCACACCGGGGAATCGCGTAGCGCCCAGCATGCAGCACCATGCTCTGCAGCCAGTTCGGATCAGCCTTGTACAACAGCATCTGGCCTTTCACCGGCTCTACCGGCAGCGCCAAACCCAGCGTGGCCAGGCAGTCACCGCTCCAGGCTCCTGCGGCCAGTACTACTGCATCAGCACGCAGTATGTCGCCGGCACAATCGACGCCTGTAACCCGCCCGTGCTCGACCAGCAGGCGTGCATCAGGCGTCTCTTCCAGCACACGGCATTCGGGAATGGTTGTCAGATAATCACGCAAGGCTGCCATCAGCCGCGGATTGCGCACATTAGCCAGGTCCGCCTGCCACAGCGCGCTATCGTAACCCTCAGCTAACACCGGTACCTGTTGGTAGATGAAGTCGGCCTCGACGCTGCGCAATGGCTTATCCTGGCGCTCAGCCCAGGCCAGCGCGTCAGCCTGCTCGTCAGAATCGAGCCAGAGCAAGCCGCACGGGGTTACCTGCGGATCGATGCCGGTGCGCTCAGCCAGTCGACGGCCCAATCCGGGATAAAAGTTCTGGGAGAAATCCGACAAGGCGCTGACCGCCTGACTGTATCGCCATGGATACAAGGGAGAAACTATGCCACCGCCGGCCCATGAGGCTTCCCGCCCAATCTGCCGACGCTCGATCAAGGTAACGCGGGCGCCGGCGTCCAGCAGATTGAGTGCGGACAGGCAGCCGATGACGCCACCTCCTACAATCACCACATGTTGCATGTCAGGCGCCCCTCCCGGCTGAACCTTCGGTTCGTGACAAAGTCGGCTCAGGCTTGGGCTCACCGGTCATATGACTACCTTCTACCTACCCTTCGCTATCAATGGTTATGACACGAAACCGGATAAAGCGAGTATCATACGCGCAGTTTTTAGTAAGAGGCGACATGTAAATGACAGCAAAAGATGTAGACGTATTGCTGGTCGGTGGTGGCGTCATGAGCGCCACGCTCGGAATGTTGCTCAAACAGCTCGATCCAAATATGACCATTACCCTGGTCGAACGTCTGGATCACGTTGCTCACGAGAGCACGGATGGCTGGAACAATGCCGGCACGGGGCACGCCGGTTATTGTGAGCTGAACTACACTCCCCAAGCCGATGATGGCAGCATCACAATCAACCGCGCACTGTCGATCAACGCGAACTTCGAGGTGACCCTGCAGTTCTGGTCCTACCTGGTCGAACAGCAGATCCTGCCAGCGCCCGGCAAATTCATCAATCCAACGGCACACCAGAGTTTTGTCTGGGGCGAGAACGACGTTGCCTTCCTGCGCAAACGTCATGAACTGCTCAGCGCGCACCCTCTCTTCGCCGAGATGCAATACAGCGAATCACCGGAAAAGCTCAATGAGTGGATGCCTTTGGTCATGCGTGATCGCACAGACGGTGTACCCGTTGCCGCGACCCGTGTCGAGCATGGTTCCGATGTCGATTTCGGCTCGCTGACCCGCAGCATGATCAAACATCTGGTGACCCAGGACAACTTCGACCTGCTCCTCAGCCATTCGGTCAAGAGCATGCGCAAGAGCAAGCGCGGCCATTGGCGCGTGGCAGTGAAAGACGAACACAGCGGTGAAGACAAGCAGTTCAACGCCCGCTTCGTGTTTCTCGGCGCCGGCGGCGGCTCCCTGCCCCTGCTGCAGAAATCACACATCGATGAAAGCCAGGGGTACGGCGGCTTCCCGGTCAGCGGCCAGTGGCTGGTGTGCAGGAAACCGGAGATCGTTCAGCAGCACCATTCCAAGGTTTATGGCAAAGCACCGGTTGGTGCGCCGCCCATGTCCGTACCGCACCTGGACACGCGCATCATCAACGGCGAGCCCGCCCTGCTGTTTGGCCCCTTCGCCGGGTTCACCACCAAGTTTCTGAAGAAAGGCTCGGTGTTTGATCTGTTTTCCTCGGTACGCCCTTACAACGTTGCGCCGATGATGGCAGTCGGTCGCGACAATATGGACCTGACCAAGTATCTGATCGCCGAATCCTTCCAGTCGCACAAGGATCGCGTGGCTTCGCTGCGCAACTTCTTCCCCGACGCCAAAGAGGAAGATTGGACGCTGCAGAACGCCGGCATGCGCGTCCAGATCATCAAGAAGGATGCCGAAGGACATGGCAAACTGGAGTTCGGTACCGAAACCGTCGCCGCCAAGGATGGTTCCCTGGCTGCGCTGTTGGGCGCCTCTCCAGGCGCATCGACGGCGGTACAGGCCATGATCGATGTTCTGCAACGCTGCTTCAAGGATCGAATGGCCAGCCCGCAATGGCAGGCCCGCATGAAGGAACTGGTGCCCTCTTACGGCCAGTCCCTGATTGATGACGCCGAGCTACTCAAGACGGTCCGCGATCGCACACTGAGTACGCTCAACCTGCGCCGCGACTGATCTTCCAGCGTTATGCCCGCCGGCGGGCGCTGAACTACCTGCCGGCGAGCTCTATCACTGTTTTGTCACATCCAGCTCGACTCCCTGTGCCTGCAACCGATCAAAGGCAGCATCCAGATCCGCTTTCAGTTGCTCGACAAACCCCGAATGGCGAGACAGTACGAACCGCATGGGGTGATTGGCCACTTCGATATAGGGGAGCGGCGCCATGTTCAGGTCCTGCAATACCACGTCCACCTGAGCTCGATAATCCAGCAGATAATCACCACGCCCCCGCAACAACATCTTCACTGCACCGCTGTGCGAGTTGCTCTTGTGCAGAGTCAGGTCCAGCGCGGGATCGGCGAGAATATCCTTCAAAGCACTGGTATAAGTGAAGTTGGTGATCGTGATGACACTTTTACCACGCAGCCCCTGCGGCCAGTCCGGTGGGGGCTCACCCGCAAGGTAATAAAGATTGATACCGACCTGCCCCATGTCACGCTCGGTAAGCAGAGTGTCATTATCCAACCCCGGCTTGTTCAGCACGCCGGGCCATAGATGCACGTCACCGCTTTCCAACCCCAACCAGATCCGCGCTGCCGGCAGAATCTGGACCTGCGCCTCATACCCCGCTTCATTCAGCAATCTCCGAGTCAATTCAACAGCCTTGCCCGTCGGTCGGCCTGACTCATCCAGCTCCGAATAACCTGGAAAATCCATAAAGGCCACTCGTATCTCGGGTTTCTGCTGCGCCAGTACTGCTGAGCTGGAAAACAGAAGGAGCAATATCAACCAGCCTCTTGCGGTCGCCTTCATAAGCACTTGTCCTCGATAGTCCTTGAGTTTTTCTTGTATATTTCGAGCCTAACCAGCCCTCTCAGGATTGCAAGTGCAAGCCATGTCGCCGTAAGGGAAGAATTTTTTCGCTGAGTGATACAAAAAACCCCTTGCCGGTCGCTCAGCAAGGGGTTTTGTCATTGCACTCTACTGCTCAGTCACCGTAAACCGGCAGACGGGCGCAGATGGCCTTGACCTGCTCACGAACGCGATCGATGACGGACTCGTCACCCATGTTGCCCAGGATGTCGCAGATCCAGCCGGCCAGCTCGCGGCACTCGGATTCCTTGAAGCCACGCGTGGTCACCGCCGGCGTACCGATGCGCAGACCGGAGGTCACGAACGGCGAGCGCGGATCGTTCGGCACGGCATTCTTGTTCACGGTAATGAACGCGCGACCCAACGCAGCGTCAGCATCCTTACCGGTAATGTCCTGCTTGATCAGCGACAGCAGGAACAGGTGGTTCAGCGTACCGCCGGATACCACATCAAAACCACGCTCGATGAACACCTCGGCCATCGCCTGGGCATTCTTCACCACCTGCTGCTGGTAAGCCTTGAACTCGTCGCTCATGGCTTCCTTGAAGCAGATCGCCTTGGCCGCAATCACATGCATCAGCGGGCCACCCTGACCACCGGGGAATACCGCGGAGTTGAGCTTCTTCTCCAGTGCCTCGTTGGCACGGGCCAGAATCAGACCGCCACGCGGGCCGCGCAGGGTCTTGTGGGTAGTGGTGGTGACCACGTCAGCGTGAGGCACAGGGTTGGGGTAGACGCCCGCCGCAACCAGACCGGCAACGTGAGCCATGTCGACAAACAGGTAGGCACCGACCTTGTCGGCAATCTCGCGGAAACGCGGGAAGTCCAGAATCTGCGAATAGGCGGAGAACCCAGCGATGATCATTTTCGGCTTGTGTTCAACGGCCAGACGCTCGACTTCGTCATAGTCGATCAGACCGGTATCGGTGTTGATGCCGTACTGCACAGCGTTGTACATCTTGCCGGAGAAGTTGACCGACGCACCATGCGTCAGGTGACCACCATGGGCCAGGCTCATGCCGAGTACGGTATCACCGGCCTGCAGCAGAGCCTGGAACACGGCGCTGTTGGCCTGGGAGCCGGCATGCGGCTGCACGTTGGCATAATCAGCGCCGAACAATTCCTTGGCACGGTCGATGGCCAGCTGCTCAGCCACGTCCACGAACTCACAACCGCCGTAGTAGCGCTTGCCCGGGTAACCTTCGGCGTACTTGTTGGTCAGCACCGAACCTTGCGCCTGCATGACCGCAGGACTGGTGTAGTTCTCGGATGCGATCAGCTCGATGTGCTCTTCCTGACGCTGGGCCTCCTGTTGCATGGATGCCCACAACTCGGCGTCGAAAGTGGCAATATCGTTGGAACGGCTAAACATGTCACGGCCCTCTGCCAGGATGTACAAATAAAAAAGAGGCCGCATTTTACCCCAACCGGCACAAACTGGCACATGAAAAGCATTCAGGCCGTCGGACAACCTCTTTCAAGTAGCGATGCATACAGGCCAGTGGGCTGCATGTTTGCCCTCTGCATCGACTTCAGCTAGCCTTGCCAACCATCCAGCACCGTTCCAGGTGCCGTTCCTTTTTATACAGTTATCAAGGTTTGCGTCCACATGGCCCAATACGTATACAGCATGCATCGGGTAAGCAAGGTTGTCCCCCCGAAGCGGCAGATCCTCAAGGACATCTCCCTCTCCTTTTTCCCCGGCGCCAAGATCGGCGTGCTGGGCCTGAACGGCTCGGGTAAATCCACTCTGCTGCGCATCATGGCCGGCGTGGACACCGAGTTCGACGGCGAAGCGCGCCCGATGCCCGGTATCAATGTCGGTTATCTGCCGCAGGAGCCGCAACTGGATGCGGACAAGACAGTGCGAGAGATCGTCGAAGAAGCTGTGAGCCAGATAACGAACGCCCAGGCACGCCTCGATGAAGTCTATGCAGCCTACGCTGAACCGGAGGCTGATTTCGACGCGCTGGCCGCGGAGCAGGCCAAACTGGAAGCCATTCTGCAGGCCGCCGATGGGCATAATCTGGCTCGCCAGCTGGAAGTCGCTGCCGACGCCCTGCGCCTGCCGCCATGGGATGCACTCATCGGTCATCTGTCCGGTGGTGAAAAACGCCGTGTAGCCCTGTGCCGGCTGCTGCTGTCAGCACCTGACATGCTGCTGCTCGACGAGCCAACCAACCACCTGGACGCCGATTCCGTCGCCTGGCTGGAGCAGTTCCTGCATAACTTCCCCGGCACCGTAGTGGCGATTACTCACGACCGCTACTTCCTGGATAATGTCGCTGGCTGGATTCTCGAACTGGACCGCGGCCACGGTATCCCATTCGAAGGCAACTACTCGCAATGGCTGGAATCCAAGGCCAACCGTCTGTCTACCGAGGCCAAGCAGGAAGCCTCCCATGCCAAGGCAATGAAAGCCGAACTGGAGTGGGTCCGCCAGGGCGCCAAGGGTCGTCAGTCCAAATCCAAGGCTCGTCTGCAGCGCTTCGAGGAAATGCAATCCCAGGAATTCCAGAAGCGCAGCGAAACCAACGAGATCTATATTCCCACCGGCCAACGCCTGGGTGATCAGGTCATCGAGCTGCACAATGTATCCAAGGGTTATGGCGACCGGGTGCTGATCGATGATCTGTCTCTGACCATACCCAAGGGTGCGATTGTCGGCGTGATCGGTGGTAACGGCGCAGGTAAATCCACCCTGTTCCGCATGCTGACCGGCAAGGAACAGCCCGACAGCGGCAAGATCGTCATTGGTGACAGCGTACAGATTGCCAGCGTTGATCAGAGCCGTGACGAGCTGGATGGCAGCAAGACCGTCTGGGAGCAGGTGTCCGACGGATTCGACATGATCAAGGTCGGCAACTATGAAGTGCCGTCACGTGGTTATGTCGGCCGCTTCAACTTCAAGGGCGCTGATCAGCAGAAGTTCGTCAAGGATCTCTCCGGTGGTGAGCGTGGCCGTCTGCATCTGGCATTGACGCTGAAACAGGGCGCCAACGTGCTGCTGCTCGACGAACCCTCCAACGACCTCGATGTGGAAACGCTACGTGCCCTGGAAGAAGCCTTGCTGGACTTCCCCGGCTCTGCGATCGTGATCTCCCACGACCGCTGGTTCCTGGACCGTATCGCCACGCACATTCTTTCCTATGAGGATGATGCCAAGGTGGTATTCTTCGAGGGCAACTACACTGAATTTGAAGCCGACCGTAAAAAACGCCTGGGCGAAGCCGCAGCGCAGCCGCATCGTGTCCGCTACAAAAAACTGGCATAAAAACCCGGTTTGAGAAAAAAGTCACATTCTCAGTGAACTTTTTCGAGCCGCCGTCTGCGACTAAAACGCGCAGGCGGCGGTGTCATCTGAAAATTCATGAAAACGCTTCTAAAACAAGCAGCTGCAGCCTGATTGCCGTCACTGCAATCACCTCCGCGACAGCGCTCAGAAGCGACTTTCCGCATCAACATTCTGTATGTTTTTTTGTGAAGCGCTATTTCAGACCGTGCTCACCTCTGATAAATTTGCGCCATTACGCCTTAAACTTGCAAAAAAGAGACCTCCATGACTGATACGCTGACAGCCTGCCTGGCGCACCTGAAGTTGCGCGACCCAGAGCAACCCGAATTCCATCAGGCAGCCGAAGAAGTTCTGAGCACGCTGTGGCCTTTCCTGCAGGAGCATCCCAAATACCTCAAGGCGGGTATCATTGAGCGACTGATCGAACCTGAGCGAGTGATCATGTTCCGCGTGCCGTGGATGGATGACAATGGCCAGGTTCATGTGAACCGCGGCTTTCGCGTGCAAATGAACAGCGCCATCGGTCCCTACAAGGGCGGGCTGCGTTTCCATCCTTCGGTCAACCTGGGCGTACTCAAATTCCTGGCCTTCGAGCAGGTCTTCAAGAACGCCCTGACCACCCTGCCCATGGGCGGCGGCAAGGGCGGCTCGGATTTCGACCCCAAGGGCAAGAGCGACGCTGAAGTTATGCGCTTCTGCCAGTCCTTCATGACCGAACTGTCCCGTCACATCGGCGAGAACCTGGATATTCCGGCCGGCGACATCGGCGTCGGCGCTCGGGAAATCGGCTACATGTATGGTCAGTACAAACGCCTGCGCAACGAGTTTACCTCGGTGCTGACCGGTAAGGGCCTGACCTATGGCGGCAGCCTGATTCGTCCGGAAGCCACCGGTTATGGCGCCGTGTACTTCGCCGAGGAAATGCTGCAGGAACGTGGACTCAGCCTGGAAGGTCAACGCATAGCTCTTTCCGGCTCCGGCAATGTTGCCCAGTACGCCGCGCTCAAGGCCATGGACCTGGGTGCCATGGTGATCTCGATATCCGACTCCGGCGGCACCCTGTATTTCTCTGAGGGGATGACTGCTGAACAGTGGCACCACCTGATGGAGCTGAAGAACGAGCGTCGTGGCCGTCTGGTGGAAATGGCCAGCCAATTCAATCTGGAATTCCTGGCCAAGCGCACACCCTGGCACCTGGCCTGCGACATCGCCCTGCCCTGCGCCACTCAGAATGAACTCAACGGTGATGACGCCCGCACGCTGATTGCCAATGGCTGCCATTCGGTAGTTGAAGGCGCCAACATGCCTTCTACCCTGGAAGCGATTGATGTCTTCCTCGAGAACCGCATCCTCTTCGCCCCGGGCAAGGCAGCCAACGCCGGTGGCGTCGCGGTGAGCGGGCTGGAAATGAGCCAGAACGCCATGCGCATGCAGTGGACCGATGGCGAAGTGGACACCAAGCTGCATGCCATCATGCAGTCCATCCACTCTGCTTGCGAGCGCTACGGCAAGGAAGAAGACGGCTATATCAACTACGTGAAGGGCTCCAACATCGCCGGCTTCGTCAAGGTCGCCGATGCCATGCTGGCCCAGGGCGTGGTCTGATCTAACACCCACCTCACGCTCCGCACAACCCGATCGTTCCCACGCTCCGCGTGGTAACGCCTGGTGGGACGCTCTGCGTCCCGACCTCAACCGTGGCAGGCTGCTAGTTCGGACGCTGGAGCGTCCACGGCGGAGCTCCCACGCAGAGCGTGGGAGCTATCGTCTAACTCTACCCCGCAACTTCAATCAAACAACACACCCAACGCCTCATCCAGCCGGGTCACCGGCACTACCTGCATGCCCTTGGGTGACTCCTTGGGTGCATTGGCCTTGGGCACGATAGCCCGGGTAAAACCGTGCTTGGCGGCTTCCTTCAAACGCTCCTGGCCACTGGGCACAGGGCGGATCTCACCGGAAAGGCCCAACTCGCCAAACACCATCAGATCCATCGGCAACGGCCGGTTGCGCAGACTGGAAATGACCGCCGCAAGCAGCGCCAGGTCCGCTGCGGTTTCCAGCACCTTGACGCCACCGACCACGTTGACGAATACATCCTGATCATAAGTCGGCACACCGCCATGGCGGTGCAGCACAGCCAGCAGCATGGCCAGACGGTTCTGATCCAGACCCAAGGTCACTCGCCGCGGGTTGCCCAGATGACTGGTATCGACCAGCGCCTGCACTTCCACCAGCATCGGCCGCGAGCCTTCCCAGGTAGACATCACTACACTGCCTGGAATCGGCGCATCGTAGCGCGACAGGAAAATTGCCGACGGGTTTGAGACCTCCTTCAAGCCTTTATCGGTCATGGCAAACACGCCGAGTTCATTGACGGCACCGAAGCGGTTCTTCACTGCGCGCAGCATGCGCAGGCGGCCATCAGCCTCACCCTCGAAGTACAACACGGTATCGACCATGTGCTCCAGCACACGCGGCCCGGCCAGCGAGCCTTCCTTGGTTACATGGCCTACCAGGAAAATAGCGGTGCCGCTCTGCTTGGCATAGCGCACCAGTAGCGCTGCGCTTTCTCGTACCTGAGCCACGCCGCCGGGAGCCGACTGCAACTGCTCGGTGAAAATGGTCTGGATCGAATCGACCACCATCACCTTGGGCTGTTCACGCCGCGCGGTGCCGACGATGCTTTCGATGCAGGTCTCAGTCATGACCTTGAGCTTGTCTTCCGGCAAGCCCAGCCGTTTGGCACGCATGGCAACCTGCTGCTGGGATTCTTCGCCGGTGACATACAGCGCTGGAATATTCTCCGCAAGACGGCATAAGGTCTGTAGCAGGATGGTCGATTTACCGATCCCCGGATCACCACCAATCAGCACCACCGAGCCGCTTACCAGGCCGCCACCCAATACCCGATCAAGCTCGGACGAGCCGCTGGGTTGGCGAGGCATTTCCTCGGTAGACACTTCTGCCAGCGTACGCACCTGAGCGAGTTCCCCCGCCCAATTGGCGCCGCGTGAAGAACCGCCGCTGCCGCCGACCGGGGTGGTGTCAATCATGGTCTCGACCAGGGTATTCCATGCCTGGCATTCGCTACATTGCCCAGCCCACTTGGTAGAGGTAGCACCACACTCGGTGCAGCCATAGAGTCGCTTGTTCTTCGCCATCATCAATCCATAAATATTTTCAGCCAGCTGCCACTATACTGCTCAGTTGATAATAAATCCTGACGGACAATGAAGATCTCGGGTTCACTGAGGCTCTATACCGCAGCCGGGAACCATGGCCGCAATGTGAACAGGCAATGAATGACGTGGTCGAACATACCGCCAGCTCAACGCGCTCCGGTATGTCACGGCGCTACAGAGTGCGTTGAAGTAAGATATAAAAAGCCACGACGGTATACAGGAGATTTAAACATGAGTCTGATTCAGGAATTCAAAGCTTTCGCCGTGCGCGGTAATGTCATGGACATGGCCGTGGGGATCATTATCGGTGCCGCTTTCGGCAAGGTGGTTTCATCCTTTGTTGGCAACGTCATCATGCCGCCATTGGGGCTATTGATCGGCGGGGTGGATTTCAGCGACCTGGCCGTGGTGTTACGCGAAGCCCAGGGCGAGCTGGAAGCCGTCACCCTCGGCTATGGCGCCTTCATCCAGAGCGTGGTGGATTTTCTGATCATTGCAGCGGCTATCTTTGTCGCCGTCAAAGTCATGAACAATCTCAAGCGCAAGGAACAGGAAGCGCCCTCCGCTCCTCCTGCGCCCAGTACCGAAGAAGTGCTGCTGACCGATATCCGTGATCTGCTCAGGCAGCAGGCCAACAAGTAAAGCGGTCATCATTTCGAACGGGCGGCCGTCCCGTTCGATATGATGCGCGAATATATACTACGGTGATCCGGCACATCGGCCTGCGCTATACTGACCGCCCCTGACTCGATTACCCGGCCCGCCAATGCACGTCTGTGATACCCCCTTCGGTACTCTCCAGCTCGACCGCTATCCGCCTACCCGCAACCCGACATTGCAGCCATTCGATGCGGCCGACATGTACCTGCTGCAAACTCACGCAGACATGACACCCGCTGCTGGCCCAGTGCTGGTGGTCAACGACAACTTCGGCACTCTGGCCTGCGCGCTGGCGCTGGCAGGCACGAGAGTATTGAGTTGGGGGGACTCGCATCTGGCTGAGCGCGCACTGCAGCTGAATGCCGGGCATAATCAGCTACCGGATAATGCAGTGGCGTTCGTCGACAGCCAGGAGTTACCCACAGGCACCTTCGCGCGGGTGCTACTACGCATTCCGAAAAGCCTCGCCTTGCTGGAAGATCAGCTCAATTGCCTGCGCCCGCTATTAGCTGGTGATAGCCTGTTGATCGCCGGCGCAATGCTCAAGCACCTGCCGCCCCGCGCCGGCGACCTGCTGGCGCTGTATGTCGGCTCCTACCAAGCATCTCTGGCCTGGAAGAAGGCACGTTTACTGACTGCTCGATTTGACAGCACCCTAGCCCCTGCCACACCACAGTTAACCACTCACTACACCCTGCCTGATAGCAATTGCCAACTCGCTAACCTGCCTGGCGTGTTCTCGCGTGAGCGGCTGGATATCGGTACCCGCGTCATGCTCCCGTGCATCCCGCAGGCGGATGGCGTGGTACGCATTGTCGACCTGGGTTGCGGTAACGGTGCGCTGGGCATCCAGGCTGCCCGGCTCAATACCGAGGCGCAGTTGACCTTCGTTGACGAGTCTTTCGCCGCCATTGCTTCCGCGCGGAAAAACTTTCGCCTTGCCTGTCCCGGACGTGACGCCGTGTTTGCCGTCAGCGACGGCCTGATGGAGGCCAACCCCGCCAGCGCCGACCTGGTACTGTGCAACCCACCCTTCCATCAGCAACAGGTGATCGGCGATGAAATCGCCATGCGCCTGTTCCAGCAGAGCCGCGATGCGCTTGTACCCGGCGGCACCTTGCTGGTGGTAGGTAATCGTCATCTGGGCTACCACGTCAAACTGCGGCGCTTCTTCGATGTTGTGGAGCAGATCGGCGGCAACAGCAAGTTTGTGGTGCTGCGCTGCCTGCGCGGTTGATCCGTGCAGGTTGTACACACTTTCTGTGGATAACTCTGTGAACAGGCTTGTAGTAACTGCGTCTGGACCATAGAGGGACAGGCCTTGCCGCAATGAGTTCAAAAAACAACCAATGTGGACCGGCCAGTCATTCCCAGAAGCAGCGGAATGACTCCAGGCGGCGCGTTATGGGTCTTTCGGTATTTGTCCAGTAAAAAACATGTGACTCGGTGCGCTTTCCCAACAACAGGCGATTGACAACCGAGGGAAGAAATGGCCTTGGCAAAGTCTTCCACACAATCTGTGGATAACTCTGTAGACAGTACTGGGAAAGGTTGCTCTAGAGCATGCCGGACCGGACGTCCGGCGCTACGCTCATTATTTGATCAGCGGGTCGATACCCGGATCGCTCGGGGTGTCATCCCGGGCTCCGCCCTCCTCGCTGGGCTGATTGCGGTGGTTGATGGTCTTCAGCCGCTGCACGACCCGTTCGTTTATCGACCCTTCCGGAAAGTTGCCTTCGGCATCCGGCGTACCGGCATCTTCGCCAGCCAGCAGACCGAGTGCCTCGTCGACATTATCCACCGCGTAGATATGGAACAGTCCGGCTTTGGCCGCATCCAGTACCGTCTGATGAAGCATCAGGTTCGGCACATTGGAACGCGGGATGATCACGCCCTGCTCACCGGTCAGGCCGCGCGCTTCACAGAGCCGGAAGAATCCCTCGATCTTGACGTTGACCCCACCGATCGCCTGCACCTCGCCGAACTGGTTGATCGAACCGGTAATCGCGAAACACTGCTTCAATGGCACCTTGGACATGGCCGATATCAATGCACAGACCTCCCCGAGCGAAGCGCTGTCACCATCGATATAACCGTAGGATTGTTCCAGCGCGATACTCGCAGAGATCTCCAGTTGGTGGTCCTGTGCGTAACGGCTACCAAGGTAGCCCGTAAGGATCATGACGCCCTTGGAGTGAATCGACTGCCCGAGGCTGACTTCCCGTTCGACATCCACAATACCGCTATTGCCGGGGTAGACCGTCGCGCTGATACGTGCCGGCATACCGAACACCGAATCGCCCACGGCCAATACCGTCAGGCCATTGCATTTGCCGATCGCTGCGCCATCGGTGTCGATCAGAATCACGCCGGACAGCATGTCCTCACGGATGCGTGAACTGGCTCGCCCGGTACGTGTTTCCTTGGCCTGCAGCGCGCGTTCGATATGTCCGGTATCGGTTATCCGATCATCAGCAAGCTCGCGGACCAGATCCGCCTCGGCGACCAGTTGGAAAATATCGCTGATGCTGGCTGACAGGTGCTGCTGATGCTCGGCCAGTCGCGCGCTGTAGGTAAGGATCCGCGCCACAGCAGCTACTGTCAGCGGCGCCATACCTTCTTCGTCTACCCGGGTCTTGAGCAGTTGCGCCATGCCTTCGATACTGTCAGGCGTACGCGGCAGATGGTCATCGAAGTCCACCAGCACGCGAAACAGTTCCTGGAAATCCGGATCGTAATCCTGCAACGTGTAATACACCCGGCGCGAGCCGATCAATATCACCTTGACCGATAACGGAATCACCTCCGGCGTCAGAGTCACCGTGGTCAGTCGTCCGAGGTCCGCCCAGGGTGATTCAATTTTCAACTCACGTGCATGCAAGGCACGCTTGAGGGCTTCCCAGACGAAGGGCTCAGAGAGCAGCTTCTCCGCCTCCAGCACCAGATAACCATGATTGGCCCGGTGCAACGCGCCGGAGCGGATGTGCCGATAATTAGTGACCAGGGCGCCCTGCTCGGAGCTGTATTCGACACGTCCGAAAAGATTGTCGTAGGACGGATGCGGCTCATGGACCACAGGCGCGCCACGTGAGCCGGGATGATCGATCACCAGGTTGGGACTGTAATGTTCGATGAGTGCAGCCTTTTTAGCGGCCTCGGGGCGGGCATCCGCCGCACGCTCATCGGCCATCAGCTCGATCACCACCTTCAACAGATTCTGGCGGATCGCCTCGATGTATTCACATACGCCAAGATTATCACAGTAATGTTCAGTCAGAGGTGCCAGCAGAGGTTGAAGGGCATCGGTGATGGTCTGTTCATTCAGCTCGCGCAGCTGATTGCTGGATTCACGTTTCCATTGCGGAAGGCTCGCCAGAGCCTCGTTGAGCACCTCTTCAAGCACCGAAATATCAGCGTGAAAACGTTCCCGTTCGGCTTCCGGCAGCTGGGCAAATTCCGCCTCGTCCAATCCCTTGCCGTCACGCATGGGCGTGAAGGCCAGATTCTGGCCATCCCGGTAAAGAGCAATATGGCGCTCCAAGGCCTTGCGTTCCACAGTATCGATGGCGCCGTCATAGCGCTTGTTGAAGTTGCGATCGATCGCGCTCTTCTTCTGCTGAAAGGCCGGATGCTCGAATACTGCCGGGAAGGTGGCCAGGAGGTTATCAATCAGCTGATGAATATCCTCGATCAGCTGAGCAGCCGTGCCAGGCGCCATGTGCAGCGCCTTCGGCTCCCGGGTTTCGTCAAAGTTGTTGACGTAAACACAGTCCTGGGGTGTGGCCATGCGTTTGGCTTCGGCCCGCAGATACCGCATCGCGTAGGAGAAACGCCCTGTGCCCGGCTCACCCATGACGAACATATTGTATCCCGAGCGACGCATGGCGACGCCGAACTGCATGGCCTCTACAGCGCGGTCCTGGCCGAGAATACCCTTGAACGGCTCCAGATCATCTGTGGACGAGAACCCCAGACTCTCAAGGTCTATCGGGACGGTCAATTGTTCTGGTGATAAGCGTATCGGGCCGGTTTTAATCATCAAACTTCCCTTGGGAGACAGGCGTTATATAGCGAGTCAGTGTAAACCATCGACTTCCGGTTTGCCCCCGAACTCCCTGACCAGCTCCCGCACCAGCGGCTTCATGAAGAAGCTGCTGGCCGGCATGAGATCCACCTGCAAACCGCGTTCATGCAGCTCACTCGCCACCACCGGGCCGACCGCGGCGATCTTCAGGCGTCCGAGAATGTCACACAGCGCCTGCTCACCCACCGAACGTCGGCCGATCTGGAAAAGTCGCCGCACCTGCGTGGCACTGGTGAAGGCAATAACATCCAGCCTGCCGGCGGCCATCTCGGTTATCAGCGCATCAACCCGGGCATCTTCGACATCGTCGGCATAAACGTAAGGTGCAACCGCTGCGACCTCGGCGCCCGCCTCGTGCAGAAAATCCATCAGCAGAAGGTTAGGGTCGCTGCCATACAGCTGCACGGCAATACGGCGACCGCGCAGATCTTCCGATTGCAGTGTGCGAATGATGCCGGCGGTGGTCGGTTCGACTGCCACGAGGTCCGCCTTGAGGCCCACCGTACGCAGCGCCGCACCGGGCTTGGGGCCACGAGTTATCTTGCGTACCTGTGCCAGCCGCACAATGAACTTCTCGCGCACATTGTCCCCGGCCCGTTCGGCTGCTGTCAGCAGGCGGCGTATGCCCTCACCGGTCAGCACGATGAAATCATCCCAGGGTTGGCTATTGAACCGATTCAGCCAGTCCCGTATCGGTTGCTGGTCCTGCGCATCATGAATGGCCACCAAGGGGCAGCGTACAACCTCTGCACCGCGCTTCAGCAGCATATTCGCAAACAGATCAAGCTCGCGGCTCTCAGGCAGGGCGACACGGCGGCCCGCCAGGGGAAGGTCAGACATGCTTGCACCCATCATCAATGAAAAGCGCATTGTGCTGGCGATCCCGCATGGCAGCAAGCAACGGATCCTAGTGACTTACCTCTACCAGCGAACCCTGCTCCTGCACGCCGACGCCACGAATGGTCATCATGCAATTGAAGGCCATCAGTAACATGCCCGCCGCAAAGATACCGCCGCCGATCATCCGTACGATATAGCCTGGATGGCTGGCTTCCAGCGCCTCGACAAAGGCGTAGGTCAAGGTGCCATCAACGTTTACCGCACGCCACATCAGGCCCTGGGTGATGCCGTTGACCCACATGGCGACGATATACAGCACGGTGCCCATCGTCGCCATCCAGAAATGCAGATTGATCATGCCGATACTGTACATGCCGTCACGCCCCCACAGCCGCGGCACCATGTGATAGAGCGCACCGATGCTGATCATCGCCACCCAGCCCAGCGCACCAGCGTGTACGTGGCCGATGGTCCAGTCGGTGTAGTGCGACAACGCATTGACTGTCTTGATCGCCATCATCGGGCCTTCGAAGGTGGACATGCCATAGAAGGCCAGCGCCACTACCAGAAAACGCAGGACGGGGTCAGTGCGCAGTTTGTGCCAGGCCCCGGAGAGCGTCATCATGCCGTTGATCATGCCACCCCAACTTGGCGCCAGCAGGATGATCGACATCACCATGCCAAGCGTCTGCGCCCAGTCTGGCAGTGCGGTGTAATGCAGATGGTGCGGTCCGGCCCAGATATACAGCGCAATCACCGCCCAGAAATGCACGATGGACAGGCGATAGGAGTAGATCGGACGCCCAGCCTGTTTGGGTACGTAGTAGTACATCAGGCCGAGAAAGCCCACCGACAGAATGAAGCCCACCACACTGTGACCGTACCACCATTGGATCATGGCATCAGCCGCCCCGGCGTAGACCGGATAAGACTTGAACAGCGAGACCGGCACGTCGATATGGTTCACCACGTGCACCAGCCCGGTGACAATGATGAAAGCGCCGTAGAACCAGTTGCCGACATAGATATGTTTGACCTTGCGCCGGGCGATAGTGCCGAAGAACAGGTAGCCATAGGCAACCCAGACCACGGTGATCAGCGTCGCGATGGGCCAGATCATTTCAGCATATTCCTTGCTGGTGGTGAGGCCGCTGGCGTAGCTGACGATGACGGCAACCAGAATCGTCTGCCAGGCCCAGAAGACGAAGTTGGCCAGCCTATCGGATACCAGCCGTACCCGGCTGGTGCGCTGCACTACATAAAGGGATGTAGCAAACAGGGCGCCGCCACCGAAGGCGAAAATCACCAGGTTGGTATGGATCGGCCGGAGGCGCCCGAAACTGAACCAAGGCAGGTCGAAATTGAGCGCGGGCCAGACCAGCTGGGCCGCCAGCACGACCCCCATGGCCATGCCGAGTACACCCCATACTAGGGTCATGACGGTGAACTTGCGAACAACATCGTAGTTATAGCCGGACTCGGATGAGCCCGCTGAAGCTGAGGGGTGAATCATGGAAACTCCGTGAAGCAAGGCAGGCGAGCAAACGCGGATAGTTTGCGCCCCCTGTTAACTAAAGACAAATCAATAATAACTAATGCTTAGTTAACAAATAATGCACCATCTTCAGTAAAACATCTTGGCGCTTAACTCCTTGCTGGCTTCCAGCAACACCGGCAGAAAGCGGGCTTCCAGTTCCTGCCGGGTTATCCGGCCGACATGCGTGCCGACATTGAGCGCGGCCAACACCTGGCCGGCGGAGTCTTTCAGCGGGACGGCCAGTGAGCGCAGGCCGATTTCCAACTCCTGATCGGTCACCACCCAGCCACGCCGACGAACCTCGGCAACGGCCGAGCGGACTGCTTCGGGCGTGTGCAGTGTGCGGCTGGTCCTGGCCTTCAGGTTGGCATGCTCGAGATAGTCTTCCAGCGCCGTATCATCCAGCCCCGCTAACAGGATCAGACCCATGGAAGTGCAGTAGGCGGGCAGACGACTGCCGATGCTGAGGTTTACCGATATCAGGCGCAATGGGATAGAAGAGCGCGCGACATAGAGGATCTCGTCGCCTTCCAGCGTCGCCATGGAGAAAGCTTCCTGCAACTTGTCGCTGAGGCGATCCAGAATCGGTTGCGCGGTCACTGCCAGCGGCGTCGATGACAGATAGGCATGCCCCAGCGTCAAGACCTTCGGCAGCAGTGAGTAAGTGCGCCCGTCAGTCGTAGCATAACCAAGCTTGATCAAGGTCAGCAGGCAACGGCGTACCGCTGCGCGGGATATCTCGGTGCGACGGCTGATTTCGGCGATGGTGAGATGGCGTTTGCGCTCCTGAAAGGCATGAATCACCACCAGCCCGCGTGCCAGAGAGGTCATGAAATTCGGGTCGCCGGTCAGTGCATCGATGCGCTTGGCAGGCGAAGCAATGATGGGCGGCGCCACCCGCCACCGTTGGTGGCCTGGACATCGACGTTGTCACCGGTAATGTAACGCACCCCCGCGATCAGTCCTGGAACGCCCATGGCAGCGAAGTCGTAGTCATAGCGCAGCTGCCAGGAACGCTCGTCGGCACCGGCGAATTCATAGGTTGGCACCTCATTGCCCAGCGGGGTGACGTTGTTGAACACGCGGGAAAAAGCGTTATCGCCGAATATGGTCTGATAACCGACCATCAAGCTATGCCCGTCATGTCTGGCCGAGAGCTGCGAGAATGCAGACCCAGGAAGGACATGCCCGAGGCCATCACCAGAAAGGTGGATCAGCGCCGCTTCACGAATGGGCCCGCATAAGAGATCACCGTCTCGATGAAACCAGCAACCACCGCGGAGAGGGAAAAATCTCTGAGTAAGGTTTTCATCGATTCGGAGTCAGCAGCCGATCCGTGCGATTACCGCACACTATCAGTTTGGTCAGATGAGCCGATGAGCACTGGAAGCCAGCAACGGACAGGCGTGCAAACGCGCTGGGCAAGGGCGCTCAGGTGGAATCGTCAGGCATTGATGAAAGCGGATGACAGAGAAAGTCGGCAGCCGGTGCCGGGAGGGATCAGCCAGCCCGGAAGCGCTGAATCCGCAACCGGGCTGAGCTACAGGGAGGGTTTATTCAGCGTCAGCTTGAGCATCGCTGCCGTTATTGGGCTGGTAATAGCCCACGGCGACCAAATAGTTACCGACCTTGCGGGCATAGGCACGCTTTTGCTCGGTATCACCAGTGATCGGGTGCTTCCACTGGTAATCAAACTCAGCCGTCTCGCTGGTGGCAACTTTGTCCAGCGCCTCCTGGCCGAAGGGCTTGCCGGCCTCGTCAGCCAAAGCACCGAAGTCACGCCCGACCAGACGCAGGTTGGAGCCATGGGCGACGAAGCGTTGGCTATCCAGCTCGACCACAAACACGTAGAGATCATCCTGATAGAAGCGCTGATCCAAGGCGTTGATGGCAGTAAAGGTTTCCCGCGGATTGCGGCTTACCGCCTCGCTTGCCGTCTCCAGCAATTGCAACGCCTGCTCGGAACTGGCGCGGGGCTGGTAATAGCCCACCGCAAGCACGGTATCGCCTACCCGCTGGAAGTACACATGCTTGGTGATCTTACGGCCACCGGTATTCCAGCTGCCCCAGGGATAATCCGCCTCAATTATTTTACCGTTTTCAGGCTGACTCAGCGCGTGCTGGAACTTGGGCTTGAGCTCGTCATCGATGGTATTCATGATGTCCCGTCCGATCAGCATGACCGACGGCCCACCACTGGCCAGCATGATGCCATTGGTGTTGATCGCGAATACGTAGAGATCATCCTTGACGAAGGGCCCCTGCCGGCTGAACACGGCCAGCGCCTTGTCACCGTTCTCCTTGTAGTAATCGACGGCTTCGGTGAGCAGGGCGCGGGCGGCATTCGCCTCTTCCTGCTCCGCATTCGTCTGGGCCTGCAATGGCAGAATCAGGCTTGCAGCCAGTAATATCAGAAATCGGTACATCTTCTTTGCCAGCATTGTCTTTTCCTTTTCCCCACTAATATCATTTTTATTTTCCACCAAGCCCGTGAAGCTTGAGTTTCTTAAAGGTAGCATGGCAATGGATCGCAGGCTCTCTACTCGGCGCTTCGCAATTGTCTGACTGATAGTCACTGAGGAAAATCCCCTCGCTTTGTCAACATGCTATTTCCCCATCAACCTACCCTGCTCCCGCTCCGCCATCTCCCGCAGAAAATCCCAGGTCACCCGCATCCGCGCAATATCCTTGAGTTCGATAGGCATCAGCATCCAGAAAGTACGAATGAAACGGATCTGCGCCGGCATGATCAGCTGTAGCCGGGGGTCCTGGTCGGCTGTAAAGGCCGGCAGGATGCCCAGCCCGGCACCCGAAGCAATGGCTTCCTGCTGCGCCAGCACACTGGTGCTGCGTACCCCGACCGCGCCGGAACCGGCGATTTCATCAAGAAACAGCAGGTCCTTGCTGAACACCAGATCATCCACATAACTGACGAAGCGGTGCTGTGCCAGATCGTTGCGGCTGGTGATCGGGCCGTGCTGCTGCAGGTAATCCTTGCCGGCATACAGGCGCAACACATAGTCAGTGAGCTTGGTAATGATGAACGGCCCGCGCTCTGGGCGCTCCAGGGTGATGACGATATCGGCCTCATGGCGGGACAGGCGCACGGCGCGCGGCAGCGCCAGCAGATCGAGGTGCAGGTGCGGGTGGCGGTGACTGAGCTCACTCAATTGGCCGGCCACCAGCATGGTGCCGTAACCCTCGGTAGCACCGATGCGCACCTGGCCGGACAGGGTTTCACCCGGATTGGGCAGCGCCTGTTCGATACGCACGCTGGCCCCTTCCATCAACTCCACTTGCGGCAACAGGCTGCGCCCGGCTTCGGTCAGGGTGTAGCCACTGGTATCACGGAGGAATAGCGCCACGCCGAGACTTTTCTCCAAGGCCTGCAGCCGTCTGGATACCGTAGTGTGGTCCACGCCGAGGCGCCGCGCCGCTGTGGTCAACCGCCCTGCTCTGCTTAATTCGAGAAAAAACCGCAGGTTATCCCAATCCATAACACCGCCCTGTGCAAAAACGCAGACCCAACTTGCGAATGAGCCAATTGTTTATAGGAAAAATGCACTGCTACTATCCATGACATCTTTCAAGACGACAAGGGCGGCTGCCCAGAGGACCATAATGAGCAACAATAATCTCCCCACCGTCAAACTGCTGATCAACGGCGAATTCGTCGAATCCAAGACCGATCAATGGCGCGATGTCATCAACCCGGCCACTCAGGAAGTGCTGGCTCGCGTGCCCTTCGCTACCCAGGATGAGATCAACGCCGCCGTCGCCAGCGCCAAGGAAGCCTTCAAGACCTGGCGCAAGACGCCGATCGGCGCCCGCGCGCGTATCTTCCTCAAGTATCAGCAGCTGATCCGCGAGAACATCAAGGAGCTGGCCGCCATCCTCACCGCCGAGCAGGGCAAGACTATGGCGGATGCCGAAGGCGATGTATTCCGCGGTCTGGAAGTGGTTGAACATGCCTCTGCAGTGGGCAACCTGCAGTTGGGCGAACTGGCCAACAACGTGGCCGGTGGTGTGGATACCTATACCCTGCTGCAACCGCTGGGCGTCTGCGCCGGCATCACGCCGTTCAACTTCCCGGCGATGATTCCGCTGTGGATGTTCCCCATGGCCATTGCCACCGGCAACACCTTCGTCCTCAAGCCCTCCGAGCAGGATCCCATGGTCACCATGCGCCTGGTCGAACTGGCGCTGGAAGCCGGTATCCCTCCGGGCGTGCTCAACGTGATCCACGGTGGCGTGGATGCGGTAAATGGTGTGTGTGACCACCCGGATATCAAGGCCGTGTCCTTTGTCGGTTCCACCCATGTCGGCACTCACGTGTACAACCGCGCCAGCCAGGCTGGCAAGCGCGTGCAGTGCATGATGGGCGCCAAGAACCACGCCGTGATCATGCCCGATGCCAACAAGGAACAGACGCTGAACAACCTGATCGGCGCCGCTTTCGGTGCTGCCGGCCAGCGCTGCATGGCGTTGCCGGTGATCATTCTGGTCGGCGAGTCGCGCAACTGGCTGCCGGAACTGGCACGCAAGGCTGAAACACTGAAGGTCAGCGCTGGTATCGAAGCGGGCACTGATGTCGGTCCGGTGATTTCCACTTCGGCGCTGGAGCGCGTCAATGGCCTGATCCAGAAAGGTATCGATGAAGGCGCCGAACTGGTACTGGATGGTCGCAACCCGAACGTCGCTGGCTATGCTGACGGCAACTTCGTCGGCCCGACCATCTTCGCTGGTGTGAAGCCGGGCATGACCGTGTACGACGAGGAAATCTTCGGACCGGTGCTGTGTGTGATGCAAGCGGACAGTTTGGATGAAGCGATCGACATCATCAACGCCAACCCGAACGGCAACGGCACCGCCATCTTCACACGTTCCGGTGGCATCGCCCGCCGCTTCCAGGAAGACATCGACGTCGGCCAGGTGGGTATCAACGTGCCGATTCCAGTTCCGGTTCCGCTGTTCTCCTTCAGCGGCTCGCGCGGTTCCAAGCTGGGTGATCTGGGCCCCTACGGCAAGCAGGTGATCCTGTTCTACACCCAGACCAAGACCATCACTGCCCGCTGGTTCGATGACGATGAGCAGGCCGCTGCGGTCAACACCACTATCACCCTGAAGTAACTTTTTACAGGCCGGCCAACGATTGGGCCGGCCTCTTTCTGTTGGAGTAGAGACATGAGTTTTGAAACCATTCTGGTTGAGACCCGCGAGCGTGTAGGCCTGATTACCCTGAACCGTCCGCAGGCGCTGAATGCACTGAATACCCAAGTGCTGGATGACCTGAACCAGGCACTCGACCAGTTCGAGAATGACCCAAACATCGGCTGCGTGGTACTGACCGGCTCCAGCAAGGCCTTTGCCGCTGGCGCAGACATCAAGCAGATGGTCGACCTGCAGTACCCTGGCGTGTTCATGGATGACTTCTTCTCCCCCGCCGACCGCATCGCCAACCGCCGCAAGCCGTTGATCGCGGCAGTTGCCGGTTATGCGCTGGGCGGTGGTTGCGAGCTGGCGATGATCTGCGACTTCATCTACGCCGCCGACAACGCCCGCTTCGGTCAGCCCGAGATCAATCTGGGCGTACTACCCGGTATCGGCGGCACCCAGCGTCTGACCCGTGCCATTGGCAAGGCCAAAGCGATGGAAATGTGCCTGACCGGTCGCCAGATGGATGCTCAGGAAGCCGAACAGGCCGGCCTGGTTGCCCGTATCATTCCGGTCGATCAGCTGCTGGAAGAAACCCTGAAGACTGCCAAGGTGATTGCCGAGAAATCTCTGCCCAGCGTGATGATGACCAAGGAATGCGTCAACCGCGTGTTCGAGACCAATCTGGCCGAGGGCGTACGCTTCGAGCGCCGGGTGTTCCACTCGATCTTCGCCACCGCCGATCAGACCGAAGGCATGAAGGCGTTCGCCGAGAAGCGCAAACCCAACTTCAAGCACAATTGAGCCAACGCCGCGCATCGCCGGCGAGCCGACAACAATAAAGAGGTAGCTCATATGAAAATCGGATTTCTTGGTTTAGGCAACATGGGTGGGCCAATGGCTCATAATCTTATCAAGGCCGGCCATCAGCTGACTGTATTCGACCTGTCCCAGGCCGCCGCAGCCAATCTGGTGGAAGCTGGCGCCAACGCCGCCTCCAGCATTGCCGAGCTGGCCAAAAGCGATATCGACCTGATCATTACCATGCTTCCGGCTGCCCAGCATGTGAAGTCGGTTTATCTGGGTGACGACGGCCTGCTGGCCAATATTGCTCCAGCGGTTCGCCTGATCGACAGCTCCACCATCGATCCCATGAGCGCCCGCGAAGTTGCCGACGCCGCCGCCAAAAACGGCAATGCCATGGTCGACGCACCGGTATCCGGGGGGACCGGCGGTGCCACCGCTGGCACCTTGACCTTTATGGTCGGCGGTGAACAGGCCGACTTCGACGTCGCTCTGCCGATTCTCGAGGCCATGGGCAAGAACATCGTCTATTGCGGACCGAGTGGCAATGGCCAGGTCGCCAAGGTGGCCAACAACATGCTGCTGGGCATCTCAATGATCGGCGCCGCCGAGGCCATGAACCTGGGCGTGTCCCTGGGCATGGACCCCAAGGTGCTGGCCAGCATCATCAACACCTCCAGCGGTCGCTGCTGGAGCACCGATACCTACAACCCCTACCCCGGCGTGCTGGAAAGCGCCCCAGCCTCCCGCGGCTACACCGGCGGTTTCGGCACCGACCTGATGCTCAAGGACCTGGGCCTGGCTACCGAAGCAGCAAAACAGGCACGCCAGCCAGTGGTGCTCGGCGCCCTCGCCCAGCAGTTGTATCAGACCTTCAGCGGCCAGGGTAATGGCGGGTTGGACTTCTCCGCCATCATCAAGATGTACAACGGAGAGATCGAATGACCGAACAGAGCGTACTGGTCGACGTGCGTAACGGCGTCGGCCACCTGATCCTCAACCGCCCGGCCGGCCTCAATGCCATCAGCCTGGATATGGTCCGCAGCCTGCGCCAACAGCTGGATGCCTGGCAGAACGACCCGGCCATCCGCCTGGTGGTGCTGCGCGCTAGTGGTGAGAAGGCCTTCTGCGCCGGTGGCGACATCCGTGGTCTTTATGACAGCTTCAAGAAGGGTGATGGCATGTACCTCACCTTCTTTGAAGAGGAATACGCCATGGATCAGGTGCTTCATGGCTACTCCAAGCCGGTATTGGCACTGATGGACGGTTTCGTACTGGGCGGTGGCATGGGCCTGGCCCAGGCCGCCTCGCACCGCGTGGTCACCGAGCGGGTGAAAATGGGCATGCCGGAAACCGGCATCGGCTACTTCCCTGATGTCGGCGGCAGCTATTTCCTGTCTCGCCTGGAGGGCGCCATCGGCCAATACCTGGGCGTGACCGGCTCGCATATCCGCGCTGCCGACGCCCTGTACTGCGGCCTGGCCGATCACTGCATCAGCAGCGACCTTGTCGCGGAACTGGATCAAGCGCTGAACAGCCAGAGCTGGTCGGATGACCCGGCCGGCGATCTGGATCAACTGCTGCACAAACGCGCCTCGCAGAAGATTCCCGGCTCCGAGGTCAAGGCGCTGCGCTCGGCCATCGACCGACATTTCAGCCACCCGGACATGCTCAAGATTCGCGCTTCCCTGGCCGCCGAGGACTGCCCCGCCTATCAAGACTGGGCAGAACGCACCCTGACCGCCATCGACAGCAAGTCGCCACTGGCGATGAACGTGACCTTGGAACTGCTGCGTCGTGGCCGTGAGCTGAGTCTTGCAGACTGCTTCGAACTGGAGCTGCACCTCGATCGCCAGTGGTTCGCAAAGGGCGACATCATGGAGGGCGTGCGCGCATTGATAGTCGACAAGGACAAGAATCCCCGCTGGAATCCGCCTACGCTGGCCGAAGTAAAAGCGGAACAGGTCGCGGAGTTCTTTGCTGGTTTCACCGCGCGCAGCACTGATGAACGACGTCAGGCCTGAGGGGGACACAGAAGATGCACGATATTGAACTCAACGAAGACCAGCGCATGATCCGCGACATGGCCCGCCAGTTCGCCCGGAGCGAATTGGCGCCGCGCGCCGCCGAATGGGACAAGTCCGGCTGGATCGATGACGCCGTGGTACGCCAGATGGGCGAACTCGGCCTGCTGGGCATGGTGGTGCCGGAAGAATGGGGCGGCAGTTACGTCGACTACGTCGCCTATGCCTTGGCCGTGGAAGAAATCGCCGCCGGCTGCAGCGCTACCGGAGCCATGATGAGCATTCACAACTCGGTGGGCTGCGGTCCTGTGCTCAAGTTCGGCACCCCTGAGCAACAGGAAGCCTGGCTGCCCGATCTCGCTGCCGGCAAGGCCATCGGCTGCTTTGCCCTGACCGAACCCCAGGCGGGTTCCGAAGCGAATAATCTGCGCACCCGCGCGGTGCTGGAAAATGGCGAGTGGATAATCACTGGCGCCAAACAGTTCGTCAGTAACGCCAAGCGTGCGCAGCTGGCTGTTGTTTTTGCGGTGACCGATCCGGAGCTGGGCAAGAAGGGCTTATCCGCGTTTCTGGTACCCACCGACAACCCCGGCTTCAAGATCGAGCGCATGGAACATAAGATGGGCATTCGCGGCTCGGATACCTGCGCCGTGACCTTGGACAACTGCCGGATTCCCGAGGCCAACCTGCTCGGTCCGCGCGGCAAAGGACTGGCCATCGCCCTGTCCAACCTGGAAGGCGGCCGTATCGGCATCGCCGCTCAGGCACTGGGCATCGCTCGCTCGGCCTTCGAAGCCGCCCTCACCTACGCTCGCGAGCGCACTCAATTTGGTGTAGCCCTGACCGAACACCAGAGCATCGCCAACATGCTCGCCGACATGCACACCCGCCTCAACGCCACGCGTTTGCTGATACTACATGCAGCTCGCCTGCGCACTGAAGGTGTGCCTTGCCTCTCGGAGGCGTCCCAAGCCAAGCTGTTCGCCAGCGAAATGGCCGAGGACGTCTGCTCCAAGGCAGTACAGATCCATGGCGGCTATGGCTACCTGGAAGACTACCCGGTGGAGCGGCTGTATCGCGACGCGCGGATCACCCAGATCTACGAAGGCACCAGTGAAATTCAGCGCCTGCTGATTGCCCGAGAGCTGAAGAACTACCCGTTGTAAGCATCAGAATGGCCGGGCTGACCCCGGCCATCAAAGAGAGGTCAAGCGGATTGTTTTCCGGAGAGATCTCGACTAGGATCGACAACAACAAAGTCAGCCGCTGATACACTCAGCCGGCGTAAGACAGAACAAGAACAATAGAGCAGGATCCTGATGCCATGCTGAAGCACGTTATCAATGATGTAACCGTGGTTACCTTCGCCATCGCCGTACTGGCAGCGCTAAGCCTCGTAGCCCTGCAACGCGCCCATGAAGTTCAGGTCGCTGAAACGACCATTCCTTCCTGCCATACTGCGCACTGTCATGCGATGAATCCCGGGCATTGGTTGTAGGGTTTTTTCCTCAGTGACTGCTTTGCGGAAACCGCACCAACTCATTCTCTACCTGCCAGGGTTGGAACTTGATCATGGCTTGCCGAAACAGAGGATGCTCCAACCATTTTCGCAGCCAACGTTGTAGATTCGGATAAGGCAGACTGTAAAATACCTCCTGATTCACATGGGCAAACTGCCGTACAAAGGGCATGATGCCGATATCCGCCACGCTGACCTTGCTACCCATCAGATACTCACTCTCGGTCAGTAAAACCTCCAGAACCTGCAAAAACACCTCGCCCTGCTCCCGGCACTCCAGTTGAGTCAGCTCCGGATACCGGTCAGAGTATTTGTAACGATCCAGCCAATACTTGAACTGCTGATCATTATGGTCAATCAGCTCGTTGGCTAGCTCCGGATTGACATTCAACAGGTCCTGCGGATCGTTCTGCCGCAGCGCCCATTCCACGATCTCCCTGCTCTCTTCAATAACCACACTGCCAACGCCATCACTTCCAACCCACTCCAGTACCGGCACAGTACCTTTCGGGCTGACAGCCAGCATCTGCAACGGCTTGTCCTTCAATACCACCTCCCGCAGCTCCACCTGCAGTCCGGCAAACAGAATGCCAAGCCGAGCGCGCATAGCGTAGGGGCAGCGGCGAAAGGAGTAAAAGCGGGGTAATGACGCGGACATCAGGAGCTCCTTGGTTAACTCAGTTATTGCTTTTCAAATGTATCTGACCCACTTCCCTTGACCCATTTTCCTGTTGATACCCGGCATGCTTCGTGATCACTTCATGGGTATCATCATCTGCCATGGGGTCAATCTACAGCGGTAATCTGCAGAAAGCAGGTCATTGAGCAATCAATGAAAATCCCTGCTGCGAGTAGTCAGGCCATTCAACATGGGCGTCAGGTCGACCAGATGAGAGGCAATGAGATGGTGAATGCCTTCCTTGGTCTCCAGCCTGCCATGTACCTGGAGCATGCTCGATAACACCAGCTCCTTGCGCTGGCGCTCGGCCAGGGCGCGCCAGACCACCACGTTGATCATGCCGTGTTCATCTTCCAGGGTGACGAAGGTCACTCCACTGGCAGTGCCGGGACGCTGTCGGCCAGTCACCAGCCCGGCGACCGTCACCGGACGACCATGCTCAAGCGTCTTCAGCTCCTTCGAATCGCAGCAGCGTCGAGCGCGCAGTTGGGGGCGCAGGATGGCCATGGGGTGACGTCCCATGGTGGTACCGACCAGCGCATAATCAGCCTGCATCTCCTCCGCTTCCGACGGTAGAGGTAATGCTACCGTGCACTCAGCCTGCGCAGGCTGCCCGGCAAACAACGGCAATTGGGGCTCGATACCGGCAACAGCCCAGCGAGCGCGATGGCGATTACCAGCCAGCCCACGCAAAGCCCCCGCATCAGCCAACAGATTGCAGGCACGAGTATTCAAGCACGCTCGCAGACTCAGATCACTGACATCGGTAAAGCACTGTTGCTGGCGGGCCTGCTCGATACGATGAGCATCCTCGACATGAAAGCCAGCTACCATGCGCAGTCCCAGACGAATGCCGAGCTGGTCATCGCCGCAGCGCTCCAATGAACAATCCCAATTGCTGTAACGGGCATCCACCGGAAACGTCTGAATGCCATGTCGGCGAGCGTCCTGCAGTAACTGATCCGGGCTGTAGAACCCCATTGGCCAGCTGTTGATCAAGGCGCAGGTAAAGGCGGCCGGTTCATGGCATTTCAACCAACTGCTGGCATAGGTCAACAGGGCGAAGCTGGCCGAGTGGGATTCAGGGAAGCCGTACTCACCAAAACCCTTGATCTGTTCGAACAGACGTTCGGCAAAAGCCACATCATAGCCACGCTCAAGCATGCCGTTAGTGAGCTTTTCGCGGTGTGGCTCCAGTCCACCCCGGCGCTTCCAGGCTGCCATCGAGCGGCGCAGCTGATCCGCTTCGCCAGCGCTGTAACCCGCGGCGACAATGGCCAGCTCCATCACCTGCTCTTGGAACAGCGGAACACCCAAGGTCCGCTCTAACACCTTTTTCAGCGCTTCTGACGGATAGGTGACCGGTTCTTCGCGGTTTCGTCGGCGCAGATACGGATGCACCATGTCGCCCTGGATCGGACCCGGTCGCACGATAGCCACCTCGATCACCAGATCATAGAATTTACGCGGTTTGAGCCGTGGCAACATGCTCATCTGCGCCCGCGACTCAATCTGGAACACGCCAATGGTGTCCGCGCGACTGATCATGTCATAGGTAGGCTCGTCATCAGCCGGAATGGTCGCCAAGGTCAGTTCACGGCCGCGGTAATGACGGACCAGATCGAAGCAACGTCGCAAAGCAGTCAACATGCCGAGCGCCAGGATATCCACCTTGAGCAGGCCGACGGCGTCCAGATCATCCTTGTCCCACTGGATGATGGTGCGCCCATCCATGGCGGCGTTTTCCACCGGTACCAGAGTGTCCAGCGGTTGTTCGGAGATGACGAAGCCACCCGGATGCTGGGACAGATGCCGGGGAAAGCCGATCAATTGTCCACTGAGGGTCAGCACCCGATGCAGTATCGGACTGTCCGGATCGAAACCGGCCTCGCGCAGCCGCTCCGGTGTGGGGATATGATCGCTCCAACGCCCGCAACAACGGGCCAGGGTATCAACCTGCTCGGCCGGCAGGCCCAGCGCCTTGCCCACATCGCGCACCGCGCCAGCGGCATGGTAGCTGCTGACCACCGCGGTCAGTGCGGCCCGACGGCGACCATAGCGGCGGAACACATACTGGATCACTTCTTCCCGCCGCTCGTGTTCGAAGTCCACATCGATGTCCGGCGGCTCGTCGCGCTCGCGGGACAGGAAACGCTCGAACAGCAGATTGCTGTGCGCCGGGTCGATCTCGGTAATACCCAGGGCAAAGCACACCGCCGAGTTGGCCGCCGAGCCGCGGCCCTGACAGAGGATATGCTGGCTGCGGGCAAAGCGGACGATGTCATGTACGGTCAGGAAATAGCTTTCGTATTCCAGATCGCAAATCAGCGTCAGCTCTGTCTCGATCTGCCCGCGCAGCTTGGCGGAAATACCGGCGGGCCAACGCCAGGCGATGCCTTCCTCGGTCAACTGCCGCAACCAGGATGCGGGGGTATGCCTGGCGGGCACCAGCTCATGAGGATATTGATATTTCAGTTGATCCAAATCGAACTGGCAGCGTCCGGCAACACGCAACGTTTCGGCCAACAACTCTGCGGGATAGATTTCGGCCAGTGCCGTACGACTGCGCAGATGCCGCTCGCCATTGGCAAACAGCCGGTGACCCGCTTCGTCCACCCGACAATGATGCCGGATGGAAGTGATGCTGTCCTGTAATGCCCGGCGTCCACGGGCGTGCATGTGCACATCCCCGACGGCCACCGCCGGGATATCCTGGATGACGGCCAACGCCTGCAGCCGGGCCAGGCGTTGGTCATCATCAGGCCCCCGATGCAGCTCGATGGCCAGCCACAGACAACCGGGGAAACGGTCTTTCAGCCAGGCGCCGGTACTGCCGTCCTCGTCTTCCCCAGGCAACCATAACGCCAGCAACCCGGACATATCAGCATCGATATCGTCGCGCAGCAGCCGATAGCACCCTTTTTCCGCACGCCGCCGGGCCAGGGTGATCAACTGGCACAGCCGTTGATAGCCCTGCAGGTTCTCCACCAGCAATACCAGCTTCGGCCCGTTCTCCACCTGCATTTCACTGCCGATGATCAGCGGCAAGTGGTGCTCCTTCGACGCCTGCCAGGCCCGCACGATCCCCGCCAGGGTACATTCGTCAGTAATTGCCAGGGCCTGATAACCATGTTGATGCGCCCGGGCAAACAGTTCATCGGCACTGGAAGCACCACGCTGAAAGCTGAAATTACTCAGACAATGCAACTCGGCATAAGCTGCGCTCATGCGAACCAGCCCTGCAGCATGAACGGCCCCGAGCCGTCTACTGTCTGCCAGACCCAGGCACGACGCCCATCTCGAGTGCGAACCAGATAATAGTCTCGGCGCAGATCCCCGGCATCCCACCAGCCGGACTCGATACGCTCCGGTCCGGCAAGAATCTCCGGCAGCAAATCACCCAACGGCTGTGGCTCAGTCAGCAGCCAGCCCGGACGCGGCCGACTATCATGCAGCCCTGCTCCACCACCGGTGACATCAGCACGCCAACTGCACTCGGGACGATGATCAGCCACCGCAACCAGGCCCTGGATAGCCCGATCCCCCAAACGCGCCCGCAACCGTTCACGCAGCTGCTCCCAGGGTTGGGATTGTTGCGGCCTTTCGTCAAACAACGTCTGGGGCTGCGGCACAAACGCAGGCAGGTTCTGCGCTGACAGCCGCAGCGCCAACACCGGCGCCGGCAGCTGCAACTGCTCCAGCCGGCTGCGAACCACGTCAAACAGCAGCTGCGTATCGCGTTCCGGCGTCAACAGACCTATGGGCAACGGAGTAACGGCTTGGCTGCGGTGCTCCAGGCCCAGCATGAATTGCTGCACTCCACAGTCCCTGCCGGCGAGAAAGGCGTTCAGATCAGTGACCAGCCGCCGCACAGGAAACAACAGTGCCTGATGGGTCTGGATCTCGAAGTTGAACTCGATGCGCGCCTCAAATTCATCAGCTGGCTGATAACTGCCAAGCGCCAGCGGCTGATGACCCAACAAGGTATCCAGATGCGGCAGCACACGCTTGGGAAAGCGTTTGGCCAAGGTATCTCGCGGCAAAACCAGCAGCTGCTTTACCTGTCGCAGTCCCATGCGGGACAAAGCAGACACGCTATCGGTATCCAACCCGCAGCGACTGATGGGCAAGCACTCGATCTGCTCGCGCAGCCCCGCCTCAGCGACAGCAAAGCTATCATGCACATTGGTCAATACCCGCGCGGCAGCCGGGTTGGGCGCCAGCACAATGCGATGTTGAAATCCCAGCTCTTTCAATTCGTGGCGCAAACGCTGCTCAAATTGCGGCCAGGGACCGAACAGGCTCAAACTGGACTCGACCTCCATCAACAATGCCCGTGGATAATCCAGACTGACATGGGAACTGAAGCGGTATCCCCAGGCGGCCAGGAAATGCTGCCATTGATCGATCTGTTGTTGATCATACTCGGCCACGGCAAAACCACTGGTCAGGGTCTGTGCTGCCAGCAAGGTCTGGCCAGGCTTGAGCCCGAGTTGTCGCGCCGCCGGGTTGGCAGCCCTGATCACCCTGTGCTGTGCCGGACCGGCAACCAATACCAGCGGCTGTTCCTGATCGGTACGGCTGCGCAGAGCGCCATCCAGTGCCAATTGGGTGAACAGAATACAGGCCCAGCGCATCTCTTAACCCAACGCAACAGGACGTGACGACTGCAAGGCGCCGCGACTCTTGAGCACCCTCACCTGTCGCGGATGACAATCCACAACCAGGCGCAACGCCGCAGGCGAAGGGTTCACCGCTTCGCGCAAGGACCGGCAGGCAAATCCCAGAGTCTGTCCGGTCGCCGCTGCCAATTGCAGTCGCCGCAACCCTCGATCATCGATACGCTGCGGCCAGCACAGCACGGCAGCGCAACTGCCGGAACGCAGGCATTGCTCCGCCGCCCACAGTGCTTCTCGCTCATCGGCATTGATCACCGTCATCCAGCGCAGATCAACACCCGCCGCAAGCCAGGCGTGGGGATAAGGTATATGCGGCGGCGCCACCAGCACTATTCTTTCACTGGCCCTGGTCAACCGCGCCAGTGTCGGCCACAACAACTGCAACTCCCCTGCTCCCGGTGCCGCCAGCAGAATCTCACTGAGCGCCGCCTCCGGCCAGCCTCCCCCGGGCAGCACCGCATCCAGCTGCAAATGACCGGTGGGCTGAGCGGCTGCCGGGGCGTTTTCAGTGCGGCCTTTCCATACTTTCTGCTGACGCAGCAGTGTGTCGAGCGATACCACGGCACTCATCAACGCTGCTCCATGAACAGTGCAGCAACGCCAGCTGGCGGAAACGGAAGGAGAAATGAAAAAGCGACCATGGGGCACCATAAAACTGTATAGACATACAGCATATGAAGTCACACAAGGACGGTCAATCCTCTAGTGATGAATGGATGCCTGGTGGCAGAAATATTGATAGCCGGCCAGGTTGGAAATAGCCTGGCGGAACGAAGGCAACCAGCTCTGCGCAGGATCTGAGCTATGCCGGAATCCGGGTATCTACAGGAATCCGAATTTGTGGAGGCAGGCTGTATGGGAACAGTTTTTGGGAGCGGGCTAGCCCGCGAAGAGGCCGAGCAGAAAGATCTCACGACCAAGGCCGCCCAAGTCAACGCCGCCGCAGAAACTCCAGATCTTCCGGCCGGGTCACCTTGATGTTATCCGCCCGACCTTCGACCAGCCTTGGCGAATGGCCAGCCCATTCCATGGCAGAGGCTTCATCGGTGATGACCGCACCAGCTACCAGAGCGTCACTCAAGGCCGTGCGCAGCGCACCCAGACGAAACATCTGTGGGGTATAAGCCTGCCAGAACAGCGAGCGGTCCGGAGTCGAGCTGACCCGACCATCGGGTCCGGCCAGTTTCAGGGTGTCGCGCACCGGCACCGCCAGCAGACCACCGACGGAATCATTCTGCAGCGTGATCAACAGTATCTGCAGATCGGACAGGGTCAGGTTGGGCCTGGCTGCATCGTGCACCAGTACCCAGTCCCGCTCGTCGGCGCCCAGCGACGTGAGCGCTTGCAGTCCGTTGAGCACCGAGTCGGCGCGTTCGTCACCGCCATCGGCCCGGGTGATGCGCGAGTCAGTCGCACAGGCCAATACCGGCCACCACTCATCAAGCGGCGACAGGCAGACCACCAGTCCGGACAGTCCGGGCTGGTCGAGGAAACAGTCGAGGGTATGCTCGATCAGACAGCGCCCATTCAAGGGCAGGTATTGCTTGGGACGATCGGCGCGCATGCGCGAGCCGACGCCTGCAGCGGGGATAACCACCCAGAAAGACGGGGTGGTCTCAGTCATTACCGCTCAACTGGAACAGGGTTTCGCCTTCCTTGACCATGCCCAGCTCATGCCGGGCACGCTCTTCGATGGTTTCCAGCCCCTGTTTCAGCTCGATGACCTCTGCTGTCAGCACGCGATTGCGCTCCAGCAGTTTTTCGTTTTCGCTCTGCTGACTGGAGATGTCCTGCTTGAGCTGGGCGACATGAGCCAAACTACCCTCGCCTACCCACAGGCGATACTGCAGCCCGGCAAACAAGATCAGTGAAATCACCCAGAGCCATTTCAAGCAGAGAACCTCCCCGGCAACCGGCTATCAGCCACGAAATTCGGCACGGCCGTTGTAGGGTGCCTTGCCCGCCAGCTGTTCTTCGATGCGCAGCAGCTGGTTGTACTTGGACACCCGGTCGGAACGGCACAGCGAACCGGTCTTGATCTGGCCAGCTGCGGTACCTACAGCCAGGTCAGCGATGGTGTGGTCTTCAGTTTCACCGGAGCGGTGCGAGATCACAGCGGTAAAGCCGGCTGCCTTGGCCATCTGGATGGCTTCCAGAGTCTCGGTCAGCGAACCGATCTGGTTGAACTTGATCAGGATGGAGTTGCCGATCTTTTCATCGATACCGCGCTTGAGGATCTTGGTATTGGTCACGAACAGATCATCACCCACCAGCTGGACTTTCTCGCCGATCTTGTCGGTCAGCACTTTCCAGCCAGCCCAGTCGGACTCATCCATGCCATCTTCGATGGAGATGATCGGATAACGCTGGCTCAGACCCGCCAGATAGTCGGCGAAGCCGGCCGCGTCGAAAGCCTTGCCTTCACCTGCCAGGTCATACTTTCCATCCTTGTAGAACTCGCTGGCAGCGCAGTCCAGCGCCAGAGTGACATCCTCACCCAGCTTGTAACCCGCATTGGCAACCGCCTCGGCAATGGCACCCAGGGCGTCTTCGTTGGACGTCAGGTTCGGCGCAAAGCCGCCTTCATCACCTACGGAGGTGCTCAGGCCACGGCTCTGCAATACCGATTTGAGGTGATGGAAGATTTCGGTTCCCATGCGCAGGGCGTCGGCGAAGGTCTTCGCGCCCACCGGCTGCACCATGAACTCCTGAATATCGACGTTGTTGTCGGCATGCTCACCGCCATTGATGATGTTCATCATCGGCACCGGCATGCTGTATTGGCCGGGGGTGCCGTTCAGGTCAGCGATGTGCGCATACAGCGGCACGCCCTTGGCCTGAGCCGCTGCTTTGGCAGCAGCCAGAGACACCGCAAGAACGGCGTTGGCGCCGAGCTTGCCTTTATTATCGGTGCCGTCCAGTTCGATCATGGCACGATCCAGACCCGACTGATCCAGTGCATCACGACCCAGCAGCAATTCACGGATCGGACCATTGATATTGGCTACGGCTTTCAATACGCCCTTGCCCAGGTAACGGCTCTTGTCGCCGTCGCGCAGTTCCAGCGCTTCACGCGAACCGGTAGAGGCACCGGACGGAGCGCAGGCGCTGCCGAGGATGCCGCCTTCCAGAATCACATCCGCTTCAACGGTCGGGTTACCGCGCGAGTCCAGTACTTCACGACCCTTGATTTCAATGATCTTCGCCATGATTGCTGCTTTCTCCATCTGAAACATGCTTTGTATTGAAAGGGGGGGTGCCTGGCAATCAGGCAGTTTCGAGTTGCGGGAAACCTTTTACCAGGTCATCCAGTGCCTTGAGCTGGGTCAGGAACGGCTCCAGCCTGTCCAGGCGCAGCGCGCAGGGACCATCACATTTGGCATTGTCCGGGTCCGGGTGCGCCTCAAGGAACAGTCCGGCCAGGCCCTGGCTCATGCCGGCCTTGGCCAGGTCGGTGACCTGGGCACGACGACCACCGGCAGAATCGCTGCGACCGCCAGGCATCTGCAGCGCGTGGGTCACGTCGAAGAACACTGGGTACTCGAATTGCTTCATGATGCCGAAGCCGAGCATGTCCACCACCAGGTTGTTGTAGCCGAAGCTGGAACCGCGCTCGCAGAGAATCAGCTGATCATTGCCGGCTTCTTCGCACTTGGTAAGGATGTGCTGCATCTCGTGGGGCGCCAGAAACTGCGCCTTCTTGATGTTGATCACGGCGTCGGTTTTCGCCATGGCCACCACCAGATCGGTCTGCCGTGACAGGAAGGCTGGCAGCTGGATGATGTCGCACACCTCAGCCACCGGAGCAGCCTGGTGCGGTTCGTGCACGTCGGTGATGACCGGCACATTGAAGGTCTGCTTGATCTCCTGGAAAATCTTCAGTCCCTCTTCCATGCCGGGTCCACGATAGGAGTTGATCGACGAACGGTTGGCCTTGTCGAAGCTGGCCTTGAATACGTAGGGGATACCGAGTTTCTCGGTTACCGCCACGTATTCTTCACAGATGCGCATGGCCAGATCACGGGACTCCAGCACATTCATGCCGCCAAACAACACGAACGGCTTGTCATTGGCAATCTCGATATCACCAACGCGAACAATTTTCTGGGCCATGACGTTTCCTCAGGCTTTCTTGCCGGCGCGCTGCTGCAGCGCCGCGTTGACGAAGCCGCTGAACAGCGGATGACCATCACGCGGAGTGGAAGTGAATTCCGGATGGAACTGGCAAGCCACAAACCAGGGATGGTCCGCCACTTCGACCATTTCAACCAGCGCTTTATCCATCGACCGACCAGACACATTCAAACCGCTTTTTTCCAGTTCGGCCAGCAGGTTGTTGTTGACCTCGTAACGGTGACGATGACGCTCGACAATCACATCTTCGCCATAGCATTCGCGAGCCTTGCTGCCTGCTTCCAGTGCGCATTCCTGAGCACCCAGGCGCATGGTGCCGCCCAGATCGGAGGACTCGTCGCGGGTCTGCATTTCACCGGTCGCGGTCTGCCACTCGGTGATCAGGCCCACCACCGGATGCTTGGAGGTTTTATCGAATTCGGTGGAGTTGGCGTCTGCCCAGCCAAGCACGTTGCGAGCGAACTCGATCACGGCCACCTGCATACCCAGACAGATGCCCAGATACGGAATCTTGTTTTCACGGGCATAGCGGACAGCGGCAATCTTGCCTTCCACGCCACGCAGGCCGAAACCGCCTGGTACCAGGATGGCGTCCACGTCTTCCAGCTGGCCAGTGCCATTCTCCTCGATGGTTTCCGAGTCGATATAACGCACATTGACCTTGGTGCGGCTCTGGATACCGGCATGACTCAGCGCCTCGATCAGCGACTTGTAGGCATCCAGCAATTCCATGTACTTGCCGACCATGGCGATAGTGACTTCCTTCTCGGGATGCAGCTTGGCATCCACTACCCGCTCCCATTCCGACAGATCAGCGCTGCCGCACTCCAGGCCGAAGCGCTCGGCAACGTAATCATCCAGACCCTGGGCATGCAGGATGCCAGGGATCCGGTAGATGGTATCGGCGTCGGGCAGACTGATCACCGCACGCTCTTCGACGTTGGTGAACAGCGCGATCTTGCGCCGCGAGGCCAGATCGATCGGATGATCGGAGCGGCACACCAGCACGTCAGGCTGCAGGCCGATGGAGCGCAGTTCCTTGACCGAATGCTGAGTCGGCTTGGTCTTGGTTTCACCGGCAGTGGCAATGTAAGGTACCAGCGTCAGGTGCATCAGCATCGCGCGCTTGGCACCGACTTCCAGGCGCAGCTGGCGGATGGCTTCAAGAAAAGGTTGCGACTCGATATCACCTACGGTACCGCCCACTTCGACCATGGCCACGTCGGCATCGCCGGCGCCACGGATGATACGGGTTTTGATCTCGTCGGTAATATGCGGAATAACCTGAATGGTGGCACCCAGATAATCACCCCGGCGCTCCTTGCGCAGCACGTCTTCATAGACGCGACCGGTGGTGAAGTTGTTGTTCTGGGTCATGCGGGTACGGATGAAGCGCTCATAGTGACCCAGGTCAAGGTCAGTCTCGGCACCATCATGGGTGACGAAGACTTCGCCGTGCTGGAACGGACTCATGGTTCCCGGATCCACGTTGATGTAGGGATCCAACTTGAGCATGGTGACCTTGAGGCCACGTGCTTCGAGAATCGCCGCCAGGGATGCCGAGGCGATGCCCTTGCCCAAAGAAGATACAACACCACCCGTGACGAAGATGTAGCGCGTCATGAAAAACCCGTAGATTGAAGTTAGGCGACCGTAGCCGCAGGGAACCGAAGGGAGACCAAAGTCTCGTCAAGATGGGAAGTCAGGATACCAGACAGCCTGGATTTGCTCAATCCAAAACCGGCATCAAACCCGGCTCCCATGTCACCGCCCAGCCAGCTTCACCAGCCCCAGCATTCGCCCCTTCGGCGTTCCAGCGTCCGGCCACGGAAATCAGCCGATCGTCGCAGTATAGCAACGGGATTGCCGGGCGTATCCAGGCCGGAACACCGGCTTCCTGAAACAGCTTTTTCAGCATCTGATGCGGCCGACCGGGTAATTTTATCTGCTCACCGCCTCGGCGATAGGCAATTCGCCAGGCACCCGGCCGTGCGGCGATATCACCGCCACCGGGAGCCATGTGCAGCCAGCCATTACCAGCTGTCAACGCAGTATCGGCAAAGTGCGACAGCGGTTGTTCAATACCAGCGGGCACGCCACCTGTCGGCAATAGCCACAGGCGACCTGACGAACGGTATAACTGCGCCCGCCCCAGCTGCACCGCAGGCTGAGTATCCGGCGCAGCGCCCAACTGGATAATCAGACTGTGCAGATGACGCTGATCAGGCAGCTGCATGCCGTTGTCATGCAACCAGTAACGCAGCAGATTCTTTTGCCGTACCGGGGTCAGTGCAGCAACTGCGGCCACATCCAGACTGGGCCAGGCTGCCAGCCAGGCATCAGTCAGCATGCCTTGGGCCAGTTGCAGATCCTCACTCGCCCGCTCGTCCAGCAACTGATTGGCTTCTTCAGCATGCTCGGCCAGCCGCAGCAGGTTTTCCGGCATCGCCGGCCAACGCTGGCGCAGATCAGGCAACAACTCATGACGCAGCGCGGTGCGCGCATACCGGGGATCGGCGTTGGCCGGATCTTCAATCCAGCTCAACTGTTGCTCACTGGCCCAGCCATGCAACTCTCGCCGCCCCCAAGGCAGCAACGGCCGCAGCAATCGCCCTGCGCCCAGCGCTCGGCTGCGCGGCATGCCAGCCAGACCCCTCAATCCCGTGCCGCGCAGCAAGCGAAACAGCAGGGTTTCCAGCTGATCGTCGCGGTGGTGAGCCAACAGCAAACAGTCATCACGGCTCATCAGCCGTTCAAATACCGAGTACCGCGCGTCCCGAGCCCGCTCTTCAATACTGCCCGCCGAAGCCAGACACACTCTTTCGATGTGCAACTCTACACCGCGGGCAGCGCACTCACGCGCGCAATGCTCCGCCCATTGATCGGCATCGGCATGCAGACCGTGATGTACATGTATGGCTTTGATGGGAGGGAGAGGATGGTCTTGGCGCAGCTGGACCAAGGCATCCAACAGCACCATGGAATCCAGACCACCGGACAGCCCCAGCCAGCAGACCGGGGCATCCACACAGGGTGCCAGTTGCTCAAGCAGCCCCTGCGGATTGAACACTTACTGAATACCGAAGGCCATCAGTCGCTCGTAACGGCTTTCCAGCAGCTCATCAGCAGACTGACCTTCCAGCTCGTCCAGCTCAGCCAGCAACTGCGCCTTGAGTCGGGCCGCCATTTCTTCCGGCTCGCGATGCGCACCACCCAGCGGCTCGGGGATCAGATTGTCCACCAGACCCAGTTCCTGCAGTCGTGCGGCTGTCACACCCATGGCTTCGGCCGCATCGGAGGCTTTTTCCGACTTCTTCCACAGAATCGAGGCACAGCCTTCCGGGGAGATCACCGAATAAATGGAATATTGCAGCATCATCAGACGATCACAGACACCGATGGCCAGCGCACCGCCGGAGCCACCCTCACCGATAACGGTGGAGATGATCGGCGTCTTCAGACGCGACATGACCTGCAGGTTCCAGGCGATGGCTTCGCTCTGACCGCGCTCTTCAGCGTCGATACCGGGATAGGCACCGGGGGTGTCGATGAAGGTCAGGATGGGCATCTTGAAACGCTCAGCCATCTGCATCAGACGACAGGCCTTGCGGTACCCTTCGGGCTTGGGCATGCCGAAGTTGCGGCGCACCTTTTCCTTCACATCACGGCCTTTCTGATGACCGATAACCATCACCGGACGACCATCGAGACGGGCGATGCCACCGACGATGGCAGCATCATCGGCGAAATGCCGGTCACCATGCAGCTCTTCGAAGTCGGTGAAGATGTGGCGGATGTAATCCAGCGTGTAAGGGCGCTGCGGATGCCGCGACATCTGCGTCACCTGCCAGCTCGACAGATTGGAGAAAATGCTCTCGGTGAGCGAACGACTCTTGTCCTTCAGACGAGTGATTTCTTCAGTGATGTTCAGCGAATTGTCGCTGCCCACCAGACGCAGCTCTTCGATCTTGGCCTGCAAGTCGGCAATCGGCTGTTCAAATTCGAGGTATTTCTGGCTCTTGCTCATAAGCGTCGATTATCCGCGTAGCCCCAATCGGGGCATCCTGTTTTTGCGTTACCTTACGGGATTGCCATGCCTGCGTCGAGCAGGTGCACCCCGTGAGAATGTCCAAATTCTGCTTTACCTGTAATGCAGAGAGACGCTGCCTTTGCCCAGCTGGTCACGCAGCGTCTGTACCAGGTCATCGGCAGGCTCGACCCGCCACGCTTCGCCCAGACGCAGCAGGGCCTGCGCATCGGGGCGCTGCAACTCGATGGTGACCGCGCAACTGCCCTTGTACTGCTGCAGCACGCCGGCCAACCGGCCCAGGCATTCCGGGCCGTGCCGGCTGGTATCCAGATTGATACGCACGCTGTCCAGCAGCGAGGTGCGGGCCTCCTCCAGGCTCATTACCCGTTTGGCGCGCACACGCATGCCGCCGGAAAAGTCATCCACCGCCACCTCACCCTCCACCACCAGCAGCGCGTCCTTCTGCAGCAAGGATTGCGCAGCCTGATAGGCCTCGGCGAAAAGGGATACTTCGACTCGTGCCGAGCGGTCATCCAGCGTCACGAAACCGACCTTGTCGCCGCGCTTGCTTTTCATCACCCGCAGGTCGAACACCAGCCCCGCAATAGTCTGCGAATCCCGCGAGGGTTTGAGATCGATAATGCGCTGACGGGCAAAACGCCGGACTTCCTTCTCGTACTCATCGATGGGATGGCCGGTCAGATACAAGCCAAGCGTTTCCTTTTCGCCGCGCAGACGCTCCTTGAAGGTCCATTCACGCTCGTTGCGATAAGCTTCAAACAGGTCCCGCTCGGCCGCTGGCCCGAGCAGAGCGCCAAACAGATCATCATGCCCACTGTCCGCGCTGCGCAGGGTCTGCTCGGCCGCTGCAATGGCTTCTTCCATGGCGGCCGCCAGCGCCGCCCGGTTGCGATCCACTTTCTGCAGATAAGCCTGAGGTTCAGTATCGAAGAAGGGTCCCATGGCGTCCAGCGCGCCGGAACGAATCAATGCTTCCATGACCCGCTTGTTGATCCGCTTGAGGTCCACGCGTGCACAGAAATCAAACAGGTCGGCAAAGGGGCCGCCCTGCTGCCGGGTCCGCACTATGGTTTCCACCGGGCCCTCGCCCACGCCCTTGATGGCACCGAGACCGTATACGACACTGCCACTGTCATCCACGGTGAACTTGTATTCGGAGATATTTACATCCGGCGCCTTCATCCGCAGCTTCATGCTGCGGCACTCCTCGATCAGCGTCACCACCTTGTCGGTGTTGTGCATGTCTGCCGAGAGCACTGCAGCCATGAAAGGCGCCGGATAATGCGCCTTCAGCCAGGCGGTCTGGTAGGACACCAGGCCATAGGCTGCCGAGTGCGACTTGTTGAAGCCGTAACCGGCGAATTTCTCCACCAGATCGAAGATGTTGCCCGCCAGATCAGCATCGATATTGTTGCCACTGCAGCCCTCAAGGAAGATCTGCCGTTGCTGAGCCATTTCCTCGGGCTTTTTCTTGCCCATGGCCCGACGCAGCATATCCGCACCGCCAAGGGTGTAACCGCCCATGACCTGGGCGATCTGCATCACCTGTTCCTGATACAGAATAATGCCGTAGGTCGGTTTGAGTACTGGCTCCAGACCCGGATATTGGTAGTTCGGGTGCGGATAGGAGATCTGCTCACGGCCGTGCTTACGGTTGATGAAGTCGTCGACCATGCCTGACTGCAACGGCCCCGGGCGGAACAGGGCCACCAGTGCGATCATGTCTTCCAGGCAGTCGGGCTTGAGCTTCTTGATCAGCTCCTTCATACCACGCGATTCTAGCTGGAATACCGCCGTGGTCTCGGCCTTCTGCAGCATCTGATAGGTAGGCGCGTCATCCAGCGGGATGAAGTTGATATCCAGCGCGTCCTTGCCTTCCTCGGCACGGATACGATTGATGGTCTCCATGGCCCAGTCGATGATGGTCAGGGTACGCAGGCCGAGAAAGTCGAACTTCACCAGACCGGCAGATTCGACATCATCCTTGTCGAACTGGGTTACCAATCCCTCGCCCGCCTCATCGCAATACAGCGGTGCGAAATCGGTCAGTTTGGTCGGCGCAATCACCACACCCCCGGCGTGCTTGCCGACGTTGCGGGTGATGCCTTCCAGCTTCAATGCCATGTCCCAGATTTCCTGGGCTTCCTCATCAGCCGCCAGGAAATCACGCAGGATTTCCTCCTGCTCGTGGGCCTTGGCCAGGGTCATGCCGACCTCGAAGGGAATCATCTTCGATAGCCTGTCGGCCAAACCGTAGGACTTGCCCTGCACCCGCGCCACGTCGCGCACCACCGCCTTGGCGGCCATGGTGCCGAAGGTGATGATCTGTGATACCGCGTTGCGGCCATAGGCCTCGGCAACGTATTCGATGACCCGGTCACGGCCTTCCATGCAGAAGTCGATATCGAAGTCGGGCATGGATACCCGTTCCGGGTTGAGGAAGCGCTCGAACAGCAGATCGTATTGCAGAGGATCGAGATCGGTGATCAACAGGGAATAGGCGACCAGCGACCCTGCGCCCGACCCCCGGCCCGGCCCCACTGGCACGCCATTGTTCTTGGCCCACTTGATGAAGTCCATGACGATCAGGAAGTAACCGGGAAAACCCATCTGGATGATGATATCCAGTTCAAACTTCAACCGATCCAGATAGACTTGGCGGCGCGCCTCATAGTTTTCCGAGTCCGGCGGCAATACCACTTTGAGGCGCTCTTCCAGCCCTTCCAGCGAGACCTCGCGGAAATAGTCATCCATGGTCATGCCGTCAGGCACGGGGAAATCTGGCAGGAAGTAAGTACCCAGCTGGACGTCGATATTGCAGCGTTTGGCAATTTCCACGCTGTTGGCCAGCGCCTCGGGGATATCCGAAAACAGCTCAGCCATTTCCTCGGGTGACTTCAGATACTGCTCTTCGCTGTATTGCTTGACCCGGCGCGGATCACCCAGAGCACGACCTTCGCCGATGCAGACGCGGGTTTCGTGGGCCTCGTAATCTTCACGATAGATGAAGCGCACATCGTTGGTGGCGACCACCGGACAGCTGAACCGACCAGCCAGGGCTACCGCAGCGTGCAGATGCTCTTCGTCATTGGGGCGTTTGGTGCGTTGCAGCTCCAGATAGAAACGCCCGGGAAAGACACTCATCCAGTATTGCAGCAGATCATCGGCGTGCGCCGGATCGCTGGACAGCAGAGTCTGCCCAATCTCCCCTTCCTTGGCACCGGACAGCGCAATTACCCCTTCACTGGCTTCCGCCACCCATTCGCGGCGAATGGTCACCAGACCATTACGTTGTCCATGCGTGTATCCACGGGAAATCAGCTCGGTGAGGTTGCGATAGCCTTGCCGATTCATGGCCAGCAGGGTCATGCGGCTCAGATGGTTTTCATCTTCCGCATCGGTCAGCCAGATATCCACACCGGAAATCGGCTTGATGCCGGCGCCCATGGCAGCCTTGTAGAACTTCACCAGACTGCACATGTTGTGTTGATCGGTCACCGCCACCGCCGGCATCCCTGCTCCGCCCACCGCCTTGATCAAGGGCTTGATTCGTACCAGGCCGTCGACCAGGGAGTATTCGCTGTGGACACGCAGATGGATGAAGGAAACGCTCATATCTATCCTGATTCAGGGGTGGGATTAACCGGGTGATTGTAACGACGGGGCAGGCTCGGGGCCAGTGATGAGATTTATCGATCGTTCCCACGCAGAGCATGGGAGCCATCGGAAACCGAGTACCGACTCCGTGCCAGATCGTTTGTATGGTTCATCTGCAGGTCCAAAATGGACCTGTCAGGGTGGAGGGGCTCAATCGTTTTCCGGCCTTTCGGCACGGACTGTGGGAGATTTCGCCCCACCCTCACCATAAACGCCAATAGAGAATCCATCGGCAGAGCCAAGCCGCTCAGACCGACGATACGTCGCAAGCCAGCGTCTGGTGAGCCCTGACAAGTCAAAGACTACTTTAGCTTGGAGGACGCGCCATGACAAAATCTGTTGAATCTATCCTGGTGGGTATCGATGTCAGCAAGGCGGAGCTGGTGATCGCTCGCAGTGACGCCCCTCAGATCGACACGATCAACAACTCCCCCAGCGCTATTAAGCGCTGGTTGAAGTCGTTGCCGCAGGGCTCAAGGATCGCGCTGGAAGCCACCGGAATTTATCATCGGCAACTGGCCACGCTGGCTCATGCAGCAGCACACCCGCTCTACTTACTGGATGGTTATCGGCTCAGCCGTTACCGCGATGGGGTAGGTACCCGGGCCAAGACCGACCCGTCTGATGCCAGACTGATCCTGCGTTATTTGAGCAACGAGCTTGAGGAGCTCAAGCCTTGGATCCCTGCCCATGATGCGTTTTACCGCATCCAAAGCCTGATGCGCCGTCGAGCCTCGCTGGTTCATACCCGAGTAGCGTTGAGCCAGAGCTTGCAGGATGTACCTGAGTTGAAGCAGGCGAGCAAACAGCTGGATACCCATATCCGTCGCGTTGAGCTGCTGATTACCCAGCGCCTGAAGCAGGCCTTGGCAGACGTAGGCTGGGACGCAGATGCAAAACGCTGCATGGACATCGAAGGCATTGGCGAGCTGAGCTCAATGGCACTCGCCAACACCTTCCACCGAGGTCGCTTCAAGAGCAGTGACGCCTTCATCGCTTACCTGGGGATGGATGTCAAAGTCCGAGACTCTGGCAAGCAGGCAGGCCGACGAAAACTCACCAAGAAAGGCGACCCGGAATTACGCCGCCTGCTCTACAACGCGGCTATGGCTGCCCGTAAAACCGCTGCCTGGAAGGCGTTATACGAGACCTATCTATCACAGGGACTCAAGCCCATCCAGGCGCTGATCAAGCTGGCAAGAAAGTTGGCGCGCATTGCCTTTGCCTTGATGCAGAATCAAACGGTTTATCGGCCCAAAACCTGATAAAAGGGGTTGGCATGAACCATAGAATCTCCCACGCTCCAGCGTGGGAATGCCTGCTGGGACGCTCTGCGTCCCGACCTTGCTCTGGCGCAGGTTGCTGTCCGGACGCTGGAGCGTCCACAGCACAGGCTCCCATGCAGAACATGGGAGCCCTCGGAAATCGAGTACGGGCTCCGCTTACTGCACTTCGACTACCCGCAGCTCCTTCGGCATGCTGAAGACGATATTTTCTGCCCGTCCCGCCAGCTCCTCGACACTCTCGGCACCATTGTCGCGCAGATGCTGAATAACCTGCTGCACCAATACGTCCGGAGCGGAAGCGCCGGCGGTGACGCCGATATTGCGCACATTCTCCAGCCACTCAGGGCGGATCTCGTCAGCACCATCAATCAGGTAGGCCGGCGTACCCATACGATCCGACAGCTCACGCAGACGGTTGGAGTTGGAACTGTTCGGGCTACCGACCACCAGCACCAGCTCGCACTCGCTGGCCAGTTGCTTGACCGCATCCTGGCGGTTCTGGGTGGCGTAGCAGATATCGTCCTTGCGCGGGCCGTCGATAGCCGGGAAGCGCGCACGCAAAGCATCGATGACGCGGGCGGTATCATCCATGGACAACGTAGTCTGGGTGACGAAGGCCAGTCGTGAGGGATCTTTCACCTGCAACCTGGCTACGTCCTCCTCGTTTTCCACCAGGTAGATAGCGCCACCGCTGCTGTCATCGTACTGACCCATGGTGCCTTCGACTTCCGGGTGTCCAGCATGGCCGATAAGAATGCATTCGCGACCATCCCGGCTGTAGCGCACCACTTCCATATGCACCTTGGTGACCAGCGGGCAGGTGGCATCGAACACTTTCAAACCACGAACCTCGGCATCATCGCGTACGGCTTTGGATACGCCGTGGGCGCTGAAAATGACGATGACATCGTCGGGGATCTCATCCAGCTCATCGACAAAGATCGCACCGCGGTTACGCAGATCTTCGACAACGAACTTGTTGTGCACGACTTCGTGACGCACATAGATCGGCGGGCCGAATACTTCCAGCGCTCGGTTGACGATTTCGATGGCACGATCGACGCCGGCACAGAAGCCGCGCGGGTTGGCCAGTTTGATCTGCATGGGGAGCCTCGATTGAGTCATGGATGTAGGGCGGCTCAGGCCGCCTTCACCTCGATGATTTCCACTTCGAAGGTGATGATCTTGCCGGCCAGCGGATGATTGAAATCCACATCGACGACCGTATCATGAATAGTTTTGACCACTCCGGGCATTTCGCCTCCGGCGGCATCCTTGAAGATGACCAGCAGACCGGGTTCCAATTCCATTTCGTTGAACTGGTCGCGGGGCACAGTCTGGATGTTCTGCGGGCTGCCGGGGCCAAAGCCTTTTTCGGGTTCGATCTCGAAGGTGCGCTGATCACCGGCCTTGAGGCCAAACAGGCTGCTCTCGAAACCCGGCAGCAGACTGCCATCACCGACCTTGAAGGTGGCCGGGGACTTGCCCAAAGTAGAGTCGACTACGTCACCGCTGGGCAGTTTCAGGGTGAAGTGCAGGGTGACTTCGGTGTCGTGGTTGATACGAAGGATGTCTGTCATGGTGTCGAATCTCTAAATTGAATGTATCCGGTGTGGGCGATGGTGCGGCACTGGCCAGGGGCACAAAACTCGGAGCGTTCCCTGAACGCCGTCGCCCGACTGCATGGATGCAGGAGTTAGGGCGACGCAGGACGCCAAAGCCGAGCGAGGCGCCCGTCCTGCAAAACCATGCGGGCTGCCGAATCTACGCGGTTTTCGCCTTGGGCCGAAACATGTCCAGAATCATCAGTGCCGCCCCTACAGTGATGGCGCTGTCGGCGATATTGAATGCCGGGAAGAACCAGCTCTGCTGCCAATGCACCAGAATGAAATCCACTACATGGCCGTGCACCATGCGGTCATACAGATTACCCAGCGCGCCACCCAGAATCAGGCTCAGCGCCATGGCTTCCAGCCATTTATCCCGGGCCAGCCGGGCCAGCCAGACCAGCAGCATGACACTGACACCCACCGCGATCGCGGCAAAGAACCAACGCTGCCAGCCACCGGCATCCGACAGGAAACTGAAGGCAGCGCCAGTATTATAGGCCAGCATGAAGCTGAACAAACCGTCGATCACCGACACCTGCTGATACAGACTGAGGCTCGACTCGGCAACCCATTTGCTCAGCAGATCCAGCGCGATGACCACAGCACTGAGCCATAGCCATACCAAGCCGCTACGACGCGCCTCAGGCATGCTGGCGAACCTCGCCCTGCCATTCGATGTTCTCTATGCAGCGACCGCAGATTTCCGGGTGCTCGGCATGACTGCCCACGTCCGGCAGGAAATGCCAGCAGCGTACGCATTTGCTGTGCGCTGACTTGACGATGCTCAGCTTCAGCTCCGGCAGCTCGGTTGCCACAGCGTCTTCACCGGCGTCGGCCAGCGGCGCAACCCGGGCGGCCGAGGTGATCAGAACAAAACGCAGCTCATCACCCAGCCTGCCCAAAGTGGCGCTGAGCTGATCGTCAGCATACAGGGTCACTTCAGCCTGCAGGTTGCCGCCCAGCACCTTGGCGTTACGCAGGTTCTCCAGCTCCTTGTTGACGGCGATCTTGACCGCCAGCACCTGATCCCAGAAAGCACGATCCAGCTCGCTGTCATCCGGCAGCGCCGTCAGGCCGTCGTACCAGGTGTTGAGCATCACCGACTCGTTACGCTCGCCCGGCAGATACTGCCAGAGCTCTTCGGAGGTAAAGGCCAGAATCGGCGCGATCCAGCGCACCAGCGCCTCGGCAATGTGGTACATGGCGGTCTGACAGGAGCGCCGCGCCGTGCTGTTGGCACCGGTGGTGTACTGGCGATCCTTGATGATATCCAGATAGAAACCGCCCAGCTCCTGCACGCAGAAGTTATGCACCTTCTGGTAGACATTCCAGAATTTGTAGGTGTCGTAGGCTTCGCTGATTTCCTGTTGCAGCAACAGCGCACGATCCACGGCCCAGCGGTCCAGATCGAGCATCTGCTCGGGTGCTAGAGCGTGCTGCCTGGGGTCGAAACCGTTGAGGTTGGACAGCAGGAAGCGTGCGGTATTGCGGATACGGCGATAGGCATCGGCGCTGCGCTGCAGAATCTGCTTGGAGACGGCCATCTCACCGGAGTAGTCGGTCGAGGACACCCACAAACGCAGAATGTCGGCACCCAGGCTGTCGTTGACCTCCTGCGGAGCGACCACGTTGCCCAGCGACTTGGACATCTTGCGGCCGTTCTCATCGACTACGAAGCCGTGGGTCAGCAGACCACGATAAGGCGCGTGCCCATCGATCATGCACCCGGTCAAAAGCGACGAATGGAACCAGCCACGATGCTGGTCTGAGCCTTCCAGATACAGGTCGGCACGTGGGCCTTCTTCGTGACCCATGGGGTGCGAGCCGCGCATGACGTGCCAGTGGGTGGTGCCGGAGTCGAACCACACATCCAGGGTGTCGGTGACCTTGTCGTACTGGGCGGCTTCTTCACCGAGCAGCTCTGCAGCATCGAGCTTGAACCAGGCTTCGATGCCCTCTTGCTCAACGCGCTGTGCGACCTCTTCCATCAGTTCGACAGTGCGTGGGTGCAATTCACCGCTTTCCTTGTGCAGGAAGAACGGGATAGGCACGCCCCAGTTACGCTGACGGGAGATACACCAATCCGGGCGACCGGCGATCATGCCGTGCAGGCGCGCCTGGCCCCAGGCAGGAACGAAGTGCGTGTTTTCGATAGCATCCAGAGCGCGACGACGCAGGGAGCTGCCATCGTGAGCAATCTTGTCCATACCGACGAACCACTGTGCAGTGGCGCGGTAGATCAGCGGCGTCTTGTGGCGCCAGCAATGCATGTAGCTGTGCTCGATCGGCTCATGCTTGAGCAGCGCGCCGACTTCTTCCAGCTTGGCGACGATATTGGCGTTGGCTTTCCAGATAAACTGGCCACCGAAGAACGGCAGGTCACTGACATAGACACCGTTGCTCTGCACCGGCGTGAGAATGTCATCGTTCTCCATGCCGTAGTGCTTGCAGGTACGGAAGTCTTCCTCACCATAGGCCGGGGATGAGTGGACGATGCCGGTACCAGCGCCGGTCTCGACGTAGTCCGCCAGGTTCACCGGCGAAAAGCGATCATAGAACGGGTGGCGGAAGCGAATACTCTCCAGCGCCACACCTTCGCAACGGGCGATGATCTCGCCGCTCAGACTATAGCGCTGCAGACTGGATTCAACCAGCTCTTCGGCCAGTACCAGCAGGCTGTCGCCGGTATCAACCAGCGCATAGATGAACTCGGGATGAACGTTCAGCGCCTGGTTGGCCGGGATGGTCCAGGGGGTGGTGGTCCAGATGACAACGCTGGCGGGCTTGGGCAAGCCGTCCAGACCAAAGGCGGTGGCCAGTTTATCGGCATCCTCGACGACAAAAGCCACGTCGATGGCGTCAGATTTCTTATCCTGATATTCGACTTCCGCTTCGGCCAACGCCGACCCACAGTCAAAGCACCAGTTGACCGGTTTCAGGCCCTTGAACACATAGCCGCCTTCGACCATTTTCGCCAACGCACGGATTTCGCCCGCTTCATTGGAGAAATCCATGGTCTTGTAGGGGTTGCTCCAGTCACCCAGCACACCGAGGCGAATGAAGTCGTTCTTCTGGCCTTCAATCTGCTTGGCGGCATATTCGCGACTGCGTTCACGGGTCTTGTCCGCCGGCTGGTTCTTGCCGAAGGTGGTCTCGACCTTGTGCTCGATCGGCAGACCGTGGCAGTCCCAACCCGGTACGTAGGGCGCATCAAAGCCGGACAGAGTCTTGGACCGGGTAATCATGTCCTTGATGATCTTGTTGACCGCGTGACCGATATGAATGCTGCCGTTGGCATAGGGCGGGCCATCATGCAGCACGAATTGCGGGCGACCCTGGCTGATTTCCCGGATCTTCTGGTAGAGGCCGATACTGTCCAGACGTTTCTGGGTTTCCGGCTCGCGGACCGGCAGGCCGGCCTTCATCGGGAAGTCCGTGGCGGGCAGGTTCAGCGTCGCTTTGTAATCAGTCATCTTGTCCTGGCTCACTTGTTCAATTCGGCGGCCCACTGGGCTCGTGCGGTGGCAAAATCGGCCTTGATGGCAGCTTGCAGATCATCCAGCGAGCCGAACTTCTGTTCGTCACGCAGTTTTTCATGGAATACCACGGTAAGGCGGCGCCCGTACAGGTCGCCGCTGAAGTCCAGCAAGTGGACCTCCAGATGCGCCTGACCATCGCCATTCACCGAGGGACGGCTGCCAATACTGGCCACGCCGATCTGGTTGATACCGTCCAGCTCGACGCTGACCCGATATACCCCATTCAGGGGCGCACTGAGGCGCTTGAGCTGAACGTTGGCCGTCGGGGCGCCCAAGGTTCGACCCAACTTCTGGCCATGCAATACCCGACCGGTAATACTGAACGGGCGACCCAGCAGACGCTCGGCCTGGGCAAAATCGCCTTCAGCCAATACCTGGCGTACACGGCTGCTGCTGATGCGCTCACCACTTTCGGCAACGGTATTGGCTGACTCAACGGTAAAGCCGCTGCGCTTGCCGCTGGCTTTCAACAGCTCGAAGTCACCGGCACGATCACAGCCGAAGCGAAAATCATCACCGACTTCGAGGTGTCGCACACCCAGACCTTCGATCAGCACCTGCTGAATGAATTCATCCGCACTGAGCTCTCGCAGGCGACGATTGAATGCCAGGCACAGCACCCGATCAACACCCTGCTCTTCCAGCAAGGCGAGCTTGTCGCGCAAGCGAGTCAGGCGTGGAGGTGCGCTGTGGGGGGCGAAGTATTCTCTGGGTTGCGGCTCGAAAATCACCACGCAACCCGGCAACCCCAGACGTGCAGCATGACGACTCAGACGATTGAGAATCGCCTGATGCCCGGCATGCACGCCGTCGAAATTACCAATTGTCGCCACGCACCCACGATGACGGGGGCGCAGATTATGCAGGCCGCGGACCAGTTCCATAACACTCGTTATCGGCAGATGGATCAAAGCCGAGAAGTATACAGGGTTACGGGGGCTGACGTCATCGGGGCAGGCTGTCAGCGACGCAGGTGATTCACCCGCATCCCGCTCGCTGCCAAGGTGGCAATGAACACACCAATACCCGCCGCCACCAGAATGCTCATCTGCCAGACCTTCTGCTGCCACCCCCAAAGGAACCATTGTTCCACACCCGGCACCAACCACAGCACCACCACCGCCAAGGCAACACAGGCCAGTACCAGCCGCAGCGTGAACAGCAACCAGCCCGGCTGGGCCTGATAGATACCAGCCTTGCGCAACCCCCACCACAGCAGGCCGGCATTGAGCAAAGCAGACATCGAGGTCGCCAGTGCCAGCCCGGCATGCGCCAGCGGCCAGACCAGAATCAGGTTGAAGACCATGTTTGCGCCCATGCAGGTGATGGCGATCTTCACCGGCGTCTTCATGTCCTGACGGGCGAAATACCCAGGCGCCAGCACCTTGATCAGCATAAAGGTCATCACTCCCACTGCGTAAGCGCGCAGGGCGTTGGCCGACTGCACCACATCACCTTCGGTCATGGCGCCGTAGTGAAACAGCGTTGCGATCAAGGGTTCAGCCAGCAGCAACAATGCCAGGGCGGCCGGAACGCCAACCAGCAGCACCATGCGCACCGCCCAATCCAGGGTCGCGGCAAAGGCTTTCGGATCCTCACCGGCATGCTGGCGGGACAGCGCTGGCAAGATCACGGTGCCGATAGCGATACCGAACGCACCGAGAGGCAGCTCCGACAGCCGGTCGGCGTAGTACAACCAGGAAATACTGCCGGTCTGCAGAAATGAGGCCAGAACCGTATCCAACAATAGATTGATCTGGCTTACCGAGACGCCAAACAGCGCCGGCACCATCAACGTCATGATGCGCTTCACGCCTTCATGGCGGCGGTCCGGGCGCGGCACCGGCAACAGCTTTATCTGTGCCAGGAACGGCAACTGAAACAACAGCTGTGCGATACCGGCGATGAACACACCCCAGGCCAGCGCCATGATCGGCTGGTCGAAGTACGGCGTCAGGAACAGGGTCGCGCCGATCATGCTCAGGTTGAGCAACACCGGCGTGAAAGCCGGCACTGCAAAGCGGCCATAGCTGTTGAGAATGGATCCGCACAGCGCTGTCAACGAAATCAGAAACAGGTAAGGAAAGGTGATGCGCAGCATGTCCGTGGCCAGCGCGAGCTTTTCCGTCTGGCCATGAAAGCCGGGTGCAAACAGTGTAATCAGCACCGGCGCGCCAGCTACCCCAAGCAGAGTGATCCCGGCCAGGGTCACTCCCAGCGTGCCGCTCACCCGGTTCACCAGATTCTGCACCTCGGCAAGAGTGAAGCGAGTGCGGTATTCCGACAGCACAGGGACAAAAGCCTGGGCAAATGCACCTTCGGCAAACAGACGACGCAGGAAGTTGGGGATCTTGAAGGCAATGAAGAAAGCATCCGCTTCGGATTTTGAGCCGAAGTACGCCGCCACCACCACATCGCGCACCATACCCAGTATCCGAGATAGCAGGGTCATGATGCTGACCACCATGCCGGATCGCAGCAGACTGGGCGCTTTGCGCTCGGGCGCGGCAGGGGGAGTTGTATCGGTCATGTATCGCGTCGCCAGATAAAAGCGCGATGATAGCGCTAACCGGATAGAATTGGACACTTCGACGGTGCGACCGATGTTTGGTCATTCCGGCGCTTGACATTACCCAAGGCCTGCGGCACAGTACGCGACCTTATTTATACCCTAATTCACTGATTTCTGAGGAGCACGACGGTGGCCAACTCACCTCAAGCCAAGAAACGCGCCAAGCAGGCCGAGAAGCGCCGCAATCACAATGCAAGCCTGCGCTCCATGGTTCGTACCTACATCAAGAACGTAGTCAAGGCGATCGACGCCAAAGACCTCGAGCAAGCCAAAACCGCCTATACTGCAGCTGTTCCGGTCATCGACCGCATGGCTGACAAAGGCATCATCAACAAGAACAAGGCCGCTCGCCACAAGAGCCGCCTGAACGCACACATCAAGGCCATGGCTACTGCCGCCTGATCTGCGTTCCGCGTTGATACAAAAAACCGACTCACTGAGTCGGTTTTTTTATGCCCGGGTCCTTGGTGTGTCGAGCTCCATCTCGACACAAGACAAACTACACCAGCACCAGATTCTCTCGGTGCACCAGCTCCGGCTCATCGACGTAACCGAGCACTCCGACAATCTCCTCACTGGACCGGCCGATGATGCGTGCCGCCTCCTGCGCGCCATAGTTGACCAGGCCGCGTGCGATTTCTTGCCCATCGAGCCCGGCGCAGACGACCATCTCACCGCGACGGAAGTTGCCTTCCACTGCCTTGACGCCAACCGGCAACAGACTGGAGTGCCCGCCCTGCAATGCACGCACCGCCCCCTCATCGATGAGCAAGCGACCACGCGTCTGCAGATGGCCGGCGAGCCACTGCTTACGCGCCGCCAGCATACCCTTTTCCGGCAGCAACAGTGTACCCAGCTGCTCCCCCGCCTTCAGCCGAGCCACCACCTGATCGATGCGCCCGCCGACGATAATAGTACTGGCCCCTGAGCGAGCCGCCAGCCGCGCAGCGCGCAACTTGGTCTGCATGCCACCCCGACCCAACGCACCGGCGCTGCCGCCAGCCATGGCATCCAGCTTGGGGTCATCCGCCATGGCACGGGAAATGAGTTCAGCATCGGGATTGCTGCGCGGGTCAGCGGTAAACAGCCCATCGCGATCGGTGAGGATCACCAGCAGATCCGCCTCAACCAGGTTGGCCACCAGCGCACCAAGGGTATCGTTGTCACCAAAACGAATCTCGTCGGTGACCACGGTATCATTCTCGTTGATCACCGGAATCACGCCAAGATCCAGCAACCCCCGCAAGGTGCTGCGCGCATTGAGGTAGCGCTTGCGATCCGACAGGTCGTCATGCGTGACCAACACCTGAGCCGTTGTCAGCCCATGGGCTTCAAAACTGGTCTCCCAAGCCTGAACCAGCCCCATCTGCCCCACCGCAGCCGCAGCCTGCAAGCGATGAATACTCTTCGGGCGCTCGGACCAGCCCAGCCGGGTCATACCTGCCGCCACGGCGCCGGACGAGACCAGCACCACATCCACACCACTGTCACGCAGCGCAGCCAACTGACGAACCCAGATCGCCATGGCTTCACGGTCCAGAGCGCGACCATCGCCCGTCAGCAATGCACTTCCGATCTTCACCACCCAACGCCGGGCAGCCACTACCTTGTCACGCATGCCTGTTCAGCTCCGCAATCACTGCACGTAGAAAATTTCCGGACCATCTTCATCATCATCATCGTCGAGATCCTCGTCATCATCCGCGTCGTCAAGACCCGCCTTGCGACGCGCCCGGCGATCGTCCAACTCCTGGATGTGTGCACGCGCCTCTTCTTCGATCTGCTGATCCAGCTCGGCAACCTGCGCAGCGTACTCTTCATCCTCCTGCATCCGCAGGCCGCGCTCATCAAGCCAGTTCATCACCGCCTTGGCCAACTCCTGAGTACCCTGGCGCTCAGCTGCTGAAATGACGAACACCGGCCCTTCCCACTCAAGCCGCTCGACCACGTCATCAAGAATCGCCTGCTGTTCATCTTCCAGCAACTGATCGCACTTGTTCAGCACCAACCAACGCTCACGCAGCGTCAGGGCCGGACTGAATTTACCGAGCTCATGAATAATGGTCTCGACCGCCTCGACCGGATCACTCTGATCCAGCGGCGCCATGTCCACCAGATGCAGCAACAATCGCGTGCGCGACAAGTGCTTGAGAAAACGCGTTCCCAACCCAGCACCTTCGGCAGCCCCGGCAATCACTCCCGGAATGTCAGCAATGACGAAGCTGCGTAACTGCCCGACATCCACCACACCCAGATTGGGCACCATGGTCGTGAAAGGATAATCAGCCACTTTGGGCTTGGCCGCGGAGACCGCACGAATAAAGGTACTCTTGCCAGCGTTGGGCAGCCCCAGCAGACCCACGTCTGCCAGCACTTTCAGCTCCAGCTTGAGATCACGCAATTCGCCCAGACTGCCGTTCGAGGTCTGCCGGGGAGCGCGGTTGACACTGGATTTGTAGCGGGTATTGCCGAGACCATGGAAGCCACCCTGAGCTACCAGCAGACGCTGGCCCGGCTCGGTCAGGTCGCCGATGATCTCCTGGGTGCCAGCATCGACCACCGTGGTCCCCACCGGAACCGCCAGGATCATTTCCTCACCCTTGGCGCCAGTACAATCGGAGCCACGACCGTTCTCACCACGCTTGGCGTTGAAACGTCGGGTGTAGCGATAGTCGACCAGGGTATTCAGATTGGGGTCAGCTTCCAGAAAGATGGAGCCGCCATCACCGCCATCACCGCCGTCAGGGCCACCTTTGGGAATGAACTTTTCCCGCCGAAAACTCATGCACCCGTTACCACCATCACCGGCCTTTACCGTAATGGATACTTCATCTACGAATTTCATTGCGCTCCCCCTGAAGGGGTTGATTGATAGGTCATGGAGCCTGACCCTAAGCTACAAACAAAAAAGCCCCGTCGCAAGACAGGGCTTTCTGAAACCGGGAAACTATCAGCCGGCTACGACACTGACGTAGCGACGGTTGAACTCACCCTTGACTTCAAACTTGATCACGCCGCCAGCCTTGGCAAACAGAGTGTGATCCTTGCCCATGCCAACGTTCTTGCCGGCGTGGAACTGGGTGCCACGCTGACGGACGATAATGTTGCCAGGTACGATGGTCTGGCCGCCGTACATTTTCACGCCAAGGCGTTTGGCTTCTGAATCGCGACCGTTACGTGTGGAACCGCCTGCTTTTTTGTGTGCCATGAGTCTTTACTCCTCAATACTTAGGCAGAGATGCCGGTGATCTTGATTTCGGTGTACCACTGACGGTGGCCCATGCGCTTCATGTGGTGCTTACGACGACGGAACTTGATGATCCGGATCTTATCGCCACGGCCATGAGCGCTGATTTCAGCAGTCACCTTGGCACCTTCGACGACCGGCGCACCGATGGTGACGTCATCACCGTTACCGATCAGCAGTACACGATCGAACTCAATGCTGGCGCCGGTTTCGGCTTCCAGCTTCTCTACTCTCAGGTATTCGCCTTCGGCGACCTTGTACTGCTTGCCACCAGTAACAATTACTGCGTACATGTTGCTTTCTCCGTAATCCTGCTCACCCGGCGCTTGGGTATAATCGTTAATGGCCGGCATGGCTGCAAGTGAACCCGCCTATCGGGCCCGAGCTTGCCATTGTCAAAACAGGGATGCTGTAAATCGGGTTTTCAGGGGCGGGGATTCTACCGACAAATGACCCACAGTGCAATGCCGAGCTTCGTTTCAGGACCAGGGCTGCGCATCTTGCAACGCACGCCGATCCGCGTGCTTCCTTGACAGCACGCAAGCCGCCGCCTAGCATGCCGCGCAACCCTTCTGAAAGCGTGCTGTAGATGACGACCCTGCCTTTTTACAATGCAGTCACGGATGATTTCGAGGCTGTAAACCAGTTGATCATGCGTCAACTGCACTCCCGCGTCCCCCTCGTTGAGAAAATCGGCAGCTATATCATCAGCGCCGGCGGCAAACGACTTCGCCCTCTGGTAGTACTGCTGGGTGCGCGTGCCTGCGGTTTGACTGATACTCGCCCGCATACCCTGGCCGCGATCATTGAGTTCATGCACACCTCGACTCTGCTGCACGACGATGTGGTCGATACATCCGACCTGCGCCGGGGCCGCTCCACCGCCAACGCTTTGTGGGGCAACGCCGCGAGTGTACTGGTAGGTGACTTTCTGTATTCACGCTCCTTCGAGATGATGGTCGAACTCGATGACATGCGCATCATGCAGGTACTGGCCGGCGCGACCAACGTGATTGCCGAGGGCGAAGTCCTGCAGTTATCGAAGGTGCGTGACGCCAATACTGATGAAGCCACCTATATGGAGGTCATTCGCAGCAAGACCGCCATGCTGTTCGAGGCCTCGACCCACACCGCAGCCATCCTGGCCGGTGCGCCAACGGAGCAGGCCGAAGCTCTGCGCCGTTACGGTGACGCTCTGGGCATCGCCTTTCAGCTGGTGGACGACCTGCTGGACTACAACGGCGACGCCGACGCCATGGGCAAGAACGTTGGCGACGACCTGGCCGAAGGCAAGCCCACACTACCGCTGATCTATACCATGCGCGAAGGCACCGCCGAACAGGCCAGTCTGGTACGCAAGGCCATTCAGAAAGGCGGCAGCGACGATATCGCACCGATCCGCGAGGCCGTTGAAAGCAGCGGTGCGCTGGAATACACCGCCAAACTGGCCCATCAGCATGCCGATGAGGCCATCAACCTGCTGCAGGTTCTACCGCCGTCCATCTACCGAGACGCGCTGGAGCAACTGGCGCGATTCGCGGTAGATCGGTCTTTCTGACCCGGAACCGCTACTGCGGTCATGGCCGCTGCCACAGCAAATGGCGACCCTCGGGTCGCCACATCTGAACCGCTTACAGTACCTCGATCAGCTCGATATCGAAGATCAGCGTGCTGTGCGGCGGGATGCTGCCGGCGGCGCGCTCGCCGTAAGCCAGATTGGAAGGAATGTACAGACGCCATTTGGCGCCTTCTTGCATCAGCTGCAGCGCTTCAGTCCAACCAGCAATGACCCCACCTACCGGGAACTCGGCCGGCTGGCCGCGCTTGTAGGAACTGTCGAACACTTCGCCGCTGATCAGCGTGCCTTCGTAATGGGTGCGCACGGTGGAGCTGGCGGCCGGTGTAGCACCGGTACCGGCATTGACCACTTCGTACTGCAGACCGGATGGCAGCGTCACTACGCCGTCACGCGTCGCGTTGCGCTCGAGAAACTCCAGACCAGCCTTGCCTGCGGCACGAGCGGAGTCCTCAGCCAGCGCCTGCATCTTGCCTTGCAGGGTCTGGAAAGCCGCCTGCATGGCCGCCTCTTCAACCTGGCTGGGCTGTTGAGTGTACGCATCACGCAGGCCAGCCATGACCAGATCAACGGCCAGATCAGGAATATTACTGGACAGCAGCTGGTCGCCCATCTGGCGGCCAATGCCGTAGCTCACGCGTTGCTCATCGGTTTCGAATGTAGTGCTCATGGCGGCTCTCCGCAAAAAAGGGTCGTAAAGCCTGACACAAGAACTGCAAAAATTCATCCTCAGCGCCGCCTCGGTAACAATCACTGCGTCCGGCAATGCTGCGCCGAGCGTGGGAATAGGCTAAAATGCCGCGCTTTTCGGCCCCACCCTAACCGAGACCGCCCCATGCTGGATAAACTGTTCCAACTCAAAGCCCACGGCACCAATGTCCGCACCGAGATAATTGCCGGCGTCACCACCTTCCTGACGATGGCTTACATCATCTTTGTCAACCCGATGATGATGGCGGATGCAGGCATTGATCCAGGTGCCGCGTTCGTCGCTACCTGTCTGGCAGCGGCCATCGGCTCACTGATCATGGGTTTGTGGGCCAACTACCCGATCGCGCTGGCGCCAGGCATGGGCCTGAATGCCTTCTTCAGCTACACGGTGGTCGGCTCCATGGGCTACAGCTGGCAGGTGGCATTGGGGGCGGTGTTCATTTCCGGCCTGATATTCTTCCTGCTGAGCATTTTCAAGGTCCGTGAGTGGGTAATCAACAGTATTCCCTTGCCACTGCGTTCAGCGATTGCCGCCGGCATCGGTCTCTTCCTGGCGCTGATCGCCCTGGAAAGTGCCGGCATCGTGGTCGACAACCCAGCCACCCTGGTCAGTGCCGGTGACATGACCCAACCCGGTCCGATACTGGCCTCGCTGGGCTTCGCCGTCATCGTTGCGCTGGCCTACCGCCGAGTGACCGGTGCAGTGATGATCGGCATTCTGCTGGTTACTCTGATCAGCCTGATGCTTGGCCTGACCAACGCCAGCGGCTTCGTCTCGGCACCACCGAGCCTGACCCCTACCCTGTTGCAGCTGGATATCAAGGGCGCTATGGAAGTCGGCCTTATCAGTGTGATCTTTGCCTTCCTGTTCGTTGACCTGTTCGACACCTCCGGCACCCTGATCGGCGTCGCGCAGAAGGCCGGGCTTGTGGACAAGGACGGCAAGCTGCCGCGCCTGGGCCGCGCGCTCATGGCGGACAGCACCGCCACCATGGCCGGCTCGCTGATGGGCACCTCCACTACCACCAGTTACGTTGAGTCCGCCGCCGGCACCGCGGCTGGTGGCCGCACTGGCCTCACCGCCTGCGTGGTTGCCGTGCTGTTCCTGCTCAGCCTGTTTCTTTCACCGCTGGCTGGAGCAGTACCTGCGTTTGCCACCGCTCCGGCGCTGTTCTTTGTCGCCGTGCTGATGACCAGCGGCCTGGTTCAGGTTGATTGGGAGGACCTGACCGAGGCCGCCCCGGTGGTGGTGACGGCACTGGTCATGCCGCTGACCTTCTCCATCGCCAACGGTATCGCGCTGGGCTTCATTTCCTGGACCGCAATCAAACTGCTGTCCGGCCGCTGGCGCGAACTCAACCTGAGCCTGTATGTGCTGTCGGCACTGTTCATCGTCAAACTCGGGTTTTTCAGCTGATGGGCCTGGCATTCGATCCCACCGGCTATGAACGCCAGCTCGAGGAAAAGCGCCAACAGTTGACTGCACTGCTGCAGCCCTTCGCTGCGCCCGCCCCCGAGGTGTTCACCTCGCCGCTGGAGCATTTTCGTTTAAGGGCCGAATTCCGCCTGTGGTATGAACAGGGCCAACCGCATTACGCCATGTTCGAGCCAGGCAACAATCGCCAGCCGATCCTGATCGAACAGCTGCCCATCGCCAGCGAGCGTATCAATGCCCTGATGATGCCACTGCTGGAAGCCTGCAAGGCCGATCCGGTACTGGGTCGCAAACTGTTTCAGGTAGAGTTCCTCACCACGCTGTCCGGTGAGGCGCTGGTTACCCTGTGCTATCACCGCCCTATCGACGAGCAGTGGGATATCGCCGCCCAGCAATTGGCCGACCAACTGAATATCCTGCTGATCGGGCGCAGCCGCGGGCGCAGACGCGTATTGCAACGTGATCATGTGCTGGAAGAGCTGACCGTCAATGGACGCACCTGGCGCTATCAGCAAGCGGAAGGCGGCTTCACCCAGCCCAACGGGCAGGTCAACCAGCATATGCTCGGCTGGGCGCTGGATGCGGCCGGTGATAACGCCGATGATCTGCTGGAGCTGTATTGCGGCAACGGCAATTTTACCCTGCCATTGTCCACCCGCTTCCGCCGTGTGCTGGCCACGGAGTTGTCCAAGAGTTCGGTGCGCTCCGCGCTGGAAAACATCGCCCTCAATCAGGTGGATAACGTCACTCTGGTGCGCCTTTCCAGTGAGGAAGTCACCCAGGCATTGACCGGCGTACGCGCGTTCCGCCGCCTGCAAGGCGTCGATCTGAGCGGTTATGAGTTCGGCACCGTATTCGTCGATCCACCCCGCGCCGGGCTGGATCCAGCCACACTTGAGCTGGTCAAGGGCTACCGCCGCATACTTTACGTATCCTGCAATCCGCTGACCCTGGCGGCCAACCTCGACGAACTGCACAAGACTCACCGCATCGTCCGCTGCGCCCTGTTCGACCAGTTTCCCTATACCCATCACATGGAGTCAGGGGTGTTGCTGGAGCGCCGCTGATTCAGCGGCATACCCGCGCTCGCCGAAAACTCCTTGCTGTGTATCAGCGCGCCGGATGACCCCGAAGCAGATGCGAGGGACAGGGTCCGGATATCCTTTAGCGTGAACCCTCTCGCATATTTCATCTGTATTGAGCCGATATCCACAGGCTTGCATTACAATTTCAACTCCGGACGATCCGGATTGTTCATTGTTCAACGGGCAGCGTAGGCAGTAGCCCTTTTCCAGGGAGGACTGTGCCATGCGTTGTCGTGGATTTACCTTGATTGAAATAATGGTGGCACTCGCCGTGCTGGCGATCCTGCTGGCGGTAGGACTGCCCACGTTCGGCGGTCTGATTGACGTCCAGCGTATGGACAGCAGCGTCAGCAGCATGGTGCGCAGCATCAACCACACCCGCACCGAAGCCACTCGCCGCAATCGCTACGTCAGCATGGCGCCCCTCTCCGGGGACTGGAACAATGGCTGGACCATCTTTATTGACACGAACAACAATGGCGCTCTTGATGCCGGCGAGACGCTGCTCCATGAAGAACAGCCGCCCCGCGTTCATCACATACACACCAGCACCACGATCACGCCCTATCTGCGCTATAACCCCCAGGGCGAGTCGGAGCTACTGAACGGCGGCTTCCAGTCCGGTACCTTTTCCATCTGTCCACGGGACCCGGGTGTGAAGGGGCGCAAGGTGATCATCAACCGTATTGGTCGTGCGCGGGTGGAGCGGGCGGTGATCGGAGCGGATTGCCCCGCCTGATTTCTCTGGAAATGGCGGTTTTTTGATCCCCATCTATACTGATGGCGCTTGAACGCAACAAAAACCCAACAAGGCGTTCAGCAAGCTGAGGCGACCAGACCCATGGCCCACGCACGCTTTTCGCATGCAACAGCAGTGCGCATCGGCGCCCCCGTGCCGCCAGCGCGGCATCTATTATCCCTACGCCTCGTCCCCTCCCTGCCACGTTCGTCTCTGCTCTTCGCGGAGGTGAACCCATGCACGGGCGCATAACAATAACAACAAAGGCTTCGGCCACCAGAGGGAAATACGATGTCAAACATGAGACGTTATGGATTACCTTGTGCAATCAGCCTTCTCACCCTTGTCCTGACTGGCTGCCTCGGCGGCTCGGGAGGCTCCGACTCCCGCTCTGATAATACCCCCGATCTGGAGTTGCGCACGCTCTCCAGTGCGGCGGATCAGGTCAGTGGCGGCAGCGTTCTGGTATCCCTGGAAGGCGACGCTGACCTGACCGATGAGGAGCTGGACCAATTGGAGTTCTGGCTCAATGACCAGCAAGTGGAACCTGCTCGCCTGACCCGCCGCAACAATCAACTGGAGATTCTGCTGGAAGACCTCGTCGAAGGGGACAACCAGCTTGAACTACACCATGCCAAGCACGGTCCGCTGGATGACATCACCCTGGTCAATCATCCGATAACCGGGCCTATTTTCTCCGGTCCGCAACAATATCCCTTTGTCTGCACCTCCGTCTCCGAACTGGGCAAACAGCCACTGGTGGATACCGATGGTAATACCGGCTTTCCGGTTCTTGACGACAATGGCGACCAGATCGGTCTGAGCAAGGATTGCTCGATAGCGCCATACGTGGTGTTTCTCTACCGCACCAATACCGCCAACCCCACCTACCAACCGCTGCCTACGGATGGTTCACGCCCCTCTGACATGGCGACCACCACCCTGACCGACGGCCGGGCGGTGGATTTCATCGTCCGCCAGGAGCGCGGCACCATCAACCGCTTCCTCTACAGTTTCGCCACCTTGGCGACCCTGGGAGACGCCGCCGATGCCGCGGCCACGAACAACTGGAACGGTCGGCTGTTATTCCATTTTGAAGGTGGCGTCGCCATCGGCCACACCCAGGGCCGCATCAGTGGTCGAGCGCTGGCGCCGGAAGTGTTGGGCAAGGGTTATGCCGTCATCTATTCTTCGGGCACTCGCACCAATGCCCATTACAGCCTGCAGGTGGGTGGCGAGACCGCACTGATGGTGAAGGAGCACTTCATCAAACGCTTCGGCAACCCGGACTACACCGTCGCCATTGGCGGCTCCGGTGGCGGTATCCAGCAGTATGTCTACTCGCAGAATCACCCGGACCTGCTGGACGCCGGTGTACCGCAATATTCTTATCCCGACATGGTCACGCAAACAATCCATATCGGTGACTGCGAGCTACTGGAATATTATATGGACGCCACCGACCGCACCAACCCGTTCTGGCGCACCACAACCAACCGCAGCCTGCTGGTTGGTCTGAACTCGACCGACGCCTACCCTGACCCATTCGCTGACGCTAAAACCATGCTGGGCTACAGCACCGCGCCCGGCATGACCGAGTGCATTCCCGCCTGGCGCGGCCTGACGCCGCTGGTGATGAATCCGCACTATGGCCAGGCAACCAACCAGCAACTGATGCAGCCGCCTGGTGTGATGGATAACGTGCAATGGACCCACTATGACGACCTGCGCAATATCTATGGCGTCGATGACAACGGCAATCCGCGCACCCTGTTCGACAACGTGGGCGTTCAGTATGGCTTGCAGGCGCTGACAGATGGCGATATCACCCCGGCGGAGTTTCTCAAGCTGAACAGCCAGATCGGCGGTTGGAAACACCCCAACGACATGGTGCAGGAAGGCTTTCCGTTTATCGGGTCCGAACAGGACGTTCTGAACGATCCCTCCGTGTTCGACCCTTGGAGCAGCCGGAACATGCGCCTGAGCCCGGACGGCGTCAGCCCGGCGCCACGCACCGAAGGTGATCTGCTGGCCATCAATGCTGCCTATGATTCGGGGATGGTGTTCAATGGACAATTGAACATGCCGGTCATCGACTGGCGTCATTATCTGGAAGAGGTGCTGGACATGCACAACAGTCACCAGTCCTTCTCCGCCCGCCAGCGTATCCGCAACCAGATGGGCGATTCGGACAACCAGGTCATCTGGTTCACTGATACCCGCCCGACCGATTTGAGCGACCCCGACGAGCCTCGCTCCCGGGAGGAGTTCGATCAGACCTGGATGGCCCTGGAGGTGCTGCATGAATGGCTGATGAATATCCGCGACAATCCCGAAGGCGGCATCGCCGACAACAAGCCCGCCGAGGCGGTGGACAGTTGCTTTGAAACCAATGGAGAGTTGATTGCGTCGGGCGACGATGTGTGGGACGGCATACTCGATGCCAACCCCACTGGCAGCTGTACCAACCAGTTCCCGACCTATACCACCTCAAGAATGATTGCGGGTGGGCCAATCGAGGGCAGCATCTTCAAGTGTGCTTTGAAACCGGTCAGCACCGCGTTGAATGACGGGACTTATGGCAGCTGGGATCCCACCAGCGAACAGCTGAACGAACTGAACGCGATCTTCCCGCAGGGAGTCTGTGATTACGCTCAGCCAGATCAGGGTCGGCCACAAGGTTGAAGCCGAGCCGGTACGCCTGGGCAGGCGTACCGGTTTCCGTGTCAGGTCCGGTATTCCGCATTGATGCGTACGTATTCGTGGGACAGGTCGGTGGTCCAGATGGTCTCGCTGAACTCGCCCCGGCTCAATTCGATGCGGATGCTGATCTCGGCCTGCGCCATGACGCGAGCCCCCTGCTCTTCGGTGTACTCCGCTGCCCGCCCGCCGTTGCGGGTGATGCAGACGTCATCGAGATAAACATCAATTTTTTCAACATCCAGATCCGGCACTCCGGCATAACCGACCGCAGCCAGAATGCGGCCCCAGTTCGGGTCGGAAGCGAACAGCGCGGTCTTGATCAGCGGCGAATGGGCAACGGCGTAAGCCACGTCCAGACATTCGTCACGATTACCGCCGCCATTCACCTGTACGGTGACGAACTTGGTTGCGCCTTCACCATCACGCACAATCGCTTGGGCAAGTTCCAACATGACCGAATTTACTGCTTCGGACAGCAGTATGTATTCGCTGCTGGTGGGATCGCCGATCTCTTCCATCGCCGCCTGACCGGTAGCGATCAGCATGCAGGAGTCGTTGGTGCTGGTGTCACCGTCGATGGTGATGCGGTTGAAGGACAGGTCGGCAGCCTGTTTCAGCATCTGCTGCAACACCGGCTGCGCAACACGCGCATCGGTTGCTATGTAACCCAGCATGGTGGCCATGTTCGGACGGATCATCCCCGCGCCTTTGGACATGCCGGTGATGGTGACTGTCTGGCCATTCAGCGTGATCTGCCGGCTGGCACCCTTGGGTAAGGTGTCGGTAGTCATGATGCCTTCAGCAGCAGTAGTCCAGTTGTTCTCGGCCAGATCAGCCAACGCTTGCGGCAACACCGCAATGATCTTGTCCGCCGGCAGAACCTCACCAATGACGCCGGTGCTGAACGGCAGGATCTGACCAGGCTCGACCTTGGTCAAACGCGCCAGCGCCTCGCAGGTCGTCAGTGCCGCCTGCATGCCGGGTTTGCCGCTGCCTGCATTGGCGTTGCCGGTATTGACCAGTAGATAACGGGGTGCATTGCTCAGATGTTGCTTGCACAGGGTAACCGGTGCGGCGCAGAAGGCGTTGGTGGTGAAGACTCCAGCGATTCGTGCATCCGCGGCGACCTCCATGACCACCACGTCCTTGCGCCCCGCCTTCTTGATGCCGGCAGAAGCAATACCAAGACGAAAACCCGGAACCGGGTGAAGGGTCGGGAGGGGACCGAGTCCAACGGGCATGATGTCACTCCAATAAATGTGGTTCTGAATGAAAAAACGACAAGCAACCCAGGAGTCACTTGCCGTTTCACTACGTGAGACTTGACGCTGAGACCTACCGGCTCAGCTGATCTTGCCGTGGCACTGCTTGTACTTCTTGCCGGACCCGCAGGGGCAGGGGTCATTCCGACCGATCTTCGGACCCTCACGGGTAATCGGCGTGCTGGGTGCAGGTGCAGCGGGCTCCGCATGCTGCTCTTGCTCTTCCTCGCCGACCCCAGGCAACTCTTCGTGCTTGAACTGCATGCGCTTGGCCAGCTCTTCGGCCTGCTGCCGCAGACGCGCTTCTTCCTCGGCCGGATCTTCGCGACGCACCTGTACGTGACTCAATACTCGAATGGTATCTTTCTTGATCGAGTCGAGCATTTCCTCGAACAGGTTGAAAGCTTCGCGCTTGTATTCCTGCTTCGGGTTCTTCTGAGCGTAGCCACGCAGGTGGATACCCTGGCGCAGATGATCCATGGTTGCCAGATGCTCTTTCCAGAGATCGTCGAGCACCCGCAACAGCATCTGCTTCTCGAAGGAGCGCAACGCTTCCGACCCGGTCAGGGCCTCTTTTTCTGCGTAGGCATTGATCAGTGCTTCCTGCACCCGCTGACGCACGCCCTCTTCATGCAGAGTATCGTCCTCGTCCAGCCATTGCTGGACCGGCAGATCCAGTGCGAACTCGGTACGCAGATGGGTTTCCAGACCGGCAATATCCCACTGCTCGGGGACGCTTTGCGGCGGCATGTACTGGCTGATAGCAGCCTGCACCACATCCTCGCGGATGGCCTTGATGGTGTCCTCCACGGATTCGGCAGCGAGTATCTCGTTGCGCTGGGTATAGATCACCTTGCGCTGCTCGTTGGCGACGTCGTCGTATTCCAGCAACTGCTTGCGGATATCGAAGTTGCGACCCTCGACCTTGCGCTGGGCCTTTTCAATGGCGTTGGTGACCATCCGGTGTTCGATGGCCTCGCCCTTTTCCATTCCCAGCGCCTTCATGAAGTTCTTCACCCGATCAGAGGCGAAGATGCGCATGAGATTGTCTTCCAGCGACAGATAGAAGCGGCTGGAACCCGGATCGCCCTGACGCCCGGAACGGCCGCGCAGCTGGTTGTCGATACGCCGTGACTCATGACGCTCGCAAGCAATGATCTGTAGACCGCCGGCATCGAGCACCTGCTGGTGACGCTCCTGCCATTCGGCCTTGATCTGGGCAATCTGTTCCGCGGTGGGATCTTCCAGGCTCGCTATCTCGGCTTCCCAGCTGCCACCGAGAATGATATCGGTACCACGACCCGCCATGTTGGTGGCGATGGTCACCGCGCCAGGACGACCCGCCTGGGCGATGATCTCAGCTTCCTTCTCGTGGTATTTGGCGTTCAGAACCTTGTGCTCGATACCTTCCTTCTTCAGCAGTTGCGACACCACTTCAGAAGAGTCGATCGACGCAGTACCAACCAGGACCGGCCTGCCGGCTTGCATGCAATCTTTGATATCAGCAGCAATCGCTGCGAATTTCTCACCGATGGTCAGATACACCAGGTCGTTGTAATCCTTGCGGATCATCGGCTTGTTGGTGGGGATCACCACCACATCGAGACCATAGATCTGACGGAACTCGAAAGCTTCCGTGTCCGCGGTCCCGGTCATACCGGCCAGTTTGTTGTACAGACGGAAGTAGTTCTGGAAGGTGGTCGAGGCGAGGGTCTGACTCTCGGCCTGGATGTTAAGTCCTTCCTTGGCCTCGATGGCCTGGTGCAGCCCTTCGGAGAGGCGGCGACCGGGCATGGTACGGCCGGTATGCTCGTCGACCAACAATACCTGGCCGTCCTGCACTATGTATTCGACGTCCCGGTGGAACAAGGTGTGGGCACGCAGGCCAGAATGCACATGGTGCAGCAGGTTCAGGTTCTGCGCCTGGTACAGACTGTCGCCCTCGGCCAGCAGGCCTTCCTGGGTGAGCAGCTCCTCGACATACTGGTGGCCATCTTCGTTGAGTTCGACCTGACGGGTCTTCTCATCGATGAAGTAATGACCGTCGACACCTTCCTCGCCCTCCTCCGCCTTCACTCCGCGCTTGAGCAGCGGAATCAGCTTGTTGATGGCAGTGTATAGCTTGGAGCTGTCCTGCGCCGGGCCGGAAATGATCAGCGGGGTGCGCGCCTCGTCAATCAGAATGGAGTCCACTTCGTCAACAATGGCGAAATTCAATTCGCGCTGGAACTTGTCTTCCAGGCGAAAGGCCATGTTGTCGCGCAGGTAATCGAAACCGAATTCGTTGTTGGTGCCGTAGGTAATGTCGCAACGGTAGGCGGCGCGTTTCTCTTCCGGATCCTGGAAAGGTACCACCACGCCGACGCTGAGCCCCAGGAACTCATGCAGCGGACGCATCAGATTCGCGTCCCGCCGGGCCAGGTAATCGTTGACCGTGACCACATGCACACCTTTGCCGGACAGGGCATTCAGGTAGGCTGGCAAGGTAGACACCAGGGTCTTGCCTTCCCCGGTCTTCATTTCCGCGATCCGGCCTTCATGCAGGACCAGCCCACCAATGAGCTGCACGTCGAAGTGGCGCATGCCCATGACCCGCTTGCTCGCCTCACGCACCAGAGCAAAGGCCTCTGGCAGAATGATATCGAGGCTCTCGCCTTTGCTCACGCGCTCCTTGTATTCACTGGTCTTGGCTTTGAGCTCATCGTCACTCAGACCATTCAAGCCTTCTTCGAGGGCGTTGATCGCTTGTACAAGCTTGGTCATGCGTTTCAACTCACGCTCGTTCTTGCTTCCAAACATTTTCTTCAATAAAGGCGCAAACATAATCGACTTCGATATCCATTTGATGATGGCAAGGCTGGCCCATGCACAGGCCATTCACCGAAAAAACCATTCTACTCCGAAAGTCTCGGGACAATAAACCGTCGTGATAGCAGAGGGCGTGGAGAGCGGGAAGCGGAAGGACATCCAGAGCCCGATCATCACAAGGCTCTGGAGCAGGAGTGGAGTGATTATTTCAGTGCGAGGAAGCGTGCCGGATTGATGGCCATACCCTTGTGATAAACCTCAAGGTGCAGATGCGGCCCGGTGGAGCGTCCGGTGGAACCCACCGTAGCGATCTGCTGGCCCTTCTTCACCAGGTCTCCCTTCTTGGCCTGCAGCTCCTGTGCGTGAGCGTAGCGGGTTTTGTAACCGCCCGCATGACTGATCTCTATCATGTTGCCATAGGCACCCCGGCGACCTGCGAAGGTCACTACGCCGGCACCCACCGCATGAATCGCAGTGCCACGTGGCGCGGCGAAATCCAGCCCGGAATGCATGGCTGAACGCTTGGTGATGGGATCGGTGCGCCGGCCGAAACCGGATGAGATACGACCAACCTGTACCGGAGTGAAGTCCAGCAACGCATTGGCATCGATCTGCCGGTTGCGCATGAGCTCCTCGAGCAGACGAAGCTGTCGAGTACGATTATCGATACGGTCGGACAGCTGATCGAGTACCGTCTGTACGTCCGCGCCTTCATAAAACTCGCTATGTGTCGGCAGTTCCGGGCCACCCATACCGGAGTCGGTATTGAAATCGAATTCGCCGTCGGACAGATCGGCCAGTTCGGTGAGCCGCTCCCCAAGCGCGTCAAGACGGGACAGGCGGGTCTGCAGCCGGCTCAATTGCTGAGTCATATGCTCCAGCTGAACTTGAGACTCTTCCTTTATATAATCAGCGCCCAGCTCGTATTCATTCAGGGATTGCTCCCATATACGGTCGTAATCCGTCGCAACGCTGGGACTTTCGGTGGTATTACCTGAACCACTGAGTTGCCAGGTCACTATCGCGGCGGCGATCGGCATGGCGATGATGGACACCAGGCCGGCGAAAACCCAGGGAGAACCCAGCGTCAACGCTTTCGTAGCGCCCTGGCGCCCGGTAAGAATAATGATGTTCACTGTCTATATCCCCAAAAACCTTTCTTGCGGTTCTGTTACGATGACCGCTGTTCAGTCACTCCGGACGACACTATGTCATTTCATCCTCTGGATGCCCGCCGCCCGGGCGACCTGTTAAGAAGCCATTCCACCCTGAAGGGCTTGTTCAAACAGGCTCGAGCTGTCGAGCGACTGCAGACGCTGTTCGAGTCGGTACTCGAACCCGCTGCACGCGAACATTGTCACGTAGCCTCCTATCGCGACGGCCTGCTGCGGCTGCTGATTTCCGATAGCCAATGGGCAACTCGGGTTCGATATCAGCAAAAACGACTCATTCGACAGTTGCAGGCCTATTCGGAGTTCGCAACCTTAACGAAAATCCACTGCAAGGTACAACCACCATTGGTCAAAAAACCACCACCAGTTCGCAAAATGAAACGTTCGGAGGTGGCGGCCGAGAGTTTGATCGAGACAGCCAACCATATCAGTGACCCTGATTTGCGCTCAGCCCTGGAACGATTGGCACGGCATCATCGGGGCGAATCCTGAGATCATGGTATTGCAGTTGATTGCCACGAGCCCAGGCTCTAAGTGCACTTTCTGGAAAACCGGAATCAACTTCTCGCAATAAAAAACGGCCACCGAGGTGGCCGTCAAACGAAACGAGGAAATGTCAGACCGCAGCGGCCGGCCGCATGAAGGAGATGGGCGCGGTACCGGCATCTTCAAAGGTGACGATTTCCCAGGCGTCGGCATTGGCCAACAGCGCGCGCAACAGTTTGTTGTTGAGCGCATGTCCCGACTTGAAGCCGCGGAACTCACCGATCAGGCTCTTGCCCAGTAGGTAAAGATCGCCGATGGCATCGAGAATCTTGTGCTTGACGAATTCGTCCTCGTAACGCAGGCCGTCTTCATTGAGTACGCGATACTCATCCACCACAATGGCGTTGTCCACACTGCCGCCCAGCGCCAGGTTCTGCGAACGCAGATACTCGATATCCCGCATGAACCCGAAGGTCCGAGCGCGACTGACTTCCTTGACAAAGGAGGTGCTGGAAAAGTCCACACTCGCGGACTGGCTGCGGCCACGGAATACCGGATGGTCGAAGTCGATACCGAAAGTCACCTTGAACCCTTCGAAGGGGACAAAGGTAGCTGTCTTGCCGTCTTCTTCCACAGTGATTTCACGTTTGATGCGAATGAACTGCTTCGGCGCCTCCTGCTCCTCGATCCCTGCTGACTGGATCAGGAATACGAAGGGGCCGGCACTGCCATCCATGATCGGAACTTCGGGCGCACTGAGTTCCACCACCGCGTTGTCGATCCCCAGACCGGCCATGGCCGACAGCAGGTGCTCGACGGTATCCACCTTGATGCCATCCTTGATCAGGGTGGTGGACATGGTAGTTTCGCCCACGAATTCCGCCCGCGCCGGGATCTCGACCACAGGGTCGAGATCCGTCCGGAGAAACACGATGCCGGAATCCACCGGCGCCGGTTTCAGCGTGAGATAAACCTTCTCACCCGAATGCAGGCCAACACCGGTGGCCCGGATGATGTTCTTCAGTGTGCGTTGTCTGATCATGCTTGAACTGGCTTCCGCTGTAGTTGCGAATAATTTTCAACAAGTGGCGCGTAGCATAGCAAATTACGCCTTTGTTGAACACCAATCAGCCTTACCCCACCGATTGAATAAATCAATCGGCCTGCCGCCGCAGGAACGCCGGAATATCCAGATAATCCAGATCTTCCACTGGCTGGGTGAAGCTTGCCTGCGCCGCTTGAGCACCACCGGAGTTACGCATGACCGTCGGACGATCCAGGTCGCGGTAGTTCGGCGTGGAGGCTTCCGGCTTCCGAGCAGGCTGCGATGCAGCAGTGTTATCCACTACCTTGACCGGCTTTTCCATACGGGCGCCCAGACCAGTGGCGACCACGGTTACCCGCAGCTCGTCGCGCAGTTCCGGGTCGATTACGGTACCCACGACCACGGTTGCGGTTTCCGAGGCAAACTCTTCCACGGTGTTACCCACTTCCGTGAACTCACCCAGCGACAGATCCGGACCAGCAGTGATGTTGACCAGAATACCGCGAGCACCCATCAGGTTGACGTCTTCCAGCAGCGGACTGCGGATCGCTGCTTCGGCCGCCTCACGGGCACGATTGGCTCCACTGGCGTGGCCGGTACCCATCATCGCCATACCCATTTCGCTCATCACTGTCTTCACGTCGGCGAAGTCGACGTTGATCATACCCGGACGCATGATCAGGTCGGCAATACCCTGAACCGCACCCAACAGCACGTCGTTGGCCTTGCTGAAGGCTGACAGCAGGCTGGCATCCTTACCCAGCACGGTGAGCAGCTTCTCGTTGGGAATGGTGATCAGCGAGTCGACATGCTCACCCAGCTCACGGATGCCTTCTTCGGCAATCTGCATACGCTTGCGGCCTTCGAAGGGGAACGGCTTGGTGACCACAGCCACCGTCAGGATGCCCATTTCCCGTGCCACTTCGGCAATGATCGGTGCTGCACCAGTGCCGGTGCCGCCGCCCATACCGGCGGTGATGAACACCATATCCGAGCCTTGCAGCACTTCAGCGATACGCTCGCGGTCCTCGATTGCCGCTTCACGGCCGATCAGCGGGTTGGCACCGGCGCCCAGCCCCTTGGTCACCGCGGAGCCCAGTTGCAGTACGGTCCGCGCCGTCATGTTCTTCAATGCCTGAGCATCGGTATTGGCGCAGATAAAATCCACACCTTCAACGTTGTTGATCACCATATGCTGCAGGGCGTTACCACCGCCACCGCCCACACCGACGACCTTGATCACTGCGTTCTGCGGAAGGTTATCAATCAATTCAAACATGGTTCCATCTCCTCGAGTTTGACACTCGTTTTGTTTCAGCTGGTTTCGTTTCGTCGTTTACCGCACCCGGTTTACCCGGCCGCCCGCTCATGCGGGTCTGTTAAAAATTCCCCTTGAACCACCGCTTCACTTTTATCAGCGGCGACTCCCTGCTCTGCTCCGAACTGTTGTGATTGCCGTCGGCATGGTGTTGCATGCCGTAGTGCAGCAACCCGACTCCGGTGGAGTAGATGGGGTTGCGCACTACGTCAGCCAGTCCCTTGAATTCCTGCGGTACGCCCAGGCGCACCGGCATGTGGAATATCTCTTCGGCCAGTTCGACGGCACCTTCCATCTTGGCGGTGCCACCGGTGAGTACGATGCCGGCCGGGATCATGTCTTCGTAACCTGAACGGCGCAGCTCGGCCTGGATCAGGGTGAACAATTCGTCGTAACGTGGCTCGACCACTTCCGCCAGTGCCTGGCGTGACAGGTCGCGCGGCGGGCGTTCGCCGACGCTGGGAACCTTGATGGTCTCCTCCGGGCCGGCCAGTTTCGCCAGCGCACAGGCATAGCGAATCTTGATTTCCTCGGCATACTGGGTCGGCGTGCGCAGGGCCATGGCGATGTCATTGGTGACCTGATCACCGGCAATCGGAATCACCGCGGTGTGGCGAATCGCACCCTCGGTGAAAATGGCGATATCGGTGGTTCCGCCGCCGACATCCACCATGCACACGCCCAGCTCCTTCTCGTCTTCGGTCAGCACCGAGTAGCTGGAGGCCAGCTGCTCGAGAATCACGTCCTCGACTTCCAATCCGCAACGGCGGATACATTTCTCGATGTTCTGCACGGCATTCATGGCGCAGGTAACCAGGTGCACCTTGGCTTCCAGACGCACCCCGGACATGCCACGGGGTTCGCGCACGCCTTCCTGGTTATCGATCACGTATTCCTGCGGCAGGATGTGCAGCACCTTCTGATCAGCCGGAATGGCAACCGCCTGGGCGGCATCCAGTACGCGCTCGATATCGGCCTGCACCACTTCGCCTTCGCGGATGGCAACGATGCCGTGGGAGTTCAGGCTGCGGATGTGGTTGCCGGCAATGCCGGCGAATACCGAGTGGATCTGGCAACCAGCCATCAGCTCGGCCTCTTCGATGGCGCGCTGAATGGATTGCACGGTGGATTCGATATTCACCACCACACCCTTCTTCATGCCGCGAGACGGATGCGAGCCGATGCCGACAATCTCGAGTTGACCGTCTGCACCTATCTCGCCGACCAGCGCGACCACCTTGGAGGTGCCGATATCCAGTCCGACGATCATCCTGCTACCCAGCTTGCTTGCCATGATTACTCGTTACTCCCCGATTGAATCGTTGCAGGCTCGCGCCATGCCACTGCCATGCCGTTGCTGTAGCGCAGGTCGACCCGCGCTATGAGTTCACGGCGCTCTGACAACATCAGCTTGTCGATGGTCAGGAACCGTTGCATTTTTTCGACTACGTCGCCCTGTCCCAGCAGCATTTCGATACCGTCACGGGTGGTCAGAAACCAGCTGCCACGATCACGTAATTCCAGCTGTGCCACACCATGCCCGTATGGCCGCAGTAGGCGATTGAATTGTTGATAGGTCTGCATCACCCGGCGCTTGGCCCGTTCCGGGCCATTGAGCAGGGGCAGTCCCTCGAACCGGTTGACCTGATCTGGGGCAAACGCAAAACCCGCGTTGTTCAACAGCGCTGAATCACCCCAGCGCGCCACCGGCAGATGCTCATCCAGGGTGATGACCAGTTGATCCGGCCAGACACGGGTAACGGCTGCACCGGCGACCCAGGGCATGGCGATGAGATCGGCACGCAGCGCCTCCAGATCAATGGTCAGCAGGCTGTCGTTGAGATAGGGCTCAATACGCTGATGTACCGAATCACGGTCTATGTACTGCAGGTCGCCTTCCACACTGATCAGGCTGATGGGTCGCTGAGCCAGCGGCTGCAGGCGGTTAGCCAGCTCGTACAGCCCCATGCCCAGCATCACCAGCAGTAATGGCCAGAGCAGATGTTGCATTCGGCGCCGCGCTTCACTCAGCGATGGCAGCGTCAGGCGTGACCATTTGCGCGGGGCTGCCGGGGTCACGCGTACGGCACCGCGGTTCGGCGCGTTGCGCCGTCCCGCAGCTTTACCTGCGCGTTGATCCCGAATCAGCAGTCCCAGCATGCTCATCAGCTCCCGTAGATCAGTAACGGGCACTGGCGAGGATCGCCAGTACCAGATCGGTGAATGTCAGTCCCGCGGCGGCAGCCGCCATAGGGACCAGGCTGTGGTCGGTCATGCCCGGCGAGGTATTGACCTCGAGCAGGTAGAAATTGCCATCACTGTCCTGCATCAGGTCGACCCGCCCCCAGCCGTGGCAGCCAACAGCATTGAATGCCTGCAGGGACAGTTCCCCGAGCTCGGCTTCACGCTCCGGTGTCAGGCCACAGGGACACTGATACTGGGTATCGGAGGCCAGGTACTTGGCCTGGTAGTCATAGAAGATGTTCGGTGTGCTCAGGCGGATGGCCGGCAGTACCTTGCCGTCAAGGATGCCGACGGTGAACTCGGCGCCAGTGACCCATTGTTCGACCAGCGCGACGTCATCATATTTTCGCGCTTCCTGCCAGGCCTGCTGCAGCTCGGCGAGGCTGTTCACCTTGGCCATGCCGATACTCGAGCCTTCGTGGATCGGCTTGATGATCAACGGCGTACCCAGTCGCTCGACCACCGCCGCGCACTCCTGCTCGTCGCGCAGCACCGCATAAGCTGGTGTCGGCAGACCGAGGCTCTGCCACACCTGCTTGGTACGCAGCTTGTCCATACCCAGAGCCGAAGCCATCACACCGCTGCCGGTATAGGGCAGTTTCAGGCTTTCCAACAACCCTTGCAGGCTGCCGTCTTCGCCGCCACGCCCATGCAGTGCAATGAACACCCGATCGGGACGATCAGCGATCAACCGCTCTGCCAGATCATCGCCGGCATCGATACCGAAGGCATCCACACCGGCAGCCTGCAGCGCCGATAGCACCGCGGCGCCGGATTTCAGCGACACCTCCCGCTCGGCTGACGTGCCGCCGTACAGCACCGCTACCCGCCCAAAGGCTTTAACGTCGACCATTACGCTTGATCTCCTTTCTGTTCGTTGCCCAACCGCGTCAGCGCCCGCGCCAGCTGCGTTGCCAGACCGCCGATATCACCGGCGCCCTGCGTCAGCAGGATGTCGCCCGGTTGCAGCACGGCCTTGAGCAACGGCATGAGGTCGGCATCACGCTCGACATACAGCGGATCAATCTGTCCGCGCAGGCGGATGCTGCGACACAGATGCTTGCTGTCTGCGCCTGGCACCGGCTCCTCGCCAGCGGGGTAGACTTCCATGAGCAGCAGCACGTTGGCGTCGCCCAGCACCTGCACGAAGTCTTCGTACAGGTCACGGGTGCGCGAATAGCGATGCGGCTGATACACCATCACCAGCCGACGCTCCGGCCAACCACCACGCACCGCCTTTATCACCGCGGCGACTTCTCGGGGATGGTGACCGTAGTCATCTACCAGCATGACGTCGCCGTCATCGCCCAGCGGGAAATTGCCGTGCACCTGGAAGCGACGACCGACACCCTCGAAACCGGTGAGTCCCTTGACAATGGCGGCATCACTGACACCTTCATCAGCAGTCACGGCAATGGTCGCCAGCGCATTCAATACGTTATGCACGCCTGGCATATTGACGAACACGCGCAGCGGCTCACGATCTTCACGCAGCACCGTGAAGTGCGTCTGCATACCCTGCTGCTCTATATCCACAGCACGAATATCGGCGTCTTCGGATTGCCCGTAAGTGATCACCTGACGATTGATCTGCGGCAGGATCTCGCGCACCACCGGGTCATCGATGCACAGCACAGCCAGGCCGTAGAACGGCAGGTTGTGCAGGAATTCCACAAAGGTGCGCTTGAGGCGGTTGAAGTCGCCCTCGTAGGTCGCCATGTGGTCGAAATCGATATTGGTGACGATTGCTGCCATCGGCTGCAGATGCAGGAAGGAGGCATCGCTTTCATCGGCTTCAGCAACCAGATAACGGCTCTCACCCAGCTGTGCATTGGTACCCGCGCTGGTCAGTCGTCCACCGATGACGAAAGTCGGACTCAGACCTTCAGCAGCCAGCACCGACGCAATCAGGCTGGTGGTGGTGGTCTTGCCGTGGGTACCGGCTACCGCAATCCCGTGGCGATAGCGCATCAGTTCGGCGAGCATCTGGGCACGCGGCACCACCGGGATGCGTTTTTCCATGGCCGCAGCCACTTCCGGGTTGCTGGTATTGATCGCGCTGGAGACCACCAGCACATCGGCATTCTGTACATTTTCCGCACGATGGCCGATGTCCACCCGAGCGCCGAAGCTTTCCAGGCGCTCGGTCACGGCCGAGCGCTTGAGGTCGGATCCGGACACCTCGTAACCCAGATTCAGCAGTACTTCGGCAATGCCGCACATTCCCGCACCGCCGATGCCGACGAAGTGAATACAACGGATACGGCGCATTGCCGGGAGGCTGTAGGTGGCCTTAGTATTCACGGGCAACCTCCAGGCAGGCGCGGACCACATCCGCTGTAGCATCGGGTTTGGCCTGCTTGCGGGCATGTTCTGCCATCTGTCGTAACGTCTCCGGTTGGGTAAACAGGGTATTCAGCCGCTGCGCCAGCTGCGCAGCGGTCAATGTCTTCTGCGGCAGCAGCTCGGCTGCGCCGCGATCGGCCAGGTAGCGCGCGTTAGCGCTTTGATGATCATCAATGGCATGCGGCAGAGGGATCAGCAGTGCCGGACGGCCGGCTGCCGCCAGTTCGGCCACCGTCAGGGCACCGGCGCGGCATACCACCAGATCGGCCCAGGCGTAGGCCTCGGCCATATCGGCAATAAAGGGCTCCACTTCGGCTTGGATGCCAGACTCGATGTACGCCTGCCCGGCTGCTGCCACGTGTTGCTTACCACATTGATGACGCACCTGCGGCCGCTGCTCTGCGGGCAACAGCGCCAGCGCCTCGGGCAGCAGCTTGTTCAGCGGCAAGGCGCCCAGACTGCCGCCAAGCACCAGCAGGCGCGGGGCACGATTGCCATCCCAGGCCATCGGCGGCGCGGCAAAAATGTCACTGCGCACCGGGTTGCCGGTACTGCGCCGCTGGGCGCCATTGGCAAAACTGCCATCGAAACCTTCACAACGGCGTACGGCCAGTTTCGCCAACAGCCGGTTGGTGGTGCCAACCACCGCGTTCTGCTCGTGGATCACCAATGGAACGCGACGCAGCCAGGCTGCCAGACCGCCCGGCCCGGTGACATAGCCCCCTGCACCCAGCACACAGACTGGCTGCAGTTCGCGCACCACCGCCAGCGACTGCCACAGCGCACGCAGCAGGCGTATCGGTGCTTTCAGCAGGTCGACCTTACCTTTGCCACGCAGGCCTTGAATATCGATGTAATGCACGGGAATACCGGCCGCCGGAATCAGTTCCGCCTCGATGCCACGGCGTGTTCCCAACCAGTGCACCTGATAGCCCTGCTCTTGTAGCAGCCGAGCACAGGCCAGCGCCGGGAACACGTGACCGCCGGTACCGCCGGCCATGATCAGTACGTTACTGGCCATTGGCAGCCTCCCGCAGCGCCTGACGGCGCTCCCAGTCGATGCGCAGCAGCAAGCCCAGACTGATACAGCAGACCACCAGTGAACTGCCGCCGTAACTGAGGAACGGCAGCGTCAGCCCCTTGGTCGGCAGCAGGCCGATATTCACGCCGACATTGATCAGCACCTGGCCACACCACATGATCGCCAGACCGTAGGCCAGATAGGCGGAAAAATAGCGTCCGGCCTTTTCGGCCCAGAGCCCGATATACAGCGCACGTACCGCAACGAAGATCAACAGGGCAAAGGCCGCCAGCGCACCAATCAGGCCCAACTCCTCGGCCAGCACGGCAAATACGAAGTCGGTATGGGCCTCTGGCAGGTAGTACTGCTTCTGGATACTGTTGCCCAGACCGGTGCCCAGCCATTCGCCACGGCCGAACGCGATCAACGCCTGGGTCAACTGATAACCGGTGCCATAGGGATCATTCCAGGGATTGAGGAAGCTGGTCAGACGCTGCAGGCGATAGGGTTCAAAGATAACCAGTAGCGCCGCAAGGCCGCCGAGTGAACCGAACAGCATGGTAAAGCGGATCAGACCCACACCACCGAGAAACAGCATGCCGGTGGCCGCGCCCATGAGCACCACAGTGGCACCAAAATCCGGTTCGATGATCAGCAGCCAGGCCATCGGGCCCAAAACCATGAAAGGTTTGATGAAGCCGAACCACTGCTCCTTGACCTCATCCCGGCGGTGCACCAGATACCCGGCCAGGAAGACCACTGCAAACAGCTTGGCCAGTTCAGATGGCTGCACGTTGATCGGCCCGACGGCGATCCAGCGCCAGCTGCCGTTGACCTCACGGCCGATACCCGGGATCAGTACAGCAATCAACAGAGCAAAGCCCAGAAACAGCAGCGGAAAGCGGAACTGCTCCCACAACCCGACCGGCACCGCCAGGGTGGCGAGCATGGCGATGATGCCGATCAGCATGTATACCAGCTGACGGTTCATATAATAGAGGGGGTTGCCCAGTTGTCCGGCGGCCACTTCCATCGACGCCGAGGTGACCATCACCAGACCAAGGCCAAGCAGCGCCAGGCCGCCTACCAGTAACGGCAGGTCCAGATCGAAACGGCGTTCGCCAATCAGCGGTGCCAGTGAGCGTTGCACGACATCGGTGAAGATCATGCCGGCAACCTCCCGACGGCGTCGGCAAACAGCCGGCCGCGTTCTTCAAAATTGCGAAACATATCCAGACTGGCGCAGGCGGGTGACAACAACACCGCATCGCCCGGCTCGGCAGCGGCGGCGGCGGCAACCACCGCCTCATCCAGGGTCGCTACACGCTGCACCGAAACATGACCAGCGAACAATTGCTCCAATAGCGGTGCATCACGCCCGAGCAGAATCACCGCGCGGCAATGACGAGCGACCGGGCCGAGCAACGCGGAGAAATCGGCACCCTTGCCATCGCCGCCGGCGATCAACACCTGCTTGCCCTGCAGATCAGCGGCAAAACCTTCAATGGCGGCCAGCGCCGCACCAACGTTGGTCGCCTTGGAGTCGTCGTAGTAGTCCACTCCAGCATATTGGCCAAGCCACTGGCAGCGGTGCGGCAGGCCGGCGAACTCGCGCAGCGCCGCCAGCATTGCCGGCATCGGCAAACCAACCGCATGCCCCAGCGCCAGGGCTGCAAGAGCATTGGCCTGATTATGCGCGCCGCGAATCTTCAGTTCAGCGGTGGGCATCAGCGCCTCGAATTCGAATGCCAACCAGCTCTGGCCGCCCTTTTCAATCAGGCCGAAACCCTTGAAATCCGGGCGCGACAGACCAAAGTTCCAGCAAGGCAGCTGATCCGCCACCAACGGCCGCGTCAAGGCGTCATCCCGATTGAACACCACCTGCTGGGCGCCGCGGAAGATCCGATGCTTGGCCAGATGGTAGGCGGCCAGACCGGTGTAGCGGTCCATATGGTCTTCGCTGACATTCAGCACCACAGCCACCGCTGCATTCAGCGTCTGAGTGGTTTCAAGCTGGAAGCTGGACAGCTCCAGTACATACAGGTCGGCTTTCTCGTCCAGCAGATCCAGCGTCGGCGTACCGATATTGCCACCCACGGCGACACGCTTGCCCACCTGCTCGACCATGGCACCCACCAACGTGGTGACCGTAGTCTTGGCATTGGAGCCGGTGATCGCGATGATCGGCGCATCCGCCTCACGGGCGAACAGCTCGATATCGCCAACCACGCTGACACCTGCGTCGATCGCAGACTTGATCGCCGGCGTGGACAGCGCGATACCGGGGCTGACGATCAGCTCTCCGGCGCCGCTCAGCAGCTCGGCATCCAGCTCACCCAGATACAGGTCTGCCATGGGCGCGAAACGCTTGAGCTTATCCAGGCCCGGCGGCTCAGCGCGCGTGTCACAGACCGCAAACGGCAGATCACGGCCAGCCAGATACCGGGCAACCGATAAACCGGTGGCCCCGAGTCCGACGATGATCCGCTGTTTGTCCGTAGTGATCAGTGACACCTTGTATTCCTCAACGCAACTTGAGCGTGGATAGACCGATCAGCACCAGTACCACGGTGATGATCCAGAAACGTACGATGACCCGCGGCTCGGGCCAGCCCTTCAATTCAAAATGGTGATGGATGGGCGCCATGCGAAACACCCGGCGCCCGGTCAGCTTGAACGAGGCCACCTGGACGATCACCGACAGGGTCTCGACCACGAAGATGCCGCCCATGATGAACAACACGATTTCCTGGCGGACGATGACCGCAATCACCCCCAGCGCAGCGCCCAGCGCCAGCGCACCCACGTCCCCCATGAACACCTGCGCCGGGTAGGTGTTGAACCATAGGAAACCGAGGCCGGCGCCGATCAGCGCGCCGCAGAAGATCAGCAGTTCGCCCGATCCCTCTACGTAGGGAATCAGCAGATATTGGGAGAACTGGAAGTTGCCCGACAGATAGGCAAAGATGCCCAGCGCGCCACCGACCATCACCGTCGGCAGGATTGCCAGACCATCCAGGCCGTCAGTCAGGTTGACCGCGTTGCTGGAACCGACGATGACGAAGTAGGTCAGCACCACGAAAAAGATGCCCAGCTGGAACTCGACGTTCTTGAAGAAAGGCACGATCAGCGTGGTATCCACCGGCGTATCGGCGGCCAGATACAGCACCACAGCGGCCACCAGGCCGAACACCGATTGCCAGAGATATTTCCAGCGCGACGCCAGACCACGGGAGTTCTTTTCCACCACCTTGCGGTAGTCATCGACCCAGCCGATGGCCCCGAAGCTGACCGTGACGCCCAATACCACCCAGACGTACAGGTTGCTCAGATCAGCCCACAGCAGTGTGCTGATGGTGATCGCCATCAGAATGAGCGCGCCGCCCATGGTTGGCGTACCGGCCTTGGACAGGTGCGACTGAGGACCATCGTGGCGTACCGACTGGCCGATCTGGCGGAAACTCAGGGTCCGGATCATCCACGGCCCGAGAAACAACGCCAGGCCCAGCGCGGTGAGCACACCGAAAATGCCGCGCAGTGTCAGATACTGGAAAACCCCGAACCCGGTGTGAAACTGTTGTAGATATTGCGCAAGTATCAGCAGCATGTCGGCTAGCCCCCTTCCATGATTTGCGAGCCTGCCACCAGAGCGGCGACGACTTCTTCCATTCCCGCACTACGCGAGCCCTTGACCAGTACCCGGGTCTGCGGGTCCAGCTTTGTCTTGAGAGCTGCAGCCAGTTCGGCGCGATCAGCGAAGACCTGTGCACCTTCACCGAATTTTTCAGCCGCCAGGGCCGACAAACGACCCGTGGCATACAGACCGTCCAGTCCCTGCGCCTTGGCATAGGCGCCTACCTCGGCGTGTGCCTGTTCTTCCAGTTGCCCCAGCTCCCCCATATCGCCGAGCACCAGCAGACGTTGGCCGTCCAGGCCGGCCAGCAGGTCTATTGCCACGCATACCGACACCGGATTGGCGTTGTAGCTGTCATCAATGATCACTGCGCCGTTGTATCCCGGCAGGCTTTGACCGCGACCAGCCATCGGCTGCAACTTACGGAGCCCGCGGCTGATCGCTTCCAGCGGAACCTTAAGCGCCAGCGCCGCACCTGTTGCAGCCAGGGCGTTGGCCACGTTGTGCCGACCCAGCAGATCGAGCTGGATGTCGACTGCTCCGCTCGGAGTCACCAACCTGAAACCCGAGCAGCCGCGTTCGTCGAGGCGAATGTCTTCAGCGCGCAGTTCGGCGGTCGGATTCTGGGTACTGAAGACATGCGCCTTACGGTTGCCCAAGGTCTGATACCAGCTCTCGAACCAGGGGCTGTCGAGATTGATCACGCCCTGCCCCTGACTGTCCAGACCGGCAAAGATTTCGCCCTTGGCCTCGGCGATGGCCTGCTCGCTGCCGAATCGGCCGAGATGTGCTACGCCTGCATTGGTCAGCACGCTCACACTGGGCTTGGCCAGGCGCATGCTGTAGGCGATATCACCCAGCGCAGCGGCGCCCATTTCCACCACCGCGTACTGGTGTTCCGGCGCCAGCTCCAGCAGGGTCAGCGGCACACCCAATTCATTGTTGAGGTTGCCACGGGTGGCCAATACCGGACCACACTCTCCCAGAATCGACGCCAGCATTTCCTTGACCGTGGTTTTACCGCTGGAGCCGGTAATAGCTACCAGCGGTCCGGCGAAGGCGGCGCGATTCAGCGCACCGAGCTGACCCAGCGCATGGGCACAGTCATGCACGACCAGTTGCGGTAAGGCATCGTCCACAGCGTGTTCGACCAGCGCAGCAGCAGCCCCATTGACACGCGCCTGGGCGATAAAATCATGTCCATCGACGCGGGTGCCCGGCAGCGCCACAAATAGCCCACCGGGTTGGATGTGACGAGCATCGATACTGACGTTGTCGAAGCTGGCATCGATAGCATGCAGGCTTGCATTGAGCGGTTTGACCAGATCCGACAGGCGCATGGCTTCAAGCATGATGCTCCTCCCGGTACTTCAAGGCGCGTTCGGCCTGTTCGATATCACTGAAAGGATGACGCACCCCATCAATCTCCTGATATATTTCGTGGCCCTTGCCGGCAACCAGGATGATGTCTCCGGCGTCGGCACTGGCAATGGTCTGGCCGATGGCCTCGGCACGGTTGGCTATGACTGCCGCCCGTTGTGGATGTTCAATACCGGCGCTGATTTCGCTGATAATTGCCGCCGAAGCTTCGGTACGCGGATTGTCATCGGTCAGCACCAAATGATCGGCGCCCAGCTCGGCGATGCGGCCCATCAAGGGACGCTTGCCACGATCGCGATCACCACCGCAGCCGAACACACAGATCAGCCGTCCGGCAACGTGGGCCCGCAGGGCGGCGAGCGCCTTCTCCAATGCGTCCGGTGTGTGCGCATAATCGATAACCACCAATGGCTGACCATTACCGCCCAGACGCTGCATGCGGCCGGTCGGCGGTAACAGTTCGCCGATCAGCGCAGCGATCCGCTGCAGTGGCACGTCCAGCGCCAGCAAGGCGCCCGCGACGGCCAGCACATTCGACAGATTGAAGCTGCCCAGCAGCGGACTGCACAGGTCGACCATTCCAACCGGCGTGTGCAAGCGCGCCTTGATACCCTCGGCGTCGAAGCGGATATCACTGCAATACAGGTCTGCGGTGTTGTCGCTCACGCCGTAGGTCGACACAGGCACCGGAGAGCCGGCTGCCAACGCTCGGCCAAAAGCATCGTCGATATTCACCACAGCCGTGCGGGACTGCGTCAACAGACGGGCTTTCGCCGCACCGTAGCTGGCCATGTCGCCGTGGTAGTCCAGATGGTCGCGGCTGAGGTTGGTGAAGATGCCCACCTCGAACTGCAGTGCAGCAACACGCCCCTGATCCAGTGCATGGGATGACACCTCCATGCTTACCCGCTGCGCTCCCTCATCACGCAAGCGCGCCAGTTGCTGCTGGACGGCCAGCGCATCCGGTGTGGTCATGCCGTGATCGAGCAACGCGCCAGGCATACCGCTGCCCAGAGTGCCGATGACACCGCATGGCTGGTTCAGGCTGTTCAACGCCTGGGCCAGCATCTGGCTGACACTGGTCTTGCCGTTGGTTCCGGTGGTGGCGATCAGGCCCAGACTGCTGGCGGGCTCGCCATAAAACCGCGCGGCAATGGCCGACAGCTGTGCGGACAAGTGTTCTATGGCCAGCAAAGGCACCGCTGCGCCGCAGGTGAAGCCGTCACCTGTTTCATAAGCTACTGCCGCAGCACCCGCGGCAATGGCCTGTTCAATGTGCTCGCGCCCATCGTGGCGCTGACCTGGCACCGCCAGAAACAGAAAGCCCGGCGCAACCTTGCGGCTGTCCAGGGTCAGGTCGGTGATATTCACCGGAGCACCCTGCCACTGGGGAATGATCTGCTGGAGCTGCATCATCCGCGCTCCTCTTCTTTGTCCATCGACGGCAACTCGACCTGCTGCATCTCCACCAGGTTATCCGGGGTGATATTCAGCAGGCGCAACGCATTGGACATCAAACCACTGAATACCGGCGCGGCCACCAGGCCGCCGTAATAGCCACCCTTGGTAGGCTCATCGATGACCACGGCGATGGCGATACGTGGGTTGCTGCTGGGGGCGAATCCGGCAAACAGCGAGCGATAGGAATCTTCCTTGTAGCCCTTGCTGCCGACGCTGGTCTTGCGTGCCGTGCCGCTCTTGCCGGAGACGTGATAGCCGGGCACCTGTGCGCGGAAGGTGCCACCGGGCGCCTCGATGACCTGCTGCAGCATGCCCTGTACAGTCAGAGCGACGTTCTCGGGAATGACCTGCTCAGCGTCCGGCTGCTCGTTGATGCGCAGCAGTGACATGGGCGCCTTGCGGCCATCGTTGGCCAGAATCGCATAGGCCTGGGCCATCTGCATGGTGGTTACCGACAGCCCATAACCATAGGAAAGCGCCGCCGTCTCGGCCTGGCGCCATTCACGGTAACTCGGCAGGTTACCCACACGCTCGCCGGGAAATCCCAGACCGGTATATTGACCGAAACCGACATTCTGCATGGTTTCACGCAGGGCCGGGCCGCCGATATCGAAGGCAATCTTGCTCATGCCGACGTTGCTAGACTTGAGCAGGATGCCGGTCAGGTCGAGCTCGCCGCCAGGGGCGCGGGAAACATCACGAATGGTGTAGCGACCAATCCGCAGAGTGCCGGGGTAGACATTGACCTTGTCCGCCGGCTTCCAGCGGCCAGACGCCAGAGCCGCGCTCATGGATATCGGCTTGACCGTGGAGCCGGGCTCGAAGACGTCGATCAGGGCACGGTTGCGCATCATATCCGGCTTGAGTTTGGCGCGATTGTTCGGGTTATAGGTAGGATGGTTGACCATCGCCAGCACTTCGCCGGTACGCACATCCAGCATGACGATGGAACCGGCCCGGGCTTCGAACTCCTGCAGCGCTTCGCGCAACTGGCGGTGCGCCAGATATTGCAACCGCAGATCAATGGACAGCGCCAGATCATTACCCGGGCGGGCGTTGCTGATGACCTGCACATCCTTGATCAAACGTCCGCGCCGGTCCTGCAGCACCTGCCGCTTACCAGGCACGCCTTCCAGCCAATGATCATAGGACAGCTCGACACCTTCCTGGCCTTTTTCATCGACGTTGGTGAAGCCGACCAGATGCGCCGACACCTCACCCGCCGGATAAAAGCGCCGGTACTCCTCAATGCTGTATACCCCAGGCACCTTCAATGCCATGACCGCTTCACCATCGGCGGGCACCATGCGCCGGCGCAGGTAGATGAATTCCTTGTCGGCGTTGCTCTGCAGCCGCTGGCTGAAGGTAGACAGATCGGTACCCAGCGCCTTGGCCAGACTGGGCCAATGGGTCTTCTGACTGATCAGTTGCGATGGGTTGGCCCAGATGGTCAGCACCGGCGTGCTCACCGCCAGCGGCTCGCCGTTGCGATCAGTGATCTGCCCACGGTGAGCGGGAATCGGCACATGCCGCACGCTGCGCTTGTCGCCCTGATTCTTCAGGAAGCCTTCGTCCAGCACATGTAGTTCGACAATGCGCCAGGCAATCGCCACACAGCACAATCCGAGCAGACCGATAACCAGTCTGAAGCGCCAGGGATAAAGACTACCATTGGATTCGAAAGTGAATTTTTTCATGGCTGCACCAGGATCACTTCGCCAGGCTCGGGCACGCGCATGCCCAGCTGACGCGTGGCAATCGCCTCGACCCGGCTATGCGCCGTCCAAGTGCTCTGCTCCAGTATCAGCCGACCCCATTCCGCCTGGGCCTTTTCTCGCTGAGTCATTTCGGTGGCCAGCTCGTTGAGCAGTTGCCGGCTCCAATGCGCGCTGTAGGGCACCGCCAGAGCACTACCCAGGATGATTACCCAGACCACCAGCAGCCAGCCGCTGCCGGCGGGGAGGCCGGAACGGGCAATATCGGCTGCGGGTAGAGCCTGGTCGTTCATCTATGTTTCTCCGCCACACGTAATACCGCACTGCGGGCGCGGGGATTGACGGCAATTTCATCGGCAGATGGCTTGGCTGCCTTGCCGATGAGTTTCAGGCTGGTCTGGATATCCACATCACGTATCGGCAGCCCACGGGGTAACGGCGCACCCTTGGCTTCGCGACGCATGAACTGCTTGACCTGCCGATCCTCCAGCGAATGGAAACTGATCACCGCCAGCCGACCGCCCGGCGCCAATACGTCGAGTGCAGCACGCAGGCCGTCGGACAGATCCTCCAGCTCACGATTGATAAAGATGCGAATACCCTGAAAGGCACGAGTGGCCGGATGCTTGTGCTTTTCCCAGGCGGGGTTGGCGACCTTGATCACTTCGGCCAGGTCGGCGGTGCGGGTGAATGGCTGCTCGGCGCGGCGAGTGACGATGGCCCGAGCCATGCGCCGGGAGAAACGTTCCTCGCCGTATTCCCAGAGTACGGTGGCGATATCGGCCTCGTCGGCGGTATTGATCCAGTCGGCAGCGCTCTGCCCTGCATCCGGATTCATGCGCATGTCCAGCGGACCGTCATGAAGGAAGCTGAAGCCACGCTGCGGGTCGTCCAATTGTGGTGAAGACACTCCCAGATCCAGCAAAACCCCGTCGACACGACCATGCAGGCCGCGCTCACGCAGCTCCTCAGCCATGTCGGCAAACGAACGCTGTACAACGACAAAGCGGCCGTCTTCGGCCGCCAGCTGGTTTCCGACCCGTATCGCCTCCGGGTCCTTGTCGAAGCCGAGCAGCCGCCCCCCCTCGGCGAGCTGCTGCAGGATGGCGCGACTGTGCCCGCCGCGGCCGAAAGTGCCATCTATATAAGTGCCTTCCGGCCGAACCGCCAACCCTTCCAGCGCTTCGTTCAGCAGTACACTGACATGTTTCAATTCGGTCTGCTGATTCATAGGCTCAGTGAGTGCAGTTCCGCCGGCAGTTCGCCAACGTCCTGCTCTTCTTCCAGATAAGCTGCGGTGGTGGTCTGCCAGACCTCTTCACTCCACAGCTCGAATTTGCTCAATTGACCCACCAGCATGACTTTCTTGTCCAGGCTGGCATGATCGCGTAACAGTGGCGGCACGACAAAGCGGCCATGACTGTCCAGTTCTATTTCGTTGGCATTACCGATCAACAGACGGTTGAGTCGTTTGACTCCGGGGTGCATGTTCGGCGCCTTGCGCAGCTGCTGTTCCACCGCCTCCCATTCATGCAGCGGATAGATCCACAGACAGCGTTCTTCCAGGGCAATGGTCGCGACAAGCTGGCCGCCACAAGACTCCAACAGACGGTCACGATGCCGGGCAGGCATCGCGAGTCGCCCCTTGGCGTCCAGATTGATGGCGTTCGCTCCACGAAACACTTTTTGTTATTCCCCTGATGAGACCACTGCTATGACAATGGAAAACCCAAAAAAATCCACTTTCGCCCACTTCAACCCACTTTCGCACACTATAGAAAGGCGCCCAAACAGCGTCAAGTAACCAATTCACAGAAAAAGCCTTATGTGACGTGGGTTTAGGGGCAATGCAGGGTAAAAGATCCCAAGCGCGGGATGAACTGAAAGGAAGAATCAGAGCAATAACAAGGGAATGCTCATGCAACTTAAAGTTAAACATGAGGTGACAGGATTTTTTTCGCGAAATTTTCTACAGCAGAATAAAAATAGGAGTTGGCCTGTAAGCCGGGTTCTGTCGAGAACAGTCATTCCTCTGCGACAGCCATCACTGACTGCCTGTAGCAACCTACCCGAACCCAGTGCGGGCCGCACCGATGGGTTCCTATTTGGTCTTGCTCCGAGTGGGGTTTACCATGCCACGAACTGTTGCCAGTCGCGCGGTGCGCTCTTACCGCACCCTTTCACCCTTACCGGCGCTTGCGCGCTTAGGCGGTCTGCTCTCTGCTGCACTTTCCGTAGGCTCACGCCCCCCAGGCGTTACCTGGCACTCTGCCCTATGGAGCCCGGACTTTCCTCCATACCGCCAATGCGATACAGCGACTGTCCAGCCAACTCCTGAGCGCAAGAGTAGCCCGATTGCCCCTCTGCGGCAAGCCCTGATAGCTCAAGGACGGGTTATCCCCGCGCACATGAGATAGTCAGGCGGTTTTCTGCAGGGCCAGCTGATACAGCCGATTCTTCTTCAACCCGGTGATCTGCGCCGCCAGTGCTGCAGCCTGCTTGACCGGCAATTCCGTCAGCAGAATATCCAAAACCCGCTCCGCGGCAGGGTCAAGCGCATCGCTGTCCACCGATTGCGCTGCGCCCTCGATTATCAACACGCACTCGCCACGCTGCTGATCGGCATCCGCGCGCACCCACTGGACCAGCTCGACCAGCGGCGCGCCCTTGATGGTTTCGAAGGTCTTGGTCAGCTCCCGAGCCAGCACTACCTGGCGCTCAGACCCCAGCAAATCGAGCAGATCCTCCAGGCACTCCAGCAGACGGTGCGGTGCTTCGTAGATCATCCAGGTGCGCTGCTCTGCGACCAGCTCCTGAATCCGCTGCCGCCGACCGTGGGTCTTGGCCGGCAAAAAACCTTCAAAGGCAAATCGATCCGATGGCAGGCCCGCCGCGCTCAGCCCGGCAATCAGCGCACAGGCGCCCGGCACCGGACAGACCCGCACTCCGGCTTCGCGCGCCATGCGCACCAGATGGAAACCTGGATCGGAAATCAGCGGCGTGCCGGCGTCAGAGATCAGTGCCAGATCTTCGCCGGCAAGCATACGCTCTACCAGCCGCAGACTCTTGCCCCGCTCGTTATGATCATGACAGGCAGTGGTCGGAGTCTGCACACCGAAATGCTGCAGCAGCCGACCGCTGTGACGCGTATCCTCCGCAGCGATCAGATTGACCGAGTTGAGCACCTCCAGTGCACGGGGTGTCAGATCCTGCAAGTTGCCGATCGGCGTGGCGACGACATACAAGGTACCGGTGGTGGCGACCATAGCAAATCCTGTGGTGAATTTGCCGTTCATTGTACAGGACGTGAACGGGTTACCGCGAAGCACATGGCGAGGTTAACGCCCCTTGGTTACAATGCAGGTCAAATGCTCACGCGCCAACAAGGTACCCTGCCTGATGCTCCGCATGATTCGCCTGCCGCTTGCCGGCCTGCTGCTGGCCTCGCTGATGGCCGGCTGCTCCTCGACGCCCCGCCACCTGTCGGAGCTGCCCACCACCACGGCCACCCCCGTCGAAGACATCCTCCACCAGGCCGAGCGCCGTTCGGGTGCCGAGGCGCACCTGCTGCGACTGCATGCAGCCCAGACAGCCTGGAGCCGCAATCAACCGGACCGGGTACGCAGCATCCTCGGAATGATTCCGCAAAGCGATCTGCCGCTGGATCAGCAGCAGCGCTTCAGTGAGCTGCAGGCACGCAGCGAATTGGCTCTGGGGCAACCGGATGCCGCGCTGCGCGCCCTGCGCCACCCATCACTGGAACGGCTCGACGCGCTGACGCCCGAAGCCCAGCTCGATATCCAGCTGCTGCGCGCAGAGACCATGGCTGCCGCGGGCGAACACCTCAGTGCCGTGCAGGAACGTGTCTTCATGCACAATCTGTTGTCTGCGCAAGCCCAGCAGGACAACCTCGCCGCCATCTGGGACAACCTGAACCAGGCGCCTGTCGAAAGCCTGCGTGAAGCCTCCAGCTCCGCCACTGGCGACCTGGCCGGCTGGCTGAGTCTGGCGCTGATTGCCCGCGACCATGGCAACCTGGATCTTCAGGTGTATGCCATGCAGCAATGGAAAGACAAGCACCCCACCCACCCAGCTGCCATCATGCCACCGGAGAGCATCAGCCGGTTGATGGAGCTCCACGCCCAGCGCCCGCAACACGTCGCCCTGCTGCTGCCTTTCGACGGCGGGCTGGCAGCTGCTGCCGATGCACTGCGTGACGGCTTTCTTTCCGCTCAATATCGAGCCCACAGCCAAGGCCTCGCCCAGCCCCGTATCAGCCTGTATGACAGCGGTGCCTATATCGATCTGCTGCAGTTCTATCAGCAGGCCCAGGCAGACGGCGTGCAATGGGTCATCGGGCCGCTGGATCGACAACAGGTTGCCAGCCTGGCTCAACTACCCGAGCTGCCACTGCCGACGCTGGCACTGAACTACGCCGACACCACCACACCACCGGCCGGCCTGTTCCAGTTTGGCCTGGCGCCCGAACACGAGGCCCGCTCGGCTGCGTTGCGCGCTTGGCAGGACGGCCACCGACAAATGGCGATGCTGACCAATGGCGATGATTGGGGATCGCGCTCTGCACAGGCGTTCGCCGCACGGTGGCAGGAATTGGGCGGCGTATTGACCGGCCAGGAAACCATCGATGCGCCCGCGAATATTTCCGGCCAGATCGCCGACCTGTTGCGTGTGCGCGAAAGCGAGCAACGCAACCAGCACCTGCAGGACACTCTGGGCAGCGACGTCATGGTCCAACCCACACCGCGGCCCGGCCTCGACGCCCTGTTCCTCGCCGCCGATCCACTGCAAGCACGCCAGATCAAACCGACCCTGGTATTCCAATATGCCGGTGAGCTGCCAGTCTATGCTGCTTCGCGCGCCTATCGCCTATCGCTGAATGGCGAACCGAACCCGGACATCGACGGCATCATGGTTGCGGAGATACCCTGGCTGCTGACCCGCTCCGACCCACTCTATGACATCATTGTCGACAGCTGGCCGACCGCTGCCGGCCCCATGGGCCGCCTGTATGCGATGGGCGTGGATGCGCAGCGGATCTTCAGCCGTCTGCGGCAGATGCAGGAACAACCCGAGACCCGCATTGATGGCGCCACCGGCATATTGTCACTGGGTGCTGACGGCCGCATTCACCGGGAGCTGTCCTGGGGTGAAATGATTGATGGCCAGTTGCAGCCACTGATTGAGCCCGCGTTCATACAATGAACCAGCTGACCGACAAGCAGACCACCGGCAACCAGGCTGAACGCACCACCGAACAGATCCTGATGAATGCCGGCCTGCGCCTGCTCGCCCGCAACTACCGCTGCAAACAGGGCGAGCTGGATCTGGTCATGCGCGATGCGGATACAGTAGTATTTATCGAAGTACGCTACCGACGACGGAATCAGTGGGGCGATCCGGTGGAAACCGTGGATTGGCGCAAGCAGAAACGCCTGATTGCTGCCGCCCATCACTATCTGCTGACCCACCCGCACCTGGTCAATCAGTCCTGCCGCTTCGACGTTGTCGCGGCCACCGGCGATCCCACGGACCCGGCCTCATTCCGATGGATCCGAGAAGCCTTCACCTGCTAGCGAGTTCTTTCTTATGGACATGCAACACCGTATCAGACAGTTGTTCACCGACAGCATTGAAACCAAGACCCGCGCCATGGACGTGTTGGGGCCCAGCATAGAACAGGCCAGCCAGTTGATGGTCAGCAGCCTGCTGAGCGAGCGCAAGATCCTCACCTGCGGCAATGGTGGCTCCGCCGGCGATGCGCAGCATTTCTCCTCGGAGCTGCTCAACCGCTTCGAGCGCGAACGTCCAAGCCTGCCAGCCATCGCGCTGACCACCGATAGCTCGACCATCACTTCAATCGCCAACGACTACAGTTACGACGAAGTCTTTTCCAAACAGATTCGCGCACTGGGTCAACCGGGCGATGTGCTACTGGCCATCTCCACCAGCGGCAATTCCGGCAACGTGCTGCAAGCCATCCAGGCCGCCCATGACCGTGACATGCTGGTCGTAGCCCTGACCGGTCGTGATGGCGGCGGCATGGCCTCCCTGCTGCTGCCGGAGGATGTAGAGATCCGCGTCCCGGCCCGCTCCACTGCGCGTATCCAAGAAGTACACCTGCTGGCGATCCATTGTTTGTGCGACCTGATCGACCGTCAGTTGTTCGGGAGTGAAGAATGATCCGCCTGACCGCCGTCCTGCTGACCCTTACCCTGGCCGGCTGCAGCGGGGTAATGACTGCAACCCGTGAAACGCCGATAGATCACAATTACGGCACTCGGACGCTGGGCAGCAGCATCGACGACCAACTGATCGAAACCAAGGCCAGCGTCAACATTGCCAAGGCGCATCCCGACCTGGAAAGTCAGGCCCGCTATGATGTGGTCAGCTACAACGGCGTGGTATTACTCACCGGTCAGGTACCGCGCGCCGAGCTGCGTGATATCGCCGGCAAGGCAGTCAAGCAGGTGCAGCGGGTCAAGGTAGTGCACAATGAGCTGACGGTAGGCCCCAAGCTATCGCTGCTGGCTCGCAACAACGATACGCTGATCACCTCCAGCAGCAAGACCCGCATGCTGGCCGACAGCAGCATTCCCGGACGCCGCGTCAAGGTGGTTACCGAGGCCGGCGCAGTCTACCTGATGGGGTTGGTTACCCACGCCGAGGCCAACGCCGCCGTGGCTGCGGTACAGCAGGTGGGTGGCGTGCAGCGCATCGTCAAGCTGTTCGAATACATCGACTGAGCCATCGACCTTCGAGCAGGCAATAAAAAAGCGGCGGCCCCTTTCGGGTCCGCCGTCTTTTTATTGTTGCTACAGCTTATTTCACTACCTTGAGGGCTGGCCGACCGCCAGACTTGGGCGGCTCGGGCGTCGGTTCGTGATCCTCGGGCGGCGGGGTTTCGGTTTCGATTTCGAAAACCATACCCTGACCCGTCTCCCGAGCATAGATCGCCATGATCGCGCCAGCGGGGAGCCATACCTGCTGCGCCACACCACCGAAGCGGCCATCGAAACAGACTCGTTCATTGTCCATTTCCAGATGCCGGATGGCATTCGGGGACAGGTTCAGGACAACCTGGTCATCCTCAACAAAACCTTCAGGTACCACGGTGCCTGGATACCCTGCGTTAACCAGCACATAGGGCGTGCTGTCATTATCCAGAATCCACTCATACAGTGCCCGGATCAGATAGGGACGGCTTGAGCTCATTTGCATCGTGCTCAGTTCCTTTCGCTGGAGAATGAATGGCAGTTACTGCATATCCCGTTCGGCAGCAGACAGGCTGCCGACAAAGCCTTCCCGGGCGAAAATACGATCCATATAGTCCTGCATCGGCTTGGCCTGACGCGGAAGCTCGATCCCCAGTTTCGGCAGTCGCCACAGGATCGGCGCCAGACAGCAGTCGACCAGGCTGAATTCGTCGCTCATGAAAAACGGCATTTCCGCGAATACTGGCGACACGCCTACCAGACTCTCCCGCAGCTCCTTTCGCGCCTTGGTAACAGCGGCGGCGGGGCTTTTGGGATTGGTGAGGATATCCACCAGAACACTCCAGTCGCGCTGGATGCGATACATCAGCAAGCGACTGTTGGCACGGGCGACCGGGTAGACGGGTAGCAGGGGCGGATGCGGAAAACGCTCGTCGAGATACTCCATCATGATGTTCGGCTCGTACAACACGAGATCCCGATCAAGCAATGTCGGTACGCTATTGTAAGGATTGGCCTCGGCCAGTTCCTGCGGATGGTTATCCGGTTCGACATTGACCACGTCGACGGTCACACCCTTTTCTGCCAGCACAATGCGCACCCGATGACAGTACTGATCAGCCGGATCGGAAAAGAAAGCCATCGAAGAACGCTTGTTGGCGGTAACACTCATAGATCAACCCTCATCCTGTGGCGGATTACGGTAAAGCACCTGCGCACGGGCGAGCGTCGCAAAAACGCTGGCCAGCCGTGAGTCCGGCCTTTATCGAAAGCGGGCATTATACCTCAGAAACAAGAACGCGCCCCTAAGGGCGCGTTTATTTGATCCGGACAGCCCGGAATCAGTGCACATCTCTCCAGTATTCGCGCTTCAACAGATAGGCGAAGACAAAGAAGAAGGCCAGATACAGCAACACATAGACACCTATACGATGACGCGTTTCCTTGATCGGATCGGCCGAGTAGCTGAGGAAGGCCACCAGATTGCGCACGGTGGTATCAAACTCTTCTTCAGTTTGCGTACCGGTACCTTCGACCACTGTCAGCACATCACACTGTTCTTCAAGCATGGCTTCACCGGTCAGCGGGTCACGCACGACCTTGTTGCCATCCTTGACCGGCATCGGCTTGCAGCCCTTGATCTGGCGACCCTGGAGCTCACCGAGCACGTTCGGCATACCAACGTTCTCGAACACGGTATTGTTCCAACCCAGCGGACGGGACGAATCCTCATAGAAGCTGCGCATGTAGGAGTACAACCAGTCCTCACCACGCACACGGGCAACCATGGTCAGATCCGGCGGCGCTGCACCGAACCATACCTTGGAGTCTTCGGGACGCATGCCGATCTTCATGTGGTCACCGATCAGGCTACCATCACTGAACACCAGATTATCCAGCATCACCTGCTCGGGAATACCCAGATCAGTCGCCACGCGCTCGTAACGCTGATATTGAGCCGAGTGGCACCCCATGCAGTAGTTGGTGAAGGTGCGCGCACCATCCTGCAGAGAGGCCTTGTCGGACAGATCGATATTGGCTTCATCCAGCGCCACACCGTGTCCACCGGCAGCCATCGCAAAACCAGGCAGCAACGCAAATACCAAAGCAATCAATTGTTTTTTCATCAGCCAGTAACCCTCTCCGGAACCGGTTTGGTCTTCTCCATTCGGGTGTAGAACGGCATCAGGATGAAGAAGGCAAAATACAGAACGGTGCAGATCTGCGACAGCAGCGTACGACCTTCGGTGGCAGGAATGGCACCCAGCACACCCAGGATCACGAAGCTGATACAGAAGATCACCAACCACAGCTTGCTCATCCAGCCCTTGTAGCGAATGGATTTGACCGGGCTACGGTCAAGCCAGGGCAGCACGAACAGCACGGCAATCGCACCACCCATCGCCAGCACACCCGGGAACGCGGAGCCGGCAATGGCAGGTACGGCGCGCAGAATGGCGTAGAACGGAGTGAAGTACCAGACCGGAGCGATATGGTCAGGTGTTTTCAACTGGTTGGCAATTTCGAAGTTCGGCTTCTCGAGGAAATACCCTCCCCCTTCCGGGAAGAAGAACACCACCGCGCAGAACACGAACAGGAATACCACCACGCCGACAATGTCCTTGACGGTGTAATAGGGATGGAACGGGATGCCATCCAGCGGCACGCCGTTTTCATCTTTCAGCTTCTTGATCTCGATGCCGTCAGGGTTGTTGGAGCCAACTTCGTGCAGCGCGATGATGTGCAATACAACCAGGCCCAGCAAAACGATCGGCACAGCAATAACGTGCAGTGCAAAGAAGCGGTTCAGAGTGATACCGGAAATCAGGTAGTCACCACGCACCCACTGTGCCAGGTCCGGGCCGATGAATGGAATCGCACCAAACAGCGAAATGATCACCTGAGCCCCCCAATAGGACATCTGCCCCCAAGGCAACAGATAACCCATGAAGGCTTCAGCCATCAGCGCCAGGTAGATCAGCATACCGAAAGTCCAGACCAGCTCACGTGGCTTCTGGTACGAACCGTACATGATACCGCGCAGCATGTGCAGGTAGATGACCACGAAGAAGGCAGAAGCGCCGGTGGAGTGCAGATAGCGCAGCAGCCAGCCATATTCCACGTCGCGCATGATGTATTCCACCGAGGCGAAAGCGCCCGCACCGGAAGGCTCATAGCTCATGGTCAGCCAGATGCCGGTGATGATCTGGTTAACCAGAACCAGCATCGCCAGCGAGCCGAAGAAATAGAAGAAGTTGAAGTTCTTCGGTGCGTAATACTTACTCAGGTGGTCTTCCCATACCTGAGTGACGGCCATACGTTCGTTGACCCAGTTGAGTAGTTTGCTCATCAGGCTGTTTCCTCATCCACGCCGACGATGATGACGTCATCGGACTCGTAAGTATGCGGGGGTACGGGGAGGTTCAGCGGAGCCGGCATACCTTTGAATACGCGACCGGACATGTCGTAGAAGGAGCCATGGCACGGGCAGAAATAGCCACCCTTCCAATCGGCACCCATATCGGCGGCAGCAACTTCCGGCTTGAACAGCGGCGAGCAACCAAGGTGCGTACAGATACCCATCACCACCAGAACCTCCGCCTTGATGGCCCGAGTCTTGCCATCAACGTAGTCAGGCTGGTCGGAGGCCTCGGATTGCGGGTCAGCAACAACCTTGTCCATTTCATCAAGAAGAGCCAGTGCTTCCGGCGTTCTGCGCGAGATGAATACCGGCTGACCGCGCCATTCAGCAATAATCTGCTGCCCCGGCTCGATCTTGCTGATATTCACCTTAACCGGCGCACCTGCCGCCTTGGCTCTTGCGCTTGGGAACCATGACCCCACAAAGGGCACAGCAACCCCCACTACACCAGCAGCACCCACGACACCCGTGGCTGCCACCAGGAAGCGACGCCGGCCGTTATTTACGCCGTCATTACTCATCCAGTCGTCTCCCATCAGCTAATTCAGCCCTTTGAAAACAAGGCCTTTTCAAGTTTTTAACTGCCTGCACAAAATGAAACAGATGGTAATGAAAAAGCCCCTTCATGACAAGGCGATCTCCATTAACCAGGCATCTGCGAAGTTTACCTCAAGCGAGGCATCTCGGGCGCTGCAGATACATCCCCGAATGCGTGACACCTTGTCGCAGATGCAAAAACGCCCGGGTTCCTGAGAAGGAAACCGGGCGTCTTGAAGCGTGAGCCTGTCGGCTTAGCGCTTGGAGTACTGCGGACGCTTACGTGCTTTGCGCAGACCCACTTTCTTACGCTCAACTTCACGAGCATCACGAGTCACGAAGCCCGCCTTACGCAGCTCGCCACGCAGGGTCTCGTCGTACTCCATCAGTGCACGAGTGATACCGTGACGAATGGCACCGGCCTGACCGGAAATACCGCCACCCTGAACGGTGACATACACATCGAACTTCTCGACGCTCTCGGTCAGCTCAAGCGGCTGGCGAACGACCATGCGAGCGGTTTCGCGACCAAAGAAGACATCGATGCTGCGATTGTTGATGGAGATGTTGCCAGTACCCGGACGCAGAAAGACCCGAGCGGTGGCGGTTTTACGGCGGCCAGTGCCGTAGTTTTGTGTAACCGACATAGTGAGCTCCTGTTAGATCTTGAGGTCTTGGGGTTGCTGAGCAGCATGCGGATGAGCTGCACCTTTGTACACCTTCATCTTGCGATACATCGCACGACCCAGGGGATTCTTGGGCAGCATGCCCTTGACTGCCATCTCGATGATACGCTCAGGAGCACGGAGGTTGAGCTTCTCGAAATTGATCGACTTGATACCGCCCGGGAAACCGGAGTGGCTGTAGTAGATCTTGTCCTGTGCCTTGTTGCCGGTCACGTGGATTTTTTCAGCATTGACGATCACGATGTAATCGCCGGTATCCACGTGCGGTGTGTACTCAGGCTTGTGCTTACCGCGCAGGCGGGAAGCAACTTCGGTAGCCAGACGACCAAGGGTCAGACCAGTGGCATCTACTACGTACCAGTCGCGTTTTACTGTTTCCGGTTTGGCGCTGAAGGTTTTCATTAAATCCTAGCCTCAGAGGCCGCTCTATTTAAAGAGGGCGAATCTTACAGAATGATATGTGTTTTTACAAGCCAACAAAGCCTAGACAGACACTCAGTGGGGGCTCTGTGGGTCTGGGTGGCATCTGCGCTGTAACAACAACGACAGGCTAGGCATCCTGTCGAAAGTGGCGGGCATTATGCCAAGGTGGCTGAAAATTACAACCTTTATTTAGAGCGGCGCCCTCTCGGCGCGGGCTGATTTGAGGCAGACCCTGACATTATCCGTCACATGGCCAATAATGGCTGATCACTTCCTGATCAGGAGTTACAAGATGCTATATCGCCCCCTCGGCCGCAGCCCTCTGAAAGTCAGCGCCCTGTGCCTCGGCACCATGACGTGGGGAGAACAGAACACCCAGCGTGATGCCTTTGCGCAGATTGACCGGGCGCAGGATGCCGGCGTGAACTTCATTGATGCAGCCGAGATGTATCCCGTCCCGCCACGGGGCGAAACCTATGGCGCAACCGAACGCATCCTCGGCCAGTACCTGCATGAGCGCGGCGGTCGGGATCGCTGGATTCTGACCAGCAAGGTAGCTGGCCCAAACCGCGACATGCAGCATATCCGCGGCGGCCTTACGCGCTTCAACCGCGACCACATTACCGCCGCCCTTGACGCCAGCCTCGAACGCCTGCAGACCGATTACATCGACCTCTATCAGCTGCATTGGCCGGACCGCAATACCAACTTCTTCGGCAACCTCGGCTACCAGCACGACATGGATGAACAGATGACGCCGATCGAGGACACTCTGAAAGTGCTCGACGACCTGGTGCGTGCAGGCAAGATCCGCCATATTGGCCTGTCCAACGAGACGCCCTGGGGTACCAGCCGCTTTCTGCAGTTGGCCGAAGCCCGCGGCTGGCCGCGGATCGTTTCAGTCCAGAACCCTTACAACCTGCTCAACCGCAGCTATGAAATCGGCATGGCGGAGATATCCATTCGCGAACAGGTCGGGCTGCTGGCATACTCACCGCTGGCTTTCGGCACCCTGACCGGAAAGTACCTGAATGGTCTGCGTCCCGAAAAGGGCCGCCTGACATTATTCAGCCGGTTCAGCCGCTACACCAATCCGCAGGCACAGAAAGCCTGCGCGCGCTACGTGCAGCTAGCCCGCGACCATGGCATGGACCCAGCGCAGATGGCCCTGGCCTTTGTTACCCGGCAACCCTTTGTCACCAGCAACATCATCGGCGCCACCAACATGGACCAGCTGAACCGCAACCTCAGCAGCATCAACATGGGCCTGACGGACAAGATCCTGGAAGCAATAGCAGATATTCACCGCAGCCAGCCGAACCCCGCACCCTGACCTCCGCGCAAACGACGGAGGGCAGCCGCAATGGCTGCCCTCCCCTGGTCTCCTGGCCGACCCGATCAGCCGCTGATCAGGGCTTGTGCGGTCGCGCAAGAAAGTCGTGCGACTGCATCTCCAGCAAACGGCTCAGGGTACGCTGGAACTCGAACTCCAACCGCCCACCGACATACAGATCCTTGAGCGCAACCTCGGCCGACACAATCAGCTTGACGTTGCGATCATAGAATTCGTCCACCAGGTTGATGAAGCGCCGTGCCATATCATCCTTGGACAGATTCATCTGCTCCACATTGGAGATCAGCACCGCCTGGAAGATCTTCGCCAGGGCGATATAGTCGTTCTGACTGCGCGGGCCATCACACAGCTCGCGGAACTCGAACCAGGCGACGTTCTCGTACAGACGCACCGCTTTCACCGTCCGATTTTCGATATTCAGATCAGCATTCAGCTGCACGTGCTCCGGCTCCAGCACCAGGCTGTCGAAGCTGCGCTGCAGACTGGCATCCGCTTCCGCTCCCAGCGGCCAGTGATACAGATCGGCCTGCTCCAGCGCACGCAGACGGTAGTCCACTCCATTATCGACGTTGACCACCTCGGTATGCTCTTTCAGCAACGCAATGGCTGGCAGGAAGCGTGCTCGCTGCAAGCCGTCCTTGTACAGCCCATCCGGCACGATGTTGGACGTGGCGACCAGAATCACGCCGTTGGCGAACAGCTCCTCCATCAGCGTGCCGAGAATCATCGCATCGGTAATATCGGTGACGAAGAACTCGTCGAAACAGATCACCCGCGCCTCGTCGGCGAACGTGCGAGCGATGAGCTTCAGCGGGTTCTTCTCGCCCTTGAGCTCACGCAACTCCTGATGCACGCGCTGCATGAAACGGTGGAAGTGCGTACGCACCTTGCGCTTGATCGGCAACGCATCGAAGAAGGTATCGACCAGGTAAGTCTTGCCGCGACCGACACCTCCCCAGAAGTACAGCCCCTTGACCGGCACACTGCGCTTGGGCCGAAACTTGCCGAACAGGCCGACACTGCGCGGCGGCCCGGCTTCGAGAATATCGTCATACAGGCGCTGCAGGTGCTTTACCGCATTTTCCTGCGCAGGATCGTGGAAAAAGTCCGGACGCTTGAGGTCCGCCTGATAGCGTTCAAGAGGCGTCATGCTGGGGTCCAGTGAAAAACAGGGGCCCGTACTCTACCCGCCACGCGGTCAGTTGGCAATCAATGCACCTCGCCCAGCGCCTTCTCGGTCGCGGCCTTCAGCTCCACCAACTTGCCGTGGAAAAAGTGGCTGGTATCGGCAAAACGCACCACCTCGATACCCTGCTGCCCCTCCAGCAATTCGAACACCGACTGCGGCGCGACCACTTCATCTGCTTCGCCCATCATCACCACCGCAGCCCCTGGCAACGGCAGCAGGTCGGCGAATGGCATGCGCTCGACAGACGGCGCCACCAGTATCAACCGCGCCGGCCAATCCGCTTGAGCACGCGCCGCCGCTGCAGCCACATACCCCCCGAAGGAAAAGCCCATCAGCCACAACGGCAGACCGGCGAACTCACTGGCAGCCCAATCGATGACTGTCTTGCAATCCTCGGTCTCACCGGCGCCATCTGCATGCTCGCCTGCGCTCTGCCCGACACCGCGGAAGTTGAACCGTACGGTATTGGCGTTCAGATCCCGCGCGGCTCGCATCAGCGTCGAGACCACCTTGTTCTGCAGCGTGCCGCCATGCAGCGGATGTGGATGGCAGATGACCGCCACCGCGCGCGCATTTTCAGCACGCGTCACCACCACCTCAAGCGCACCTGCCGGGCCGTCGATCAACAATTTCTCTTCTGCATTTTGTTTCATTCAGTTTTCTCCGTGACCGCTGTATTCCCACCCGCGTCGCATATCCTACACTGGAGCTTGTTGGTTCAGGCTCTAGCCTTGTCTGCGAAATGCCGTTACCGTAGCAACAGACCAAAGCGGCGCGTTTGCGTCGCATGTTTCAGATCAATGAGGGACCCAAGGTGGAAACAAGCGAAAATCTGTGGATTGCAGTAGCCATCGCCCTGGCTGTGGGCTTCATCGTGGGTATTATTGTAGCCCGGCTCGCGCCACGTATCAGTGGCGGACAATCATCCAACACTCAAACACAGCTGGAAAGCCTGCAGCTGCGCTTTGAAGAGTACCAACAGGAAGTGGCCAGCCACTTCAATACCACCGCCAACCTGGTAACGCGGCTGAATCGCAATTATCAGGACATCCAGGAACACCTGGGTCAGGCAGCCGTCGAGCTGGCCCCCGATGACATGACCCGTCAACGCCTGCTCGCAGCACTGGAACAGGACAACGATCCGGTTGCTTCATCCCGCGAACGCGTCGAGCCGGTATTCGATACCCTCGAGCCGCCCCGTGATTACGCGACCAAATCCGAAGATGGCCCGGGCATGCTTTCGGAAGAGTTCGGTGTAAAACGCAAATAGCCCCAGGCCTCCGCCGGCCCGGCGGAGCACAACGGACCTCTCCATGCCGGAAGTAGCAGAGAACCGCTTTGTCAGCCGTTCACCGGATAATCCAGCTCACGTCGTCATTCGGGGTGACTGGATACTGGAGCATTATTCCGAACTGCGTCGGCTGGTCAGGCAATTGCGCAGCGGTGACACCCGGTATGATGAGGCGGACCTGCAACAGGTCGGTAAACTGGATACGGCAGGAGGCCAACTGCTCACCGAACTGCTGGGCAGCGAGCTGATACAGGTGCTGGCCGATGACGCCAACGCGCTGCCTGAAGAGCGTCGAGTATTGCTGAGCCGGATCGCCGACAGCCTGGACAGCGAGCCCCGACCGCAGCTGCATGACGGTGCGCTGCTCCAATTGCTGGGCAACGTCGGCAAGCATACGCTGTCGCTTTATGATCATGTCCGCACCTTGCTGGGCTTTGGCGGACTGACCCTGGCCGGCATGGTTGGCGGACTGCTGCGCCCTTCAACATGGCGAGTTACCTCGATTGTCGCGCAGATCGAACAGATCGCCCTGAATGCCGTCGCCATTGTAGCCCTGCTGACTTTCATGGTCGGCGCGGTAATCGCATTTCTCGGGGCCACGGTATTGGCCGATTTTGGCGCAACCATCTATACCGTCGACCTGATTGCCTTTTCCTTTCTGCGCGAATTCGCCGTGCTGCTGACGGCAATTCTCATGGCCGGCCGCACCGCCAGCGCCTTCACCGCGCAGATCGGCTCAATGAAAGCCAACGAGGAGATCGATGCCATTCGTACCCTCGGGCTTAACCCCTTGCATATTCTGGTGATCCCCCGGGTTATCGCCATGATGATCTCGCTGCCCGTGCTGACATTCATCGGCATGCTCTCGGGCATGCTCGGCGGGGCAGTGGTCTGCTCGCTGGCACTGGATATTTCTCCGACCATGTTCCTCAGCATCCTGCAGCAGAATGTAGCGGTACAACATTTTTATCTGGGCATGGCCAAGGCCCCGCTGTTTGCCTTCCTGATCGCCATCATCGGCTGCATGGAAGGCTTCAAGGTCAGCGGCAGTGCCGAGTCGGTCGGCGAACACACCACATCTGCGGTCGTGCAGTCGATCTTCGTGGTGATTCTGATGGACGCTCTGGCAGCGCTGTTCTTCATGGAGATGAACTGGTGAGCGAGCTCAGGCAAACACCGCTGGTGGAAATACGCGGCCTGGTCAATCGCTTCGGCAGCCAGACCGTGCATGACAATCTGGATCTGGATATCCATCCCGGCGAGATTCTCGGCGTTGTCGGCGGGTCGGGCAGCGGCAAATCGGTCCTGCTGCGCTCCATCGTAGGCTTGCGCCGGCCTAATGCCGGCAGCGTCAGGGTATTCGGTGATGACCTGCAGCAACTGGATGAGCAACAGCGGTCGCAGATTGAGCGGCGTTTTGGTGTGCTGTTCCAGCGAGGGGCATTGTTTTCCTCGCTGACAGTAATCGAGAACGTCGCCCTGCCGCTGATCGAACATGCCGGGCTGAGTCGCGACGACGCCGAACATCTGGCCTGCATGAAGCTGGCACTGGCAGGTCTGCCGCGGGGCGCGGGTGATAAATTCCCCTCTGAACTGTCCGGCGGCATGGTCAAGCGCGCTGCGCTGGCCCGCGCCCTGGCGCTGGACCCGGACATTCTGTTTCTGGATGAACCCACTGCCGGGCTCGACCCGATCGGCGCGGCCGCCTTCGATCAATTGATTCTGACTCTGCGTGACGCACTGGGGTTGAGCGTATTTCTCGTCACTCATGACCTGGACACGCTGTATGCCATCTGCGACCGAGTCGCCGTACTGGCGGAAAAACGCGTGCTGATAGCCGACAGCCTCGAACGTGTCGCCGCCGCGGACAACGACTGGATTCAGGAGTATTTCCACGGCCCACGGGGACGTGCCGCAGCCACCGCCGCCAGCCCACACAACGACCAGCCGGAGCTAAACCGCTAATGGAAACACGCGCTCATCACGTTATCATTGGACTGTTCACGCTGCTGGCCGGGGCCGGTGCGATCTTCTTCGCCATCTGGATCAGCGACGCCAACACCAGCAAGGATTACCGACGCTACACCGTGGTATTCCGCGAGGCGGTGACCGGCCTGTCCCGCGGCAGCGCGGTACAGTACAGCGGCATCCCCGTGGGCGACATAACCGAACTGACGCTCGACCCGTCGGACCCGCGTCAGGTGCTGGCCCGCATCCGCGTAAGCGACAGCGCGCCGGTAACCAAAGACACCAAGGCCAGGCTGACCTTTACCGGCATCACCGGCAACTCGGTCATCGAACTGGTACCCGGCGATCCGCAAAGCCCACCGCTGGAAAGCACTGAAGGCAAGGCGCCGCGCATTTATTCCGTGCCTTCACCCATCTCCAGCCTGCTGGCCAACGGTGAAGACCTGATGACCAACATCAACCAACTGGTGATCAGCGCACGCAATATGCTGTCGGACGAAAACGCCGACCGTATCGCCAGCACCCTGGAGTCCATCGAAACCGCCGCCGGCAGCCTGTCCAGCCAAGGCGATGACGTCAAGGCACTGGTGGGCGAACTGACCCTTGCCAGCCAGCAGGCCAGCGAACTGATGGGCAGCATCAACAGCCTGGTCAACGATCAGGGTAGTCAGACTCTGAACAGCGCAGAGCAGACCCTGGAATCCATCGCTCGCGCCAGCGAAACGCTGGAAAACATGCTGCAGGATAACAGCGAAGCCTTCACCAATGGCATGCAGGGACTGGGTCAATTGGAGCCCGCCATCAACGAGCTACGCGGCAGCCTGGGCGCTCTGCGCTCAATCACCCGCCGATTGGAAGACAACCCCGCGCGCTTCCTGATGGGCCGCGACACCTTCGAGGAATACGAGCCATGATCCGCCTGAAATCCGCTGCGCTGCTCACCGCCCTTCTGACCCTCAGCGCCTGCACCATACTTCCCGAATCCGAAGCCCTCAGCGTCTATCAGTTCCCCGCCCCGCCGACCGACATCGCCAGCGCCGGGGAGCGCCTGCCGATATCGCTGCGAGTCAATACACCCCAGGCCGGGTTCGCCTTCAGCGGGCCACGTATCATGGTAGTAACCCCGGGCAATCAGCTGCAGAGCTACAAAGGCGTACGCTGGAGCGATCCGTGCCCGCAGATATTGCGCGAGTACCTGGCGGTAGCCCTGCAGCGCTCCGGGACCATGGGCAACGTCACCACCGACGAGCATGCGCTATATGCGGACGTGCACCTGGACAGCAACCTGCGGCGCTTCCAACTGAATACCGATGGCACCTCGCGGGTAGTCATCGAACTGGATGCCCGCCTGGTCAATCCCGAAAGCCGACGTGTCTACCTGACCCGCAACTTCCTGATCGAGCAGCCGGTGAGCAACACCCGGATTGGCGGCGTGGTCGAGGGTTATGGCAAAGCGAGCGAGGCTCTGACCCGGGAGTTGGTGTCCTGGATAACCCAGCAGCTGGCCGCGATCTCGAACGAGCAGGCCGCCGGGCGATAATGCACCTCAGAGCAACAGCAGAAGCAGCAGCACCGGCAGCGTCAGCATGGCCAGCAACGTCTGCAGGGTAATGATCCCGGCCATCAGGTGCGCATCACCAGCATACTGGCGCGCCAACACGTATGCAGTCGGCGCACAGGGCAACGCAAAGAACAGCACCAGAATCGCGCTTTCCATCTGCGGCAGGCCCAGCAGCTGGGTGATTACCCAGGTCGAGGCCGGCACGATAGCCAGGCGCACCACGCAGCTGGCCAGCAGAGCGCGGGTTTCGCCTCGCAGATCCTGCGGCTGCAATGCCGCTCCCACGCAGAGCAGCCCCAACGGCAAACTGGCCGCTGCCAGCAAAGCCAGCAGATTGTCCACGCCACCGCCCAGCCGAACGCCGATCAGATTCGCCAGCACGCCGAACAAACAGGCGAGAATCAGCGGGTTTTTCAGCAGATTGGTCAACTGCGCCATCCGATTCACCGTGCCATTGGCTGTCAAAGCATGTACGGACAGAATATTGACCACCGGCACCGTGATGGCCAGCAACAGCGCAACCAGCGTCAACCCGTCAGTGCCGAACACCGCACCTACGGCGGCCAGCCCGATATAGGTATTGAACCTCAGGGTAGCCTGCACGAAAACACCGAAACGGGCCGCGGGCCAGCCGATGCGGTGGCGCAGCAATACAAGCGCCACCCAGACCACCCCGACGACCAGCCCGACACACAAAGCCATCTGCGCCAACGCCGGATCATTCAACGGCGCCGCTACAAGACTGCTGAACAGCAACGCCGGAAACAGCACAAAGTAGTTCAGCCGTTCGGCGCCCGGCCAGAATTCCATGTTCGGGAACCCCACGCGACGCAAGCCATAGCCCCCGAGGATAAGGGCGAACAACGGCCACAGCGAAGCAAGCAGATGCATCATGGAGTGGCCGCTTCCCGAGGCTCTTTCGAGGATTGAGCCAGCACCCTGTCCGGCTCCCCTAGCAACAGCTCAGTGGGGAAATGGCGAGTCAGCCGCGTCAAATCAAATCCCATCATCAACAGCAGTGCGGTGACGTTGATCACAACCGGGAACGTAAGGGTGCCGCGCAACATGGCAAACGCCATGTTCGAACGGTTCGTTCTCTGGGACATCGTGACTCTCTTATCGTCTGTTTTTCAGCGCGCCAGCTTGCCAGTTTTCCGCTGCGCTTGTTGCTGCCGCGTCCCGTGCGCAGCATCACGCAGGCGTCCATCAACAGATGATGACTCAGCCTCGGCGCTGGGCACGCTCCCTAGCAGGGCCATCAACTCTCAACAGATTATGTGCGGTATTGATCAAACCGATATGCGAGAAAGCCTGGGGGAAGTTGCCCAGCATGCGCCCGGCGACGCAGTCATATTCCTCTGACAGTAAACCAAGATCATTGCGCAGAGCCAGCAACCGCTCGAAGATAATCGCCGCTTTGTCGCGCTGGCCGCACAAAACGTATGCATCGGCCAGCCAGAAGCTGCAGACAAGAAAGGCCCCCTCACCGCCGTCCATACCGTCCTGGGCATCGTCCGCGGAGTAGCGCAGCATCAGGCCATCTTTCAGCAGCTCATTTTCGACCGCCTCAAGAGTACCCAGCACCCGAGGATCATCCGGTGGCAGGAAGCCGGTCTGGGGCATCAGCAACAGACTGGCATCGAGAGTCTTACCGCCATAGTACTGGACGAAGCTGTTCTTCTGCCGGTCGAAGGCGTTCTGGCAGATATCGTCGTGAATCATGGCGCGCAACCCTTTCCACTCATCCACCGGCCCGTCGAGGTGAAACTGCTCCGCAGCAGTAATCGCTCGATCAAACGCCACCCACACCATCATCCGCGAATGCGTGAAAGCCCGTGCAGGACCGCGGACTTCCCAGATACCTTGATCCGGTATTTGCCATTTCTGCGCAAGAGTAGTGAGCAGCACCTTCTGCAACGACCAGGCTTCGTTACGTTGCTGCAGTTCAGCCACACGCGCCCCATGCAGAGTATCGAACAACTCACCATAGACATCGAGTTGCATCTGGCTTGCCGCCGCATTACCGATACGCACCGGTTTGCTCTGCTCAAATCCTGCAAGCCAGGGGACTTCCAGTTCGGGTAGCCAGCGCTCACCGGCAATGCCGTACATGATCTGTAGCTGGTCTGGGTCCCCGGCGACAGCGCGAAGCAGCCATTGCCGCCAGGCTTCAGCCTCCTGGCGATAACCTGCCTGCAACAACGCCAGCAGTGTCAGTGCCGAATCTCTCAACCAGCAGTACCTATAATCCCAATTTCTTTGCCCGCCGATACGTTCAGGCAGGGATGTCGTGGGGGCAGCGATGATGGCGCCGGTGGGTTCAAACGTCAGCAGTTTCAGCGTAATCAACGAACGCTCCAAAGCTCGCTGCCAGTGAGCAGGTCCACCCGGATGACGCTCTCGCTTGGACCACTCGTGCCACCAGTTGGTCGTCTGCTGCAAACTCTCCTGACTGTCTGGAACGAAGCTCGGGACGAGCGTGGACGCGTGATAGGAAAGCGTCACCGAGAGGCGCTCTCCCTGGCTGATCGTGAAGCGCGAACGGGTTGTCTTGCCCTCTCCCTTCAGCGCCAGGCGGGTATGCAGGTGAACGGTATCGGGTCCGGCAACCGCGCTCAACCCGTAATCCCGACGTTGTACCCATGGCACCGCCTGGCCATAGGAAAATCGCAGAATCAGTTCCATCTGCATATCGACCTGACCACGTTCACCGGCAATGATGCGCACCAGATTGGTCTTGCCCGGCTCCGCCGACAGTGGCATGAAGTCGGTTACCGTCACGACCCCCGTGACAGTCTCGAACCGTGTTTCCAGGATCGCGGTGCCATCAAGGTATCGCCGGGAGCAGAGAGTATTTTCATCACGCGGCGCGATCTTCCATCGTCCGTTGTCGGGGGTGCCGAGCAGCGCGGCGAAACAGGCGGGAGAGTCGAAACGCGGCAGGCACAGCCAGTCGATCGACCCGTCTTTGCCGACCAGAGCTGCGGTCAGCATATTGCCGATGATTCCATAATCCTCAATGTTTCGGTGGCATGAGCCGCCGGTCACATTGGCGCGTGGCTCCTTAACCGCCATGGGAAAAGGAAGGATAGTTGGTCATCCCACCGTCCACATAAATGGTCGCACCGGTCATGTAGGCCGCCAGATCGGAGGCGAGAAACACGGCTACGCCCGCCACGTCTTCAGGTTGACCGATACGCGCCATTGGAATCTTCTGGAGCAGGTCTTCACAGCCCTGGGGATCACTCCATACCGCCTCGTTGATCGGCGTCTGGATTGCTCCGGGAGCGAGACAGAGAACGCGCACACCATAGGGCGCCGATTCGAGAGCCATGGACTTGGCCATCATCGACAATCCCGCCTTGCTGGCTGCATAGGCGCTGTAGCCGCCCCAGGGAATACGCTCATGCACACTGGTGATATTGAGCACGACCCCATGCTGCTGACCAATCATGCGCCGCAAGGCCTGACGCGCGCAGAGGTAAGCCCCGTTCAGGTTGATATCAACAACGTTCTGCCACTCTTCCACTCGCCCTTGCCAGACAGTGGCTCGGGAACCATCGATGCCAGCATTGTTGACCAGAATATCGATCCCGCCCCAGATAGCGTCAATCTGCTCGAACATGACTTCTACTGCAGCGGGATTGGATACGTCTGCATGCACAGCGATTGCCGTGCCGCCATCATCTCGAATCTGCTTGACCAGGGCTTCGGCTTCCTCTCCGCTGCTGCGGTAGTTTATAGCCACCTGAGCGCCGCACGCAGCGAAGGCCAGACACATTGCACGACCGAGCCCCGAACTCCCACCGGTGACCAGTACCCGTCGCTCGTGGTGATCTATCTTCATCGCATTCGCCTCCCATATCACCGCACTCGGCCTGAGACAAAGAGATGCGATCCAGACCATTGGCATGATGATCAGTGTAGCGTCAATAGTCGCTCATGAACGGTGCACAACGACGAGCCAGAGCAAACGCACTGCAATTCGATCTGTTCGAGCGCCCCTGCGGTGACCACTACATCGGCGAGAGGTGATACGCTCACCCTTATCCCATCACCTCAATCACTTCCGAAATCATTGCCGGAATTCGGCCGCGTCCATAACCGAGCAGCTCGGTCTCTTCTGCGGGCGGATCGTAGCTGACAGTAGCACCCGGACCGGCGTAAAGGATCATATTGGGAAGCAGAGGGTGCTCTTCGTCGCGGACTTCAATCTGCTGCTCGTTACCGGCGCGCTTGAACCACTCTTCGAAGTATTCCTTCCAGCTCATATTGGCGTCGCCGATCAGATAGGCTTTGCCGGATTCACCACGCTCCAGACCACCCTGCAACGCTTCTGCCACTGACTGAACAGTCATGTGGTTAGTACCACCTTCGGGTGCAAACACCGGCATATCCGGCATTACACCCTGGGCGTACCGGACTAACGTCTGGATGTGGGGAATCTCCAGACCCGGGAGATGGCCGAGAATAAAAGGAGCATTGAGGCTGCACACATTAAAGGTATTGCAACTCAGAGCTCGAATCGCTTCATCAGCCATATGCCGGGATTTGACGTACGGGTCTTCGTCGATACGGTGCGGAGAAACCTGAGGGTAGAAGCTCCCCAGATACGCAGCCCGCCGGATACCCACCTTCTTGGCTATCTCAAAAAAAGCAGGAATCGCTTCGGTATTACTTCGCAGAAAGAACTCCTCCATGGTCACGGAGCCATCCCAAGGAAACTGTTTGATGTCGTTGCCAGCGCAAAAGACCAGATACTCAAAACCTTCCAGACGACCATCGTCGAGGCTGCTATCGAGTGAATCTGAAATGTAGTCGCCCTGAATGAACGGGAGCTCGGCCAGTGCAGAAACCTTAGGACGCCTGCGAGACATTGTAGTGGTCTACTAATCCCGGACACCAACGTAGGTGGTAAAATTGCCGCCATAAGCGAGGTGTCAGATGACTAGGAAACGACGCACTTTTTCACCCGAGTTTAAGCAGGAGGCAGCCAGCCTGGTGCTTGATCAAGGGTATAGCATTCCCCAGGCTTGTACTTCTCTCGGCGTGGGAGAAAGCGCTCTTCGCCGCTGGGTCGATCAATTGTCGCAGGAGCGCCAAGGTGTCACGCCCAAGGGCAAAGCATTGACGCCAGAGCAACGCAAGATCCAGGAGCTCGAGGCCCGCTGTAAGCGCCTTGAGATGGAGAAAACTATATTAAAAAAGGCTACCGCTCTCTTGATGTCGGACGAGATGAATCGTACGCGCTGATAGACCAGTTGAGTGAGCAAATGCCTGTCGAGATGGTCTGCGCAGCGTTCGATGTTAGTCGTTCAAGCTATTACGATTATCGCCAACGCCGGGGTCGGATAGATGTTGAGCGGCTTGCCTTGAGGGCAAAGGTAAACCGGCTGTTTTCGAAAAGCCGGAGCTCTGCAGGTAGCCGAACCATGGTGGGTCTGCTCAGCGAGGACGGCATAGCTGCTGGGCGCTTTAAGGTGCGGCGTCTGATGAGTGAGCTGGGACTGATTTGCAAACAGCCCGGGCTTCATGCCTACAAACAGGCGACGGTCGAGCGAATCGACATTCCAAACCACTTGGCACGGAAGTTTGTAGTCGATCAACCCGATCAGGTCTGGTGTGGCGACATCACCTATGTATGGACCGGTCAGGCCTGGAGTTACCTTGCTGTAGTGTTAGATCTGTATGCGCGCCGTGTCGTTGGCTGGGCCATGTCAGCCAGACCAGATGCAGACCTTGTTGTCGAAGCGCTGGATCACGCCTGGGAGCAGCGTGGCAGGCCGGACAAGGTCATGTTCCACTCGGACCAGGGAAGCCAGTACGCAAGCCGAAAGTTCCGCCAGCGGATCTGGAGATACCGCATGCAGCAGAGCATGAGCCGGCGTGGAAACTGTTGGGATAATGCCCCGATGGAAAGGCTGTTCAGGAGTCTGAAATCGGAGTGGATACCCGCCTTCGGCTATCGAAACATGTACGAAGCGCAGAGGGATGTTGGTGACTACCTGATGGGCTATTACAACCAGCAACGACCCCATACGTTCAACGGTGGTGTATCACCGGTAGGGGGGTGTCATAAATTTTGTGTTTGGGCATAACATGTTGCAGCAGAGGATGCATGTATGCCGACCAAGAAGAAGCCGGGGCGTGAAACCCCGCGAGACCTACCAGCAATTCCCAAAGAGCTGATTGATCAGTTCGTTAATGGCCCGATGAGCGCTGAAGCCATTCAGGATGCCTCGATGGCGTTCAAGAAGGTGTTGATCGAGCGGGCCCTTGGTGCCGAGCTAGGGCATCACCTTGGCTACCCTGAAGGTACTGAGCGCCCAGAGGGGGCGAGCAACCAGCGTAACGGCCGGAGCGGCAAGACAGTGCTCACCGATGATGGCCCGCTGCGTCTGGACATCCCCCGAGACCGCGACGGCAGCTTTGCCCCGATCCTGATTCCCAAGCATGAGCGCCGCTTTACCGGCTTTGACGACAAGATCATTGCCATGTATGCCCGAGGCATGACGGTTCGTGAAATCCGAGCCTTCCTGGCCGAGCAGTACGGAACCGATGTTTCTCATGACTTCATCAGTTCGGTTACCGATGCCGTATTGGAAGAGATTAGCGCTTGGCAGCAACGCCCCTTGGAGCCAATGTACCCGGTCATCTTTTTCGATGCCTTGAGGGTCAAAATTCGGGACGAGGGCCTGGTTCGCAATAAGGCCGTTTACCTAGCGCTTGGGGTGTTACCGGACGGTACACGGGATATTCTGGGCATCTGGATCGAAACGACGGAGGGCGCCAAATTCTGGATGAAGGTGTTCAACGATCTGAAGACCCGAGGCGTAGAAGATATATTGATCGCCGTGACTGACGGCCTGAAGGGCATACCTGAAGCCCTGAGTGCGGTGTTCCCGGATACCACCTTGCAGACCTGCATTGTACATCTGATCCGCAACAGCCTTGATTATGCAGGCTGGGACAAGCGCAGAGAGCTGGCCAAAGCTCTCAAGCCCATCTATCAGGCGCTCAACGCCGAGGTCGCAGCGCAGGCTTTGGACGCGTTTGAAGCTGGGCCATGGGGTAAGCAGTACCCGACGGTCACAGCAGCCTGGCGGCGTGCGTGGGATAGGGTCATTCCGTTCTTTGTGTTCCCGCCCGCCATACGAAAGGTGATCTATACGACCAATGCGATTGAAAGCATCAACGCTCAGTTGCGTAAGATCATTAAAACCCGGGGCCACTTCCCAACGGATGAGGCCGCGACGAAGTTGATCTGGTTGGCGCTACGTAATATCACTGCCAACTGGGGTAACGCGGCACATGACTGGAAAGCCGCTATGAATCAGTTCGCGATCCTATACGAAGATCGCTTCACCAGGCCGACCTGGTAAGTGAGGGCCTACCTGATGGCAGGCCATTAACGGCCCGAACACAAAAAATCTGACAGTCCCCACCGGTAGCGGCGGAAGAAAAACTTAAAATACTGTCCGGTATCAGTTGACCACTACACCGCTATCCTAACGCCGCTATCAAGCCTTCCAGTATCTGGCCTCACAGACAGCACTTTTTGTACTTAATTCCGCTTCCGCAAGGGCACGGCTCGTTGCGTCTATACTTCTTAGGACGGAGTGCCCGCTCCATTGTCTTAATAGCCCTTCCGAATGAAGAAGATGGCTTCATGTCTTTGGTTAACTCATCCATCTCAGGAGATCGTTCCCAAGGGTGGTTGAGCGTGATTCCGAATTGGATCTCCCCCTTGAGTCCCACAGACACTCCATACCACTGTGTAGCCCGTTGAGCGTATTTTCGTTTGGCGCAGTGCACCTCCAAGGTTCTGACTGCCTCCTTGCTGGGTGTAGGATTGCAATGGAAGCAAATCCCAGTCCCCGGCTCAGACATTCCAAGTACGAAGTCATGTCGTTTGCCATCAATCTTTGCCATGTTGGTTAGGCTTTCGATGGCCTTATGAACCGCCTTACACGTTTCCTCCCCCATAGACAGCAGAGTGAACCCCAGCTCAAGAATCGCAGGGTGAGGCCGGCGCTCAATCTGCTCAATCAATCGCTCGTAAAACGTCCCCCTCATCTTGGTGAGGATGCCTTCAGGGACTAGCTTGCCGGGGAGACCTTCTCGCCGAACAGTCATTGCGGTGTCCAAATCCGCTGCGATCGAGTCCTCCAGCATTACTAGATTGAATTCATCATTGAGCCAGAGTGAATCGCCCCTAGTTTCGTAGACACCTCCAGGCCTTATAATCAAGGCACCCAGGAGGTCCCATGAGCAACTCACGCTACACCGAAGAATTCAAAATTGAAGCCGTCAAACAGGTGGCTGACCGAGGCCACTCTGTTGCCGAGGTCGCCGCCCGATTGGGCGTGTCAGGGCACAGCCTTTATCAGTGGATCAAGCGCTACTCCAAGCCCACGGAGCAGCGGCAGCAGGACGATGAGCTTCAGGCCGAGATTCGTCGATTGAAGTCCGAACTGAAACGCGTATCCGAAGAGCGAGATATATTAAAAAAGGCCACCGCGTACTTCGCCAGAGAGTCCGATTGAGGTACGCGTTTATTCAGAGCCAAGTGGACCTGTACCCCGTGCGCCGCCTGTGCAAAATGATGACTGTGCACCCTAGCGGTTACTACGCCTGGTGCCGCAACAAGCTGTCTGATCGGGCTCGTGAAGATCAGCGGTTGTTAGGCCAGATTAAACACTCATGGCTGGAAAGCGGCGGCGTGTATGGCTATCGAAAAATCCACCTGGATCTTCGTGAAGCTGGTGAGGCTTGCGGCAAACACAGGGTAGCCCGCCTCATGCGCTGCGAGGGATTGCGCTCACAGACAGGTTATCGCCGCCGCCCTGGTCATTACGGTGGGAAGCCTGCGATAGGTAAGCGTCTGGTGATCCCATCTTGAGCGTCCTGCTATAGGCATCAGGATAGTGTCCACTTATTTTCTAGTGGACACTATCGATGGACTCATTAAGCGTAACCACCCCTAAACGTACACGCCGCCGTTTTTCTCCCGAATTCAAAGCCAGCATCGTTGCTCAGTGCCGTCAGCCGGACGTCTCCGTGGCCCGTATTGCCCTGGACAATGAGCTCAATGCCAACCTGGTCAGACGCTGGGTCAGTCAGGCACGAGAAGGCGGAGCACCGCTGGCAACCCCCGGGTTCATGCCAATCAACTTGCCCGCCGTCGCACCGTCTCCGGGCGGCCGGCCGGTCTCGAATGCTGGCAATACCATCCGTATCGAGATACACCGGGCCGGTGGTGCGGTTGTGGTGGAATGGCCCACAGAACAGGCCCAGCAGTGTGCCGTCCTGTTGCGGGATCTGCTGGGATGATCCGCATTGATGAGATCTGGCTGGCGACCGAACCGCTGGATATGCGCGCCGGTGCCGATACGGCACTGGCGCGGGTGGTTCAGGTGTTTGGCTCGGCCAGACCTCACTGCGCCTACCTATTTGCCAACAAACGGGGCAACCGGATGAAGGTGCTGATCCATGACGGCCTGGGTATCTGGCTGTGTGCCCGCCGACTGAACCGGGGCAAGTTCCACTGGGGCGAAGCCTGGCGCGGCGAGCGTCTGCGGCTGACCGATGAGCAAGTCATGGCGCTGGTCCAGGGGCTGCCCTGGCAGCGCCTTGGTGAGGCAGGCGTCATCTCGGTGCTGTAACCACAACCTGGCCAGCAGAGCCATCACCAAATAAGGGAATCGCGACGAGGCCTGGGGATTGGCATACTGCCAGCCATGACTCAGCGACCCGACCTCAATCAACTCTCTACCGACCAGCTCCGCGCCCTCGCGATGGAGCTGCTTGATCGCGTGGAGAGCAAAGATCGGGAGTTGCATTACACCAAGGCCGTGAACGAAAAGCTCACCCATGAGCTGGCCATACTTAAACGCCACAAGTTCGCCCGTCGCAGCGAACAGCTGGATGGGCATCAAGGGCTGCTGCTGGAAGAGCTGGTGGATAGCGACATCGCAGCCATCGAGGCCGAGCTGGCCGAGCTCACAGAGGCCCTGCCTCCTGACACCAAACCCAAGCAGCAGCCCAAACGTGCGCCGCTGCCGCCAGAACTGCCCCGGACACTGATCCATCACGAGCCTGAGTCCACGCAGTGCCGCTGTGGATGTCAGCTCAAGCGTATCGGCGAAGACGTCAGCGAAAAGCTGGATTATGTGCCGGGTGTGTTTACCGTTGAACGCCATGTCCGCGGCAAGTGGGCCTGCAACCAATGCAGCACCCTGACCCAGGCGCCGGTTCCGGCACAGGTCATCGACAAGGGCATTCCGACCTCCGGTCTGCTGGCCCAGGTACTGGTAGCCAAATACGCTGATCATCTACCGCTGTATCGCCAGGAACGCATCTTTGGCCGCGCTGGTCTCACCATTCCTCGCTCCACCCTGGCCGAATGGGTAGGCGCTTGCGGCGTCCAGCTGCAACCGCTGGCCGATGCCCTGAGAATGGCCCTGCTGGAACACGGCGTTCTGCACGCTGATGAAACGCCGGTCAGCATGTTGGCTCCCGGCAAGAAGAAAACCCACAAAGCCTACGTCTGGGCCTACAGCACCACCCCGTTCGCTGATCTGAAAGCGGCCGTTTACGACTTCGCCCCAAGCCGGGCGGGTGAGCATGCCCGCACCTTCCTGGGTGACTGGCAAGGCAAGCTGGTGTGTGACGATTACGCTGGTTATAAGGCCGGGTTCGGCAATGGCATCATCGAGATCGGCTGCATGGCCCATGCCCGGCGCAAGTTCTACGACCTGCACGTCGCTAATCAGAGTGTGCTGGCCGAGCAGGCACTGGAGTACATCAAACTGTTATACCAGGTCGAGCGGGAAGCCAAAGACCTGGCACCGGAACAGCGCCAGGTCATGAGGGCCACACAAGCCAAACCTATTGCCGAGGCGCTGCATAAATGGATGCTGGCCCAGCGGGAAAAGGTGCCGGACGGGACAGGGACAGCCAGAGCTCTGGATTACAGCCTGAAGCGCTGGGCAGCACTGACACGTTACCTGGATGACGGGGCTGTACCGATCGATAACAACTGGGTTGAAAACCAGATCCGGCCTTGGGCACTGGGCCGCTCCAACTGGCTGTTCGCCGGATCGCTACGCAGTGGTCAGCGTGCCGCGGCCATCATGACCCTGATCCAGTCCGCCAAACTGAATGGGTATGATCCCTATGCCTATCTGAAGGATGTGCTGACCCGACTGCCGACGCAGAAGAACAGCGCTATCAATGAATTACTGCCGCACAACTGGAAGCCGGCTATCAACCTGTGATTGCCGGACGCTTACTGCGATAGTCTCACCCAATCACTTGGATCGCCAGTTCGATGTATCAGCGCCCAATGTTGCCTGGGTGACAGACATAACTTACATCCGCACCTACGAAGGTTGGTTGTATTTGTCCGTGGTTATCGACTTGTTCTCGCGTCAGGTCGTCGGCTGGTCGATGAAGCCGCGCATGACGTCTGACTTGGCGCTAGACGCGCTGTTAGCCGCGGTGTGGCGTCGCAAACCGCAAGGCTGTGTCATGGTTCATTCGGATCAAGGCAGTCAGTTTAGCAGTGGAGACTGGCAGAGCTTCCTGAAAGCGAATCACCTGGTGGGTAGCATGAGCCGTCGCGGGAACTGCCATGACAACGCAGTCGCTGAAAGCTTCTTTCAGTTACTCAAACGGGAGCGGATCAAGCGGCAGATCTATCCAACACGCGAGGCTGCAAGGCAGGACGTGTTCAATTACATTGAGATGTTTTATAACCCAAGGCGCCGACACGGCACGAGTGGTGACATGTCACCGATCGAGTTCGAAAAGCGCCACTATCAGAGTCTGGCGAGTGTCTAGAATACTGGGGGCGATTCATAGTGAGAGAACAACAACACTGAGCCACGCCCTGTCGGCAGCAATGGGGTTGCTGCAACTTGATTGAAGTCTCCGATCTCATTGAACTGGCCGTTGTAACCATTGAAAGTTAGCGCTTTGAACACTGCCTCAACAACATCAATTTCCTGACCAGAATGCTGGGCTATCTCCTGCGCGGTGAACTCGAAGAGCTCAAGCACTGGGCCTACAGGTACTTCTCCTACCTTGGTTTCGCCGACCGTTCCTCTTCCGTTGGTCGCGCGCGCATCCATCAACGAACACATCGCACCTGCCACTCGAAGAGCCTGGCCACTGCTGAACCCCATGACACTCTCTAGCCATTCATCATCAGGGGCATGCTTCTCTGCAAAAAAATCACGGTACTGGAAGCTGTAGGCTGACTCGGTGCCATAGAAAATTGGCTCCTTCATCATCGCGCCTTGCCAAAAATCGTCATTGGCGACGCCCTGTTGTGCCTGGGACATCAATTCGCCGATTGCCAGGCCGGTCATAGCTCCGTGAAGCTCGCCTAGTAATTCGTCGGTACGGGAGACATAACCTCTCAGCGTGTCTTCATCGAGCTCTGTTAGATCCACAGGCTGACGCATCATCAGCCCCAACAACGTGCTTATTTCATTGCGATTGAGTCTTTTTCGGTCAAACAGATACTCAAGATCGGAAGCTTTGTACTCACCTTGGAATGATACGATGTTGTCGCGGTAACAAATACTGGCCACAGCATGAACGTAGCCAGGTTGGGCCGTTAGTATCCTCAGTTCTTCAAAAATTTCGGCTTCGCTTCGTTGCGTGGAATGCATTCCCGTTACCTTAAGATTCATGACTTAGGATTAGTGGCGACGAACTATCTTAATCTAGTGCTGCTGATGTGGCAGCCGATCAATAGATTCGTGAGGCTAGCTGCAAATTTTCATTACGGCTGTCCTTCCAGCCCACCAACGGGAGCCACACCACCTACGAGTCTTTCTCGACCAGCTAGAGACATCTTGGTGCAATCCGCATTGATCGCTATTGGCCGAAAACAGTAGTTGAAAATTCACCTCGACCACGTTCGAAGATATGTATCGATCACCTTTGAATTCAGAGAAAGTCAGCGCGCATTTCCGCCAGTCCATTCATCAACCATATCTGCCCAATCCTGCAACATCGCTGCCCGCTGATCACGATATTCAGCCTTGTTGTAGACGGCTCTGACACCCTTCTGCTCGTGCGCCAGGCACTTCTCAATCCAGTCGGTGTTGTAGCCTGCCTCATGCAACAGCGTGCTGGCTGTACGCCGCAAATCATGTGGCCCGAACTTGGTAAGCGACTTTCCATCTTTCTGCGCCGCTTTGTAAGTCAGGGTCAGCACCTGGTTGAGTGTGGCAGCGCTCATCGGCGCATCCGAGTCGTACCGTGATGGCAAAACAAAGTCGGAACCACCAGCAAAGGTTTTCAGGGCAATGAAAATATCCAGCGCCTGCTGGGACAAAAACACCAGGTGGGGATTACGCCGTTTCATCCGCTCCTTCGGAACCGTCCAGAGCGCTTCGCTGAAATTGATCTCACTCCAGGTTGCGTTTGTCAGCTCACTCTTGCGTACCATCGTCAACAGCAGCAACTTGGCTGCCGCACGATTTGTTGGGCTTGTGCCAACCCGCTCCATGTACTGGTACATCAACCCAATTTCATCTGGCGTCAACGCGCGGTCACGCGGCTCGAACCGAGCGATGCTCGTTGGCCGCACCAAATCTGCCGGATTCTCAACCTTCTGCCCGCGTTCAGTCGCCCAGCGAAACACTTGCATCACGATTTCACGCACATGAACGGCGGTGGCCGGTGCACCTCGCTCGACGATGGCGTCGGTTAGCGCCCGCAAGTCCTCGTGGGTGATCTCGACCAGTTTCTGATTACTGAATTTCGGCTTCAGCTCGCGTTCGTAGACAGACCGACGCATATCGCGGGTGGAGTCGGCCATCTGGTAGCCACGCAGCCATTTTTCCGCCCAGGCACCAAACGTCTCTGCATCTTTCACCCGTGCCTTGTCGCGAGCCTTCTCCTTGGCCGGTGACTTACCCGCCGCAACCATCTTCTTGGCGTCACCTAACTGCTCTCGCGCTTCTGCCAGGGTGATGCCACCGACGCCGTAGCGGCCAAAGGTGATGGTCTCCTGCCGTCCGTTGAGCGAGTAGTTGTAACGGAACGAGACAGCACCAGCAGCCGTGACGGCCACATACAGGCCATACCGGTCATTCACCTTGTAGAGCTTGTCCCTGGGCTTGAGATTGCGCAGCTTGGTATCGGTCAGCATGTACCTTGTCCTTCTTCGTTTTCGATACCATGCTGAAAAAACGTCAAACTTATAGTGTTTTTTCTATATAAAACAACAAGTTAGTAAAATTCAATACCATAAACACATAAGAGAAAGCAGCATGGTATCGGCATCAATCATGGCATCGTCAGTCGATAGTACCAGCTTTAATGCCATGCTCAAACGGTGCTTGCTGCTTCCTTCTGTTGCCAGACCATGCCAGACGAAAACACAAAAAAGCCCGCAATTACGCGGACTTCAGAGCATTTCATGCCTTCAGGTGCCTGGTCGTGCCAGACGCGGGATCATTCCCACTCTATCGTCGCCGGCGGCTTGCTGGAAATGTCGTATGTCACCCGCGAAACACCACTTATCTCGTTGATGATCCGGTTGGAAACCGTCTCCAGAAACTCATAAGGCAGGTGCGCCCAGCGAGCGGTCATGAAGTCGATGGTTTCCACGGCGCGCAGGGCGATGACCCATTCGTAGCGGCGAGCATCACCGACCACGCCGACAGACTTGATCGGCAAGAATACGGCGAAGGCCTGGCTGGTCTTGTGGTACAGATCGGCCTTGCGCAGCTCCTCTATGAAGATATGGTCGGCGCGGCGCAGGATGTCGGCGTATTCCTTGCGTACTTCGGCGAGAATACGCACGCCCAGGCCCGGACCGGGGAACGGGTGACGATAAACCATGTCATAGGGCAGGCCCAGCTCCAGACCGATCTTGCGCACTTCATCCTTGAACAGTTCACGCAGCGGTTCGACCAGCTCGAGCGCCATGTCATCCGGCAGACCGCCGACATTATGGTGCGACTTGATGACATGTGCCTTGCCGTTCTTGGTGCCGGCGGACTCGATCACATCAGGGTAGATGGTGCCCTGGGCAAGGAACTTGACGTCCTGCAGCTTGGTAGCTTCCTCATCGAAGACTTCGATGAAGGTACGGCCGATCGCCTTGCGCTTGGCTTCGGGATCGGTCACACCGAGCAAACGCGAGAGGAACTTGTCCTGGGCGTTGGCGCGGATCACCTTGACGCCCATGTTCTCGGCAAACATGGCCATGACCTGCTCGCCTTCATTCAGGCGCAGCAGGCCGTTGTCGACAAACACACAGGTCAGCTGGTCGCCGATGGCGCGGTGCAGCAGCGCGGCAACCACGGAGGAGTCGACGCCGCCGGACAACCCAAGCAGCACCTTGGCATCGCCTACCTGGGCGCGTACCGTGGCGATGGCATCTTCAACGATATTGGCGGGGGTCCACAGCGCTTCGCAGCCACAGAGCTCAAGAATGAAGCGCGACAGGATACGCAGGCCCTGCTTGGTGTGCGTCACCTCGGGGTGAAATTGCACCCCGTAGAAGCGGCGGGCGTCATCACCCATGGCTGCGATGGCGCAGCTCGGCGTACTGGCCAGTGTTCGGAAGCCGCTGGGCAGCTCGATGACCTTGTCGCCATGACTCATCCAGACGTCCAGACTCAAAGTACCGTCAGCGGCCACCGCATCCTCGATACCATCAAAGATGCTGCTCTTGTCGACCAGATCGACCCGAGCATAACCGAACTCGCGCTCTTCGGAGCCCTGAACCGCACCACCCAACTGGGCGGCCATGGTTTGCATACCGTAGCAGATGCCCAGTACCGGCACGCCCAGCTCAAACACGACCTGCGGCGCACGCGGGCTGCCGCTTTCAGTGACCGACTCGGGACCACCGGCGAGGATAATGCCGTTGGCTGCGAACTCGCGGATGGCCGCTTCTTCCATATCCCAGGCGCGGATTTCGCAATAAACGCCGATTTCACGCACACGGCGGGCAATAAGCTGGGTGTATTGAGAGCCGAAATCCAGAATCAGGATACGGTGGGCATGAATGTCATGAGACATGAGCTTTCCTTCGGAAAAAGCCTGAAGCTAAAGCTGGAAGCTGGGAGCAGAAACCAGAAGTCATCACTTCCAGCTCCCTACTCCCAGCTCCCAGCGCCTGTTGAGAGGGTCGATCAACCGACCCGATAGTTCGGTGCCTCTTTGGTGATCTGCACATCATGCACATGCGACTCACTCATACCGGCGCCGGTAATACGTACGAATTCGGGTTTGGTGCGCATTTCTTCGATGCTGCCACAGCCGGTATAGCCCATGGAAGCGCGCAGACCACCCATCAGCTGATGCAGAATCGCTGCCAGCGCACCCTTGTAGGCTACCCGGCCTTCGATACCTTCAGGCACCAGCTTCTCGGCACCGGCACCGGCATCCTGGAAGTAGCGGTCAGCGGAACCACCGCCAACGTTGGCCATGGCGCCCAGCGAACCCATGCCGCGGTAGGCCTTATAGGAGCGCCCCTGGAACAGCTCGATCTCGCCAGGTGACTCCTCAGTGCCGGCGAACATGGAGCCCATCATCACCACGGACGCGCCGGCAGCGATGGCTTTGGCCAGATCGCCGGAGAAGCGGATACCGCCATCGGCAATCAGCGGTACACCGGTGTCCTTCAGCGCAGCGGCAACGTCGCCAATCGCTGAAATCTGCGGTACACCAACGCCGGCGACAATACGGGTGGTACAGATAGAGCCTGGGCCAATACCGACCTTGACCGCATCAGCGCCGGCAGCAACCAACGCGAGGGCAGCAGCGCCGGTGGCAATATTACCGCCAATCACCTGAATATGCGGGTAGGCCTGCTTGACCCAGCTGACGCGATCAATCACGCCTTTGGAGTGGCCATGAGCGGTATCCACAATGATCACGTCGACGCCGGCCTTGACCAGAGCGGTAACGCGTTCTTCGGTTTCCGCGCCGGTACCTACTGCAGCACCTACGCGCAGCCGCCCCTGCTCATCCTTGCTCGCCAACGGATAGGCCTTGGCCTTCTCGATATCATTGACGGTCATCATGCCCTTGAGGCGGAAGGCGTCATCCACTACCAGCACGCGCTCGATGCGATGTTTATGCAGCAGTTTGCGCACTTCGCTGGTGGAGGAGCCTTCCTTGACCGTGACCAGCCGTTCCTTGGGCGTCATCACGTCGCGCACGCGGACGTCCATGCGGGTTTCAAAGCGGATATCACGGGAAGTGACAATACCGACCAGATCGCCGTTGTACAGCACCGGCACACCGGAAATGTTGTTCTGGTGAGTCAGCTCGAACAGCTCGTTCACCGACGCGTCGGCGTCAATGGTGATCGGGTCCTTGACTACGCCGGCCTCGTATTTCTTGACCTTGCGTACCTCATTGGCCTGCTGCTCGATGGTCATGTTCTTGTGGATAATGCCGATGCCGCCTTCCTGAGCCATGGAAATGGCCAGACGGGCTTCGGTCACGGTATCCATGGCCGCCGAGATGAGGGGAATGCTCAGCTCGATCCCCCGAGTCAGATGGGTTCTCAGACTGACATCCTTGGGCAGCACTTCGGAATAACCGGGCACCAGCAGGATATCATCGAAAGTAAGGGCTTCTTGGCGAATACGCAGCATAGCAGGGGCTCCCGAGCGGGAAAAATGGAAGCGCGTCATTATACCCATGCCGTCAGCAGTACTCAATTGGAATCATCGAAGAGCCAATGAATTATTCTGCCGGCCATGAGCTGTTAATATGCGCGCATGAACAATGATGACGCTATTTTCCAACGCTTGAGCACAGAGCGCGACGTGCTCACCGTCAGCCAGCTTAACGCACGGGCCCGCAGCCTGCTGGAAGAAGTTTTCCCGCGGGTCTGGGTTGAGGGCGAACTGTCCAATCTGGCCCGCCCCTCCTCCGGTCATTTGTACTTCACGCTCAAGGACAGCGGTGCCCAGGTGCGCTGTGCGCTGTTTCGACAGAATGCCGCCCGCATAAGACTCGACCTGCGCGACGGACTGCTGGTGCAGGCCCGGGGCCGGGTGAGCCTGTATGAAGGCCGGGGCGATTATCAGATGATCATCGACAGTCTCGAGCCCGCCGGAGACGGCGCGCTACGCCAGGCGTTTGATGCGCTCAAGGCAAAACTGCAGAGCGAAGGGCTGTTTGCGGCAGAACGCAAACGCCCGCTGCCGTCACACCCGACTCGTATTGGTGTGATCACCTCCCCCAGCGGCGCTGCAGTAAGGGACATCATCAGCGTATTTGGCCGGCGTGCGCCCTTCATCGAACTGGTCATCAGCCCCACCGCCGTGCAGGGCCGCGAGGCGGCGCCGCAGATTGTGCGCGCCCTGGAACGCGCCGACCTAGCGGGCTTCGACGCGCTGATTCTGGCCCGTGGCGGCGGTTCCCTGGAGGATCTCTGGCCGTTCAATGAGGAAATGGTCGCTCGCGCCGTTGCCGCCTGCCGGACACCGATTATCAGCGCTGTGGGCCATGAGACGGACGTCTCGATCAGTGACTTCGTTGCCGACCTGCGCGCACCCACACCCTCGGCGGCCGCTGAACTGTTGAGTCCGGATACCCAGGCCATGCTGGCTCAACTGCAGCGCAGCCATCGGCAATTGCAACAGTGCATGAAAGTACGGCTGGCTCGCGACGGTCTGCGCCTGGACAATCTGCGCCGCCGCCTGCGCCACCCCGGCGAACGCCTGGCACAGCAGGCTCAGCGCCTGGATGAACTGGAAATGCGCATGCAGCGCGCCTTGAATCACCGCCTGCAACACCAGCGTCACCTCCTGGAGCAGTTGCAGGGGCGTCTCCAGCATCAACATCCCGGTCGCCGCCTGCAGGTTCTCGGCGAGCGCCTGGAACAGCTGCAACAGCGCTTGCCACGCGTCATGCGACAGCAGCTGCAACAGCATCGCCAGCGACTGACCAATGCCATGCAGACACTTCATCTCGTCAGCCCGCTGGCGACTCTGGGTCGTGGTTATAGTATTTTGTTGGACAACCACGGCATGGCCATCCGCAAGCAAGGCGACACCCGTCCCGGTCAGCGTCTGCAGGCCCGACTGAGCGAAGGCCGGCTGACCCTGCGGGTCGAGGAAGACCAGCCGCATACGCTATCGCTGCTGGATTGAGGACAGCAATCGCAATCTGCCTTTGCTAGGATGGCGCCGCGCATCGCCAGCGGCGCGTCAAGTCACTAACCATCGGGAACACCATGGAATCGCAATACAACGATGTCATCAACTGGCTGGAGGATTATCCCCAGCTGTATACACTGATAGCGCTCACAGCATTGATACTGGGCGCCTGGATCGCTAACTGGATCGTCAAGCGCATCCTGATTCGCGGACTCATGCACCTGCTGCGTGCCACCCCGGTCGGCCATGATCAGGCATTGCATAACTCCAATGTCATTTCCCGGCTGGCCAATATCGTCCCAGCGCTGATCCTGTCTATCGGTATCGGGTTGATTCCCGGCCTGTCAGACACCTTGGTCACCATAGTGCGCAACGTCTGCGGCGCGTTCATCATTCTCACGGTGGCGCTGGCCATTGCCAGCGCATTGACTCTGGTCAACACCGTTTACGAACGCCGCCCGAAAGCTCGCATGAAGCCCATCAAGGGTTACATTCAAGTGGTCAACATCGTGGTCTATTCGATTGCCACCATTCTGATCATTGCCACCCTGATCGACCGCTCGCCCTTGATACTGCTCTCGGGTCTGGGTGCCATGGCCGCCGTGCTCATGTTGATTTTCCAGGACACCCTGCTGTCGTTGGTCGCCAGCGTCCAGATCAGCTCCAACGATATCGTACGTGTCGGCGACTGGGTGGAAATGCCCGCACTGAGCGCTGATGGCGATGTCATCGATATCTCGCTGCACACCGTCAAGGTGCAGAATTGGGACAAGACCATCACCACCATTCCCACCAAGCGGCTGATCAGCGATCCTTTCAAGAACTGGCGCGGCATGCAGGAGTCCGGGGGGCGGCGGATAATGCGTAGCATCATGCTTGATCAGCAGAGCGTGCATTTTCTCGACGATGATGAATGCCGACACCTGCACCGCTTTCGCCTGCTGGATGACTACCTGAACGATAAACAAGCCGATATCGATGAGTGGAACAAGCAGCTGGAGCAACAGGGGCAGGAGCCGGTAAACACTCGCAGAATCACCAACATCGGCACTTTCCGCGCCTATGTGGATCGCTATCTGCGCAGTCATTCAGGCATTCATCAGAATATGACACTGATGGTCCGTCAGCTCAGCCCGACTGCTGATGGCCTGCCAATGCAGCTGTACTGTTTCACCAACACAGTGGCCTGGTCCGAATATGAAGGTATCCAAGGGGACATATTCGATCACCTGCTGGCAATCCTGCCGGAATTCGGACTGCGGGTATTCCAACACCCAAGCGGCAATGACCTGCGCCAGATAAACCTGCCGCGCCACGCGGAATCGGAAGCCGGCGTCAGCTCGCTGGGATAGTCTCACCGGCGCGCCCGTCTGGGCGCGCCGTATTCTGCTGCCAACCCCCGAAAAGCAACATTGCACAGCAATAAAATACTAATAACCACCATGAATGCGCATAGATATTGCTTTTTTCTTCCGCATATTGCGCATGGAGCGCAAAATATCTAAAGTCGAAGCATGAAAACACTTCAGACACTCATCACCCTCCGACAGCATACCTGTCTCTGCCTGGTTAGCCAGCGACTGCGTCACTGACGCCTACTCTCTCGTCTGACCGATATTGTCGGCCCCTGCGGCCACCAGAATACAGAACAGGATTTTCGCCATGAGCATGCTTAACGACCCGTCCAGCAAATACCGTCCATTCACTTCGATTACCCTGCCCGACCGCACCTGGCCGGACAAGATCATCGATCGGGCACCCGTCTGGCTGTCCACCGACCTGCGCGATGGCAACCAGTCGCTGATCGAGCCGATGGATGCGGAAAAGAAAATACTTTTTTTCAAATGTCTGGTCGCCGTGGGTCTGAAAGAAATCGAAGTCGGCTTTCCATCCGCTTCGCAGACCGATTTCGACTTCGTGCGCGAGTTGATCGAAGGCGACCATATTCCTGACGATGTCACCATCCAGGTGCTGACCCAGGCCCGCGATGATCTGATCGAACGTACTTTCGAGTCCATCAAGGGCGCGAAAAAAGCCATCGTGCATTACTACAATGCCTGCGCGCCGGCCTTCCGCCGGATCGTCTTTGATCAGGATCAGGCTGGAGTGAAGGCCATCGCCGTGGCAGCGGGCAAGACCATCCGGCGCCTGGCCGAGGCTGCACCGGAAACCCAGTGGCGCTTCGAGTACTCCCCTGAGGTGTTCAGTTCGACCGAGACCGACTTTGCCGTGGACTTATGCAACGCGGTGGTCAGCGTGTTCGAGCCAACCCCGCAGAACAAGCTGATCCTCAACCTGCCGGCCACCATCGAATGTGCCACGCCGAACAACTATGCCGACCAGATCGAGTGGTTCGGTCGCCATATCGACCGGCGTGACAGCGTGCTGATCAGCGTGCATACGCACAACGACCGCGGCACTGGCGTAGCCGCGTCGGAACTGGCGGTGATGGCTGGCGCCGATCGTGTTGAAGGCTGCCTGTTCGGCAATGGCGAGCGCACCGGCAACGTCTGCCTGGTCACGCTGGCACTGAACCTTTATACCCAGGGTGTGGATCCGCAGCTGGACTTCTCCGACATAGATGCCGTGCGCAAAGTGGTCGAGGACTGCAACCAATTGCCGGTTCACCCGCGCCACCCCTATGCCGGTGATCTGGTACACACTGCCTTCTCCGGCTCGCACCAGGATGCGATTCGCAAGGGCTTTGCCCAGCAGGTCCCGAATGGCGTATGGGAAGTACCCTACCTGCCTATCGACCCCGCGGATATCGGCCGCAGCTACGAGGCGGTCATCCGCGTCAACAGTCAATCCGGCAAGGGCGGTATTGCCTTCCTGCTGGAACAGGAATACGGCATCAGCCTGCCGCGCCGCATGCAGATCGAATTCAGCCAGGTGGTGCAGCGGGAAACCGACCGACTCGGTCTGGAAATGACCGCCGGGCAAATCCATCAGTTGCTCCAACAGGAATACCTGCAGGCCAGCAGCCCCTACGCTCTGGTCCGCCATCGCCTGCAGGAGGAGAATGGTACCAGCGCGGTGGATGTCGAAGTGCTCCATGCCGGCAATACGCTGCACTGGCGCGGTATGGGCAAGGGCCCATTGGAGGCTCTGACCGCAGCCCTGCCTGTCGCGGTGGAGATCATCAATTACCATGAACACTCCATCGGCTCGGGCAGTAATGCCAAGGCGGCGGCTTACATCGAGATTCGCCTGGACAATGGCCGACCACTGCATGGCATCGGGATTGACGAGAACCTGACCACCGCCAGCTTCCGTGCGCTGTTCAGCGCACTGAACCGGGCCAAGCGTCAGGCCGAAGCCCAGGCCGCCTGACCACTTCACCCGCGCCGGCAGCATGCCGGCTTTGCCCGCCAGCAACGACAGGATAGAATCAGCGCATGTCAATCCAACATGCGCTGCTCACCTCCCTTCTGGAAAAACCCTCCTCCGGCTATGAGCTGGCCAACCGCTTTGATCATTCGATCGGCTATTTCTGGCAGGCAACCCACCAACAGATCTACCGTGAATTGGCACGCATGGCCGACGCCGGCTGGTTACTGGCAGAGCACGATGCCACCGGCACCAGTCGCAGGAAAAAGACCTACCATGTGTTGGAAGCCGGCCGCCGGGAACTAGCGCGCTGGATAGCAGAGCCTGGCGATCCAGGCCGAAGCGACCAGGCGCTGTTGATCAAACTGCGCGCCGAAGCCGTCCTCGGCCCACTGGGTGCCAGCCAGGAACTGCATCGCTTGATAGCACTGCACAAGACGCGCCTGCAGATGTACCGCGATATAGAGCAACGCGATTTTCCGGCTGCCGATATGGATCACGCGCAGAAGCTGCGTCATGCAGTGCTGCGCATGGGCATCAAGACCGAAGAGAACTGGCTGGCCTGGGCAAAGGAAACCCTGCCGCTGATGGAGTGATCAGTCGAGGCCGGGGGCTACCCGGCCACGCGAGTATTGAGCGGATTACAAAGCCGTGAGACGCTCGCGCGCGGCCTGATACTCGCTCTGCAGACGCTTGATCAGATCTGCTGCGGACACGACCTGCTTCACCGCGCCGACACCCTGCCCCGCCCCCCAGATATCCCGCCAGGCCTTGGCCTTGGTACTGCCGCCGGAACCAAAGTTCATCTTTGAGGGATCGGATTCAGGCAACGCTGCCGGATCCAGACCAGCGTTGATAACGCTCTTGGTCAGGTAGTTACCGTGAACGCCGGTAAACAGGTTGGAGTACAGGATATCCGAAGCGGTACTGTCGACGATCATGTTCTTGTAGGCTTCATCGGCATTGGCCTCATGGGTAGCGATGAATGCCGAGCCCACGTAAGCCAGGTCCGCCCCAGCCGCCTGCGCTGCAAGGATGGCATTACCGTTGGAGATGGCGCCGGACAAGAGCAGCGGCCCGTCGAACCATTCGCGGATCTCATGGATCAGTGCAAATGGCGACAGCGTACCGGCATGACCACCTGCGCCAGCGGCTACGGCGATGAGCCCGTCGGCACCCTTTTCAATCGCCTTCTTCGCATAGAAGTTGTTGATCACGTCATGCAATACGATACCGCCGTAGGAGTGCACCGCATTGTTCACATCCTCGCGAGCGCCCAACGAGGTAATGACGATCGGCACCTTGTATTTGACGCATAACTGCAGATCCTGCTCCAGTCGATCATTGGACTTGTGCACTATCTGGTTGACGGCAAAGGGCGCCGCCGGCTGGTCGGGATGCTGCGCGTTGTATTCGGCCAACTCGCTGGTAATGCGTTGCAACCATTGCTCGAAAACCTCGATGGGCCGGGCATTCAAGGAAGGGAAAGAACCCACCACCCCGGCCTTGCACTGGGCGATGACCAGATCGGGGTTGGAGATGATGAACAGCGGCGAACCGACCACCGGAATGGATAAACAGTCCTTGAGAATAGCGGGCAAAGCCATAAAAATACTCCTGAAGATCAAACATGGAAAATGAATGGAGGACACAACTGAACAGCTGAACAGCCGATCAACCGTCCTGAGCGGCCCCACCCTTGAGCACCGCAGCAAAGGGCGCCATCCGCTTACCCATCTCCTCAGCCAATGCCTGCAACCCATTGAGCGGGCGAACCATGACCTCGAACTCCAGGATCCTGCCTTGGGCATCAAAGCGCAACATGTCGATACCCTTGAGCTGTCTGCCATTGACCTCGGCACTGAATTCCAGCACCACGCTGTTGCCGTCTTCACTGACGAAACTGCGGTAATAGGTGAAATTTTCGAATACCGTATTGACGGTTTTGAGAACCAGCTTGATCGCGGCTTTGCCAGGATAAGGCGTATGCGCTACCGGTGAGCGGAATACGATGTCATCTGCCAGCCAGGGGTCCAGCTCTTCCATGGCGTTACGCTCGAGAATCTCATGCCAGGCGGCCAAGGTATGCTGAGCTGCAGAGGATAGTTGTTGTACTTGCATGATTGTTTCCTTTATTTGGCAAGATGAAGCGGCCATCCGCTCGGTTACAAGTCGGCCTGCAATCCACTGTCGCAAATTAGCAAATCCCATGCCGTGTGTGCAACTGGTTGCATACTAATAAGTGCAGAGGCCTTCGGTCAGGCCGTTCTCTGGACATCGTCGCGGCGAGTCATCCCTGCTGCGAAAAAGACACAAAAAACCCGCCGGCGGCGGGTTCTCTGTAATGGCAGCATCAGAGCTGTGAGCAGGACAACCGGACTCAGCGCTTGTCCCGGCGCTTCTTCTCGGCTTTCTTGTGATGACTCATCAGGCGGCGCTTCTTGTTTACCTGGCGCTCGGACAACTTGTTCTTCTGATCCGCATAGGGGTTGTCGCCACTCTTGTATTCCACACGAATCGGCGTGCCTGCCAATTTCAGCACCTTGCGGAACACATTCTCCAGATAGCGGGTATAAGAACGGGGCACCGCGTCCAGCTGATTACCGTGAATCACGATAATCGGCGGGTTGGAGCCACCCAGGTGAGCATAGCGCATCTTGATCCGCCGACCATTGACCATGGGCGGCTGATGCTCAGCCACGGCGGCCTCGAGAATCTCGGTCATGCGCTTGGTCGGAATCTTGGTCATGGCACTTTCAAAGGCTTGATCCACCGACTTATAGAGCAAGCCGACACCACTGCCATGCAGAGCGGAAATGAAGTGCTGATCGGCGAACTGGGTGAAGATCAAACGGCGCTGGAGCTCGGTCTTGACGTACTCCTTCTCGCTCTGATCCATGCCGTCCCACTTGTTGATGGCAATCACCAGCGCACGCCCTGCTTCCAGCACGAAGCCGAGCAAATGCAGATCCTGCTCGACGATACCGTCACGGGCATCGACGACGAAGATCACCACGTTGGCATCCTGAATTGCCTGCAGGGTCTTGATCACCGAGAACTTCTCGATCGCCTCGAACACCTTTCCGCGACGCCGCACACCGGCGGTATCGATCAGCGTGTAAGGCTTGTCGTGACGTTCGTAGGGAATATAGATACTGTCCCGCGTGGTGCCGGCCTGGTCGAATACCACCACCCGGTCTTCACCCAGCATGCGGTTGACCAGCGTGGACTTGCCGACGTTGGGGCGGCCGATGACCGCAATCTTGGTGCCGATCGGCTCGACCTGCAGGCGCTCGATAATTTCACCGTTCTCGTCCCGTTCTTCGGTCTCGATATTGCCTTCGCCCAGTACCGCCTGCAGCATCGGGTTGATGTTGCGACCATGAGCGGCCGCGATGCCAATCGGCTGACCCAGACCCAAGGCGGCGAACTCGCCGATGATGGAATCCTGATCGGCGCCATCGAGCTTGTTGGCAATCAGAAAAACGTGCTTGTCGCGCTTACGCAGATGCTCGGCGATCATCTCGTCACCGGCAGTACGGCCGGAACGCGCGTCCACCAGAAACAGTACCGCATCAGCTTCTTCGATGGCTTGCAGCGATTGGCCGGCCATGATGGTGTCGATGCCGTGCTCGTCACCGGTCAGACCGCCGGTATCAACAACAATATAAGGCTGCCCTTGCCAGACCGCCTCGCCGTATTGGCGATCGCGCGTCAGCCCCGCCACGTCGGCGACTATGGCGTCACGACTTTTGGTCAGACGGTTGAACAGTGTGGATTTACCGACATTCGGTCGGCCCACCAGGGCAATGACAGGAACCATGATTACTCCGCGCACCTTATCGGCGCCAAACAAAAACAAAAAGGCCGCTGCTCCGTCAGTGGGCAGCGGCCGGGAAAGTATAACCTGTTTCGGCTTCAGCGCAGCTGGTAGGCCGCCAGATCACCACTGTTACCGTATATATACAACGTATCGCCCTGCACGATCGGCGCGACGCGAACACCTTTGCTGTCGACCCGCACACGGCCGACCAGGCGACCGTCGGTCTGTGCCAGCAGGTGCACGTAGCCTTCGAAGTCAGCTACGGCCACGTAACTGCTGAATGCAACCGGGCCGGTGAGCTGGCGGCGCTGCAGACTGTCGTTGGTCCACAGCGGGGTCGCGCGGCTCTGGTCATAGGCTTCAAGCGTGCCGCCAGCCTGGCTCAGATATACGCTGCCAAAACCCGCAGCCGGACCGGCATGGCTGGATGTGGGACGTTGCCAACGAATGTTGCCGGTTTCACTGTCCAGAGCAACTAGGTTGCCCTGATAGGTAGCGGCATACAGTGTCTGGTCATTCAGCAGCAGCTCGCCGTCGATATCCACCATGCGTTCCAGTTCCGAACGCCCCTGAGGCTGGGCAATTCGCTGCTCCCACAGTGGGATGCCATTCTGGGCATCCAGTGCTACCACGCGGCCGCTGGCCAGACCGGCATACACGCGATGCAGGGAGACCACAGGTGCACTGTGCCCTCGCACGGTCAGTACCGGCAAGCTGGATTCATAGATCCAACGCTGCTCGCCGGTACCGATATCCAGTGCCACCAGTTTGTCGTCCTGGGTCTGCACTACCACCACGTCGCCGTTGGTCTGCGGGGCTGCCAGCACTTCGCTGGATACCTGTGCACGCCACAGCTCACTGCCATCGTTTTCATCAAGGACAATCACGCTGCCGTTCAGCGTACCCAGCATGACACGTCCGCCGCCGGCGCCGACAGCACCGGACAGCGGCTCCTTGAGCTTGACCTGCCAGTTGACCGAGCCGGTATCACGATCCATCGCCACCACGCGGCCCTTGGCATCGGCAGCATACAGGGTCAGCCCGTCGACCGTCGGCTTCAGCTTATTGAACAGCTCGCCCTGGCCGACGCCGATATTGCGTTTCCAGCTGCGATCAAGCTGTACTTCGGCATCGAATTTTTCCAATTCTGCCGGTGGCAGTTCCTTCTTGCCGGAACCACTGCAGCCGGCCAGTAGCAGGGCAGCAAGCCCCGCAACCAGAGTTCGGGACATCAGCTTCAAGAGGCTTCCTCCGCCAGGTCGTCCAGTTTAAGTTGCAGCTGCGGACGCGCGCGCGGGTCACCGGTGGCGTCGAGCGCAGCCTGATAAGCCAGACGAGCATCTTCCACTCGTCCCAGAGTCAGCAGCAGATCGCCGCGCACTTCCTCACGACCGGCCAGCAGCTCGCCGGATATGGGCGCGCTGAACAGCTCGAGCCCCTCTTCGGCACGCTCCAGCTGCGCCAGTACCCGCGCAAGGCGCTGGCGGGCAACTTCCTGCAGGGCCTTGTCGCTGCCATCATCGGCAACATCGCGCAGCAAGGTTTCCGCTGCAGCAAAGTCTTCGGCTTCCACTGCCAGGCGCGCCTGCATCAGCGCAGCGAAACTGGCGTACCGGGTACCCGGATAATCCTTGCGCAGGGTTTCAGCCAATTCGGCGCCACGCGTGCGGCCCGCTTCGCTGTCATCCTGCAACACGCTTTCAAGCATATTCTGGTATACGGCAGACGCGTTGGCGGCCTTGGTTTCCTGGTAGTTGGTCCAGCCATTCCAGCCAAACACACCGGCCAATGCCAATACCACGCCGGTAAGCACGGGCACACCATGGCGGTGCCAGACTTCCTTGATCTTTTCTACCTGTTCGTCTTCTGTCTGGTAACTCACCCTGCTCTCCTTATACCGCACCCAATCAATTGGTTCGTTGTTACGGAACTTACAGCAGCACCTTGCGCAGCTGCTCAGGTACTGCATCCCAGGCAAGGTTCAGTTGCTCGCCCTCCCCGCGCAGGGGTTTGAGACCAACCTGCCCCGCTGCGGCTTCCTCTTCACCGAGAATCAATGCACACAACGCGCCGGATTTGTCGGCTTTCTTGAACTGGCTCTTGAAACTGCCGCCGCCACAATGCACTACCAGACGTATTCCGGGCAAGGCATCCCGCAACTGTTCAGCCAGACGGATGGCCGCCTGTTGCGTTCCCGTACCCAGGGCGACCAGATAGACATCAACCTGCCGGGACAGTTCGGCGGGTACTTTGCCGAGGGTTTCGATCAGCAGCAACAGACGCTCCATACCCATGGCAAAGCCGACCGCCGGGGCAGGCTTGCCGCCCAATTGCTCGACCAGCCCGTCATAACGACCGCCGGCACATACAGTGCCCTGGGCGCCAAGCTTGTCGGTTACCCATTCGAACACCGTCAGCCCGTAATAGTCCAGCCCGCGCACAAGTCGCGGATTGATCACATAAGGAATACCGGCGACATCCAGCACGGCTTTCAGACCGTCGAAATGGGCCCGGGCCTCGTCGTTCAGGTAATCTGCGAGTGCCGGCGCGTCGGCCAGCAGCGCCTGGGTGTCAGGGTTTTTGCTATCAAGAACGCGCAGCGGGTTGCTGTCCAGCCGGCGTTGACTGTCTTCGTCCAACTGCTCGAAGCGCTCGCGCAGATAGGCCACCAGATCGTCCCGATAGCGGGCCCGGTCGGCGCTGGAGCCGAGACTGTTGAGTTCGAGAGTGACTGCTTCATCCAGCCCCAGCTGCTGCCACAGGCGCCAGCTGAGAATGATGAGTTCAGCATCGATATCCGGGCCAGTCAGGTTGAAGGTTTCCACGCCCACCTGATGGAACTGGCGATAACGCCCCTTCTGCGGTCGCTCGTGGCGGAACATCGGCCCGGTGTACCAGACCTTGTGGCTGACGCCACCACCCAGCAGGCCATGCTCGAGCATGGCGCGCACGCAACCGGCCGTCCCCTCGGGGCGCAAGGTCAGGGAGTCACCGTTACGGTCTGCGAAGGTATACATTTCCTTTTCGACGATGTCGGTGACTTCGCCGATGGAGCGCTTGAACAGCTCGGTAGGCTCGACGATCGGCAGACGGATCTGCTGATAACCGTAGCCGGCCAGGACGCTGGCCACGGTGCTTTCCAGGTATTGCCACAGCGCACTGTCGGCGGGCAGGATGTCATTCATGCCGCGCACGGCTTGCAGGTTCTTCAAAATCGTCTTTCCCTTATCTGCCGCTTATCCGCGGACGATGGTGTTGTCGTCCAGCGCCTGTTTGGCGGCGACTTTTTCGCGAATCATTTTTTCCAGGCGGTCTACCATGCCTTCGTTGGTGATTTTCTGGCTCGGAGCGCCATCAACATAGACCAGGTTATTCGGTGAGCCACCGGCCAGGCCGATATCAGCCTCCTTGGCCTCACCCGGACCATTGACCACACAACCGATCACTGCCACGTCCAGCGGCACCAGAACATCGTCCAGGCGCTCTTCCAGTTCGTTCATGGTCTTGACCACGTCGAAATTCTGCCGCGAGCAGCTCGGGCAGGCAATGAAATTGATGCCACGGGAGCGCAGGCGCAGGGATTTGAGGATATCGAAACCCACTTTGATTTCCTGGACCGGATCGGCGGCCAGGGAAATGCGGATGGTGTCGCCGATGCCTTCAGCCAGCAACATGCCCAGGCCGACCGAGGACTTCACTGTGCCCGAGCGCAAGCCACCTGCTTCGGTAATCCCCAGGTGCAATGGCTGTTCAATCTGCGCAGCCAGCAGACGATAGGCGCCGACGGCCATGAACACGTCGGAGGCTTTTACGCTGACCTTGAAGTCCTGGAAGTCCAGCTTGTCGAAATGATCGACGTGACGCAGGGCCGACTCCAGCAGCGCTTCGGGTGTCGGCTCGCCGTACTTCTTCTGCAGATCCTTTTCCAGCGAACCGGCGTTGACGCCGATACGGATCGGAATGCCATGATGGCGAGCGGCATCCACCACCGCGCGGACCCTGTCCTCACGACCGATGTTGCCGGGGTTGATACGCAGACAATCGACGCCCAGCTCGGCCACGCGCAGGGCAATCTTGTAGTCGAAATGGATATCCGCCACCAGGGGCATGTTCACCTGCTTGCGGATTTCGCCGAAGGCCTCGGCGGCTTCCATGCTCGGTACCGAGACGCGGACGATATCCGCGCCCACTGCTTCCAGCTGGCGGATCTGCCCGACCGTTGCCGCGACATCGCAGGTTTCGGTATTGGTCATGCTCTGCACCGAAATCGGCGCATCACCACCCACCAGGACCGAACCCACACGTATCTGGCGGGATTTTCTGCGTTTGACTGGAGATTGCTGATGCATTGCGTTACCTCTTGGGGCCTGTTGCCACTATTGACCCAGACGAAGCCGTGCAACACCCGACTGGCTGTTGACCCTGAGCTCCACTGGCTGCCCGTTGTATTCAATCTTCGCTACGGCGGCGGAAGCACCGATCACCAGATCCAGCGGCCCCTGCTGCGCAATGTTCAGGGTCTGACCCTGTTGCATCTGGCCGCTGTGCAGCACCCTGCCGCCGGGAACACTGACCTGAACCCAGCAGTTGTCTGAAAACGTCATCACCAATCCGCCCTGGCCGTCCGCTGCCTGGGCCTCCGGTGCGGCTGCGGACGGCAGCTCTGCCGTGGTGGCCGAGGTATCATCGCTCGCGGTTGGCGCAGCAGGAGCAGCAGGTTCATCCGCTGCATCAGGCTCGATGACATTCATCTCGGGTTCGACCGGCGCAACCGGCTCGACTGAATCCTTCGCCAGGGTTGCCGTATCCGGCTCGAAGATCGCTTCCGCGGTCGGATTGCTGAAGTCAT